>CAZGVB010000024.1:0-22481 GCA_964528825.1 uncultured Parasporobacterium sp.
ATTGGAGTTTATTGAAAATTTTCTCTTGATTTCCTCCTTGTCAAAATCACTTACGGTATTTCCCTCAGCGATCGATCCCATTTTTGAAATCATCTTGGTTGTAAAAGCCATAGCCTCAGCTAATGAAGTCTTTCCTGCGCTTCCGTGACCAAGGAGAACTACATTTCTTACATTTTCTGTTTTGTAAACGTTCATATACAAAAACCTCCAATTTAAAGTTGCCGATGAAAACGACACGTTGATAACATTTTACAAGATAAATGAGAATTTAACAAGTTTTTTTGTTGGATATTTATATTTTTTATTTATAATATCTTTCCGGTTAAATTTTCTTAGAATAAAAAAAGACTCATTGATGATCAGCATTATGCTAAATTGTCATATCAATAAGTCTTTTTTATGATGTGATAGATCGATTCTTATTATTTTGTGTCTAACTTGCTATTTTGTGTCTGTTTGATTCAATCTACATCAAGATCGTCCGGATTGATCTCAGCCATCTTGTTATCAGTTTCGACAATTGAAGGACTTTGTTTACTATCATTCGTTAAAACAGCATTTTTATCCGTTTCACCGTCAAATCCGAGTAAAGACCTGACCTTTGCCTTGACAGATTCATAAAAATCAGGATTACTTTTCAGATATGCTTTTGTATTTTCACGACCCTGTCCTATCTTCTCACCGTTAAACGAATACCAAGCTCCGCTTTTGTTAATGATACCGAATTCAACAGCCTGATCGAGGATATCGCCGACAGCAGATATGCCTTCGCCAAATACTATGTCGAATTCCGCCTCCCTGAACGGAGGAGCAACCTTATTCTTTACAACCTTTGCCCTCACACGATTGCCTATCACATCACCGCTCGATTTTATAGATTCTATTCTTCTTATGTCAATTCGCACGGAGGCGTAGAATTTTAAGGCTCTTCCGCCTGTAGTTGTCTCCGACGGACCATAAAAAACACCTATCTTTTCTCTAAGCTGATTTATGAATATAATGGTGCATTTCGTTTTTGATGTTATTGCTGTAAGCTTACGAAGAGCCTGAGACATTAATCTCGCTTGAGCGCCTACTGTAGCATCACCCATCTCACCATCTATCTCATGCTTTGGAACAAGAGCTGCGACCGAATCGACAATAATGATATCAATAGCCCCGGATCTTACCATGGTTTCAGCTATTTCAAGTCCTTGCTCACCGTAATCCGGCTGTGAAATATATAAATTATCTACGTCGACGCCGATATCATGAGCGTATTTAGGGTCAAGAGCATGCTCGGCATCAATAAATCCGGCTACACCGCCGGTCTTTTGAACCTCAGCGACAATATGCAGCGCCAAAGTAGTCTTACCGCTGGCCTCAGGGCCAAATATCTCAACAATCCTTCCTCTGGGTATGCCGCCGACCCCGAGTGCTTTATCAAGACTTATCGAGCCGGTAGATATAGTATCTGTTTCCATGGAAGTCTTTTCACCAAGCTTCATAATGGCGCCTTTGCCAAAATCCTTTTCAATCTTGGAAACAGCCGCATCAAGCGCCTTTTGTTTCTCGCTCTTTTCCATTTTGCCTCCTTTATCGGTTTGAATCTTATCATTGGACTTACAAGATGATATCTAACAAATTGTTATATTCAACCTGGATGTATCGCCAAGTACAAAATCCAATCATATCTATATACAGAACAGATCTCTGCAAACATATGTTCGTTTTACTGTATATTAATACAGTTACTAAGAACTGTCAAGAACTATCCTTCTTGTCCTAAAGACCAATCTTAAAATCCTAAAATCTTAGAGTATCTAAAACCTTAAAATCCTAATATTGTTATTTGATTTTACATGATTACCTTTTTGATGCTTTACAGCAATTGAATGAGCTTACATAACAAGTTCATATTACAGATAAGGCTTAGAATTAAGAAACTTGAATGTGATGCAGGAAATCTGTCTGTATATATTACTTGGAAAACAAGAACCTCTCAATTCTTACTTCCATTCGCAATATATCACTATCTTTAAAAAAATACTATACCAAAATTAAAAAGAAAATATTTTTTGTGAAATCTTGCTAATAAATTCTTCTGTGATATGTCAGTCTTTCATAAAAGAATATTTTCATAAAAAAATCCAAAAAAAGATTGCATTTAAAAATCAGCATGGTATAATACCATCTGTTCGGTTGAAGAACTGATCTGCGGAAGTGTCGGAACTGGCAGACGAGCAAGACTAAGGATCTTGTGGGCATTGCGCTCGTGTGGGTTCAAGTCCCATCTTCCGCATAGATACGGTTGAAATAGTTTAAGACTATTTCAACCGTTTTTATGTTTATGTACTTGCTATGTAATAAACGTGTTGATGACTGGGATTAGCCATCAACACGTTTTGTCTTATAACTCCGTTTTGTCCTATAACTCCACGTTTGATGGCTTGGATCAACCATCAAACAGTCTATCATATAGTACCTATATGATAACTATTTTACTGATGATAGAGATATCTTTGCGTATCTTCTTTTGCCTTGTTAAACAAGGCTTCAGACACTATGGCACCGTATTGATCGGTCATGTCTGTACTGTATTTTTCAGGCAGGCTTTTCTTATCCAAAGCAATCTGTGAAGACGGAACGCTGCATTTTATTTTTGCATCAGAATCATAATATATCGACGACACATAGTCTCTGTTGGTATTTACCGCCATCGATCCAAGGGTGATTTTCTCAAAGTAAACGTAAAGCTTTTCACCGCTCATATTCAGTTTACTTCTTACCTCGGTGATTATTCCCGGGACCCAGACTGAAAAGTGAGTTTTATAGCCGTCATCTCCATCTGTCTCAAAGTAGCTCAGATATTGCTGGTTCAGATTACGCTTCAGATCCGAGCTGTATGACATATCGAGCTTGTATGTTTTAGCATCTCCACAGCCATTTTGGTCAACATAGCTTATCTCGATATAAAATGTTTCAACCTCATCATAATCTGCGTTGCCAAGATCAATGGGATTCTCTACATTGAAATAAAAGGTATATTTGTACATACTCTCCTCGTCATGATGAGAATATGACTGATTGATATCTCCGTCAGCTGAAACAATACAATTTTTGAGTACAGCTGTATCGATGATCGCATTATATTGATCTTTAAACTGGCCAATGTAGCTTTTAAAATCTCCATTGCCACCTGCAATACTGTTCATCGTTTTTTCAGAAATTTCGAGATCCTCGTACTTCTCGAAATAAGGCGAGTTTTCCGCATCTATGACAGATTTTTCCATGGAGCAATATATGGTCGCTGTCGAATCATTATAAGCCGAGGAAACATAATCTGTATTGCTGTTAATCCTTTTACCATTACAGTATATACTCGTAATTTCAAACGATAATCGCTCGCCACCATCCATATTCAGCTTTATATAGATCCTGTTCAGCTTGCCGGGCAGTGTCACGTCATAGCTTGTGATATAGGAATCGTCATTTGATCTTATAAAATGTTTTTTTAAAAAATCCGCATTTTTGTTGCTGCTTCCATTCCATGACATATCAAAGCTCTCCTTCTTTTCGCTTTGATATCCATTTTGACCATTGTAATAGTAATCAAAATACAGCACATTGACGTCGTCTTTATCCATATCAGTGGAATTGCAGGGATTGTTTACCTTGACATTTATTGTATATACATATTTACTTACATTGTCTGCATCTGTACTGTCTGCGAGGGCCTGATGTGAAATGGCTGTAACAGCAGTAATGCACATTGCGCAAACGAATGCCAGCATTTTTTTTGCTTTTTTCACGTTTTATTCCCCCTTCATATAGACATCATAGGCTACAAATTCATTGTTGACAGCGTTCATATCTACCTTGCGATCCTCTTTGACAGCATTATCAGTACGGCTCGCATAAAGGTATATTCTATTGTCTGTGATATGATCTCCGTCATCAATCGTGGCAATGGCTCCTTCATTAAGATTTACCCTATTACCATTAACATCAAATACATGTTCCCACGTATTTGAATCATCATTGATCATGCCAAAATCTCTGCAGGCAAGCCCCAGCTTTGCAATCGGATAAGCTGTTTCCTTCGTACTTTGCGTAGTATAATATAGATAGATCTGTTTTCCGCCTGTTCCCGTATTGAGAGATACGGCCTTCGTTCCGTCATAACCTGCCACGGTTGTATATTCATCTCTCGCACTTGTATATGTTACGCCGTCTATGGTTATTGATTTTTGATGTTCCTGACCGACAGTCAAAATAATATCCCTTACTGCAAATTTCGCAACACCTTTTTTTATTTCACTTGATCTAAGTGTATATCTTGAATAACCGATATATATATATTCTCCTCCTGTGTTGCGGTTGATATCCATATCTACACATATATTGCAGCCTAGGCTCAGCAGATTCGCCTGCGCTTCCTTCTTTGTCTTGCCATGACCTATATAGATCGCACCCATCATCGTAGCGGTATCAACATAGCTCATATGAATATAGGATGATTCTTTTGCGTCGCCGTAAAGAGTCGCCTTTGTGCCATTTGCATCATCAACTGAATTTGTAGACATTGCGGTCGCACAATTTGCTTCAAACACATCCGAGCTGACACTGATATCCGTTATCGGCATACCCGGATTAGCACCTGCTGATGTCGTGTAATAAAGGTAATATGATCCATTTGGATCAGGTATCATGTCACCGGCCTTAGTATAGCCCACTCCTCCTACCGTTATCGTTGCAGGTGCATCCGTTCTGTTTGTAACATATCTTATTATTCCTGTAATAGCCGCGGCCTGTGAATCAGTTCGAGAAACACCTATATACGAAACTGTGCTCGGCGTCGCCTTTGCATTGCCGTAGAATGTCTGAGATTTATCAAGTGCGATATTTGCCTGAACGATCTCGTCGGTACATTTTGACAGCAGATTTTGAATACAATATTCACTGCCGGTTGCATTTATTTGTTTCTTCGTTGCATCATCATACTCAGAAAGATTATCTCCTGCGACACCGCTTAGGGTATAAGTTGAAACGCAGATTGAAGAAATGTATTTTTTCTGTTTCGGAGTCTCCTGTCTTTGATATATATATACAGGTGTAAGGCTTTCTCCGCTCATTATATATTTTGAATTTGTTGTACTATAACCGAGATTATGCGGATCGGTGCGATTTGGTGTCTTGAAATCCTGAACGCTTACAAAGCCCTCCGGTGTCTGTGAATCTGATGAGACAACAATATCATTCAATGTCATCGGTGTGCCGCCCTCTACAGGGCCGAGAACATACAATCCCTTGCCGCGGCCATTGCTGCTTGACCACGAAACGTCCTCATAATCTTCCGGGGTAAGCGCCGTAGTTATTGTCAACTGCTCTATTCCTGTCATAGATCCGCTGGCACTTGCAAATTGATAGGAATGTGTCTCATAAATACCTCTTCGGTAAGAGTAATCCTTTGTACTCTTTGTATATTCATATGCTGCATGAGGCAATGAAAACATAACATCGCAAACGGCATAAGAACCGTTTGCAGCCGTTCCCAGGTAAGCAGGAACAGAATAATTGCCGGGAGCGGATGTATATGAGCGTATACCGTAGATAGCTCTATATGGATTATGCGTGGTTGTATAGCATATATATGTTTCTATATTATTTTCCCACCGCTCAATCTGCTGATAGCCTGTATTTTCATCCGGAAGCCGTAATTTAAGAGCATGTGTCAGACTGAGATCGAATTTCTTTAATCCAAGATCCTTGATGTAATCATCTGCCGTATTGCCAAGTTTATTATTGTCATTGCCAGCAACAAGCACAATGCCGGATATATATTCCTCTCCATCGGTATATGACACTGACGGCTTAAAATACAGATATATCTTTTTGTCATCCCAATCTTCTAATAGCTGAGCCCTGTGTGAACTAAAGACTACATTGTCGACCTCACTGCCTGTGTTAAAGTTGAAAGCATTCCCGCCGCAGAACATATTTACAGGCTCATATCCTTCCGGAATATCATCAAGAGAATACTTGACCAAAAGGTCAGCAAGAACAGGCGATCCGGCTGATTTATATGAAGTATAATAGAGTGTATCACCTGTCGGTGTTGTTCCGCACGAGGTATATGATGCGTTGCCGAAAAGGAATGCATCCGATGAATTTCTTGCCGAAATTCTTATATCTGTCACGGCGTCGTTCGGATTGGTCGTTGTAGCATAACCGACATATGTATATTTATCGGTTGCCGGAGTCAGATTCACATCTAAAGTATAGTATCCCGACTTGGTAAGGGCTGCCTTTGCGGCTGTCTCAGTGTCTTCAACGGAAAGCTTAAGCTTGGAAATATACTTTGCATCATTTTGTACTGTTGCAGTATCATCGCTCTCTTCCTCAGAGCTTTCACCTTCATTTATCACATTGGATGTAGTGCGGCAATACATGTAGACCGCACATGAATCTGATTTTGAATTTGCATTAAGATTGGCAGCGGAGACTTCACCAAAGCACTTTACTGGCTTGTACCCCTGCGGTGTAGTACTATTGTTATATTGTACTGTGATAAGATCATTGATCTGTGACGATTGAATCGGATCACCGGCATATTTACTTTTCGTCGTATAAAGGGCATTCCATCTTCTAGCATTGTCACCGTTGATATTGGCCGGATTTCCGTCCTGCTCCACGGCATCATATCTGACATATCTGTTATTTACCACATCAAAGATAACTGACGGAATCTGTGTAAAGCTCTCTGAATCATCATCTGTAAGCATATCCCAGATATATTTTACCAAGAGAGCAACAAGTACAATGACCAGAGCCGCAAGAGCAATATAATTCAAAACTATTGCCGCACAGCCTAGGACACCGAATATGGTGCCGAGTGCACCTGATCCTATACCCACGCAGCACGTAGCCCACATGCTAAGTGAGCCTGTAAAGACGGCGGTGAATGCGAATGCGTTTATTGCCGTTGTGGCCAAGTATGTGATTCCCCATGCAATACCGATCACGAGTGAGGCTATATTAATCTTTGAATAGGCCTCAGAAAGAAAGTTGTCAACGTCGTCAGGAGATGTCAATGTATTATATATCTGTCCTGCCGAGTTGGCTCTGTATGCATCGGCCGTAACAGCTACCTTTTGATTGTATATAGTCTGATCCGTACCTATCCATATAGACATGCTGTCGGTTCCCAGATTTGATCTTATATCATCCTTTATGGCATCGACCTGTTTTTCAGCCTCATCAATAAGTCCCGAACCATTTACCAGATAAATTGCCATGGAGGCTATACCGCATAGTCTCATTAAAGCAACCTGGCCATCTGTAAGGCTGTCAACTAGCGGATAAATTTTTCTTAAGCTTGCTGTTTCGTCATACGATGAATTTCCGAGAGAAACAATATAATCCCCAAGCTTTGTTGTCTCATCATAATAATATTGATTCATTACATCATAAGCATACAGGAAGAATGCGTCACCATCTGAACTGTTGACCTCGCCGCCGTTAGTCATATCCTCAACGGTCTTTTCGGACATCTCTGTCTCACTCTCATCAGAGTCTACTGCCTCAAGCTTGCCATTATTTTCCTGATAACGCGCAGATGCGGCATTAAAGCTTGCTGCGAAAGACTGAAGGCTTTCTGCGAGCTCACTTGCAAGAACTTTATATTGTATATCAAGCCTTTTTTCATTATCGGCATCGGCAAGATCTTCCTTTACTTGAGAGGATGATACTCTTGCTGCCCAATTATCGTCTCCATAGTCTGCAACGCCGCCGACAAGAGCATTGCAAAATGCGGATACAACAGCAGTATTGGAACGCGTAAGTATCTTCTTTACAAAATCAATATTACAATTGCCGCTGACCATATAGTCGCCAAGCTTCATATTGTCAAGCTCGTCGACATGATAGCAATTCAATACCTTAACCGCGGCTATTGCAGCAGGGCTGCCGCTGCTGTAATTGTCAGAAAACTCATCTATTGCATATGACAGCTCAGTCGGAATATTACCAAGCTTTTCCATTGCTCTTTCGGCAATATCGCCGTATGTATAATCCTGATATCCGCTGTTCATCTGCAAAAGAGATATATCAGTAATTCCATCTTCCGGATCATCCGTCGTCTTATAGCCGACGATAAATATGCCGTTGTCCTCGTCATCTCCGTCTTCTGATCTGTTTATATTATTTTTGACAGCAATATATCCTGCAGATTCACATTTTTTCACGGCATCATTTAATGAATTACCGCTAAATACCTCAATCTCGGATATGTATTTTGCAGTTTCTTCTGCCGCTTCTTCTGCTTCGGCAGCCTTAACATATAAGGGACCTATATCGCAAAAAGACAACGCGATCACCAAAATCAAAGAAATGAAAGCAGTAAAAAAATGAGATAATATTTTTTTGTTGACAATCATATTATTTTGCTTCCCTTCTCTTTTTTTTGATACATATCACGAATAATGTAAAAATGGCAATCGCGATAACGCATGCTATGATAAAAAATATATTTCCATTACCGAGCGTCGTGGCTATCGCGCGGACATTTTCACTGCTGATCGAGGAGGATTCTACCTTATCCTGTGAAAATCCTTCGTCAAAATGGATATAATTATTATATTGAAATTTATCTATATTCTTTATCGCAAGCCTCGAATCATCATCACTTGAGCACAGCCATATGGACGATCCCTCGTAGAATCCGCCGCAATACAGATATGCTGTAGATGCGGAACCGTCTTGAAGGCAGAGATCGTTTGCTTTGCCATTTACAGTATTGTCCTTGATTATCAGCTTGCCGGAAGCATTTATATCATCCAGGCTGTCAACATATATGCCTCCGCCGTGCTCACTTGCTGTATTGTATTGATACTCTCCGCCGATAATAAATACCTTATCGTCATTTATATGCACTGCACCGCCCTCTGATGCCGAGTGATTGTAGTTCATCTTACAATCATAAAAATATGTTCCGTCTCCCGAATCGCAAAATACCGCACCTCCATCATCATCTGTAGAGGAATTTTGTGAAAACAGACTGTCTTTGATGGTTGTCTCGGCAGAACCGCCAAGAAATATTGCTCCGCCCTCTTCAATAGAAGAGTTCGAATAAAATGAGGACGAGTCTATATTAAGCTCACCATCATAGATATAGATTGCTCCGCCGTTATCCTCGGCATAATTTCCCTCAAAGACGGCATTGCGTATTGTTGCAGTTCCCTTGCATATGTAAATCGCACCGCCGCAGCATTCACCTGATGAATCATATGTACGATTGCCATAAAATGAACCACCGTTTACATTCACCACAGCCAAAGAGCCAAAGGCACTTATCGCACCGCCGTCATCAGAAGATATGCAATTGAGTATCGTTCCGCCATTGAAATTAAGCTCGGCCTTATCGCTTACTACTATGCCGCCGCCACGTGCCTCGCTTGCTCCATTTAGAATAGCACCGCCCTTGAAGAGATTTGAATAAGTGTATTCTCCGCTTCTTGAGTCAATAATTGTCATCTTTGAGCTTACATATATGACGGCTCCGCCGGTCGTAGGCTTAAAAAGATTCCTGTCAATACAATAGCCGTTAAGATCCAGAGTCAGATTATTTTCACTTAAATAGCGCAGCGCTCCGTTCTTGAAGCCGTCACCGCTGCCGAGTGAACCTGACTCATCGGCCTTCCAGTTTTTATTAAGCTTAAAAGTGACTTCACTGCTTTTTCCAAGCTCGACTGCTTTATTCCATGCATCCGAAAATGAGGTATAGGATGTCTCCGAATCACTCGTGCTGACCGTGGCACAGACATCCTCCGCATGGACGGGGATGTATAACACCACAGACAATGAAATTATCATTGCAAGGCATATAAATTTTTTAAATTTCATCAAAATCATTATCGTTGCCTTTTGTGCCGAGGTACGGCATTTCATCTCATTAACAGTAAGGACAAATAATATATTTACAGCGGCCTTGAGTTGATCTTAAGCCTTTGCCTCTCTCTTATTTCTTTTCTTCTGAACACCCATACCGGCAAAGAAAGCCGCTGCGCCTACAATGACAGCAGCCGCTACACTTATTAAAACGTAGCTGTTGTTTGAAAATACGCTGCCGGCGAAGGCACTTTTGTCTGTATTATAAAATACATAAATTCCGCCTTCATCGTCATCATAGGTATATCCCAACTGCTCATTAGTGAGATTCTGCGCGCTGTTTTCTCCGAACATTGACAGAGCCGTGCTCTCCTCATTTGGTAAGCTTGAGTCCTTATATTGTACTTTGAGTTCGGCAGTGATCGGGTCACCCGCAGCCTTATCCTTGGTTGTATACAGGGCAACCCACTGTCTTCCGACATCACCGTTTAAATCACCATAATCTCCGAGAATTTTGGTTGCATCCGTCACCATTCCTGCATCAGCACGATTGCATTTTGCGGCGGTATAATACGTGTAGACTTTTTCATCGTTTTCATTTGTGCTTTCATTCACCATGCGCATGGGTATCGGCGTAAATTCCGTATTATAGTATGCCTGCAGATCACTATAAGTGCTATACACAGAGTATACAAGAAGAGCGACTGTTACGCAGGTCATTATTATGCTTGCTGCCTGCATGTATCTTCCCATTGTCGCTTTGCTTGATGCCTGACGCATAATATCGTTGCCCTTTGCCATGTTCTCGTTAATAGAGTTTTGCAACGTTGCCCTTTTCGCATCGGACACGGCAACTGTCATTTTTTCCTTTGCAATGTCTGCCAGGTCAAAATAACCGGAGGCCTCCCATTCCAGTTCCTGAGCGATCCGTGACAATGCGGAATTAGATTTATATATCCACATAGCCGTTGTACAAGCAAGTGAAAAGCCAAAAACACCATATAAGATATATGACGTTTCGGAAACATGATCCCACGCGGTATCAACGGCATTTTTACCGGAAGCGGCCTGAAGTCGCAATGCCTCATTGGTCAAGGCGACATCACCGTTAAAGATTGAACGATCGACCCCGTCATAAATAGATACCTCGTCATTTTCTCCGGAAAGAAGCTCATATGACTCAGCTGTCTCCATCGCAGATTCATCGTTGTTAACGCCTATCGCAACAATCTGATACATGGACAAAAAGTCAATGCAAGCTATCTGTCCCTCGCTAAGCACTGAGACGAGGGGATAGAGCATATACCTATCGTCATTTTGAATGTCATAGTCATCACATGTAATCAGGTCAAGAAGGGAGACATCATCATTAGTGAGCCTTGACAGCAGCTCATATTGAGTACCTGCCGCGAACCAGTTGGTATAATCAAAATCCTCATGGGCCGTCTGATATGTATCAACTTCCTCCGCAGATGATGAGAAATCTATCTCTGCATTGGTATAATTTTCGAGAAAAGTCTTATAATCCACGAATTTCGCCGCTATTGCTTTCGCTGTTTCGTCATATTTTTCAGCCAGTTGCCTTTCGGCCTCATTGGCAGTTAGATTTTGGCTATCCATCAATTCGTCAAGCATATTGTCATAGGTTGCTGCGCTATTATAGCGTTCTGTCCAAGGGCTCTCATCAGTATCTGCCGCCATGGCAATGATATTTTCGATAGCGAGCACCGCATCGGCATTAGCCTGCATAAGGATGGTTGTCATATCGGCAATCTTTGCTTGCTTGTCGCCGGAAAGTGCGTTCCACTCCTCGTCTGAATACTCTTCTTTTATCTTGCTTAACAGCAAGTCGCCCATATATTGCTCTGTATCGTCATCATAAAGCAGATTAAGTAAATCGTGTGCGGATACTGCTCTGCCTTGTCCTTTTTTATAATTGTCTCTGTATTCATTTATGGCAACGATGAAATTATCCATAAATGCCCTTATATTTGTCTTTTGTTCCTCAAGAAGGATCTGATAATCCTGTACGCTGTAGCCGCCCTTCATGTTCATTAAACGCATATCGGTGACTGCCTCATTCGCATCATCGGTAGTAGTATAGCCAAGATAGACCGCTCTTGCCGTTGAGAAAGTGTCATCTGCGCCCTTATTGAGATCGTAATCGAATATCTCATATCCATTGTCGGTAAGCCATGCTTTTGCCTCATCCGCTGTCTTGCCGTAACTTATGATCACATCTTTTATATAAGTCTTTTTTGATGATGCAGCAAAGGCGTTAGTACATGTACCTAATGTGAGGGCCAGAACCAATAGCAGGCTCACCATCTCTTTAAAATATTTTTTTATCATCTCTTCACGCTTCCTTTATCTTATTTTTTTTCTTTTGAACTGCCATACCGGCGAAGAAAGCCGCCACTCCGACAAGAAGGGCTGCAGCTACACTTGCAAGAAGATATATACTATTTGTAAATACGCTTCCGGTAAAGGCACTTGCATCCGTATTAAAGAACATATAGATTCCGTCTTTGTCATCATCATATGTATATCCCGACTGCTCATTTGTAAGATTTTGCGCGCTGTCTTCACCAAACATAGACAATACGTTGCATCCTTCGTTTGGTAAAGCGGTATTATTATACTGCACCGTAAAATCTGTTGTGATCGGGTTGCCCGCTGCTTTATCCTTTGTTGTATATAAAGCTACCCACTGGCGTCCCACATCACCGTTCAAATCCCCGTAATCTCCAAGAAGCTTTGTCTCATCTGTTACCATTTTGGCATCTGCACGGTTGCATTTTGCAGGAATATAATAGGTATAAACCTTTTCATCATTTTCATTTACACTTTCGTCCACCATGCGTGCAGGAATCGGCGTAAATTCCACATTGTAATATTCCTGCAGATCGTTATAAGTACTCCACAGTGACGCTAACATCAAAACAACAGATACAGCAGTCATGGCTATGCCGGCATAATGGAAATATTTCATCCAATTTCTCGCTGTTCCCGCAGAACGGATCGCTTTATTCGTATTAGCCATAGACTCAAAATATTCTTGCCTGGTATTATCATAACCAGTCCAGTCTTTGAGAGAAAGCATCTTTTCCCTTGCATTCTTTAATCCTCTTGTAGCGTTTTCAAGTTCGACATATTCAAGCCATTTTGATTGGCCGAAAGTTCTCATATAATGACTTGCCGTCCACGATGCTGCTGTAGCTACAACTGAAACAGTAAATACCGCATACAATACTATAGAAGTAGTGGAAATAGCACTGCTTGCGGTCTGAACTGCGTTTGTACCGCTTGATGCCTGATATCTGAGTGCTTCATTTGTAAGTGCAACGTCATCACTGAAGATGGTACGGTCAACTCCATCATAAATAGATGTTTTCAATGAATCTGAAGATTCAACGTCCGTCTCTTCCATAGCTTTTTCCATAGATTCATCATTGTTGATACCCAATGCTATAAGCTGATACATAGGCAAGAAATCCAGGCAAGCTCTCTGTCCCTTGGTCAAGGATGCTACAAGCGGATAAAGCATGTAGCTGTCCGTACCCTGCGTGTCATAATCATCACTTGTTATAAGTTCAAGCAGTGAAATATCATCATTCATTAACTGATTTATGAGTTCGTACTGTGTACCGACAGAAAACCAGTTAGCTTCGTCAAAATTCTCATGCTCTTGCTGGTATGCTTCTACTTCTTCCACTGTATTTGCAAGGGTAATATCTGTTTCTGTGTAGTTTTCTAAGTAGATCTTATAGTCTTCAAATTTTGATGCTATTGCCTTTGCATCATCATCGTATTCGGCGGCAAGCTGCCTTTCGGCCTCGTTGACAGTGAGACCTTGACTGCTCATCAGATCCTCCAGCATTTCGTCGTATGTTTGGGTTTCTTCGTATCTTTCTATCCAAAGCTTATCACCGCTATCTGTTGCCGTGGCAATCGTCTGTTCAATGCTGAGCACAGCATCCGAATTTGCCTGCATAAGGATAGTAGTCATATCTGCTGTCTTTGCCTGTTCTTCCGCAGAAAGTGCGTTCCATTCCTCATCGCTGTACTCCTCTTTGATCTTTTTGAGAAGCAAGTCGCCCATATATTGTTCTGTATCATCGTCATAAAGAAGATTGAGCAGATCATGTGCAGACACGGCTCTTCCTTGCCCTTTATTATAATTATCCCTATATTCGTTTATGGAAATAATAAAATTGTCCATAAACAGCTCTATATTTTCCTTCTGTTCCTCAAGAAGGATCTGATAGTCCTGTACGCTGTAACCGCCCTTCATATTCATAAGACGCATGTCTGTGATGGCTTCCTCGGCATTATCCGTGGTTGTATATCCCAAATAGACTGACCTTTTCGTTGAAAACGTATCATCCGCGCCCTCGTTCAGGTCATAATCAAGTATCTCATAACCATTATTTGTAAGCCACGCCTTTGCTTCATCGGCTGTGTTGCCATAGCTGATGATCACGTCCTTTACATAAGTTTTCTTCGAGGACGCAGCAGGAACATTCACGCATGTGATAAACGAGATAACCACAGCAAGCAGCATGCTGACAACCGGTTTAAAGTATTTTTTCAACATATTTATGCCCTTCTTTTCCTTTTCTTTTGAAAATTCATACCCCCGACAAAAGCCGCGATGCCAACAACGATCGCAGCTGCAGCACTTACAATGATATAACTTCCTTTTGTAAATATACTTGCAGCAAATGCATTTGCATCTGTATTAAAAAACAAATATATTCCGTTTTTGTCATCATCATATGTATAACCAGATTGCTCATTAGTCAGATTCTGGACACTGTCTTCACCGAACATAGACAATACCTTGCAATCCTCATCGGGAAGATTTGTATTGTTATACTGTACCGTAAAATCTGTGGTTATCGGATTGCCGGCCGCCTTATCTTTTGTCGTATAAAGTGCAACCCATTGTCTGCCCACATCGCCGTTCAGATCCCCGAGATCATCCAACAGCTTTACAGCATCCGTCACCATCCCCGCATCAATGCGATTGCACTTCACCGCAGTATAATATGTATATACCTTTTCATCGTCTTCGTTTACGCTTTCATCCACTATGTATGTGGGGATCGGAGTAAATTCAGTATTATAATATTCCCGAAGATCAATATATGTAGTCACTAAGGAAGCAGCCATCATAATGACAGATACGGCTGTCAAGGCAATGCCGGCATAGTAAAAATATTTTGTCCATACCTTTGCTAATTCAGAATTTCTGATTGCTCTGTCACGACAAGCAACCAATCTGTAGTATTCTTTTGTAAGTGCCTTCTCTGCTTCTTCTGTATAAGCACGCTGCGCCCTATCCAAGGCAATGACTGCATTTTCTTCAAACGTCCTCGCATCCCATGGCAAATATTCTGCCAGATGCTTCATGTATGAGCTTAAACCCCAAGAAGCAGCCATACATGCAACAGAGAAACCGAAGAAACCATACAGAACATAAGATGTTACAGAAATGTAATCGCCCATGCTCTGAACGGCATTTTTGCCGCTTGATGCCTGAAGCCTGAGTGCCTCATTTGTAAGTGCTACGCTGTCACTGAAAATGGAACGGTCAACACCGTCATATATAGAATTCTTCTCACCTTCCAGTGTACCGAAATCATAGGTCTCCAGTGTTTCCTTTACTGCCTCATCGTCGTTAATGCCCATCGAAACAATCTGATACATGGTTACAAAATCAAGACAGGCTCTCTGACCGTCAGTCAACGATGCGACAAACGGATACAGCATATATCTGTCATCATTTTGTATGTCATAATCATCGTTTGTTATAAGCTCAAGGAGAGATATCTCATCATTTGTTAATTGATTCAAGACCTCGTATTGTGTTCCTGCGGCGAACCAGTTTGCTGTATCAAAGTCTTCGTTCGCTTCATCATATGCTTCTATTTCCTCTTCGGTGCTCGCAAATGAGAGGTCTGCATTTGTATAATTTTCCAAGAATTCATTATAATCTTTAAACTTTGATGCGATATTCTTTGCATCATCATCATACTCGGCAGCCAGTTGCTTTTCCGCCTCACTTACCGAAAGATTTTGGCTGTTCACAAGATTTTCAAGCATCTCATCATATGTTTCGGCTTCTTCATATCTCTCGATCCAAAGCTTATCACCATCATCTGTTGCCGTGGCAATTATCTGCTCTATACTGAGCACTGCATCCGAATTTGCCTGCATAAGTATAGTTGTCATATCCGCGATCTTTGCCTGTTCGTCCGCAGAAAGTGCGTTCCACTCCTCATCGCTATACTCTTCTTTAACTTTTTTTAGAAGCAGGTCGCCCATATATTGGTCTGTATCATCGTCATAAAGAAGATTGAGCAAGTCGTGCGCGGATATGGCTCTGCCCTGTCCCTTATTATAATTATCTCTGTATTCGTTTATGGAAATAATGAAATTATCCATAAACAATCTTATATTCTCCTTTTGTTCCTCCAGGAGAATCTGATAATCCTGAACACTGTAGCCACCCTTCATGTTCATAAGACGCATGTCAGTGATTGCTTCTTCGGCATTATTTGTGGTTGTATATCCCAGATAGACTGACCTCTTCGAGGAAAATGTATCGTCCGCACCTTCGTTCAGATCATAATCAAGTATCTCATAACCGTTATTTGTAAGCCACGTCTTTGCCTCATTCGCTGTATTGCCGTAGCTTATGATCATATCCTTTACGTAAGTCTTCTTTGAGGATGCGGCAGGAACATCCACACATGTGATAAAGGAGATGATAAATGCAAGCAATATACTAACCGAACACTTTAAATATCTATTAAGCATCTTTTCCTTTTTCCTCTGTTCCCTTTACATCCTTTTGGGATTTGCTTGTATCTTTTTCTTTTCTTTTCTTGTTTCTTCTGTAAATGCAAGCACCAATAATCGCCAAGGCAATAATGATCAGAATACAGACAATCTTGATAATATTTCCGCTGTTTATCACAGATGCAACCGCATCACTTTCCGTATCCGTGCTTTCCTCTTCGGTTATTTCATCCTCAGACTTATCTATATCAAAAAACTCATCAACGGCATCACCCTCCAGCTCCCCGGCTGCCTCCTGCGCGGACTCTTCTTCCGTTTCATCCGTGATGTCGGATTCATCTTTCGCATCAACTTCCGAGCTTTCAGATGTATCATCTTCTGTCATTTCTTCTGACGTTTCTTCCGTGGAAGTGCTTTCTTCTGTATCTTCAAGTGTGAATCTGCCTTCATAGGAAGCATATATTTCAGGACTTCCCGCAAGGATACATGAGCATTCCTCGGTGCTTCTCAAAAGAGCTTTGTATTCGCTTGAACTTCTTGTAACAGATCTGTCATATGAAGCATAAACGCCGGCCCAGTCTCCCAGTTCAAATGTTTCTTCAAAAATCCTGCCATCGGTAATATCGATCAAGCGTGCGCCGGATCTTCCGTCATTTTCAGTCTGTACAGCGGAGTCTTTAATGGTAAATCCGGTGAGCGCCTTATTTTTATCCGAAGTCCTTTGGTATGCGATATAGGATACGCTGCTGCTTCCACCGATATCCTTATCAAGATAATAATCGCAACCGAGTGATGCGGCTTGGTTGACAGCGGAGGCTTTTGTACTTCCTGTGACAAGACAAACATTCGATATATATCGTTTGATGTTCACACTTCTGTACATTAACAGATATATCTCGCTGTTTGCGATCCCGCTATCCATATTTGCCAATGTACCGTCAATCATACGTACGGGTGAGGAGCCGTCGTTTCTCAATGAAATAACTTCATCCGTATCCGAAAAGCCAGATGCTGTGTCAAGTGATGTTATCTTGCTTCCCACAGAGCTGTCCTTTGTATAATATAAGTATAATGATCTCCCATATGTACCGCTATTCAGGCTGGTACCTGAAACCAAGTGATATGTGAGACCTTTATATGAGACTGTGTCACTGCATTGCGTCGAAACGACAAGATCTGTTACCGCATCATAGCCTGTTTTATATCCAAGAAAGACCGCTGAATCCTCGTCCGAAACAAGATTCATTCCCTGAAACAGAACATTATATCCCCTGTTTTCCAGGCTTGCTCTCCCGTCCGCACCCACAGCCACGGTTATATCGGAAATATAACTTTCCTTCGCATATGTTTGCACAGGCAGACCGGCGAGCACTAAGGCAGCCAGCAGCACTATGCCGATTATTTTCATAATATGATTATATATTCTCTTCATCTTAAGCAATATCTTACCACCACTCAAAATCACAGTTGTTTTTGACAACTCTTTTTGTTTTTGATCACAAATTTTTTTAATACAAATATATTAATGATCATATAAACCGACACCGGAAGGAAATATCCAATGACATTTGCCGCAGTAGAATCGGCCTCTACAAGTAAATTAAATATCGAATGGAATACAACCGCCAGGTTAAAGCAGCAGATGACTCCGCAAATAAAGAGTTTTCTTTTTTTGCGTATATATGGAACAAAATTTGCTATCAATACCGTTGTGATGCTGTGCATCAGGCCGGAACTGAATCCCCTTATCATGGCAAACAGGAAGTTAGCCGATGAAATATGCTGCATAAGTATGATTATATTTTCCAACATTGCAAACCCGACGCCTGTAGCAAATGCAACCGTAACAATAGATTTTTCATCATCCGAGAAAAAGAAAGCATAGTAGATCACCGGCAGGATCTTAACAAATTCTTCGGTGATAGGCGTTATGTTCGTCGTAAGATAAAGCATTGAATAATCTGTCATGCGAAGCAGCAGACCGTTCAGTTCACTGACAAATAAGCATAAAAACATTCCCGCCAAAAGAGACAGCACTATCTTCCTTGATTTCTTTTCGATCGGCACAAGCATCATTGTCATCGGAACGGCTATGCAGATAAACAAAATATAACTCATTGAGTCCATTTATTTGTCCCCTTATTGAGAAACAGTGGAAAAACAACATACAAAATACCGAGAAAGATCTCGGCAATGATCTTCGGAACCTGAAGGTCAAAGCAATAAAAAGCCACTTCCGCAAGTGTGAAGATTTCTGACAATATGCAAACAAGATTGAATTGTCTGAGTGATCTTATTATTCCGCCTTCAACATCCGGAACAAGAAAATGTTTTAAATTAAAATATCCGGCGAATCCCGCAAGAGCCGATAATACCACAAATGAAATGCGGACAGATATCGTAACATTGCAGCAGAAATAAGCCACAACGGCAATTGCAAGTTCAACGACCGGAATGATCAAAGCAATAAGCTTGTATTTTATGAAGCCTTTATCGGATTCATCCAGCAATCCGTCGATAGGGCCTACATTCGGAAGATATAAAAATAGGAAAAATGCCGCAAATCCCAAGAAACCGATATTAAATGTGTCAGGCAGCTTGCCATAGCACAAAAGCGTTGTTAAATAGAAGACTCTTGAAAAAGTCAGGCAGGCGATCGGAAAAATCATCAATTTAAAATACAGCGGCCTTTTCTTTTTATACATAGCCGCCAATCCATAGACCAAGCCCGCACATGCGCAGATAAACAGATATAAGTTTATCACAATGATAATTTTCATCTAGAGATCTCCTGATCTTTTTTCAGATTAAGTATTTTATATGATCATATTTTGACAAATTATTGTATCACTATATAAATTCATTATCAAATCAAACCTTTTAAAAATTACTATGACGTCACTGCAGGGTAATCGTCTGCAAATCTTTCATTCAGACAATTTTCAGTACTGTGCATGTGCTAAAGCAGCAAAGACAAGCTGTGTTTTCTGATCATAGAACCCGCCATTTTTGATCTTTATCACTCATTATTAGTGGTTTGCCGTCAAATAAATAGCCCGACTTATCGGCTGTACCTCTGTAAATGCCCTCAACGCCCGGCCACTTTATACCTATACCGGGATCATTCCATGCAATGCCGCCCTCATCATTCGGATGGTAATAATCATCACATTTATATAAAAATTGCGCAATATCCGACAATACAAGAAAGCCATGAGCAAAACCTCTCGGTATCAGCATTTGTTTTTTGTTCTCTTCACTGAGAATTTCGCCATGCCATTTGCCAAATGTGGCGCTGTCTTCTCTTAAATCAACAGCGACATCATATACCTCGCCTTTTATAACTCTTACAAGCTTAGCCTGCTGATAATGAATCTGGAAATGTAATCCTCTCAGCACGCCTTTTATGCTTTCACTTTGATTATCTTGAACGAAATCAATGTCAATTCCCTCATCAAGCATATCCAGTTTATTATATGATTCCATAAAATAGCCTCTGTCGTCTCCATGCACGGTCGGCGTGATTAGGCACAGGCCAAAAATACCATTTAAATTTTTTTCAACAATTATCTGCCCCATAACGATTCATCTCTTTCAAATATCTCTCAAGTGCATCTTTCCAATCAGGCAACGGCTCAAAGCCCGAATTTTTTAGTTTATCGGTTTCGAGTCTGCTGTTTTTTGGACGCTCTGCTCTGCTTAGGCCATATTCTTCCGTAGTCACCGGTATGACCTTGGTATTCAGGCCGCATTTTTTATATATTTCACAACAGAATTCATACCAGGAAATGTATTTGCAGCCGCTTATTCCGCAATTTGCAGCATGATAAAAACCATATTTTTCCGTTGCGGCCATATCGGCGATCAGTCTTGCCAGATCTACAGTATATGTAGGTGTACCTATTTGATCGCATACCACCCTGACGTGGTCATATTTTTTTGCTGCTTTTATCATTGTATTTACAAAGTTTTTGCCTTTTAGGCCAAACACCCATGCGGTGCGTACAATAAAAAAACGGCTGACCAAAGAGCTAACGGCCGTTTCACCTGCAAGCTTAGATCTTCCATAGACATTTAATGGTGCAAAATCCCTGTCATCAGGCCTATGCGGGGATGAACCCTTCCCATCAAACACATAATCGGTTGATATATATATCATCTTTGAACTGATATTCTCCGCCGCTCTTGCCAGATATTCTGTCCCTTTGGCATTTACATTCCAGACATTTTCAAAATTGTTCTCATCCTCGGCACCATCCACATCTGTCCATGCCGCACAATGTATCACCGCATCCGGTCTTATGCTATCTAAAAGCTTTTTGACTTCATATTGATCGGTTATATCAAGATGCTCATATGAGATTTTTGATCGATACGGCTCTTTTTGATAATGTTCGTCATCAAATGCTTTTTTATCGCACAGTATATCATAAGAGATATTGCAGTCCGCTCTCATACCGCTTGTTGTGCCGATCACTTCATGACCACGCGTGGCAAGCTCTTTAATACAATCAGATCCCAGCTGTCCCAAGGCGCCTGTTACAAGTACTCTCATGTTAAATTGCCAATTCCTTTATGATACATTTTTTCGTAGTAATCCTTATAAGAGCCGCTTGTGATCGCATCAAGCCATTCGACATGTTCAAGATACCATTCGACAGTCTTTGTTATGCCCTCCTCGAATGATGTCTTTGGATACCATCCGAGGCTTCTTCTTATCTTATCTGCATCTATACCATATCTCCTGTCATGTCCGAGTCTGTCTTTAACATGCTCTATAAGAGAATCATTTATAAGATCATCACCAAGTCTGCCGCTTACCTCGCGTATAATCCTTTTTACAATATATATGTTCGTTTTTTCATTATGGCCGCCTATATTATATACTTCACCGTTTTTCCCATATGAAGATATCAGATCGATAGCCTCGCAATGATCCTCCACATACAGCCAATCTCTTATTTGCATGCCGTCACCGTAAACAGGCAGCTTTTTATGTGATTTGACATTGTTTATCATCAACGGGATCAATTTTTCGGGAAATTGATACGGTCCGTAATTATTGCTGCATCTGGAGATATTTACAGGCATCTTATAGGTATCATAAAAAGCTTTGACAAAAATGTCTGCCGATGCCTTCGATGCGGAATATGGACTATGCGGATCAATCGGTGTGCTCTCCGTAAAATATCCGTCAGCTCCCAGACTGCCATATACCTCATCAGTACTGATCTGCAGAAATTTTTTCCCATTTTTCCACTGCCCCGATATATCGTCAAACCATGATCTTTTTGCACATTGCAGGAGATTTAATGTACCTGCAACATTTGTATGTACAAAAATTTCCGGATTTTCAATGGACCTGTCAACATGAGATTCGGCTGCGAAATTTATGATCCTGTCAGGATCATATTTATGCAAAATATCGGTAACAAGTGTCTTGTCACATATATCACCCTTAATGAAAATATGACGTTCGCTGTCTTTTATGTCCTTTAAATTTTCAAGATTTCCCGCATATGTCAGCTTATCAAGATTTATTATCCTTATATCATCATGATGCGACAACATGTAATAAACAAAATTTGTGCCTATAAATCCGGCACAACCGGTACAAAGATATGTGATCATAGCACTCCTTAGCTAACCATTTTATGTCAATACCATTTTTTGAGATTATATAGGTGTTGAATCTTTTAAGCTTAGTGATCAGACAATGTTTTGATTGTTTAATTGAACCTAAATTTACAGATCAATATCTGATCTTACCATTTGCCACAGCCATAAGATACTGTCCGTAAGGACTT
>CAZGVB010000025.1:0-22368 GCA_964528825.1 uncultured Parasporobacterium sp.
TTCTTTATCTTCCATGATCGCCGCCGATGCGGCATTACCTGAGCTCTCAATAGCAAGTATCTTCATAAAATCCTCTGAATATCCTCCGCAATATCGCGATGATCTTTGATTATGTATATTTTTCTGTAATCGAAGCCCTTTTCCGGCTCCTTTTCCAATCTTATATATATTGTCCCCTCGGGAAGAAGCTCCTCTATCATACTGCCCAATTCAATCAGGCATATGCCGTCCCCGAATGCATATTCATCAAATCCCACTTCGTCCATTTCAGACGGATCCGATATCCTATATACATCAAAATGGTATAAAGGCAGCCTTCCCTCCTCATATATCTGAAGTATGGTAAATGTCGGTGAGCATATGGGTGTCTTTATACCGAGACCCTTTGCAAATCCGGCACTGAAGGCTGTCTTTCCCGTGCCGAGATCCCCATCAAGGCATATGACCGTGCCGCCGGGAAGTGTCTGTGCCAATCTGACGGCCAATCTTTCTGTATCCTTTTCGCTAAATGATTCGTAAAACATACTTTTATATCTTTTCTTATGCAAAGAGATGAGACGCGGCCATGCGTCTCATCCCCTTACGGATATTAATGCGCGCAAATGCCGCAATGATCCTTAAATAATTATCTTTTCCGCTCTCTGTGACCTTTATCCGCGATATACAAGATCATTTATCTGACCTTGATATATCCGATTATTCCACTCATCTGACTGAGCGCCGCATTCAGATCATTTCCGGTGATCATATCTGTGATAACTGCCTTTTCATCCTGTGCCTGCGGTATGGTAATCTCGCATTCGATCGGGATGCTCTTAGGAACGACAGTATCCGCACTCATTCTTACAAAATATCTGTCGGCAAGCTCGCCGCTGTCTGCTATATCCAGCTTTTCGCTCTTCATCTCTACCGGAAGATTCTCGTGCAGATGTCTGCATTCGCAGATGATATCGGATACTACTGCCGACGCTGTAGGAAGCGATCCTGCACCCGCACCGTAGAACATGACATTTCCGAGCATATTGCCCTTTACAAGGATGGCATTCATGACACCGTCAACCGCATATAGAGGATTGGAGGAATCTATCATGCACGGTGCCACCTCGCCATATATCTTGCCGTCTGCCAGACGTGATGTGGCAAGAAGCTTGATCTTCTTATTCAGGGCCTTTGCATAAGCTATGTCTGTATCGGTAATTGCCGTGATGCCCTTGCATGAGAGATCTTCAAAATCTACATATCTGCCGTTTGCAAGTGCCGTAAGTATGGCAATCTTTCTGCATGCATCGGCTCCCTCTACATCCGCGGTAGGATCTGCCTCCGCATATCCGTTTGCCTGAGCCTCCTTAAGTGTAGGCTCAAATGCGCTGCCCTCATCATACATCTTTGAAAGGATGAAGTTGGTCGTACCGTTTAATATTCCGCTTATCTCAAGGAGTACGTCCGCATTCAGGCATCTAAGGAGCGGCCTGATGATCGGAATACCTCCGCCTACGCTGGCCTCAAACATGAAATTGATATTTTTTTCCTTGGCTATCTGTATAAGCTCGGGACCGTATGCGGCTACGAGTGCCTTGTTTGATGTTACGACACTCTTTCCGGCGAGCAATGCCGCCTTTACGAATTTGTATGCCGCGCCTGTGCCGCCCATAACCTCTACAACGATATCTATCTCGTCATCATTTAATATGTCATTTACATCATGAGTCAGGACCTTCTCAACAGGACTTCCGGGGAAATCTCTGAGATCGAGTACGGCTTTTACACGTACCTCATCACCTGCACTTTTGCTGACTGTTGCCTGATTCTCGTTTATTACCGTGTAAACACCGGAGCCGATAACACCGTAGCCTAATATTGCGATATTGATCATAATTCTTTACTCTCTCCTTTGTTTATAAATTTAAGATATTCATTCATAAATCCGTTCAGATCACCGTCCATTACGGCATTTACATTGCCTGTCTCATATCCTGTCCTGTGATCCTTGACCATGGTATACGGCTGCATTACATACGATCTTATCTGGTTGCCCCAGCCGATCTCGGTCACCTCACCTCTGATCTGCGCAAGGTTCTTGGCATTTTCCTCTTTTCGCAGCAGATACAGTCTTGATTTGAGCTCCTGCATGGCTTTGTCTTTATTCTTATGCTGGCTGCGCTCGTTCTGACATTGGACTACTATGCCTGTCGGGATATGCGTGATCCTTATCGCGGACGATGTCTTATTGATATGCTGTCCGCCGGCGCCTGAGCTGCGGTATGTATCTATACGGATATCCTCATCGGCGATATCCACATCCAGATCTTCTTCTATATCCGGCATAACATCACATGATACAAATGATGTCTGTCTCTTTCCCGCCGCATTGAAGGGTGAGATACGCACAAGCCTGTGTACGCCCTTTTCCGACTTGAGATATCCATATGCATTTTCGCCGCTTATCTGTATCTTTACGGATTTGATGCCGGCCTCATCGCCCTCCAGATAATCAAGCACCTCAACGGTATATCCGTTCTTTTCCGCCCATCTCGTATACATCCTGTAGAGCATTCCTGCCCAGTCACAGCTTTCTGTACCGCCGGCGCCTGCATTCAATGACAATATGGCATTCATCTTGTCAAATTCGCCGGTAAGCAGTGTCGTTATCCGATATTTGTCATAATCGAGCTTAAACTGGGCGAATTCCTCTTCTGCCTCGGCCGCAAGCTCATCATCATTTTCCTCGGCGGCCATCTCGATAAGAGTACCTATATCATCATATGACCCCTTCAGCTTGTCATATCCTTCTATGGCTCCCTTAAGGCTCTTTAATTCCTTTACAAGGTTGCCGGATTTCTCCGCATTTTCCCAAAATGTCGGAGAATTCATTTCCTGTTCTATCTCACTGATCCGATTTTCCTTGTTAGGGCGGTCAAAGTGAATCCCCCATTTCGATCAGCGGCTGTGAATATTGGCCGAGTTCGTATTTGATCTGGTCAAGCAATACCACTAAAATCACCTCTTTCTTTTATATAGCTTTTCTGTTTGATAATTGTCCATGCCGCAAGTACGGCATCTAAATATATGCGTCGGCATTGCCTTGCATTTATTTGCCATTAGTATAAGTATCAGCGCAAGTGCTTAGGCCTCTTGCATCTCATGTCCGCATGAGATGCCCTGCCAAAGAAGCCTTCGGCTTGCATATTTTCAGCCTTTTCTTCCGCAGCATTGCTTGTATTTAAGGCCGCTTCCGCATGGGCACGGATCGTTCGGATAAACCTTTACGCCTGTCCTCTTTACGGGTCCTTTGACCGACTCATCCCTGTTTGTCGAAACCGGCTTTGCCACCTCGGTCCTTTCTATCTGCTGGTCCACACGAACCTTCACATTCAGCATGACTCTCGTTGTATCCTTACGGATGCCGTCTATCATGCCGTCAAACATCTCATATCCCTCTGTCTTATATTCGACCAGCGGATCCTTTTGTCCGTATGCAGCAAGTCCGATGCCCTGGCGCAGCTGGTCCATATCATCGATATGATCCATCCAATGCCTGTCTATGACTCTCAGCAATACGCTTCTCTCCAGCTCTCTGAAATCGGCGACCTCACTTATCTCGGCCTCCTGCTTTTCGTACTTTTCAGTCGCAAGAGCAGATATCTTTTCTTTAAGATCGTTTTTGTTTTCCGATTCTTCTATGGCTTTGCTCAATGCCTCCTGTCCTATCGGTGCGATAGGAAGCAATATCTCATTAAGTGCCGCGATGTCCCATTCGCTCTTCGATACGCCTTCCGTTATGACGCTGTCCGTTATCTGTTCCGTGGACAGCTTGATCATTTCAAGCACGGAATCTCTCATCGAATCGCCGTCTAAGACTCTCGCTCTTTCGGCATATATGATCTCTCTTTGCTCATTCATTACCTGATCATATTCAAGGAGATTCTTTCTGATGCCGAAGTTGTTTGTCTCTATCTTCTTTTGAGCTCTTTCTATGGCACTGGACAGGAGCTTATGCTGTATCTCCTGGCCTTCTTCTATTCCGAGAGTATTGAACGCATTCATCATGCGCTCTGATCCGAACAATCTCATCAGATCGTCTTCAAGTGAGATATAGAACTTTGATTCTCCGGGATCTCCCTGACGGCCGGATCTTCCTCTCAGCTGATTGTCTATACGCCGTGACTCATGGCGTTCTGTGCCTATGATCATAAGACCGCCTGCTGCTCTCGCCTCATCGTCCAGCTTTATATCCGTGCCACGACCTGCCATGTTGGTGGCAATGGTGACCGCACCGTGCTGACCTGCCTGAGCGACTATCTCGGCTTCCATTTCATGGAATTTCGCATTGAGTACATTATGCTTGATGCCTTTTTTTGCAAGCATCCTCGAGATGAGCTCAGAAGTATCTATAGTTATCGTACCTACAAGTACCGGCTGCTGCTTTGCATGCGCCTGCATGATAGCATCTATTACTGCATTAAACTTTTCCTTTTTCGTCTTATATACGGCGTCATTTTGATCTATCCTCTGCACCGGCTTGTTCGTAGGTATCTCAACAACATCCATATTGTAGATATTCTGAAATTCCTCTTCTTCCGTCTTGGCAGTACCTGTCATGCCCGCCTTCTTTTTATACTTGTTGAAGAAATTCTGGAAGGTGATCGTAGCAAGAGTCTTGCTCTCTCTCTTTACCTGAACATGCTCCTTTGCCTCTATAGCCTGATGCAGACCGTCGGAATATCTTCTGCCCGGCATGATACGTCCGGTAAATTCATCGACGATAAGTATCTGATCGTCCTTGACTACATATTGCTGATCTCTGTGCATGAGAGCATGGGCTCTTAGTGCAAGTATGATATTATGCTGTATCTCGAGATTCTCAGGATCGGCAAGGTTCTTTATCTTAAAGAACTGTTCTACTCTCGTGACACCCTCTGCGGTCAGGTTGACAGCCTTTTCCTTTTCATTTACTACATAATCTCCGGTCTCTTCAACCTTCTCGCCCATCATCATATCCATCTTGGATACTTCTGTGGCCTCACCCTTTACAAGCTGCCTTGCGAGAATATCGCACAGCTCATACAGCTTTGTGGATTTGGCTGACTGACCGCTTATTATAAGAGGAGTCCTTGCCTCATCGATAAGCACGGAGTCCACCTCGTCGATAATGGCAAATTCAAGTCCCCTTTGAACCTGATTTTCCTTTCTGACGACCATATTGTCACGCAGATAGTCAAAACCGAGCTCATTATTTGTAATATATGTTATATCGCAGTCGTATGCGGCCTTTCTTTCGGCATTTTCCATGCCTCCGAGTACCACGCCTACCGTAAGACCGAGGTAAGAATGCACCTGCCCCATCCATTCGGAGTCACGTTTTGCAAGATAATCATTGACAGTGACGATATGCACACCCTTGCCCGTGAGTGCGTTCAGGTAGGCGGGAAGCAGACATGTCTGTGTCTTTCCTTCACCTGTCTTCATCTCGGCTATCCTGCCCTGATGAAGTATGATACCGCCCATCAGCTGTACTCTGTAATGCTCTGTGCCGAGTACTCGCCTTGTGGCCTCTCTTACCATGGCATATGCTTCGGGGAGAATCTCATCAAGGCTCGTGCCATTTGCGACCATTTCTTTAAATTCGGCCGTTCTCGCCTGCATCTGTTCCTGACTCCGTCCCTCCATCTCGCCCTTCATGGCGATGATCTTTTCGACTGTCGGAGTGATCTTCTTGATCTCTTTTTGACTGCTGCTTCCAAAGAGCTTATCGATAAAACCCATTCGGTAAAATCTCCTTCATATTGTTAGCGCCGCATATGCGGCGCTAACGTAAAATTCTTGTGATATTTTTCTGATCAACGCTCCGGCTCTATGATGCCGTAGGTATTATTCTTTCTTTTGTATACTGCATTGACCTCATTTGTCTCCGCATTAGTGAATATGAAGAAATCATGATTCAGCAGCTCCATCTGCATACATGCCTCTTCCGGATCCATAGGCTTGAATTGGAAATGCTTAACCTTCACTATCTTGATCTCGCCCTCTTCTTCCGGCTCTTCGTCAAGATAAATATCCGGTGTGCGGTTGCCGCCATGATATCTGTCGATCAATTTCTTGCTGTACTTTTTCAGCTGGTTTTCGATAGCTTCCTCAGCCAGATCGATCGATACGTACATATCCGAGCTTTCCTGCTCGCCGCGGATGATTGCTCCTTTTACGGGGATGGTTACCTCAACTTTCTGTCTGTTCTTTTCCACGCTGAGCGTAACCTGTGCTACCGCGTCCTTGGAGAAGAATCTGTCAAGCTTGGAAAGCTTTTCTGTCACTGCTGTCTTGAGGCTTTCAGTTACGACAACATTTTTTCCTGAAATATTGAATTTCATAGAATCACCCCTTTCGCTTTTAGGTAATATGATTGTACCATACCGGCGGTATGAATTAAAGATAATTTTGTTTGCGTCACGCAGCCGTCACTGTGGGGTAACCGCCCGCAGATCCTTCATCCGGATAACCTTTGGCAAAATCAATTTTGCATGAGCAGTTTTGCCAAAACATCTGTTTTTGATATTCGAAAAAAATTGCATATTATTATGACATTTTTTATAAACACACATTTGTGGAAAAGGTGGATAACTATCTGTATAACTCTTTATCCTTTAAAATAAAGCATTCTGTAATGTGGATAACTTTGGTTTGTATATTTTGATTTTGCATAAATTATTCCTAAAAATATGTACAAGAACATTTTCCTGCATTAACCGCCAATAATTGCAGCATTCCAATTCAGATGCAATTTATTTATCTGTTATTACAAAATTTGCCATTTAGACTGTCTGAAGTGCTTTCAAGTTACGGATGGTTTATAGGACAAAACGTGTTGATCAGCGGACGCTGTATAAGCATTTCCCAAGGCGCTCAAAATGCACGAATCGCAATACAATTTTTTACCATAAGAGAGGCTGCCGCAGGATCATCTCCCGCGGCAGCCCCTCCAAAGCCTTTTGCGCTGCTTTTTTTATTCTATGGTAATTATATCCTTTTTATGATAGCTATTATCCTATGATTCTTCTTACATCGAGGATAGGAGCATAGTACATGCTGTTAATGGTAACCGTTGCGCCCGGATAAGGTGCATGTACCTTGAGACCATCGCCGACATATAATGCAACATGTCCCGAATATATGATGATATCACCCGGCTGAATATCCGAAAGCGGAACCGAATATCCCGCATATGCCTGTGCATCAGAGCTATAAGAGAGACTGTAACCGAATGCTGCATAAACGCATGCGGTAAATCCCGAACAATCAACACCTGTTGAAAGAGAATGTCCGCCGCTCACATAAGGAAGCCAGCCTGCGAATGAACAAGCATAATCGACAACTGCCTGTCTTAAGGATGCAACGTCATCGGATACATAAGATGTGTCACTTGAGTTATCCTGCCAGGTTTCTTCTTCCCATGTGGTCTCCTCAGCCCAAGTCTCCTCTTCCCATGTATTATCTTCCCAAGAGGTCTCTTCAGCCCATGTCTCTTCTTCTGTCCATGTCTCTTCTGCAGCGGCTGCTGCCTCAACTGCTGCTTCCTCAGCGGCTATTCTTTCAGCCTCCTCGGCAAGATCCTCCATAAGCTGCTTTGCTATTTCCACGCCTTCTGTGTTGGCTGCAATATCCTCTGCAGATACCGCATATCTTTTGCCTGTTACGATCTCGGCATACTCTGAGCTGACATATCCGCTTCCAACACCTTCTATCTCAATAGCTGTCCATTGCTCATTATCCGCATTCAGTAATGTATGTACAGAATCTGCGGGAATAACGCAAAGTATGTCAGATTCTTCATCCGCATACATACGAAGGTTGACTGCCTCCTCGGCAACATGTACCGACTGAACGCTCTCTGCCTCACCGGAAAGCATCCTTGCATCCTCGCCATAAGCAAAATCTGTGCTGTATACATAGCCTTCCGCATCGCCGGATTCTATAAGCACCCATCCGTTTTCCTCGGACTTATATGTGGCAACGCCGTATTCATAGATAACGCCTGCTATATCACTTTGTGAATCTGCCTGTGTATAGATAGTACTCTTCGAAGCTGTGCAGATGATGGTCTTGCCTTCGTATCCGCCGTCAGCGTTTATATATTCGTCATCGTCATAAGCATCTGCGATGCCCACTGTCTCATTTTGAGCTGCACTCTCATCTATTACTGCCGCTCTGTCATCTACCTGCGTCTCTTCACTGAGATTGTCTGCGACGGCACTGAATATAAGCATAAATGAAATACCGATTATTGCGATAAATATTATGATGGTAAATAGTGCGGGATTTTTTACTGTCATTCTTCTGTTCATAAAAAATTTCACCTTTACTTCTTTAACTTTTTTCGTAAAATATTACATTTCTGTTACGAAACTGTTGTAAATATACCATCTGTGTTTTTTTATGTCAACAGTAAATATTAAAAATTCCTTTAAATTGTTACAAAATTGTTACATTCATCTTGCGCGTACAGTACTAAAAATTGTCTGAATGAAAGTTTTGCAGGTGATCGCCCTACAGTAACTTTTAAGATATATATCAAAATGGCGGAGCATATTGCCCCGCCATTTTGATATATATTAATACTCTTATGCGATTATATATGTGAATACATTTATGCGATCATATGACGATTTCTGCCGGTCATATCAGAATCTGTGACCGCCGCCTCCGCCGCCTCCGCTGTGGCCGCCGCCTCCGCCGCCACTGCCTCCGCTGCCGCCTCCGCCGCCAGCGATAACTATAACATGGCTGGATATCTTTTTCTTTCTTATATTAGAGCAGGATACCTCCTTATTTCCCATGCCCTTCTCAATCTCACCCGTATTGGCAATCCTTGTAGAGGAGACCGAAGACATGATGATATAGCATATGAGCAGGCCGCCTATAAGAGCTATGATGGCACAGCCTATAATTTTTATCGGTGATGCGACCTTTCCGCCCTGCAGCACGGTAGCGATCAGATCAAATCCTTCAGATGCGCACTGCGCATATTCTTCATCTGAGGCATATTGATATATCCTTGCCGTGATCGTATCTGCCTTGCCCGTATCCAATACTTTGTAGACATTTTGAGAGGAATATATGTATATAACACGATTATCCATATCAATAAGTAATACTACATAATCCTCGCTGCCGAATAATGCATATCCCGCAGTATCGGCATAATCCTCAGCCGTGCCGGCATTGGAATCTGTTGTCACAAAAAGCACGTTGGCATATTCTGTGATCGGCTTCATGCTCTCAAGCAGGCTGTCTGTCTCATCGCTGTACAGCAGCGCGGCATCATCTTCTATCACGGCCTCGTATCCCGTAGTACCGTTGGTATAATATTCACCGTCTGCAAATACAGATCCTACCGTACAAAATGTCACAAGGAGCATTGCAAAGATCGCGGCAGCAAGCTTTCTGATGCCGTACTTGCGGATACTGTGCTTTCGGATGGCATTATTTTGGATGGCATGCTTTTGGTCTATATCAATATTTATATTTGTATCTTTAATATCTGGCATCATCTGTCACCTCCCCTTTTGCCAAGCTGCGGAAGGCTTCTGAGTGCATCCTTATTATGTACGGCAAACATCATCCAATACGATATGGCACTGCATATGCCCGAGATGATCATGCATATATAGTAATACAGATCTCGTACGGGATTCCATATAAGTGCCGCCACACAGACAACTATGGACAATATACTGAATACCAGCGCAGGAGCATATTTGCCGCCCTTTTTACCGGTAGACAGTTTTTTCCTTTTTGCCTTTTTCGAGTAATGGATTATGCATACAACGATCAAAACCACTGTCACTGCCAGCAATGCCAGGACCTGAATAAAGTAAAATGCCACCGCCGCGATGACCGGAGCGATCCAAAGCAGGTCCGGCTTGCTTCCCTTCCTGCCGTTTCCGAATTGCATGCCTGTCATATTCTTGACAGCAAAAAATGTGCCTATAGCAGAGAGTATGAGCACGACTATAGCTGCCGCCTGAGCTGTAGGTGTGATAAGAAAATAGAGCAATATAAAAAGAGGAATTGCTATCGCAAGAGTACCTATGAGCAGACGCTTATTGTCTATCGGGATATCTGCCGCTATCTTGCCGCTCTGTCCGTTTATTACGGCATAGCTGACCTTTTTGTTGCTCTTGTTTCTTGCGCTTATGAACCATACCGGATACATTGCTTTACCCGAGTTTACATCGAAGCCCGGCAAGCTCTCTGCCACAACTCCTGCGGTAACACCCAGCTTTGGCGCGATATCGCCCGATGCTATGTCTGCCATGACCGTCGCAGCGTCACCTTCGTACTGTTCTGCCGGAACATTGCCTGCATCAGCATAAAAACCGCTCATATATGATGCCTGATAAGCTGTAGCCATTGACGAGTCAAATGGCGCTATAGCACGGCTGAGATCATCCGGAAAACTATTCGAGCCGTCAAATTCTATGCCGTCACCTTTAGCATATATATTTGCGGAAATTTCATATTCGGTAACAAGCATTCCTGCGGGCACAGGCGTCTGTTCGGTCTTTTTTACCTTTATATCACCCTGCGTCTCGGCGCCATATGTCCAATATGGCATATAGATACCTCTTACCTTCTCAATATCCATATGTCTCATGTAAGAGGGTGCAAATATTGCGCTTTTTATTTTCTTTTTATATATATCCGCAGCCTGTTCCTTCGTGATCTTGAAAGGAATGATATATTTCGGCTTCATTTCCTTAGAGACTCTTGATTCAAGCAATACAGACGATCCGCAATAGCTGCAGAAGGTTGCCGCTGTCTCCTCTGTGGTATAGAGCTCACCGCCGCATTGAGGACAGGTATATGTGATCACCTCGATAAAATCCTGTTCCTTGCCGCTTTGAGAGGTGCCTTTGGCGGATGCCTCGTCTCCCTCATCTGCAGATGAAGGTGCCTCGGCAAAGCCCTTTTGCTCTTCGGCCTTGATATCACCCTCACGCTGCATCTGCGTCAGCTGCTCTTGGGTATATTTGGTTTCACAATACGGACAGATATAGCTCTGCGTACCCGGATCAAAGGGTATATCTGCACCGCAGCATTTGCATTTGAGCATTTTCAGATCTTCCTTTCATATTTAAGCTGTGCCGCATTTATACGGCTATGCATTGCCTTTTCATTTTTGCTGTTATATTTTTTCTTGGCTCTCATATATTTAGGATGTTGGGGATGAAGGGTATTTTGAATCCAATGATATCCGGATCGCTACTTACTCAATACCTCAATAGCCTTTTGCAGCTGAGTATCCTCATCCTCATCCAATGTGCCATCATCATATGCATCCTCAGGCAGAGAGACCTCTATGTCCGGTGTGATGCCGACACCATGGATGCTGTCACCGCTCGGCGTATAATATTGCCTTGTCGTAAATTTAAGTCCCGATCCGTCATAAAGCTGATATATGCTCTGCACTATGCCCTTTCCGAATGATCGCTCTCCGATGATAGTGGCCATGCCGTAGTCCTGTATAGCTCCTACGAATACCTCAGATGCCGAGGCCGAATTGCCGTTTATAAGGACCGCCATAGGTATCTCGAGGCTGTGAGCAGCGTCCGAATTTTCTGTCTTTATGGTGCCGTTTTTGTCCTTGACTGTCATTATGACGCCCTCCGGCAGCACTCTGTCGGCCATTGCCACTACTGTATCATAATCTCCTCCGGGATTGTCACGCAGATCCAATATAACGGCTTCCATGCCCTGTTCAGTCAGCTCATCTATAGCCGTGTTAAACTGTTCTGTCGTCACCGTATCGAATTCGGCGATGTATATATATCCGATCCTTTCGTCGATCATCCTATATGTAACTGTCTCCATGGAGATGCTTGCTCTCTCGACAGTCATAGATATACGCTCTCCGTCTCTTTCTATGACAAGATCGACGCTCGTGCCGACCTCTCCCTTTACGGCACTTACCAGCTCATCAAGTGACTCGAAGGAATCTATTCCACCGGCCTCTACTATCAGGTCACCTACCAAAATACCTGCTTCCTTCGCCGGCGTATCATCAAAGACCTTATATACCTCTGCATATGAATCGTCATTCCAAAAAACACTCACGCCTATACCCGCATATATACCGGAGACAGATTCCTGCATGCTTTTAAATTCCTCCGGAGTATAATATGCCGCATATTTGTCGCCAAGTGCCGATACAAGGCCGTCTGCTATGCCTTCCTCGAGAGCATCCTCATCGACATCCCATAAAAAGTTTTTGTTTATATATTCCTTTATGGTCTCGACCTTTTTTATATATGCTGACTCGCCGTCATCCTCTCCGACGATCCTGACTCCTATGAAGATAAGTGACGCAATACATACTATCAGCATAGCTGCCGCGCCTATGATCATACCTACCCAAATGGGCGGTCTCTTTTTCTTCCTTTTCTGATTTCTTATCCTTTTATCGCTTCCTATCGACTTTTCACTTACAGATGTACCCTGAGCCTGCGCTGCAGCCGTCTCACAGTCACTTGAATCTGCATATTTCCCGCTCTCCTGTTCTTTATCCTCTGTACTTTCAATGTCTGTTATGTATTGTATATCTTTTTCCTGATCCAACGCTTTATTCCTTTGTTTTATTTCTTCGTCTTGTTTCTTCTTAAAAAATAAGCAGCTCCGGATGACCGGAGCCGCCTGTTAAGCTTTATTTATAACCGTCCTCCGCGCATTTATGAAATTCTCATATTTGTGCTTTTACGGGGATATTTTATCAATACCTTTTACCTTTATCAATAGTAAGCGAGCGGATCTACGAACGCTGCCACAGAATATGCGTCGCTGTTGCCCTTGCTCACACCAAAATGAAGATGAGAGCCCGTACTGTATATTCCCGTAGCACCGACATATCCGACTACCTGTCCCTGCGATACATATGATCCTACCGAAACGGGAGCCTGCTGGCACATATGATGATATTCCGTAAAGAGACCGTCTCCGTGATAGAATATTACTGTCCATCCTATGGCATTGCTCCAATAGTTTGAAAGTACCACGCCGTCTGCCACAGCCATGATCGGAGTGCCTGAAGGAGCATAGATATCAATGCCCTGATGATAGGATGATGCTCCGGATATCTGCATTACATCCCAGTCTACGTCTGCCCTGTATCCGAAATATGATGTGATAAAGCTGTATCCCGAAAGCGGCCATATGAATCCCGAGCTTGAATATGAACCCGAGCCTCCTGATGATCCGCTATTATCGTAATTTGCGATAATTGAATTTATGGCACTCTGATTTTCTTCTATTTCCGAATTAAAGGAATCTATGATAGCCTGAGCCTCATCCATCTCCCTTTGGTCGTTTGCAAGCTGTTCCTCCTGTGTGGCCTTTATCTCTTCATAAAAGGCCTCCTGTGCCTTTTGCGCATCCTCGAGTGCCTGTATCTCCTGCATCTGCTCCTCGACAAGCGCTGCCTGCTCCTCGACCTCTTTTTTCTTTTCGGCTACATCATCCTGATCCTTCTTTACATCCTCGACCAGATCCCTTATCGAATCCATGATCTCGCGGTCGTAATCGGACAGCTCCAGCAGATATTGTATCTTTGCTATCGCATCGCTGAATGTACCTGCGGTGAATATAGCCTCGAAATATGAATTGCCTACATTTTCGTAAAGGTATTGTATCCTCAGACTCATAAGGCTGTATTGATAGGATATATCCTCTTCTTTTTCCTCAATCTGCTTATCAAGGTCGCTGATGGTCTCCTCAAGATCGGCTATCGTAGCATTTAATTCATCTACCTCAGCCTGCTTCTCGGCCTTTTGCTGTTCATAATCGCTTATGATCGCAGCTATGCTGTTCAGCTCCTCCTGAAGTGTATCTATATATTCGGATATGCTCGCTATGGAATCCTCAAGCTCACTTATACGCTCTCTTTCAGATGCTATCTGCTCTTCAAGCTCAGCATTTCTTGCCTCAAGATCGCTTTTTTCATCCGCAGAGACGGGCATGATAAGCATTGACATTATCAAGATAAGCGACATGCAGACATATCGCATTCTCTTGAATCCGTTCTTAAATGTACCTTCAGACGCGTTATTGATACTTTCCGGTAATCCTTTGAACCTTTTCATCAATTCCTTTCCTCTGTCAAACCTTAATATGCTTTCCGGTCGCTATAGAGCTTCCGATAAATCCTATGCCTGCGCCGACTATCACTGCTACAGGTATAAGTACGATAAATACCTCCTTAAGCGGCAGGAACGAGACCACGGACGCCACAGCCTGAAATTGCTCTATAAAAAACTTCATTGCACTGCGATATATGAAGAAAAGCACTGCAAGCGGTATGATGGCACCGATAAGCCCTATTACGATACCTTCGAATACAAACGGGCTCTTTACAAAGAAGTCGGTGGCACCGACATATTTCATGATCTGCAGCTCTTCCTTACGCAGAGTGATGCCCGTAATAATGGTATTCGTGATAAGGAATATCGATACAGCAAGCAGCACCGCTATAAGTATGGCGGAGACTGCCGCAACGATCTTTCCTATATCGGACAAGGCACTCGCCGCATGCTCCGACCTGTTGACCTGCCTTACGCTGTCAATCGTCTCCAGCTTTGATACTACCTCGTCCTGATCATCCAGGCTGTTCAGATATACCTCGAGTGATGCGGAATTGGCAAGCGGATTATTGTCCGCAAAGCCTTCGGCAAGCTCGGGATATGATGCGAAATATTCGGTCTTGAAATTCTCCCATGCCTCCTCAGCCGACGTATAATCGATATTCTTTACGGTATCCCATTTCTCTACATCGCTCTTTACGCTCAATATATCGGATTCCGATGTGCCGTCCTCGAAAAAGACCGTAACACAGACATTTCCAGAAACCTGATTAACCATATAGCTGAGATTCATGGCAACCGCAATAAACATGCCCATCAGGAAGATACATGCGGCAATGGTCGCTGCCGATGCGATAAAAAATACTTTATTTCTTTTGATATTGGCAAAGCCCTGACCAAGACAATATCCGAAGGTACTACTTTTCACCGATCAGTCCTCCTTCCTGAATATCATTTACGATCACGCCGTTCTTCAGGTTGATCGTACGTTTATTCATGCTGCGGACGACCGAATGGTTGTGCGTTACCACTACTACAGTGGTGCCTTCTGCATTGATCCTCTCAAGGAGCTCCATTATAACCTTGGTATTTACAGGGTCTAAGTTGCCGGTCGGCTCATCGGCAAGGATGATCCCGGGCCTGTTGACTATCGCTCTTGCCAGAGCTACTCTTTGCTGCTCACCGCCCGAAAGCTGCGTCGGAAAGCTCCTGTATTTTTCCGATATGCCGCATACGGTAAGCGCTCTTGTAACATTCTTTCTGATTTCTTTTGGATTGACGCCGATGGCTCTTTGCGCAAAGGCGATATTCTCATATACATTGCGGTCCTTGAGCAGTCTGAAATCCTGAAATACCGTTCCCATCTCTCTTCTGAGTGCGGGGATACGTCTCCTTTGCAGCCTGGTAATATCTCTGTTGTTAATATATATCCTTCCGGAGGTTGGCTGTATCTCTTTGATGAGCAAGCCGAAGAGCGTGCTCTTGCCCGCTCCCGAGCCTCCTACTATAAATACAAATTCTCCCTGCTCTATATTAAGGCTGATATTATTCAATGCGGCCTTGTCACCGTATTTTTTTGTTATATTTTTTAGTCTTATCATATTGCATCTTGCTTATATCTTTTATGCACAGCAATCATATATGTATGTATGCCACCATATATGTATGTCATCATAAAAGACTTTTTTACCTGTTCTTCTGTTCTATGTTTTTCATATATTTGGAAACCATAAGCGCGATCTTGAATGTGATGGCATCCTCAAATACTCTCAGGTCGAGACCTGTATTCTTTTCTATCTTATCAAGCCTGTATACTAATGTATTTCTGTGAATATACAGCTGTCTTGATGTCTCGGATACATTGAGCGAGTTCTCGAAGAACTTGTTGATCGTCGTGATAGTCTCCTTGTCCATCTTTTCGGGTGACAGGCCCTTGAAGGTCTCCTTGATGAACAGCTTGCATAATGGTATCGGAAGCTGATATACGAGTCTGCCTATACCAAGACGGTTGTAAGGATTGATCTGTCTGCCCTCAAAGAATACTTCGCTGACATCCATAGCCATGCGCGCTTCTCTGTGCGATTTGGAGATATCTTTAAGATCTGAGACGATAGATCCGTATGACACTCTCACCTCTTCCTTCGTATCCTTGAGTATGCAATCGCATATTCTCTGTGATACGCCCTCGAGCTGACCATAGCTGTCTGCACCGTCTACCTTCTTGATCACGATAATGCTGTACTTATTGATCGCCGTGACAAAGTCATCGGTATTTGCGCCGAGCAATATCTTGACGCTCTCTATGGCATCGTTTCTCTTATGCTCACTTACCTCGATTATCATAACAGATCTGTATGTTTCGACATCGATATGCAGCTTTCTCGCGCGGTCGAAAATATCTACCATGAGCATATTGTCCATAAGCAGGGCCTTGAAGAAATTATCCTTGTCCATGCGTTCCCTGTATGCTATGAGAAGTGTCTCAAGCTGCATTTTCGCAAGTGCTCCTACAAGCCCGGTCTCATTTCCCTCTTCTCTTACCGCAAGCACATATTCGTCCTTACCGCTGTCATCCTTAATGCGGAAAAAGCGGTTGCCGAGAATTATCTGCTCATCTGCATCCTCAAGCACGAATTGAGTTACCACAGCAGGATCTATGTCCTTATTGTTGTCAGTTCTGACAGCCAATCTTCCGTTTGTTTCAAGTATTGCCAGATTGGCACCTGAAATGTTCTTTATCTTGTCGATAGTTTTTTGTAATAATTGATTTGAGATCATAGCTTCCCCCGCGATAAGGTAATATTAACATGTTTACCAAATTATTAAGAAAATATTACATGTCAATAATAATACAACCTGCACAAAATGAAAAGAGATTTTTTTGTGAAAATATGTGCATTATTGATTTTTATTTATGCAAAAACATCTCCGAGCGCCCATTTCAAGCACACGGAGGTGTCTTTTTCAGCATTTGATAGGAATGATCAATCGATCTTTTCCTCCGAAACGACCTCTGCCTCAGCTACAGCATCCTTGCCGTCCTCGGCATGTCCGTCTCCTGTTGTCTTCGACTTCAGATTCCCCATAAGATCTGCCGTCTTTTCCGCACCGTTTTCAACGGAATTCATGATCGATCCTCCGAGATCCGCGAAAGCATGTCCGAGTCCTTTTCCCGTCTTGCGCCATGTCCCGTCATTGAATACGTTGCTTTCAGTATTTTCTTCATTTGATGCAGAGCCCGCGCCGGCCTTGGTTTCTTCATCTTCATTCGAAGATTCGGCCCATTTACCGACCTTATTGGCTCCTACCATTGCAGAACGTACGATCGACTTTCCGAGGTTGCCGAACGCTCCTCCGAGCTCCTTGCCCGTTTTTTTCCAACTTTCTTTTCCGGAAGTCATATCCTTATCTCCTCTCCTGCGATTTTTTTGATACAAAGGTTCAACTAGTCAATAGATATATTTACTGCAAGTGCCGCATCCTTGTCACTCTGAGAGCAATATACGGTCATTATCCAGGGCCTCTCCCGCCTTTATCTTGAACATCTCAAGCAGGTCTGCGACCGTGGTATCTCTTCTCTTTTCGCCGCTTATATCATATATCACTCTTCCTCTGTTCATCATGATCGTCCTGCTGCCGAGCTCCAATGCGCTCTGCATATTATGGGTGATCATCAGACAGGTAAGATGATCATCCTCCACTGTCTTTTTGGTAATCTCCAGGACCTTTTGAGCTGTTGCGGGATCGAGCGCGGCTGTATGCTCATCAAGAAGGAGTATCTTCGGCGGATTGATCGTAGCCATCATGAGCGTCATCGCCTGACGCTGTCCTCCTGAGAGAAGTCCTACAGGCTGACGCATACGATCCTCAAGTCCCATATCAAGCATTGCAAGCCTGTCTCTGAATCTTTGCTTGTCCGCCTTGCTGATACGTCCCAGCCATCCGCCGCCTCCTGCGGCCAGAGCCATATTTTCCTCAATGGTCATGCCCGGAGCACTGCCGAGCATCGGATCCTGGAACAATCTGCCTATTTTTTTTGCTCGTATATATTCCTTGGTCAGTGTAATGTCCTCACCATCCAGGATTATACTGCCGCTGTCGGTAAAAAATGTGCCGCTTATAGCATTGAACATTGTGGATTTACCGGCACCGTTTGCGCCTATTATGGTTATAAAATCGCCTTCATATACCTCCAGGTCCAATCTGTCAAGGGCGAGCTTGGCATTCATTGTACCGGGATTAAATGTTTTTGAAACATTTGAAAGCTTCAGCATTACGTTTGCCATTTATCTGTTCTCCTGTCCTGACCTATGTGTCCATAATCTCTTGAATAGAGGATATCTGCTCTTTAAATACGGCAGGAAAATGGCAAATATGACTATTATAGATGAGACAGCTCTCAGCATATATGCCGGCATATTGAACCTGAGTGCTATCGTATATACTACCCTGAATATGATCGATCCGAGCACCGCACCTATTGCCTGTGACAATATGCCGCCTTTTCCCAGAAATGCCCTTCCTATGAGAAGAGATGCAAGAGCTATGGTGACCATGCCCGTTCCTATATCTATATTGACGGATTTTTGCGACTGTGCGAGCAATGTGCCGGATAGTCCCGTAAATGCATTTGCCACACACAAGCCCACTATAGTAGTGAATGCCGGATTTATGGATGATGATCTTACCATTGCGGGATTATTGCCCGTAGCGCGTATAGCAAGTCCGAGTCTTGTTTTCAGAAAAAGATTCAGAAAGATAACAGTGAGAGCTACCGCGATAAGTGCAACGATCAATACATATTGATCCTTAAGGAATGTACCGGAGAGCAGCTGTTTCATCTTGGTAAAGACAGTCTCTGTCTTGTTCATATTCAGATTGGAGCCGCCGCTCATGATCGCTATATTGGCCGAATACAGTCCCGTATTTACTATAATTCCGGCAAGCAGGCTGTCAATGCCCATCTTCGTCTGCAGCAATGCCGTGACAAAGCCCGAGAGCACGCCCGCACCCATACCGGCAAGTATAGACAGATACGGATGGCCCGAAATAGCAACAACGGCGCTTATGCATGCACCGAATGTAAAGCAGCCGTCCGTAGACAGGTCACATACATTCAGCATCGTATAGCTCAAAAAGAGTGCGAGAACCGTAAGCGCACTGATGAGACCAAGCTCGGCCGCCGATTCCGCAAGACTTAAAACAGCTGCAATAGACATTTATAAACTCCTACCATAGTTATTGATCATCTTCTCACATTACGCCCGGGAACTGATCATCCCCGGCAGACGATAAAACATACCGGCTGTCAGGGATGTCCCCCGCGTCATCCTGCGGATTATTTATTCTTCAATATCGTCAAAGCTCTCAGCCGTAACTATACTTTCGATCCTTGTGCAATAAGGCTCAAATATCTTCGAAAGCTCATCGAAATCAAGACCGACCTGTTCGCAAATATCTGTATTGATCGTTGCTATGCCGTTATCAAAGGTCTTGACAGGTAATGTTGCAACGTCGGCTCCGTCTATCAATATTTCCTTGATCATATTGGCTGTCTCTATGCCGAGGTTGGCATATTCTACACCGAATCCGAGGAATGCACCGTTTAATGCGAATGAATCTGCGCCGCCGTAATGAAGCACGCCTGCCTCTGCAAATGTCTCATATATAGCAAGCTCGGCATTCATTACGGTATTGTCTGAAGGAGTAAATACTGCCTTGACACCGTCTGCTACGAGAGCGTCAGCCGCAAGCTGGATCTCGGATGTATTTGTGCCGTTCTTTTCTATATATTTGATGCCTTTTTCATCAAGATATGCTTTCGCATTTGCAATAGCAGTTGTTGATGAATCCTGACTTGTGTCATAGAGAAGTCCGATCGTATCTATATCCGGATCCTGAGCTATGATCAGATCCATTATAGCATTTGTATTAAGGTAGTCGGATGTACCTGTGATATTGGCACCCGGCTCCTCATTTGATTCTACAAGACCTGCTCCTACCGGATCCGAAACAGCTGCAAATACGACAGGTATATCTGTATCTTCAGTCTTTGCCTGCATCTGCATTGCAACAGGAGTCGCAACACCTACCATCAGGTCAACCTCATCTACGATAAAGTCGTCTATTATCTGAGCCAAAACATTCGAATCAGCATTGCAATTTTGATAGTCTATCTCAAATTTAACATTTTCTTCCTCGGCTATCACGTCAAGCTGAGTCTTTATATTGTCAACTATCTGATTGAGTGATGCGTCGTCGACATAATTGCATATGCCTATCTTATAGGTTGTAACTTCACCGGCCGGCTCCCCATTTCCTGACCCTGAAGTCTCCTCTGTTTCGGTACTGCTGCCTGAGCATGCTGCAAGCGAGAATGCCGTAACAGCTGCCAGGGAAAGTACCCCCATTCTTTTTAAAAAGTCCTTCATGTTGATTTTCCTCCTTAGTGTTTTTTATAATTCCGTTAAAACGATATTATACCATTTTTTTGCATTATTGTTTATGCTTTATTTCTTTTTATTATTTCCGAGATAGATATCTGCCCTTTGCTGTATGTTTTCCATTTTTTCGTCAAGCTCCTTGCTTAGCATAGCGCATTCATAGAGCTCCTTTTCAAGCTCGTTTGCGATATTCTCCGGGAGATTTTTTTTGTATTTTATCTTATGCTCCTGACTTGCCCAGCAATCCATCGAAATAGTGCGCAGCTGCACCTCAACCTTCATATATTTCTTTTTATCATACAAAAATATCGGTACCTCGATGATAAGATGCAGGCTTCTGTATCCGTTCGGCTTCGGATTTTTTACATAATCTTTTTTTTCGACAAGTGTCACATCATCCTGGCGAAGCAATGCATCCGCTATCATATAAAGGTCATTTTCATACGTACAGATGATCCTTACGCCCGCGATGTCCGTAATATTTTGCTCGATTCCCTCTATTGTGGGATATATCTTTCTTCTGTTTAGCTTTTCGGCAATGCTTTCGACTGATTTCAGTCTTGTCTTGATCGTTTCTATGGGATTGCGGTCGTATTTTAAGGCCAGCTCCTCATTCATGATCCTTACCTTGGTTTCTACGCTCATGATCGCACATTTGTAATATGTCATCATCTCATGATAAGGCATCACATTTTCGCGTATCCATTTTCTGAGTACCTTCTCGGGCGAATGCGCCGATACCGCCTCCGCTATTTTCTCGCGTCCGTCTTCGATTATCTGCACTTATGATCTCCCTTTCTGCTGTTCTCTTCAGCATGAATTTGTGTCAATTTGATCTTCTGTCTTTTATAGGTTTTGATGAGAAGATCACCAGATCAAGTATGAGCCTGTACCAATATGTCTTTTAAGTCTGTATCAATATATCTTTTCAGACTTCAGCAATCTGCGGCACAGACTTATCATATCCGGGTCGTCTGAGCTGTTTAATATCTCTATGTGTCCCTTTTTCTCTCCCTGTTTCAGCAATCCGGCCGCATCCAGAAGCCTTCTCGTCTGCTTTGCCGCGCCAAAGCCTCCGTCAAACATTTTGACATCATAACCTATCACCTTGCTTATCGCAGCTGCTGCAAAAGGAAAATGCGTACAGCCAAGCACTACAGCATCAAAATGCTTATCCCTATATGGCTCAAGAAATGCTTCAAGATGTCTCTCTATCTCGGTTCCGCAAAGCTCTCCACGCTCCACAAACTCTACCAGTCCCGGACACGGGAGAAGATATATGTCCGCTTTATTTTCATAACATGATAAAAGCGTCTTGAATTTTGTCTCGCGTACTGTCATAGGCGTGGCCATGACCAGCACGGTAGGATGCTCCATAAATTCGCACGCGGGTTTGAGCGAAGGCTCAAGGCCGACTATCGGAAGATAAGGATATTTCTCTCTGAGTCTTTCAACAGACGCACTCGTAGCGGTATTGCATGCCAAGACAAGTGCCTTGCAGCCGCGGGATATAAGACGCTCAGCTGCAGCTTCCGTGAGACTGCGTACCTCCTTTAGCGTTCTCGTTCCGTAAGGTGCGTTCTTTGAATCGCCGAAAAATACAAAATCCTCATAGGGAAGCTGCCCGACAAGCTCTCTGAGTACACTGATCCCGCCTACTCCCGAATCAAATACAGCTATCGGAGCATTCGGTGACAAAAAATCCTTCATTATAAAAACCTATCTATATAAAACCTATCTGTGTAAAACACATCTATGTAAACACATCTGTGTAAAATACATTTGCGTGAACATATCTGCGT
>CAZGVB010000026.1:0-22244 GCA_964528825.1 uncultured Parasporobacterium sp.
ATCACCGATGCCGCACAGCTCTTTAAACCATAGCTTGGCATGCTCCTTCTCATTGTCAGCCGTTTTCAAAAAGAGGTCGGCGATCTGCTCAAATCCCTGTTTCTTCGCAACAGATGCAAAATAAGTATATTTGTTTCTTGCCTGTGATTCTCCGGCAAATGCTTCCCAAAGATTCTTCTCAGTCTGTGTTCCGGCGTACTTGTTTTTGTTATCCATGAATATTGCCCTCTTTTCTTTTTATTATTAGGAATTATTCCTGATAATATTATATTGTCAGCTTTCTATCATGTCAATACACTTAGCAAAGAATCCCAAAAGCCATCACTACCGGCGCGCTCGCCCCGGCGAAAACCTCGCTGCCGTCATTTGCAGCATATCAGCACATGCGCGATGCAGGTTGAAATATTGCTTTGACCTGAAAATCAATCTTTATTTTTCTTCCTGCCTTTAACCAGAATTGTGCCTCCTATAGCGGCTCCCGCTAAGAGAACTAACGATACATACAGCATAATCGGTGTTTCGTCGCCCGTCTTAGAAGGTCCGTTCTTAATGGCTTCCGTTTCAATCACCACATCCATATCTTCACAGATCTGCGGAAGAGTGAACTTTCCATTCTTAACCAGATTTGTCCTGTCTATGCCGTCAACCAGAAGTCTTTTCAGCTTCCAACCGTCCTCAATCTGAAGATCGAAAGTAGGCTCTGAGAAACGTTTTACATTAAAAGCACTTCCCTCGCTGTCATTTGTATCAGTTTCATAAGTAACACCGGCATGCTCACCTTCAAAGGACACCATATGCTCATCCGGAATTTCCAGAGTAATAACGGAGGATTTTCCGCCGTCTGTCGGGGCTTTGTAGGCACTTCCCGCGTCAACATAGGAAATATCATAAGCTATTTTTCCGGTATAAATACCTGCTTCGGCGCTTTTCCAGAAATCATCGTCGATTTCCACGGAAAGCTTTGAGTTCTGTCCCTTTGCCGTATAATCGGCATAGGTAAATTCTTTGCCATCACAGGTGATCTTGTAAGGTATCTTATTTTTCCCGTCTGCAAGCTCATTATCTGAAACAACCGAAACCCGGATACACTTTCCTTCATCAATCTGAGACTGATCAATGGTAATATCTCCCACATAAGTAACGGAGTCCTGAAAGGAAATCTCATAGTCCGAAGGAATGTTTACGGTATAAGCGGCATCTACCTGATAGCCAACCACCGTCCCCGAATCTGCGCAGACCATAGAAGGAAAGCACCACATCATCAGCAATCCGGCTATAACTGCATATTTTTTCATCATATCTCCTCCTTATTCTGCCTTAATCACGGTATTTACATTGGCACCATTCATGGAGGAACCATCCTCCAGAGACATGGTGGAAATACGGACAACCGCATCATATTCTCCGGCCGGCAGTGCCCTGCTTAAAGTCACATTCGTTATTGTTTTTCCCGGTGCAATAGCCTCAGAAGTATAAAGAACTTCCTCCGTATCACTCAGCACGATCTCATAGACAAAAGAACAGGGATTGCCTTCCGGATTCATAAGGTTCATTTCCACATCCGTAGTTTCTGCTTTAATGGTAATGGTCGGATATCCGGGAATGCGGATACCATCTCTTGCTGTCTCCTCTTCTTCCGAGGAGGAGACAGTCATTTCGTCATTCTTGTTTTCGGCAGCATTGTCATCCTTGTCCCTTCGTCCAAAGGCGCAAAACGCTCCGACTGCGGCGGCGACACACAAAAGAATCAAAATAGTTATCAGAATTTTTTTCTTTTTTTTCACCATTTTCACCGAACACCTCCGGATAATCATGATTTATAGAAGGTTATGGTAATATACACATTTTTCAATGTGTAACAATCCGGTCCCGAACCATTAGACGAGATCCTGATTCGCAAACTCTTTATGTCAAGATTCTTACCGCTTTCGGCCTTGTAAACATAAGTCGTACCAAAGCCCCTATCAGTTTTCGCATAGGCATAGCGATAACTGTCGCCGTTCACTTCCTTATAATTATTAGGTGATGATTTTGTTGTGTAATAAGCTTCGATCTCGGCTCTTCCTTCATCATGAACTACCGCATAAGCTGATACCGAGATTTTCACCGTGTTATAGCTCGCGCTCATGGAGTCATAATCAATATTTCCCATGTTCTCACCAATAGTCCATGTGAAATCATGATAGTCTTCATCCAGATACCAGGTACTGTCTCCACTGGAATAAGTAAAGGTATTATTGGCCTTCCAGTCTGCTACATAGGTTACGTTGCTGTTTTCCGTCTGTTGAACCCATGCATATGCCACAACGCCTTCGCTCACAACTTTATTCGTGGTATTACCGACCTTTATCTTCCATCCGTTTAGGTAATAGCCCTTTCGAGTCGGATTTGCCGGCACCATGACAGATTTACCATAGACAACATCATAGGATTTTGTAGAAGACCCGGAAGAAAATTTTCCGCCATTTGCATCAAAGGTCATCTTATAAGTATTTGGCGTCCACTTGGCATACAGACAAACGGTTCCGTTTGCTTTAGTTGTGAGATTTCTTACCGGTGACTTATTCAAAATAACAACTCTGGAATCCGTATCACTCAATCCCCATCCGGCAAAACTATAGCCATACTTTTCATACTTGCAAGACGGCAAATATTTCGTCATATCATAGGTAGCCTTTATCGTTGCCATTTCGTCGCCGCCAGCGTCATTTCCTCTGAGCAGCTTAATGAAATATGTATTTGCTGTCCAGTTAGCCGTTATAGTTATTTCCTTAATGGTCTTTCCTGTAGCACTTATGTTATTGCCCTTCAGTTTATTATCATCGCAAGGTATGCCATTTACGATCGTCAATGCCGTTGTCGGTGTTGATATGCCATCTGTTGTCCATCCCGTAAAGGTATAGCCGGTCTTTGTCGGGTTAATAAGCGAAAACGTACTTTCTGCTGTAATAGTCCCGCTATTATTGCCATATACGAATCCGTCGTCCAGATAATAGTGAACTCCGTATCCCCTAAGGCTCCATACGGCTTTATAGGACAGACTTTCTGCCGGCATTGTATCCGGTATACTGTAGGTGTTCCTGCCTTTCTTATCCTGCCAGCATATAAAATAGTAACCTGGTCTGGTCGGATTAGACGGTTTGGTTATGGAAGCGCCGTATTCCGTAGGACCGTGGGTATAATCCGAGCTTACCGTGCCGCCGTTGAGATCGATCTTAAGATCAAATTTCATTATCGTCCACTGCGCCGTATAGGTGACATTCTCAGCCGGATATGTCTCCTTCGTAGAAGGTATATAGTCATTTCCCTTTTCATCCTTCCAGCCCGCAAAACTATAGCCGGTCTTTGTCGGTGTCGGTATCTCCACAGATGCACCGTAATATCCCGTAAGAGTCTTATTTCCTCCTTCCAGTCCCTTCAGAGTAATGGTAGATCTGATACGCTCATAATTAAGAACGATCTTCGTTGTTCCGTCTCCCTTTACCAATGTCTCTTCAGGCGATTTCGCTGTTTTGTAATATTTTATGTCATCCACCTGATAATCTTTACCGGCAACTACCTTTGTGCCGGCCAGAGCCTTCATGGTGTAAACCTGATCCTTGCCTTCATCGGTGTCGCTCAAATGGATCACTACCTGATAATTAACCATTGTCGGATCCCAATCTGTATAAAGAACCAGATCTTCATCAGGCATAACCCCCGTGAATTCCCGAGTCATTTCTTCATCCAGATACAGACCTTTCAGTGTATAGCCAACCATATTTTTCGCAATATCTGCTACCGAAATGGTAGATCCATATTTTACATCCTCAAATGTCAGGTCCTCATCTTTTGTTTTATCTGTTTCTCCCTCCGTGCAGCCCTTGACGATCACATCGTGGCAATTGCGTTTATATTGATATTCAATATAGATCACATGATTGCCTTTATCCACATACATAACATCACCGCTCGGATAAGTGGTTTCATCGCCCAGGGTAAAGGTAACTGCAGCAGGTGGCGTAAATCCCACTCTATCCTTCGCATCCAAAAGCTCTGCTGTTACTTTCTCGCCTGTCTTCTTTGCTATTTCTGAAACACCTGCAATTGTGAAATATTCATTTACTGTATTTTCAAAGAAATGCTCTGAACGGATATAATATTCCTGTGCTTCCCACTTAGCATACAATGTTAAGGCATCGGACGGCACGGTGCCGGTAAATTCCTTTGTCAGGGCACTGTCTGTATACCAGCCGACAAAATCATAATAGTCCTTTGTCGGTGTATAGGTGATCTCGGCCCCGAAAGGAAGCTCTTCTTTCTCAAGTTCTCTCTCACCATCCTTATAGGTGACGCTATAAGTATTTCTCGTATACTTATAAACCACCGTATAGAGATCCTGTTCGTTGCTCAACTGAATGGTCTGAGCCTCCGGTGATGTAAAGCCTTCATAGGAAATAACCTCCGGCTTCAAAGTTCCCTCCAGTACCGCAATGCTGCCATTTACCGTACGAACATCCTTGTAAGTGTCCTTATCATTTATATCCTGCAGTTTATACAGAATCTGATAATTCACCATATTCGCTTCATATTTTGCATACAGGATCAGATCCCGTGCCGGCACAGTGCCGGTAAATTCCTTTGTCAGAGCACTGTCTGTGTAATAGCCGGTAAAGGCATAATTTGTCTTCCTCGGAAGGTAAGTGATCTCAGATCCGAAGTAAAGACTTTCCTCTGCAAGCTTTGTATCCTCATCCATATAGGTGATCTTATAATGATTTCTTACATATTCATAAGTTATAACCGTTGAACCGTCTCCGGCAGCATCCACACTCTTTTTGGCCGGCGTTGTATAACCTGTAAAAGAAGGTACCTCGTGGGAAATTTCCGTATCGGTATAAGCCACACCTTCTACATCAGGCTGTAAGGTAACGGTATAATTTCCATCCAGATCCTGGCCTTTGTAAACTATCTTGTACGGAACCTCTACCGCTTCATACTTGGCATAAACGATCAAGCAATTATTCGAATATTCTTCCGCCGGTTCATAGCCGTAATCTGCCGGATCAGGCATAGTGGTGTCTGTGAAAGGCGTCGCAAAATCCTTATCCAGGTATAATCCCAGGAATTTATATCCGGCTCTTTCTACAAGATAATCCCATACCAGTTTTTCGCCATATAAGAAATCCGTTCCACCCTGTACAACTGACTCGCCCAAGCTCGTTTCATAGCGTATTTCAAAGCCATAACAATAGCGTGCATAGAAATAAAGAACAATGGTGCTGCCATCTTCCGCAACCGTCACCGCTGACTTTTCAGTCAATGCGTAAAAGCCCGTTTTTAACTTATATTCAGGTGTTACCTTAGAGCCAATCTCTGCTGTATATATTTCCTGAACCATATCATAACCCATGTCAGGGTTGTCCTCGCTTAATTCCATTTTGGCGCTTGTAGCCTTTTCATAATAATGCCTTACGATATAATTTACCTTTTTCTTGCTCCATTTAGCATAAACGGTTGTATCCTCGGTCGGCATGGTTCCCGTAAAGACTTCTTCATAGTCTTCATCCAGATACCAGCCGTCAAATAAATATCCGTCTCTTGTAGGAAGAGGCATGGAAACTGTCTGTCCGGCCACTGCCGTCACTTTATCCTTTCCTTCTTCAAGAGTGCCTTCACAAGGATCAAATGTAAGGGTATAGGTATTTAAATCATAGTAAACACGCAGTACCATTGATCCATCCGGTGCAATGGTGTCGCTTGGCAGAGTATCATCCTTCAGATGATAGATCTTCTTATCATATGTACCCTCAGGTGCCGTCTGTACTGTATCCGTCGTACCGGTATAGGTCTTGATCTCATCTAATGTATACCCTTGATCATTTGCATTCTGTGTATAATATTTAACAGTATATGGCGTATCTGTTGCCGCCTTCCATACAGCCGTGTAGGTAGCATCCTTTGTCACGGTATTTCCGGGCTCCGTATCCCAGCCTACGAAGACATAGCCCGGTTTATACAGAGCCGGTATCGGTGTATATTTTCCGTACTTATAGGTGTCACTGGATACTATTTCACTGTCTGATACAAAGGTCACGGTATACTTATTTCTTGTATAGTAATTATGAATGACTGTACTGCCGTCGGGCTTGATAGTCACTTCTTTTAGATATGATGCCGTAAAGTTTGCTCTTTCCGGCGCTGTATATTGAATAACAGAATCAGCCAGAGCTCGCTTATCATCCTTTACAACGATCGGATCCTCTTCTTCATAAACCTCATTTTCATTCTCCACATGATTGATAACCGTATAGGAAACCACATTTGGTGTCCAGCCGGCATATACACAGACACCTACGTCCGGCATAGTAGACGGCACCTCATATGGCACTGTCAGTGTTTCATCTCTATACCAGCCGGTAAATGTATAGCCGGTACGTTTAGGGTCACTTGGTGCTGTGATCTCGGCTCCGTATCTAGCCTCGATAGACGGCACATAAGATCCGCCGTTGGTGACGAATTCAATGTAATAGCTGCTGTATTTGAGATTATCCCAATGAAGCTTAATGGTCCTCTTCAAAGGAGACGTCATGAATGTCCCTGCTCTGTTGTTCCATACGATAGTCATTTCGCCATCCAGATAATTTCCCTTTGTGGTATCAACCAAAATGATATTCTCCACAGGATCATAGCTGAATGCGTCATTGGACATGACGATAGTGAAATTATCCGCATTATCCTCATAGACTTTTGTATAATATTTCCCATCATCCAGACCGCTTCTCATGTCCATATATTGCATGCTGAAGAAATCATCCGGCAGCTGGTACGAATTGATGACTCGCTTCATGCTGATTTCTTTCACAGATTCCTGGGTATAGTTAAAATCAAGGACATTATCCCTATATCCCACGCTGTAAAGAGGCCATTCATGCTCATATAAGGTAGGAGCAAATCTGACTTTGCCCGACAATACCTGAGCCTCAAATACGATCTGCAGATATATTCCTATGTCCATATAGTAGGCACCCATAGCTCTGGTTGAGCGACCCGTGCCTTCCGTATATTTCAGTTGGTAGTAGTAATATCCCCACAGCTTGACATAACCACCGACTCTCGCAATAAGTCCTACACTGACAAGACTGGTAGAAAGCAGCCCCACCTTTATGGATATCTGTATACCGGCCCTTAAGCCCACGACGCCCATAGCCCAGGCATCCAGTTCATAGGTTTCTTTCACCAGGTCAATGGAGTCATTAGTGGCTTTCTGTTCCCGGATGCAGATACAGAACACGTATCTTTTTGCATTCTTATACCAATATGACATGCCGATAGAAACATTTATCTGGGTTGATATAGTAAATCTCAGCTGGATCTCAATATCGATGATCTTGTAGATCGTAAATGTCTTGTTGAACAGCTTGACACTGTAGAGTTCAACCCATTCTGCCTCATTTTCCAGCATTTCGGAATAACGCTGTGCCAGTGACTTGCCCACAGCAATATCATCCTTGGTATTGGTGATGGTGCCGCCGTCACCGGAGACGATGCTGGCCAGATTTGAAATATTGGAGACCATGAGCTGACCGGCCTCTATCATTCCTTTCATTTCATCGCAGATCTCATTGGCTTTCTTCCAAAGATCCATACCTGATCTTGTCAGCTGGAAATTGACATCCAGAGCAACGCCCGTATACTCATAGAGATCCACAGAGGCCGTCACCCTATAGTCCGCTATGTATGGGAAAATGCCCCACCATTTCCATATAGCTTCACCGTCTACATTGATATCTGCGCGAACTTCCTGTTCAAAAGTTGCAGTTACCGTGATCTGCAGCTCTTTTCCTTTTCCCATACTAAATGTAAGCGTTGCCTCAACCTCAAGTCCGAGATGAAGGCCGCTCAGCTCGCCGTCAAAATGCTTCAGCGTTGTACTCAGCTCTGACTTCACCTCGCCTATGCTGACTTTGGGCAGGGCAAACGTTTCAATGGCCGCTTCATCTCCGTAAACAGAAATATCCGCATCCAGCTCATCTGAAAGCTCACTTTGCAGTTCTGCAAAAGACTCTGTCTGCATAGCTACTTCAGCAATGCGGCTTGCAACCTCATCCACGAAGCCGCTGCTTACAGCTTCCTCTTCTACTTTTGCTTCCAGGCCTTCAATATCTTCTCCTTCTATAAGATCTTCGCCGCTGATATTTTCCGTCTTATAGAGATCCATGGCGATCTGTACAGCTTCATAAGATACCACATCATACGTAATGATATATTCACCGTTCTGAAGGTCAACAGATGTGATCTTTCCGTAGACAAGACTGTCCGAATCTTTAATATCTTCATAGATTGCCAGATAATCTCCGGTATTCGGCTCTGAATCTTCGTCCAGCCCAAGATTTTCACTGATCTCACCGCTTCCGAAACTCATGGCACTTACAGGAACGGTCACGCTGTTATTTTCAGCGTCGCCGTCTGTATCACTCTTTTTATCCAAAGGAAGAATTTCCGGTATAAAGAGAACCTCTTCTGTTTTTGCTCCGCGATAGCTATAGTTGGTTCCGTTTGCCTCTGTGATAAGAAGGAAGGAAACATCATTATCTTCTGTAGATGTTACTTCAAGCGTCGGCAGAACATTACCGGAATAGACAGCCACCATATCACCGACATAAAGAGTTGAAGCACTATAGCTAAAGCTTCCCGTAGTGTCAGCGCCATCCTTCACAACGCTTCCGTCCATACCTACCGTTATAGTGGAGATCGATATTTCCGATACGCTCTTGCCATTGACTACGAGATTGCTTAAATCCTTCATTTTGATATATTGAATATCATTTTTTAATGAAAGATTGGTTATCTCATCCTTATAAATGGTGAAATCATATTCTGTAACGGTCTCATCAAAGCCGGTGAAGTAAAGTGAATCATTATCGATCGTCAGCTTGTAAGAAGAGCCTCTCTTCCATCCATCTTCATCCGACGTTCCGATGGTAAAGATGTTATCGGCACCTTGAGTGCAGGTTAAGGTGATTTCTTCCGTATAGTCACTGACATTTGTAATGGTGCAGGCAGATCTGACCTGATCGGCACTTAGGCTGCCGCTTTTATCTGTGATCTGTATCGTAAATGTAGGCTCTGTATCAATAGCTCTGGCAAATGTATCATGAACTGTTGCCTCCGGCTGCTGCATGTCCACATATGAGGCATAGAGAGTTGTATCTGCAAGAAGACGATCCCTGCTGTCTACATAATCCGTACAACCTTCATCATAGCACCATCCGAGGAAGGTACAAGATTCTTTAATTGGCTGAGGAAGATCCTCCAGTACCGTGCCGGCCTTATAAGTCTCATAAGATACCACCGCCTGGGAGCCGTCATCTTCATTTACATAAATACATCCGCCATTAGTTTCATAGGTAATGGTATAAGATGCTTCAGTAAAGGTGACATCAAATGTCAGCTGATCTGTATAATTGCCTGTATACTGAGGTGTATCAAGGACATTCGCTGTAATCTCCTTTTCGACGCTGCTTTTATCAGCCGAAAGGCTCATGACAGCTGTTCCCTCCTGCCATGGGACGCTGGTCTCTTTGTCCCGAAGTTCATAGGCAAGAGTGTTATTTCCGCTTTTCAGGTTCCAGTCGTTTTCTGAGTCAACGGTAAACTCCACGTAGTCTCCGTCATAGAGGCCGCCGGCTTTCGCCGAGACAGTAAAGGATTCTGAAGAAGCATCAACACTCTTCGGAATGTCTACATAGTAATAACGATCCTTCCATTTTGCATAAAGGACTACGTTTCCGGAATGATCAGATGTGTCAAGGCTTGTGATGGCTTTGCCTTCCAGTTCTTCATTATCATACCAGCCGGCAAATTCATAACCGGTCTTTGTCACCTCATCCAGCGTCGGCAAGGATGTGGTGGGATAATACGAAGGAGCGGTATAATCCGATATAAAGCTGCCTCCGTTCAGCACATACCCCACTTCTCTATCAGAGGTACTGCCTGCCGTATCTACCGATGCGGTTGTCTGCTCTGTGCTTTCCCCCGTTGCTGCATTTCCGTCTCCGTAAACCGGTACGGATGTTCCTATAATTGCCAGACACAGCAATAAACTCAGCAGCCTTTTCTTCATTTTCAGATCCTCCCTTCCCCTTAGGCAGTGCCATTTGGGGCACTCCTCTTTATCCAAGCGAATACAACTGTCAGGATTTTACATATAAAAAAGCATTACCTTCATTTGGTTATATTTACTAAATATTGTACAAGATATTTACCGACAATACAGCTAGTTTATATACAAATGCAGTATCGCATATATTTTTTAAAAAAGCAAGTGCTTTTAGAGAAAAATTGGAACAAATTCTAAGCTTTGGACCGGCTTCTATTTACAACAAAGGGGTCGGACGCCATTGATTCTAAATCATTGGTGCCCGACCCCTTTGGTCTTAATTGTATCTATATCTAAATGTAATATATTTATTCTTTACTGCGCTTATTCTGCATCCTTGATGCTGAAATCTGTACGTCCCATGCGGTCCTTGCCTATGCACTTGCATCTTACTACATCGCCGAGCGTAAGCACATCTTCAACTCTCTTGATCCTCTCCTTTGAGATCTTGGAAATGTGTACCATGCCCTCCTTGCCGGGAGCAAATTCGACGAATGCGCCGAAGTCCTTGATGCTTACGACAGTACCCTCATAGATCTTGCCTTCCTCATAATCGGAAACAATGATATTTATAAGTCTCTTTGCCTCGGCAAGCTTTTCCTTGTCTATGCCGCATATGGATACCATGCCGTCTTCCGTAATATCGATCTTGCTGTCGGTTCTGGCAATGATCTCATTGATGACCTTGCCCTGTTTGCCGACAACCTCACCGATCTTCGAAGGATCGATCTGCATGCTGATGATCTTCGGAGCGTATTTGCCTACTTCCTTACGCGGCTCGGAGATTACCGGGAGCATTACCTCGTGAAGGATATAAGTCCTTGCCTGCTTGGTCCTTCTTATGGCTTCCTCTACGATAGGCCTTGTAAGTCCGTGAATCTTGATATCCATCTGGATGGCTGTGATACCCTTGTCGGTACCTGCTACCTTAAAGTCCATATCACCGAAGAAGTCTTCGAGTCCCTGTATATCCGTAAGTACGATATAATCATCGTCTGTATCACCCGTTACAAGTCCGCAGGAAATACCTGCTACCGGTCTCTTGATCGGCACGCCTGCTGCCATAAGTGAGAGCGTTGAAGCGCATACAGATGCCTGAGATGTAGACCCGTTGGACTCAAAGGTCTCAGATACGAGACGGAGTGCATAAGGGAATTCCTCCTCTGACGGGATAACAGGAAGGAGTGCTCTCTCAGCAAGGGCACCATGACCTATCTCACGTCTTCCCGGTCCTCTTGAAGGCTTTGTCTCGCCTACCGAATATGACGGGAAGTTGTATTGATGCATATATCTCTTTGTAGTCTGCTCAAGATTGATGCCGTCAAGCCTCTGTGCATCCGAAAGAGGTCCGAGCGTAGTAGCCGTCATTATCTGAGTCTGACCTCTTGTAAACATAGCAGAACCATGAGCTCTCGGAAGAAAATCGATCTCTGCGGCAAGAGGTCTGATCTGATCGATCGCACGTCCGTCAGGTCTCTTATGATCCTTAAGGATCATCTTGCGGACCGTCTTCTTCTGATAATTATATACGGCCTCATTTACATATTCGAGCCAATCCTCATGCTCCTGTTCGAAGGCAGCATTGATCTTGTCCGTAACTGCTGCAATATTTGCATCCCTTGTCTGCTTATCATCGGAAAATACAGCATCTTCCATCTCTGATGGCGGAACGATCTCCTTGATAGCCTCCGTAACCTCTTCGGGTACGATATGATGCTCATATTCATGCTTCGGCTTGCCGCACTCGGCTATGATCGTATCAAAGAACTTGATGACCTCACCGTTAAGCTCATGAGCCTTGTAGATCGCCTCTACCATCTTGTCCTCAGGTACCTCATTGGCTCCGGCCTCTATCATGATGACCTTTTCTCTGGTGGAAGCTACGGTAAGCTTGAGATCGGATACTGTCATCTGAGATTCTGAAGGATTGAATACATATTCTCCGTTTATAAGTCCTACCTGAGTCATGGCAACCGGGCCGTCAAAAGGAATATCTGATATGCATGTTGCGATAGCACTTCCCAGCATTGCTGTAAGCTCCGGTGAGCACTCGGGATCAACGCCCATGACAAGATTGTTGATCGTGACATCATTTCGATAATCCTTAGGGAAGAGAGGTCTCATGGGCCTGTCGATAACACGGTCGGTAAGGACTGCATTTTCGGATGCCTTTCCTTCTCTTCTCAAATATCCTCCCGGGATCTTGCCGACAGAATACATTTTTTCCTCAAAGTCAACATTGAGCGGGAAAAAGTCGATACCTTCCCTCGGCTTTGCAGATGCCGTAACGGTCGTAAGAACGACTGTATCTCCGTAATGCATAAGCGCTGCCGCATTTGCCTGAGCTGCTACTCTGCCGATATCGATCCTTAAAGGTCTTCCGGCAAGGTCCATTGTAAAAGTCTTGTACATATTTTTTCTCCTTTACCTTTCTCATGAGCAGAAGCCCGAGGCGACTGAAAAACCTTTGAGCATACTCTAATGCTTTTCAGTTGCTTCGGAAAAAAACTTCTGCTCAAAAAAATATAGACTTAAGGCCGAAGCCCTAAGTCTATATAATGCGAAATTATTTTCTGATACCGAGCTTCTGGATAAGTTCACGATATCTCTCGATATCCTGTTCCTTAAGGTGGTCAAGAAGACCTCTTCTTCTACCTACCATCTTCAGAAGTCCTCTTCTTGAATGATGGTCCTTCTGATGAGACTTAAGATGCTCTGTAAGCTCCTTTATCCTATATGTAAGGATGGCAACCTGAACCTCTGTTGAACCCGTATCCTGCGGTGTCTTGCCATATTCGGCAACGATCTGCTGTTTGATCTCACTTGTGATCATTTTAAAATCCTCCTTAGATTATATATATCCGCTGACCAGGTACAGGTCGGAGATTCCTTGAACCGGGTCACGGCTTCGGCTCTATACAAGCCGTCTGTGTGCCCACAGCACACGGATAAACTTTACCATCTTTGCATATACAGTGTCAAGAGCTTTATTATTATATTTCACATCTCTCCGTGCTGCAGGCGGCATGCAGGCCACTACATCTTACAGGTTATTGCATCTTACAGGTTATTACGTTTTACAGGTTATTACGTTTTACAGACCATTACTTTTTACAGGCAATTACGTTTTACAGGCAATTATCCCTTAAAATATTTTACGGCTGCTTTGAACATCTTGATATCATATTCACCGGGGACATTCTTATATAATCCTTTTCCTATCCTTTCACTGTGTCCCATCTTTCCTATAACTCTGCCGTCCGGTGATGTGATGCCCTCTATCGCATACATCGACCCGTTTGGATTGAACCTGATATCCATGGAAGCATTGCCGTCAAGATCGACATATTGCGTTGCTACCTGGCCGTTTGCGGCAAGCTCTCTTATCATCTCTTCCTGTGCAATAAATCTGCCCTCACCATGAGATATCGGAACATTGTATATCTCTCCGGGATGTGTAAACGACAGCCACGGTGATCTATTCGATGCGACCCTTGTGCGCACGATACGGCTCTGGTGGCGCGCTATCGTATTGAATGTGAGCGTAGGACAATCTGCATCGGTATCGATAATCTTTCCAAAAGGCACAAGCCCCAGCTTTATCAATGCCTGAAATCCGTTGCAGATGCCGCATATAAGGCCGTCTCTCTTCTCAAGCAATTCTTCGACTGCTTCCTTTACCTCGGCATTTCTGAAAAATGCCGTGATGAATTTTCCGCTTCCGTCCGGTTCATCCGCTCCCGAAAAGCCTCCCGGTATGAATATCATCTGCGACTGTCTGATCGCATTCGCAAAGTCCTCTATGCTGCGCTCTATGCCCTCTGAATCCAGATTGTTGAATATCACAAGCTGTGATCGTGAGCCTGCATATTCAACCGCCTTTGCGCTGTCATATTCGCAATTGGTACCCGGAAATACCGGAATAACAGTCTTAGGACGTCCGCTTATCACATGAGTACTGAATGAAACTTCCTTGCTGTCATAGTCAAAGCTTTCCGTTATCTTTTCTTTGCATGGTATATTGCAGCTAAATACGCTCTCAAGCTTCTCCTCATAGAGCTTCAGCAACTCGTCTAATGTGATGCTCTCTCTGCCGCCCTCTGCCTCATATGTAAGTGCAGGCTCATTTGCAGTCCTTCCTATGCGGATCACGTCAAAGCCGTGCCCGTACAGGTCAGGGACAGACTTCATATCGCAAGCATTTTTAAGTTCAATGATGATGCTGCCGTAGCAATAATTGAAAATATCATCTAAGGAAAGATCAGCGTCATATTCAAAGCCTATCATATTGCCGAATGCCATCTTCATGACAGCCTCGGCAACGCCTCCCATGCCCGGTGTATAAGCAGCTGCTGCCTTCCCACATCTGACCATATCCGCGGTCAACTTGAATATCTCTGTCAGATCATCTGTCATCGGCAGGTTGTCATTATTTCTTCGTGCCTTTAATAATATGACTTCATCTCCCGCTTCCTTGAACTCAGGCGATATGATATTTTTGATCTTATCTGCAGTCACGGCAAATGAGACCAATGTAGGCGGTACATCGATCTTTTCAAAGGTGCCGCTCATGGAGTCCTTTCCTCCGATAGCTGCGATCTTCAGCTCTTTTTGTGCCTCAAATGCTCCGAGCAAGGCAGCAAGCGGCATACCGAACCTTCTCGGATCCTTGCCGGGCTTCGGGAAATATTCCTGGAATGTAAGATATACATCTTTAAATTCGGCACCGCTTGATATAAGCTTGCATACCGACTCGACAACAGCCAGATATGCGCCGTGATACGGGCTTTTCTCAGATATAAACGGATTAAAGCCCCAGCTCATAAGTGAGCAGTCATCCGTATCGTGTGCACCCTCTATGGATATCTTCTGTACCATAGCCTGAGCGGGTGTGAGCTGATATTTGCCTCCGAAAGGCATAAGCACGGTACCTGTCCCTATTGTAGAATCGAACCTTTCCGACAATCCTCTCTTTGAGCATATGTTCAGATCCGATGCCATCTTTTTATGATCAGATATGAAATCTCCCGAGATCTCTCTTGCAAATCCCTGCGGTGCTGCCGGAGCTGCAAATACATGCTTTTCTGCTCCGTTGCTGTCTAAGAAGCTGCGGCTTATATCTACGATAGTCTCACCGTTCCATGTCATGGTAAGCCTTGGCTCTGCCTTTACCCTTGCTACTATGCATGCATTTATATTCTCTGCCCTTGCAAGATCCAAAAATTCCTGTGCATCTTCACTTGCAACAACCACTGCCATACGTTCCTGAGACTCGCTTATGGCAAGTTCCGTCCCGTCGAGGCCTTCATATTTTTTCGGAACTTTATTAAGATCTATATCCAGACCGTCTGCAAGCTCTCCTATAGCTACAGATACTCCGCCCGCTCCGAAGTCATTGCATCTTTTTATCAATCTGCTTGCCTGCGGATTTCTGAACAATCTTTGAAGCTTTCTCTCTTCTGGTGCATTACCCTTTTGTACCTCTGCTCCGCATGTCTCTACGGAATGAAGATCATGAGCCTTGGATGAGCCCGTAGCTCCTCCTATTCCGTCGCGTCCCGTGCTTCCGCCTATATAAATGACCGCATCGCCCGGAATCGGACGTTCTCTCCTTACATTTGCCTGCGGAGCTGCTGCGATGACGGCACCTATTTCCATCCTCTTTGCGGCATATCCCGGATGATACAGCTCGTCAACTATACCCGTAGCCAATCCTATCTGATTGCCATATGATGAATATCCGGCGGCCGCTGTAGTAACTATCTTCCTTTGCGGGAGCTTGCCGCTTATAGTCTCCTCTATAGGCTTAAGAGGATCTGCCGCACCCGTGATCCTCATTGCGCCATATACATATGATCTTCCCGAAAGAGGATCTCTGATAGCACCTCCTATACATGTAGCGGCTCCTCCGAACGGCTCTATCTCGGTCGGGTGATTATGAGTCTCATTCTTAAAGAGCAACAGCCACGGCTCCTTCCTGCCGTCTTTTTCCACTTCTATCTTTACAGTGCAGGCATTTATCTCTTCACTCTCATCAAGCTTATCTAAAAGGCCCTGCTTTTTCAGATATTTGACAGCTATAGTACCGATATCCATAAGGCAGACGGGCTTTGTCCTGCCAAGCTCCCTGCGAACGCTCATATAATCTTCATATGCCCTTTGAAGGAGCTCATCCTCAAATGTGACATTATCTATAATGGTATTAAAGGTTGTATGGCGGCAATGATCCGACCAATATGTGTCGATCATCTTTATCTCTGTTATGGTAGGATCTCGTCTTTCTTCGTCTTTGAAATATTTTTGGCAGAATGCCACATCGGCCTCATCCATGGCAAGGCCGTTCTTTGCGATAAATCCGGTTATCTCCTCTGCAGGCATATCCGTAAATCCGCATATCGTCGCCACACTTTGAGGAACAGTATATTCTGCCTTGAGAGTCTTAGGGATATCCAGGCTTGCAAGTCTTGCCTCGACAGGATTTATGACATATTTCTTAAATGTCTCTATCTCCGCATCGCTTATATTGCCGTAAAGTATATATACCTTAGCGGAGCTTATGAGAGGTCTCTCACCCTTGGATATGATCTGTATGCATTGTGCTGCAGAATCCGCCCTCTGATCAAACTGACCGGGCAGATATTCAACCGCAAATACATATCCGCCCTTAGGATCCAGCTCTTCAAATGCATTGTCCAGCTGCGGCTCGGAAAAAACCGTCCTTACGGCATATTCAAAAAGGTCCTGTTCTATTTCTTCAGCGTCATAACGATTGATCAGCCTTATATCCTCAAGTCCCTTTATGCCCAATATATCTCTTGCTTCCGTAAGCAATGCCTTTGCTTCATTCGCAAGCTCTTTTTTCTTTTCTACAAATATCCTGTATACCATCCGACTTGTCCTCTTAAATCTGTTTTTGCGGCAATAACCGATATCAGACATTTGAATCAATGCTGTTCATACCTGCTAATGCCCTTTGCCCTATATCTCCTCTGCAGAAAAGATTATCGCATTTTATGCGGGATGCCTTATCATATGAGGCCTTTATAGCATCCTTAAGTGTATCTGCTACAGATGTAATGCCAAGCACGCGTCCTCCGTTTGTGACCAAGGTACCGTCTTTCAGATCTGCACCTGCGACATATGTATCTGCAAGCACGTCAGCGGGAATGTCGATCTCAAATCCTTTTTTATAGGATATGGGATATCCTTTGGAGGCCATGACCAGGCAGCATGCCCATTTGTCCGAAAATTTCACCTTTATATCCGCAAGCCTCTCCTGTGTCACTGCCATCATGATATCGAGCAGGTCACTTTTCAAGAGAGGAAGCACTACCTGAGTCTCCGGATCGCCAAAGCGGCAATTGTATTCTATGACCTTCGGTCCGTCCTTTGTGATCATGAGTCCGAAATAGAGGCATCCCTTAAATGTCCTGCCCTCTGCATTCATGGCATTCATTGTAGGTATGAAGATCTCTTTCATACATCTCTCTGCTATCTGCGGCGTGTAATACGGATTCGGAGCGATGGTACCCATTCCTCCCGTATTTGGGCCGGTATCATTATCACCTGCTCTTTTGTGATCCATTGACGATATCATAGGGACTACATTCTTGCCATCCGTAAACGAAAGCACTGAAACCTCCGGTCCCTCAAGAAATTCCTCTATGACTATATGATCACCGCTGGCGCCGAATTTTTTGTCTTTCATCATAGAAATGACAGCATCCCTTGCCTCGGCAAGCGTTTGTGCGATCACCACTCCCTTGCCGAGTGCCAGACCGTCCGCTTTTATAACAGTAGGTATAGGAGCGCTCTCCAAATAAGCAAGTGCTTCATCCATATCATCAAAGGTCTCATAGGATGCGGTCGGAATGCCGTATTTTTTCATGAGATTTTTAGAAAAGACCTTGCTTCCTTCTATGATCGCAGCTTTCTTGTCAGGCCCGAAGCACGGTACACCGACCGCATTCAGCGCATCCACACATCCGAGTACCAAAGGATCATCGGGTGCCACGATCGCATAATCTATATGCTCCTCCTTTGCAAATGCCGTAATACCTGCGATATCCTTTGCGTCTATATCTACACATTTCGCATCAGCAGCGATGCCCCCGTTGCCGGGAAGAGCATATATTGCATCAACGTTCTTATTTTCCTTTATTTTCTTTATGATGGCATGCTCTCGTCCGCCGCCGCCTATGACCAATATTCTCATAGAATTTCTTTCCTTATCCGTGAAACAATCTCAATTTTGACAAATATTGTGAGGGCCTATGTTTGCCGCATCTTTGCTCATTAGTGATAGATCGGCTTCTTCCCGTAAATAAATTTCGGTCCAAGCCCATATTCTGCCGACCTTTAGTGGTGGAACAATCTCATTCCCGTAAATACCATAGCCATGCCATATCGATCGCAGCAATCGATAACGTCCTGATCCCTGATGGATCCTCCCGGCTCTGCGACATATCTTACGCCGCTCAATGCGCCTCTTTCTATGCTGTCTGAGAAAGGAAAGAAAGCATCAGATGCAAGTACTACATCGCTTACTTTGTTCAGATATTCTCTCTTCTCCTCCTGTGCAAGCGGCTCCGGCCTTTGTGTGAAATATTTCTGCCAGATTCCTTCGGCACATACGTCCTCTTCGGTCTGATTTATAAAGCCGTCGATGACATTGTCCCTTACAGGACGTGCGATATCCTCCTTAAACGGAAGATCCAATACCCTGTCATATTGTCTGAGAAACCATGTATCTGCCTTACTTCCGGCAAGCCTTGTGCAATGAACGCGGCTCTGCTGTCCTGCACCTACTCCTATAGCCTGTCCGTCATAAGCAAAGCATACGGAATTGCTCTGTGTATATTTCAGTGTAATGAGCGCCACGATCATGTCTCTTATCGCACTTTCCGGAATATTCTTGTTTTGAGTAACAATATTTGTAAGAAGATCCTTGTTTATGACAAAATTATTCCTTGTCTGCTCGAATGTTATACCGAATACCTGCTTTTTCTCTATCTCCTTCGGAACATAATTCTTGTCGATCTTAACGATATTATAGGCGCCCTTTTTCTTGGTCTTTAATATTTCAAGCGCCTCGGGATCATAATCCGGTGCGATGATACCATCCGATACCTCTCTTTTCAGCATTTTTGCCGTTGTTACATCACATATATCTGAAAGGGCGACCCAATCGCCGAATGAGCAAAGCCTGTCAGTTCCTCTTGCCCTTGCATATGCACATGCCATAGGTGAATCGTCGAGTCCCTCTACATCATCCACAAAGCATGCTCTCTTCAGCTTTTGAGGAAGCGGTATGCCTACCGCGCCCGATGTCGGGCTGACATGCTTAAAGGATGCACAGGACGCAAGGCCGGTAGCCTCCGACAGCTCCTTTACAAGCTGCCATGAATTGAATGCATCAAGGAAATTTATATATCCCGGGCGTCCGTTCAATACCTCTATCGGCATCTCCGATCCACCATCCATATATATCTTAGCCATTGTCTGATTCGGATTGCATCCGTATTTTAATTCAAGTTCCCTCATGTCTGTCCCCTTCCTTCATCACTTATTTTTATTTATGATGCGGCTCTCTGTATCTTTGCTCTTGAGGTCAGTAAATCTGACATAAAGCGATATCCTGTTGTCCGCGTTCAGATTATCCCATATCTTATTTGTAAATGTATCTATGTCACTGTCTATGATCACGCGTTCCGGTTCGCCCTGAAAGGTCGGAATAGGATCACCGTCACATACATATGTATGAATAAAATGTCCCATGCCTGCCTTTGAAGGATAATCAAAGGTATATCTCGCGCAATCCGATCCCTGCGCATCGATACTCTTTAATATGCTCATCGAATATGTAAGGTCGTCATTTTCAAATGTCATCAACGCGCTTATCCTCGGAGTAAGATTCGGCATATCGGGCTCAAAGCAGCGGCTCTTGAGCGAATCCGCAAATGAAAGGCCCTCCGACAGACCTTCATATATGGTATCTGTCTGATCTCCGTTTGTAACTATCAGCTTATTGCCAAGCTGCCTCACTGCCGCATAAATGATAAGGCTCGGATCCTCTACCTTTGACGCGTCAAAGGGCTCCGTATATATATTGCCGTCCTTTTCGGTAAATATCCTGTTTCTGCTGTTGGCACTTCTGCCCATAATGAAATAAGCACATACCGCCTTGCCGCCGTCGCTGCTCTTTCCCGCTATTATACCCCTTCCGACATATGGATTATCCTTTATCAGCTCTCCTATGTCGTTTATCTTGTAAATATCCATGTTTCTCTCCTTACCTCATGAACATATCTGTATCCCGAATAACCACTGCCCTCTAAAATGCATCCAACATCCCGAAAAATATGCCGTCACCCCAGGCAGATCTTCATTTTACAAGGCCTGATCCTTTACTATCTCAGAGCAGATCTTCTCTGCTGCCTGCGGCAATATTATCCACTCTGCCTGTTCCATGATTCTGCGCTGCAGCGACTGCGGCGTATCATTTTCTTCTACATATACTGCCTTTTGCGCTATAATGCGCCCGCCGTCCGGTATCTCATTTACAAAATGCACCGTTGCACCGCTGACCTTTACACCTTTCTCAAGCGCAGCCTCATGTACATGCAGCCCGTAAAAGCCCTCGCCGCAAAATGAAGGTATGAGCGACGGATGAACATTGATGATCCTCTCAGGATATCTATCCGTAAAATCCTTGCTGAGAATGCTCATAAAGCCTGCAAGTATTATCAGATCGATATCAGCCTCTTCGAGCATATTGATGATCTTTTCTTCGAATTCGGACTGTCCGCGGCAATCCTTTTTCATGATCACGGCACTTTTTATACCCGCCCTACGCGCTCTTTCAAGCGCATAGGCCTTGTCATTATTTGATATCACAAGTACGATCCTTCCGTTTGTGATAATGCCGTTATTTTGCGCATCTATAAGCGCCTGCAGGTTTGTACCTCCGCCGGAGACAAGCACTGCTATATTTGCTTTATCTTTTATCATTTATCCTTCGTTTGAATCCTGTCCTTAGATTTATATAATGCTTATCTTACCTATATAATACTTATCTTATCGTCAGAGCTTATGATCTCTCCTATCACATAAGCATCCACACCGTTTGCATGCAGGCTCTCAAGTGCTGTATCCGCGGTCTCTTTTGAGACGATAACAACCATACCGACACCCATGTTATATGTATTGAACATATCCCTCTCAGATACATTTCCCTTTTTCATGATCATATCGAATATAGGCAATACTCTTACGGCATTCTTTTCAATCCTTGCACCGAGGCCGTCCGGAACCGACCTTGGGATATTTTCATAAAAACCGCCGCCTGTTATATGGCTTATTCCATGTACGTCTGCTTTATCAAGTACCTCAAGCACAGGCTTTACATATATGGTAGTAGGAGTCAGCAATGCCTCTCCTATGCTCATTCCGAGCTCATCGCTGTAGCATCCGAGGTCTGCTCTTTCCACGTCAAAGACTTTTCTTACCAGTGAAAAACCGTTTGAATGTACTCCGGATGACGGAAGAGCGATCACGATATCTCCCCGGGACATCTTGGAATTATCTATGATATTGCATTTATCAACAATACCTACCGAAAAGCCCGCAAGGTCGAAATCATCCTCTGCCATAGTTCCCGGATGCTCGGCCGTCTCTCCTCCTACGAGTGCACAGCCTGCCTGTATGCAGCCATCTGCGACTCCGCTCACAAGTGAGGCTACCTTTTCGGGTATATTTTTCCCTATTGCTATGTAATCAAGAAAGAAGATCGGCTTGGCACCGCAGCAGATGATATCATTTACACACATCGCCACGCAGTCAATACCCACCGTATCATATCTGCCTATAAGCTGCGCTATCCTCTGCTTTGTGCCCACACCGTCCGTGCCCGAGACAAGAACAGGCTCCTTCATGCCTGTAATATCGGGTGCGAACAATCCGCCGAATCCTCCGATTCCCGTAAGAACACCCTTTGTGAATGTACTCTCGACATCCTTCTTCATCAATTTGACGCCCTTATATCCGGCCTCGATATCTACACCTGCAGCAGCATATGCTTCTGATCTGGAGTTTGAACTCATAT
>CAZGVB010000027.1:0-21357 GCA_964528825.1 uncultured Parasporobacterium sp.
GTGTGCGAGGAGCAGAAAATGCTGCTTGTCTTTGCTGCCTTAGCACACGCACAGTGCTGAAAATTGTCCGGATGAAAGATCTGCTGGCGATCACTTGACGGTGACTTTACAAGAAAAGCAAAGATTAAAGTTGTTGAATCTTATCAAAGCGTTCCGTATAATATGTATGTTCTATGGGAATGCGGGGGAATGAAACATGAAGATCTGTATGGTAGGGTCGTCCGGAGGACATCTTACTCATCTATATATGCTGAAGGCATTTTGGCAAAAGCATGACCGCTTTTGGGTCACATTTGATAAGGCTGATGCCAGATCTATCCTGGAGGGAGAGAAAGTATACAACTGCTATTTTCCTACAAATAGAAATATAAAGAATCTGATAAAAAATACGTGGCTTGCCTTTAAGCTGATTAAAAAAGAGCGGCCCGATGTGATAATATCATGCGGGGCAGGTGTTGCTGTGCCTTTTTTCTATGTCGGCAAGCTGTATGGTGCAAAGACTGTATATATAGAGGTCTTTGATCGCATAGATTCTTCCTCAATGACAGGCAGGCTGGTCAAACCTGTTTGTGATAAGTTCATAGTCGAATGGGAAGAAATGAAAAAGGTATATCCGGGATCTATCAATCTCGGCAGTATATTCTGAGGATATTATGATTTTTGTAACAGTTGGTACACATGAACAGCAATTTAACCGTCTCGTCGAATGTATAGACAGATTAAAATGCGACGGCAGGATAGACGAAGACGTTTTTATACAGACAGGATATTGTACATATGAGCCGAAATATTGCAAATGGGAGAGGATGATCCCCTACAGCGATATGGACAGGCTTATTAAAGAGGCACATATAGTTATCACACATGCGGGTCCGTCAAGCTTTATACCGGTGATCCGCGAAGGAAAGATACCGATAGTGGTGCCTCGTGCAAAAAAATATAACGAGCATGTAAATGATCATCAGGTCATTTTCAGCAGAGCGGTATCTGAAAGGATGAACAATATCATTCTTACAGAGGATGTCACAAAGCTTGGTGATATCCTTGATAATTATGACGCTCTGGCCGGCGAGATGATACCGAAGATCCATTCAAATAACGAAAAATTCGTTGCCGATTTTGAAAAGATCGTCAACGAGCTTGTGAATAAATGAACGAAAAGATCAGTGTGCTCCTGTGTACATATAATGGTGAAAAATATCTGCGGGAACAGCTTGAGTCACTGATATCTCAGGCAGACTGCTGTACCTGTATTGTTGCTCATGACGACGGTTCGTCAGACAATTCCGTAAAAATCTTAAATGAATATGGTATCCGGGTATCTGGAGATGAGCATCTCGGGGCAGCTCGCGGTTTTTTTTATCTGCTGGAAAATTCGCCGGACACCGACTTTTATGCTTTTTGCGATCAGGATGATGTCTGGGATAAGGATAAGCTAAGGAGCGGCATGGCTGCTATAGAGGGCTGTGACGGTCCTGCGATATATTCCTGTTCAAGCAGGATCATTGATGAAAAGGGCGATTTTGTGATGTATCACAGCCATAATAACAGCCGTTCCCTTTCATCAAGGCTTTTTTATGCAAGCATTGCAGGAAATACTATGGTCTTTAACAAGTCACTTAAGGATATTGCGTTGAAGCATATTCCAAATCGGCTGATAATGCACGATTCGTGGCTTGTAAAGCTGTGCATTGCCGTAGGCGGGACATTGATATTGGATGAGATGCCGCATATAGATTACAGGATACATGGCAGCAATTCCGTGGGAGTCGAGATGTCTCTGACGCAAAAGATGAAAAAGTTCGTCACTGTGATCGGTAAAGACGGTCAGGGACAGGAATTTACGGATATCTGTGATGCATATAAGGATATAGTACTTCCCGAATATATGCAATTGGCACAGGAAACCGCTGCATCAAGAGAAAAGTCGTCCCTGCGAAGAGGATTCATGAAAAGAAACGGCATAGATTTTGCAGGAAGAGCCTTTAACAGCGCATTTGCGATCAAGGTATTGCGCGGCAATATTTAAGGAGCCGGAGAGAGTAAGCCGTGTGCGGGGAGCAGAAAAAGCATCATGTCTTTGAAACATTAGCACACGTGCAGTGTTAAAGCATGTCCGGATGAAAGATCCGCGGGCGATTATCCTACAGCGACGATTATCCTACAGCTGAAAGATTCACAGACGATTATCCTACAGCAGCGATCATATTTGAATATCTACGGGAGCATCCGATGAGTGACAGGTCGGCTACTATCATATGTATAGTAAATAATATAGATATATATAATGGTTTTAAAAAGAGCCTTGAGGAGCAGACCTTCAAGGACTACGATCTTATATCCGTCATGAACCTGGACGGCAGATATAAGGGAGCGCGAGAGATATACAACCAATATACGGCCGCGGATATGGGCAGATATGTCCTGTTTATCCATCCTGATATCAGATTTTCAGATGAAAGGGCTCTTGAGGATATCATTGCCTATGCAGACAGCTGCAGACCCTTTGGTGTGCTGGGGGTCGCGGGGGCAGCGCCCTGTGTGGGCGCATGCGGCGCATCAGAGAATGAGTCGGTGCCCGGCAGAGCATCTGCGCAGCCACATTTGAAGCCCGCGCGTCAGATATTTACAACTATCGTTCAGGGAGATGATGGGAGCCATGTGGGCGAGAGCATCGAGAGCCCTGTCAGCGTGCAGACTCTTGACGAATGTTTTTTTATCATAGAGCGTGAGCGACTTGCAGAATATCCTTTTTCAGACAAGGCGGGATGGCATCTTTATTGCGTGGAATATTGCCTTAATATGCAAAAATGCGGCTATAGAAATATAGCAGTGCCTGCGAGAATATGGCATATGTCTGACGGAAAGTCATTAAATGCGCAATATATGCTGCAGCTTGAAGAGCTTATAAAAGAATTCAGACAGGATAATGACATTATATATACTACCGTGAAGGCATGGAGCACACATGGCCCTGCGGCGTATATTTACAGAAGATATTATTATCTGAAGCAGCTTATAAAAGGGCATCTTCTCGGGCGAAAGTAAGCAATAGATAAGATCGTTCATAAGAGTACGAAAGCAAGAAATAAACGAGATCTCACATAAAAATGCGAATATAGAAAACAAACGAGATCAAGCATAAGAGCGCGAATATAGAAAATAAATGAAATCTCACATAGGAGTGCTAATACAGAAAATAAATGAAATTCAGCATAATCATACCGGTATATAATGCGCAGGCTACCCTTTTGGATACGCTAGCGAGCATTGATGCACAAACCTATAAAGATTTTGAGGTCATATTGACAGATGACGGATCTGTCGACGGCAGCGGCCATATCTGCGATGAATATTGTGCCGGCCATACCGGTGCATCTGTTATACACAGATCAAATGCAGGAGCACTGTCCGCAAGATGCGCAGGAGCCGCTGCAGCTGTCGGTGATTATCTTATATTTGTTGACGCAGACGATCTGCTGATGCCGGATGCACTATGCATCTTGAGAGATATCATAAAAGACGGAAAATATGACATGATCATATACAATGCGGTAATGTATGACGGCAAGAATGATAAGATATTTTTCGAGCATGTCCTGCCGCAGGGTCAGGTCAGGAACAAGAGCCTTATATATGACAAGCTTTTTACATCCTACAGTCTCAATTCCATGTGCATTAAGGCGATAGACAGGAGGATATTCGAAGAGCTGAAGGATACGGATCTTTCGCCATTTTATGATTGCAAGGTTGCAGAGGATATGCTGCAGTCTGCATTGGTATATAAGAGAGCAAAGAATGTCTATTATCTTGACAAGGCATTATACAGATATAGGGTCTCACAGGGAGCATCTCACAGCTTTGATCCGGATTTTTACAGATCTAATCTGAGAATAAACAGATATATATGTGACCTGCTTGGCGGCAGGGATAGTATAGGCACGGTAGAGGGCGAGGATGCCCATGCAGTGCAGACCGTGTCTGATGAATGCAATGAGGATATAAAGGATATAGAAGAAAAGTCTGCTGTGCATCTGCTGATCGCGGCCTATGCAGGAATATCTCAAATGAGATATTGCAAAAAGACAGATGAGACCATCTTAAAGGATATATCAGACGATGAGGCCTTTAGAAATTCCTGCGAAATGATTCTTACAAAGGACAGCAAATGCAGACAATATCTCAGCCGCAGGCAGAGATATGTGCTTGGGTTGCTTAAGGAAGGGCACTTTTTTATAATAAAGATGCTGATAGGTATCAAAAGGATATTATAACAGCACAGCTTGAGGCAAGCTGTGAGCAGGTCGAAAACGCAATATGATAGCTTGAAGGCATACTATACACGAATCGAAATCATAATGGGCAGATTGAGTGCATAGTATGCTCGGATGGGCAGATTGAAAATATGTTATGGGTAGTTAAAAACATATTTATGAGCAGGTCAAAAATACATTTATGAGCGGATCGGTAATGTATCCATGAGCAGATCGTGTAAGAGAATTCCCAATATAATATATATCATAATCTGCGCTGCCGTGCTGACAGGGGCGGCATATGTGATGATCTTTTCATACGAGGGAAGGATCATCAGAGAGTCTATAGGCAATATCCCATTTGCAGTCGCAGCATTGTCCGCTGCAGCATATGTTTTTATTCCTGCATTCGTATCCGGCATAAGAAAAAGACCGGCATTACTATTTCTTTATTTCTTTATCGTACCCGCACTTCTTTGCGCACTGCTTATCCCTGCGGGCTTTGTGCCGGATGAGGAAAAACATTTTCTCAGAGCTCTCAGCCTCAGCCAATTTCATGTCATTTCGGGAGATGTATGCGTACCTGAGAATATAAATGATATTTTCGGGATAAAGGGCTTTGACAATCTTATCAACCTTTGGAGCCTTAAGGCATCAGATGCGACATATATGACATCATGTACGATGGCGATATTTTATGCGCCGCTGTCATATCTGCCGCAATCCATAGGCGTATGGATGTCATCATTATTTACGGATCATCTTTATGTGATTTTTATATCTGCGAGGCTGTCTTGTCTTGCGGCGACGACGGCTATGCTTTATCTTGCCGTTCGGATCGCGCCGTTTGGAAAATATATCATTATAATGCTCTCGCTTATGCCGCTTTTTATACAGGAGGCTGCGTCTGTGGCAGTAGACGGGCTTTCTGTGGCATCAGTGATATTGATGGCGGCCTTTTATTTTTATCTTAGAGAGCAAAAGGCACCTTTTACAAAGAGACAGATAGTCACAATGGCTCTTACGATCATTTCGGTCTTTTCGGTTAAAAGCGCATATCTGCTGCTCGGATTTATCTTTATGCTTCTTCCGCCAGCAGGCTTTGGAGGCATTAAAAGAAAGAGGATTATACTTCTTTCGGTATATATCTTGGCAATATTGCTGCCTGTGATATATTGGCTGCTTGTATATTTTTGCGGCTTTGATTTTTCAAAGAGCGTAGGAGATGGGGCATCGATCATGAGCCAGCTTTCATTGCTGATAGGCGATCCTCTTAAGTTCCCGCGCGTGCTGTTTAATACATTATCGGCAAATGCGATCTGGTATTTCAAATCCTGTTTTTCGCTGTTGCTGCTTTCCTTCGATATGTCTAAGGCGGCAATATTGCTGCTTATGATATGTCTTGTGGTTACATTGCTTTTAGGTCGGCATGCACGCATAGGATGGCGCAATGTGATATTTATCACGGCCGCATCGCTGATCACTGTCATTATGATATTTGGACTCGAGTATCTCCAATGGACAGGTACGGGAGCAGATATGATAGACGGAGTGCAGGGAAGGTATTTTATTCCGTTGTTCTTTCCTATTTTATGCATGATAAGACTCCCACAGCCTTTGCAAAATGCGGATGGTGCAAGTGCGGAACGTGGGATGCAGATAGTACAGACCCTGATCATATCAAGCACCGCGGCTGTTGCACTTACGTCACTTATGAGCGCTGCAGCTACGCTGCTGTGACGTCATGCTTCTTTATTCAGGTAAGCGTCCAGATTGTTTGCTATTGTGACGACCGCCCTGTCGAAATAATTCGGGCTGTCGGCCGAGCAATGCGGGGTAATGATGACATTCTCCATATCCCATAGAGGGGAATCTTCACCGAGTGGCTCGGGAGTCACCGCATCCAGAGCAGCCCCGGCTATCTCGCCGCTCTTAAGTGCGGCAATGAGAGCATCTGTATCCACGGTCGCTCCTCGGCCTATATTGATGAATATGGCATCATCCCGCATCTTCTTAAAGAAATCCGCATCAAACATCTGAGCGGACTGCGGCGTATCGGGGACAAGATCGACCACAAAGTCGCACTCCTTCAGCATATCGTCTATCTCTGTAAGCGCATACATCCGGTCAATATTTTCCATATTTGCGGGATTTCTCCTGCAGCCGAGCACAGTCATGTCAAGACGCTTGCACAAAAGAGCCACTCTGCTGCCGATATCTCCCATACCGATGATGCCTACTGTCGTGTCCTTGCATTCCCGAAGCTTGCAAAGACTCGGCTTCTGCCAGAGATGCGCACGTTGACGCGCGCCCATAAGAGGAAAGGAACGCAAAAAGCTTAGGATATATGTAATGCAGGTCTCCGCCATTACATATCCGTGGACACCCTTCATTTTGCTTAGGATGATTCCTCTCTCCTTTAGCCCGTCAATCTTGTCAAGACCCTCTGTGCCTGCAGAAAGTGACTGTATCCATTTAAGGTTCTTTAGCTTTTGGCAGGAGGCTGCAGGCGTGTCCCTTCCCCATGCCATCAATATCTCGGCATCCAGATCGTCGGCTATGAGCTCATCTTCGTCCCTATACAGGCGAAGAACGCCATCTGTATTGTGCGATGCCAATATGTCAATATGCTCCTTGGTAAGCACCATGGGATGGGCTGGTGTAGGCTTGTAAAGTATAGCTATGTTCGGCATGACTTCCCTCCGGATTTTTCTAAAAAAATATGCAATTCTCAAGACATTTGTAATCTGCTCATTTTTCTGCGGAAAAAGGCCGCTTATTCATGTTTATGCGGGTCTCAAGGTCAAGACCCGCCTGCAAGCAGGATCACATCGGGATCTTGAAACTGTTGACATTGATATCATGTTATCACATTAACTGATATATCGCAGTATCAATGGGAAAATTTACTTTTCGGCGATTACCCTGCAGTAACCGCCGAAATGCCGAATATCCGAAAAATATGACATAGAGAGCAGAATGTTGTATAATACAACGATATCGACCGATTTTGATAAAAAAGGATAAATGTGCTCTCGGAAAATAAGAGTTGCATATCTGCTTGCCGAAAAAACGATGACCTGCATCGGCACAGTGAAGAGGATGCGTAAATAATGGATGAACCTTTGATATCAGTCATAATGCCTGTATATAATGTCAAGGATAAGCTGGATAAGAGCATATCCTCCGTCGCAGGACAGACCTATAAAAATCTTGAGATAATATTGGTTGACGACGGCTCTGCAGATGGCAGCGGCAATATATGTGATGAGTGGGCAAAAAAGGATCAGCGCATTACGGCGATACATAAGGAAAACGGTGGCGTAGCCACGGCAAGAGACAGAGGCCTTAAGGCATCAAAGGGCGAATATATAGGCTTTGTGGACTCGGATGATTGGATACATCCGCAAATGTACGAATATCTCCTGCGCTTGCTGCAGTATAATGATGCGGATATCAGCTGCGGCGGCATCATAAAGACAGAGACAGAGACAGACTGCAGGCCTGAGACGGAAGAGAAGATCACCGTCTATGACAGGGATGAATTTGTCAAAAAATTCTTTAAGATCGGGAGTCAGGAAATAGTCTATTATGTATGGAATAAGCTGTATAAGAGAGAAGTCGCTGTAGACTCACATGAGAACAATAACTTTTCTGTCGGTGAGGATGTGATAGCGACATATACTATGCTGCAAAAGGCAAAAAGGATCGTCACATCATCTGTTCCTGTATATTATTATAGATTATCCTCGGGCGCGACATCTGCCTTCAGTGACAGATATTTTGAGCTCAAGGATGTATGGAAAAGAGTCGAGAAGATGGCAGCAGAGAGGGGCAGGGATGACCTGCTGTATGCGCGGATCAATCTGCAAAGGATAGATTTTACGATACTTTCGGAGCTTGCCATTTCGGGAGAATATAAGAATCCGAAATATATACAAAGACGCGATGAATTGAAAAGAGAGCTGAAGAAGCACAGAAGGGCACTGACGGCATCGGATATAGCATTTTCAAGAAAGCTGATGATCAATTGGTTTTGCATTAATTATGAAAGTGCGGCTTTTTTGATGTCAAAGCTTATGAAGAGGCGGCAATAACAGATGAGAAGGCTTGATGGAGACGAGGTAAAACAGAAGATATTCGGGATAATGTGCGATTTCGCGGATTATTGTGATGAGCACGGTCTCAGATATTATATGTGCGGCGGCACGTTGCTCGGTGCCGTAAGACATAAGGGCTTTATTCCGTGGGATGATGATGTGGATCTTCTGATGCCGCGTCCGGACTTTGACAAACTGCATGAGCTTATGAAGACAGAACCTATGCAGCCATATTACGAGCTAAGGGGCATCATGGCAGGCAATGCCGATATACCATATGCAAAGGTCGTAGACAAAAGAACCTTGATAGATGCAAAATATCTGACCTCAAATGAACATCTGTGGATAGACATCTTTCCTATGGACGGCCTGCCGGATGATGAAGCGCAGAGCGATGAGCTTCTGACACGGGTGATAGCGATAAGAAAGAAGATCTCAAGAAGCGAGGCAAAGATAGGAACGGGTAAAAACCCTATAAGGACAGTCTTAAAGGTCCCTGCGGTACTCATATACAGGCTGATAGGCGCAAAGACATATGCAAAAAAAATTGACCGTATGTCACGCAGGCTGGATTTTGATAAATGTGAATATGTTGGCGGCATAACATGGAGTCAGGGCAAGAATGAGCGCATGAAAAAATCCGATTTCGTCCCATATAAAGAGATCGAATTTAACGGAAGAATGTTTCATGCGCCTATGTGCACCGAATATTATCTGACACGGCTTTACGGCGATTATATGCAGCTGCCGCCTGAAGATAAGAGAGTAACGCATGATTTCGCGGCATATGTGACGGATTGACGAATTAAATTATGAGGTATGCCTCTCACGTATGCAGATAAGGACCGACACATGAATCTCGCACATTAAGGGAAAAAGATGACCATTAAAGAGGAACAGGAAGTATTATTGAATATATTGAATGCTTTGCATATTTATTGCAAGGCGCAGGGACTGAGGTATGTGCTTGCATATGGGACATTGCTCGGCGCAGTAAGGCATCATGGATTTATTCCGTGGGACAATGATGTCGATGTCTTTATGCCGCGTCCGGATTTTGAACGGATGAAGGAGCTGGTGACTGGGCATCCTGTAGGCGAAAATATCAAATATATTCATTATTCGACAGATCCGGGATATCATTATTCCGTTGCGAGATTATATGATGCAAGGACGAGAGTAAGGCCTGCGCGGCTCTGCGAGCAGCCTGCTGAGATGGGGATATATCTTGATATCTTTCCGGTTGACGGCATATGGGATGACGCGAAGGGACATGGACTGTGGCGCAAGCGGCTGAGATTCAATCAGCGCCTTCAAAGTGCGGATCTATACGGCAGATCCGATAAGCCCGGCATAAAGGGAAAGCTCAAGTATATACAGCACAAGCTTATTCCCGACAGGAACAATAAGCACGAGCGAAAGATCGATGAGATCGCGATGCAATGTGATTATGAAAGTCATAAAAAGGTGATAGATACGGCGGAATATCTTCATTTTAATACCTATCTTACACATGAGGATTTTGACGATCCCATACTCATGCAGTTCGAACAATATGAATTTAACGCACCGAGAAGGTATCACGAATTTTTGACAGACGGATACGGCGACTATATGCAGCTTCCACCCGAGGACCAAAGAGAAGTACATGATTTCGGAGCAAGATGGATATGAAAAACGAACTGGTAAGTGTGATAGTTCCCGTATATAATGTTGCGCCGTATATCGAAAAATGCATCTTAAGTATACTGGATCAGGAATATGAAAATATCGAGCTGCTGCTGATAGATGACGGCTCACCCGATGAGAGCGGGGCTATCTGCGACAGGATGGCACGCAGCGACCACAGGATAAAGGTCATCCATCAGGAAAATGCTGGAGTCTCGGCAGCAAGAAATAAGGGCGTAGAATGTGCGTCGGGCTATTATATATGCTTTGTGGATGGAGATGATTATATCGACCGGGATATGCTTTCTTATCTTGTAAGGATCATAGAAGAGACAGAAAGTGATATCGCGAGATGCTCTGCTCGAGAGGTAGGCATGGGCATTGCCCCGGCAACTGAGCATTCGGATGACGAATATGGGGTATATTCGATCGAGGAGTCTTTAAAGAATATTTATACGGTAAAGGATAATTTTTCCACTACCTCATGCCATATTCTTTTTAAAAAGAGCGTGATCTGTGATATTAGATTCGGCAGCGCGAGATTCTATGAGGATATGGAATATATTACCAAGGCGGTGCTTAATTGCCAAAGGTTGGTCTCATCCAGGGCGGCGAAATATAATTATCTTCACAGGAGCGACAGCAGTCACAGCTATTCCTTAAAGGTGAAGATAGACAATATAAAGCAGGTCTGGATCAATGTAAGGAAAGAGCTGCAGGATAAAAACAGCTCATTGCTTCCATATGCTGATGTAAGATATGTGAAAAATGTATTGGAGCAGCTCTACAAAGATGCATATACCTGCGGTATAAAAAATGATGAATATGCCGCATCGGTGATAAAGGATATAAGAAAGCTAAAGATAAGAAGATCCGAACTGAACAAGACAGAAAAGTCACTGTATATGCTGCTGACGTTTGGCGCAGGCGGCTTTGAGACAGGCGCCAAGCTTATATATAAAATGAAAAAGAGGAGAGGCCGTTGAAGATTCTTTCAATAATCATTCCGTCATATAATGTATCCGAATATATAGATCAATGTATCTCATCACTTCTTCAAGATGAAGAGATAAATGAATATCTCGATATAATAGCCATAAATGACGGATCAAAGGATGATACCTTAGAAAAGATAAAGAAATATGAAGAGCTCTATCCGGGCATAGTGCGTGCTATAGATAAGGAAAACGGCGGCCACGGCTCGGGCATCAACAAGGGTGTGGAGCTTGCGCAGGGAAAATATCTCAAGGTACTCGATTCGGATGATTGGGTATTGAGGGAGGGGCTCAGCGCACTTGTTAAATATCTGCAGGGACTTAAGGAAGAGCCCGATATATTGATAAGTCCTTTTGAATTCGTCTATGAGGGCACCGGGAAAAGGGAAAAGGTAGATTATGATGCCCTTAAAAAATACAAACTTTGCAATATAGATGAGCTTGTCAAAAATAATTATTACGCGACGATCCATTCTGTGACATTCAGAAGCGCCATATATAAAGACAATCCCGTTCCCGCACTGGATACGAAGGTATCATATGATGATATAGAATATCTGCTGTATCCTATGCCATATGTAAATACAGTCATATATCTGCCCGATGTGATCTATGAATACAGATACGGGACAGAGGGTCAGAGCGTCTCTAAACAGAATTATATCAGGCGCAGGGATCAGCATAAGAAGATCATCTTATCGTTGATAGGATATTATAAAGAAAACAAAGAACGCTTTAGCGAGTCTCAGGAAAAATATTATCTCGGCAGGCTGTATATGATGATAAACGATCATATCAATATCTACCTTTCCATGGATGATGTAAAGGAAAGCAAGGCCGAGTTCGCACAGTTTGTCAGGGAATGCGAGGGCTTTGATCTGTCGGGCACAGAAAATAAGAAGCTGAAACTGTTTATGAAGACGAATTTCGCATGCTATGGCCCTGTAAAGAGATATTTTAACAGATTTAAGCAGCATTGACCCGCGGCAGGTGGCATTGACCCGCTTCAAGCAGCATTGACCTGTTTCAGGCGGCATTGACCTGCTTCAGGCAGCGTTGATCCGCGGCGACGATCCGGTGCAATGATCTGATGCAGCCTGTACTGACGGTAAATTCAGGAAACAAACTCAGAGAACTTTGAGGATCGCCGAAAGGATATAAGGGGAAAAAGGTACGATATGAATCTTGCTATAGTATTGTCCGGCGGAAACGGGACGAGATTGGGAGCCAGTATACCGAAGCAATATATAGAAGTCGCAGGCAAGCCGATCATAGTCTATTGTCTTGAGGCTTTGCAAATGAGCGACGATATAGATGAAATATGCGTCGTTGCGGCACCCGAGTGGACGGAAAGTATAAAGAAATGGGCCTATAGCTATGGCATCACAAAGCTGGAAGGATGCGCGGCAGGCGGCCCGAGCAGGCAGCATTCTATAAAAAACGGCCTCGAATATTTCATAAATAAAGGAAAGTGCGCAGGCTGCAGGGTACTCATTCATGATGCGGCAAGGCCCAATCTTACAGGCACGCTTATAAAACGATGCATGGAAGGACTTGAGGGCTTTGACGGTGTACTCCCTGCACTCCCCGTAAAGGATACCGTATATTACAGTAATGACGGAAAGAGTATCACAAGGCTGCTCGAGCGAAGCTGTCTTTTTGCGGGGCAATCACCCGAGAGCTTTGATCTTGAAAAATATTGGCAGATCAACAAGGATCTTACGGATGAGGAGCTTATGGCTGTCACAGGCACCAGCCAGATAGCATTTGAATGCGGGCTGAATATTGCCATAGTTGATGGTGATGAGAACAATTACAAGATCACGACAGTCGCGGATCTTGAGAAATTCGAGGAAAGTAAGCGATGAAGGCATATGTATTGGAAGGCATCGGCGATCTCAGATACAGAGACGTTGAGGTACCGCGCCCGAGAGAAGGCTGGGCTATAGTAAGAGTGCAGGCTGTAGGCATATGCAGCAGCGATATTCCGAGGATCTTTACCAAGGGGACATATCATTTCCCCACGATACCCGGTCATGAATATTCGGGTGTTGTGGAGGCGGTAGGCAGTGATGACGATCGCAAGTGGATAGGAAAAAGAGTAGGAGTCTTTCCGCTTATCCCATGCAAGAGCTGTCCGCAATGTGCCAGGGGAAAATATGAGATGTGCTCGCAATATGACTATTCCGGATCGAGGCGAAACGGCGGCTTCGCGGAATATGTTGACATACCTGTATGGAATCTCATAGAGCTGCCGGAGGGAATAGAACCCTGTGAGGCAGCTATGCTGGAACCTCTTTCGGTGGCTCTTCATGCAACCAAACGTGCAGATATCCGTGAGGGTGACAAGGTGGCTGTCATAGGTACCGGCATGATAGGAATATCGGTTGCAAAATGGGCACAAAGCTTCAAAGCAGCGTCTGTGACCGTATTCGGCAGAAATGAGAGCAAGAGAGCACTCGCGGAAGGCGCAGGCGGCATAGAATACAAATTGATGAACGAATGCGAGCCTGTATATGACAGAGTTATAGAGGCTGTAGGCAGCCCCGAGGCTATAGAGAGCGCCATAAAATGTGCAGGGACTGAGGCAAGAGTAGTATTGATGGGCAATCCTTCGGGCAATATCACATTAAAACAGGATGTCTATTGGCAGATACTCAGAAGGCAGCTTACCGTCACAGGCACATGGAATTCGTCATACGAATCCGGCAAGCCGTCGGATTGGACCGAGGCTATCTCGGCCATAAAAAATAAAGAAATAAATGTAAAGGGTCTTATATCTCATACATTCAGCATGCCTGATATGATGAAGGGCCTTGAGATCATGAGAGACCACAGCGAGCCTTATTGCAAGGTGATGATATTGAATGAAGATTAAGGCTGATGCCGTGGCAGGGGAGTAGTCAGAGAAATATATGGAAGCGAGTAAACAGATCCGAACAGATAAAAAAATATCGGCATCGATGATGTGCTCCAATCTTGTGGAGCTGAAGGATAGCATAGATATCTTTGAAAAAACAGGTATCGAATATCTGCATATAGATGTAATGGATGGGATATTCGTGCCGAATATAGGACTCGGGGTGGATTATATCAGGAGCCTCAGGGAGTTGACCGACATACCTCTTGATCTCCATCTTATGATAACCGATCCCGAATATAAGTTTTCGTGGATAGGCATAAAAGAAGGCGATATAGTAACGGTCCATTATGAGAGCACCAGACAGATACAAAGGGCACTTGATTATCTTGTGCCTTACGGCTGCAAGCGCTTTGTTGCCATAAATCCCGCTACATCTATAGTATGCATCGAAGAAATGCTGGACTATATCGATGGCATTAATCTTTTGATGGTAAATCCCGGCTTCGCAGGTCAGAAAATGGTGCCGAGCACGATGAAGAAGGCCGAGAGGCTGCGCAGCTTCCTCGACTTGCAAGGCCATAGCGACATAACGATCGAGGTCGACGGCAATATAACGCCGGACAATGCCGAGAAGCTGAGCAGGATAGGTGCTGACATATTTGTAGGCGGCACATCAAGCATATTCAAAGGACCGCTTGAAGGCTATGAGCAAAATATCATCAATCTGAGACAAAGAATAAATAAATAATGCAAGCTACCTGCTTTGCAGGTAACTTGCAAGCCGTACCTTCACATTTTCCTGAAGGTTGCGGAAGAAGAATTGATAGTCATAGACATGATATGCGCCCTCGGGCAGCCCCGGTACGATGGCAGGATAGTCGGCCGCATCCACATCTGTTACCTTGAGCGTTCCCCTTGTCTCATCAAGATATCCGCCGCAAAGGCCGACCACCTCATTGGTGATATTCCCGTCGTAATCCGTAAAACAAGCGCCTATATTTTCTTCCTTTGATGCTGCAGTACCGTCAGTCTTCCAGTTAAGAGGATTGATCGAGAGCATCTTAACTCCGGCAGGAACGATCATCGAATCACTTACAGACTCAGATTCGCATTCAAAGCTTACTATCACACCGGTGTCACTCTCACAGCTTGCTGCAACGAGCTGCGGATACTTTTGTGTCATCTCCTCCGTTAAAGGCCAGCCGATCGCATATGCCGCAACGAGCTGCTCTGACAGCTTCGCGTCTGCAAAATATTCTTCCATCAAGCGATAGCACATATCCGCTCCCTGTGAAAATCCTGCGAGTATGATAGGTCTTCCGTCATTTTCATTTTCAAGATAATATTCAAATGCCGATGAAACATCCTCATAGGCTGTTTCAAAATAAGGCTCTCTATCTGATGCATCAAGCTCGTATACCTTCATGGCAGCCTGCCTGTAATACGGGGCAAAAAGTCTTGCCGAATCCTCATAAATGCCTCTTTCCATGTTCAGAGCGCCGAGAAAGGAAGCCATTGTTTCATCATCGTCAAGCGGCATATTCCATTCATCATTCATATCAACGGTAGGGCATATGAGAAACAGATCCGCATCTTTATCATCACCTATTCCGTAATAAGCCCAATTATCGGTTATGCTGTAGTCCACAGCATCTGCATCTGCCTCGTTGCCTCCGGTTGTCTCCATAGCAGATGAAGTCTCTGTCTCCTTGGCAGTTGAAGACTCTGTTTCCTTGGAACCGGTGCCTGCGCATCCTGTAAATGTAATAACAAATATAAGGAGCAGGATGGGAATAATATTTTTTAAAGCGTTTTTTTTCATTTGGATATATCTCCTTTTTCGGCAGAAACTTACATGCCGCAAAGGCACTTTGCAAATATACGCTGCCGTTTGAATTTTAAGGTTTTGTATTTTAAAGTTTTATATCTTAAAGCTTTATATTTTAAGATTTTGTTTTTTAAGGTTTATATGTTATTTGCTTTTTTTGACGCTGTATCCGAATCTGCCTATAGCATCTCCCATGGTAAAATATTCGCCGTGATCATATGCGACAAGTCCCATGCTTCCCATGTCAAACTTGCCGTTTTCATCCAAAAATGCATCATTTATGGATACTGCGGTGACCTCGGCAAGAAACATATCATGTGATCCAAGATGTATGATATCCTTGACAGCACATTCAATACCGACGGGACATTCTTCTATAGAAGGGCAGGAGACAGTCTTTGACGCGACTGCATGAAGATGCATCTCCTTGAACTTATCGACATCACGTCCCGATCTCACACCGCAAAAGTCCATCGCGAAGGCGTTCTTCTTATCGACAAGATTTACTACAAATTCCCTTGTCTCACATAATATATCATAGGAATATCTTTCGGGCTTTACAGATATGGACAGCATAGGCGGGTCTGAGCAGACAGTGCCTGTCCACGCGATCGTTATTATATTAGCCCTCTCTCCCGGGCGTTTGCAGCTCACCATAACGGCAGGCAGCGGATAAAGCATATTTCCGCCCTTCCAATATTGTCTTGCCATAATTTCCTCCGTTTCATCCTTGGCAGCCGCAGGGGCAGCTGCGAAAGCTCGCTTTGCACATGTATGAGGCAAAGCAACATCAGGATTATAGCATTTAATATGCATTGGTGTCATATATTTATGCTGAGGAAATCAAAAGAGGTCACTGCAGGCTCAGACAGCGCCCGCCTTACGCTGCCGGTGTGCTCGCCACGACGAAAGCCTCGCTATCGTTTTTGCAGCATATCATCACACTTCGCAGGGGTAAACTTATTTGTATGAGAGACTGACAGATGAATTTTGCCATTGATGAGGTTATGACATTTGAATAATTTCAGTTGACGCAGATTGTTTTTTTTGTTTAAATTAGCTTAGAGAAAAACGGATCTGAGTGTCCGCTAATAAAATTATCAAGAAAGGAGGTTCTCATGAAAAAGAAGGATTTTATCAAGATACAAGCAGTTGTGATAATGATTGTTTTTATGACCGCCGGCTCGGCATGGGCCGAGGAAAGTGTATATTTCTCAAAATGTGACATTGTTAAAGAGGCAATAGAGCAATCACACAAATATCCTATAAAAGTTGGGACTGAAGAATGGAAGAGTTATTCGAGTTCGGTTCAAAGGATAGGATTGCTCAGGATAGGCGACAAAGAGATTGCAAATATGTCAACATTAGCTCTTGCGATATCCGTACTCAGTCATCCTTATCTGTCGGATATCTGGGCATATAACACGCTTGAGCTGGGATATTTATGCTCGGAGTGTTATCTCGACGGTCTTAAAGAGCTGCTTAACCGTGAAGATTTCGAAGAGGCATATGATATTCTAAAAGACTCAAAGGAAATCTTTGATTATGTACTTGTTGATATCGGCGATGAAGAAACAAATACTGCCGCTGTAAGGCAGGAGATTAAACTGATCGGAGACTTGTATGATCTTGTGCACGAAGATGACATACAATCTGAAATACAAAATTCCGGTGTGCACTATGTATCTACGCCTAACGGATCGAGTGTTGCCGCAGTCTATGGATATACATATGCGGATTTTAATACAAGTGTCTTGGCAGTTAAATCTGCCCAAACAAAGCTGCTTGCCCAGTATGACAGCGCGGTTATCGTAACAGATGTATCATCGAATACATCGTCATACAATTGCCATTCATATGCATGGCATTCGACGTCGACTTCCAACAAATATTGGATAAATAATCCATCTGCCTATATGACAGATGGAAGTTATGCATCAGGGACAGCGAGGGTGGGATTCAAGGTATTTTGGTCAAATTCATCGTATGGAACAATTCATTCGGGTATAGTCTATTCATTATCGACATCAGCCACGAATCCGACGAAGGTCACATCAAAGTGGGGAATGTGCGGTGTGATAAGGCATAATACGAATGATTGCCCATATTCCAATTCCGCAGAATACGGAAGTGGAATAGTGACCGGAATATGGAATAGAAGTTCATAGGTTACTCATAGATAAACTTACAGATAAATAAAGTAAAAAAACAAGTCTGAGAAATAATATTTCTCAGACTTGTTTTCGATGCGCCTCCGGGGGCTCGAACCCCGCACACCCTGATTAAGAGTCAGGTGCTCTACCAAATGAGCTAGAGGCGCATATCGCAGACAAATGTAATCTGTCAAACGCAAGCGAAATTATATAATAAATATGACCATTAAGTCAAGGACTTTTTTACGAAAAAAGATAATCATTTTTTGTGAATCCGCTTAACCCGGCAGCCGGCCTCTTTAAATGTCAGCCCGAGGATATGCCAGTCCTAGGATATGTCTGTCCTAGGATATGCCAGCCCGTGGATATGTCGGCTTGAAGATATGTCAGCTTAGGGTCTCATCATGACCAGCTTGCATATTGGTTGGCCAAGTGAGACAAATTTCTTTTCATATTCTGTCTGGACGTTGCCCTCTATCATATCACTGTTGTACAGATCGTATGTATGTGAGATAAGCCTCCAGCCTGACGATACACATTCTTCAAGTGAAAAGTCAAACAGGGCGGTATTATCGGTCTTAAATTCACATATACCGTCTTTCCTGAGAAATGACTCGTATCTTTCAAGAAACTGTCTCGATGTGAGGCGCCTCTTCGCATGCTTTTCTTTAGGCCAGGGATCTGAAAAATTGAGATATATCCGGTCCACCTCATTCTTTGAGAATACATCTGTAAGATATTCTGCTTCCATGCGCAGAAATCTGACATTTGCAAGCTCTTCTTCATCCTGCTTTTGCACGGCACGCAGGATCACGCTTGAGAATTTTTCAATGCCTACAAAATTGATATTCGGATTTAAACGCGCCTGCTGCATGAGAAAGGTGCCCTTTCCCATACCTATTTCGATATATATAGGCGCATCATTGCCAAATACTTCGTCCCATTTGCCGTAGACGGACCATTTGCCGGAGCGTTCCTCCTCTTGGATCATATATTTGCTTTTTGATATTGTTTCCCTGCATCCGGGAATATTGCGAAGTCTCATGGGGAAGATTATAGCATGATATCAGTTGTAAAAGGACATGAAATTTTCAAACGAAACGGAGCAATATTGTGTTATTATATAGAACAGCCTTATCTATGAGGCGTGGTGATTTATGAAAAAGACATTTAAATATATATTATCATTAATAATGGCCGTCACCCTGATATGTGCACTTTCGGTGACCTCCTTTGCAGATGAACTCGAGGACGGTACACAAAGTGAGAGCGAAGACGCAGAGCAGAGCATAAATCTGGATGACAGCGGCTGGCCTGTGGCACCGGAGACACTTTCCGGTTCTGTCATGATGGTCGAGGTCAATACGGGAGCTACATTATATTCAAAGGATGAGGAGACAAAAAGATATCCCGCAAGTACGACAAAGATACTCACCTGCCTTTTGGCACTTGAGAATTGTTCATTAAATGAAACTGTTGTATTCTCTCAAAATGCTGTGAATCTTGAAGACGGCTCAAGCAGCATAGATGCCGTCGAGGGTGAGGAAATGTCTATGAAGGATTGCCTGTACGGACTTATGCTCCCATCGGGCAATGACTGTGCTATCGCTATAGCTGAGCATGTTGCGGGTTCGGTCGAGGCCTTTGCCGAAATGATGAACGAGCGCGCTAAGGAGATCGGATGTGAGAATTCCAATTTTGTCAATCCAAACGGTCTCTATGACAGCGATCATTACACGACTGCGGCAGATTTGTGCAAGATAGCACAGGTCTGCTTCAACAATTCTGCTTTTGTGGAGATCGTAAGTCAGGCGACATATGTGATTCCGGCCACCAACAAATCAGATTCGAGAGCCATTGAGAATACCAATTATATGATATTGGATGACTCGGCTTATTATAACGAAAATATAATAGGCGGAAAGACAGGATACTTGCCTGAGGCGGGAAGATGTCTTGTTACACTTGCAAAAAAGGACGGGCTGTCGGTGATCACGGTATGCTTATTCAGCTCTGTATATACGGGAGTATTTACCGATACAGAGGAGCTTACCGATTACATATTCAACGGATTTACCATGGAGACCATATCCGAGTCCGAGAGCCGCTTTACATATGCGAGCAATGATGCCAAGGTATGGCTGGATTCGTCCGCTCAGGTGCTATTGCCCAAATCTGTAAATATAAGTGAGCTGGATTCCGAGATCATATTTACATATGATATGGATCTTGATGAATTTAATGAGGCTTCCGCACAGGCGGGCATTACGGAAAAGGACGGGCGACATCTGTATGCCACGATAGAATATTCCTATAATGGAAGGTATCTCGGTCACTTGAATGTGATCATCAATGACAATATGAACGTTGCTCAGGCGTCATTTTCAAGTGCTGTCTATATAAATATATGGTGGTTCGTATTATTTATATTTATTTTCGCGGCGGCGGCTGTCTTTGCGGCAATCCTGATAAATACAGCCCCGGCACGCAGAAGAAGACGGACAAAGCTCATCAAGACACAGACGGATGACGGTGAGCCCATACCGATCAATATAAAAAAGACAAATGGTCGTGTAGAGATCATACAAACATCTTCTTTGAACGGACATATAGTACGTGAAGGAGACAGAAAAAAGAAAAGTAAGCCAAAAAAAACTTGATTATATATATCATTTCGTGTAGAATCTAACACGTTCAGTAATTCGGAGAAGTACTCAAGAGGCCGAAGAGGCGCCCCTGCTAAGGGTGTAGGTCGTTAACGCGGCGCGAGGGTTCAAATCCCTCCTTCTCCGCTCAGCATTTGGGATCGAGCGTATAGATGCGCTCGATTCTCTTGTTAATCGATATGTCTAAGCTATATGTCCTTTGATATGGCAGATGTATGTCCAAGGTATATGATTTTTGGTATGACAGATATACATGCACTGCCGTTTGCCTGATTCATTTCTAAGAATAGGGCAAGCCGGACATTTGGCCTATATATCGATGATAGGAAAATGCTTGATATATGGAAGTGTATCGAAGTGGTCATAACGGGCCTGACTCGAAATCAGGTAGCCCTCCGGGGCTCGTGGGTTCGAATCCCACCGCTTCCGTCTCAAAAGTGCTGAAAATGCCGTATCTTTGCGGGTTTTCGGCACTTTTTTCTCTTTTGTGTATTCTTCTCTTAAGGCTTAAATAGGCGTTTTTTTGCCTTTGCTTTGATTCTTTTTGCGCTTTTGCCGCGCATCCGCAAGAAATGAGGAGTGCTGAAAATGCCGTTAAATCTAACTTGAGCATTATCTATCAAAACAGTAAAGTAAATTCAAAAGACAATTTCGCCTGTATCGGCAAAAAGCATACTTTATTTTTTGAAATAATATTGATATTTTGCCGATAAAAATATTGAGAACTCACTTTTATCAGCGAACAACGTGTACCCACCGTGCCGTTTTCTCATACTACTGCCTATTCAGATGCTCTATCTGCATATATTTCAAAGAATTATATGCAGATAA
>CAZGVB010000028.1:0-12312 GCA_964528825.1 uncultured Parasporobacterium sp.
GTGCACTTGGGAGAGCATCTATGGCACCGTCTACGATATCGGCGATCACCATATCTCCGCTTTGCGCCGCACTCAATATATCATCGATCGTGATCTCTGTTTGTTTTCTTCCCTGACATATATTCCACAAAAGGGGCGTCTTTTCCTCGGACATCACGGCAAGCGCGCTTTTGAGTATAGCCATAGGAGATGCTATAGTCTCAAGGCAGCCGCTCTTTCCGCACGAACATGGCCTGCCTCCGCGTTTTATGACCGGAATATGGCCTATCTCGGCACATTGCTCACTGCTGCCCCTCCATATATGACCGTTGATCGAAAGCGAGGCACCTATACCGTTCTCACAACGCAGGAAGAATTGCGAGCTCAGATCATTGTCCTTCGCACTAAACATCTGCGCAGCAAAAAGTGCTCTTACATTATTCGACATAATACATGGAAGTCCGATAAGCTCCTCAAATCTGTCGCAGATAGGATATTCACGCACGTTAAGCGCTCCGAAGCTGTCTCTTACGATACGGCCGTCCGGCGATGTTATGCCTCTTATGGCGATCCCCACACCTATGATGTCGGCTCTGTCTATATGCTCATCTGCTGTAAGAGAGCATATCCGCTCTGCAAGCATCCCCACGGTCTCCTCTGCATTGGCCTTTTCTTCAAGACAGATCTCTTCATGGAAAATGACTGAGCCGTCCAACCTTACAGCCGATATCAATGCCTTGCGCAGATTGATAAGTATTCCGAGCGCGCATTTTGCGTCCGCATTTATCCTTACCGTGACCTCTCTGCGTCCGGCTCCGCCTCCCGGCATCTGTCCGCCTTCTGTTACCAGTCCCTCTGCTATCATTTCGCCGATGATCTTGGTAATGGCGGCAGGCGTGAGCCCCGTTCGCTCTGCAAGGCGCTTTCTGGACATACTGCCGCATTCATGCAGGAGCCTGAGTACAGCACTCCTGTTCTTGCGCTTTATATCCATCATATTATTGCCTTCATAGATCATAATGTGACTCCGTTTTGCATAATGTTTTGTATATTGCGGTCCTAAGACCTCTCATGGATCTTGCCTCTGAGCAATATGAGCACCGCGCCGCAAAGTACGGTGAATATACCGATAAGGCGTCCCGCTGTCAGCTTCTCGCCCAGGAAGAATACTCCGATAAAACAGCTGACTACGGGCATCAAAAGCAAATATAGCTTTACCGTCCATACCTCATAATGCCTGAGATTGCGATAATAGAAAAAATATATCCCGCTCTGTGCCAATCCGCCAAGTACGATAAGTGCCCACATTAACGGTGAAAAATGCAATCCCGACTGTGAGATGTCACCCGATATACCTGCTGTTGCCGAAAAAAGGATAAGTACGACGAAATTGTTGTAATATGATATCGTATCCGCGCTTTCATGATATTTTTCCTGCGCGCTCTTTATGATAAATGCGTTTGATGTAACGCAAAGCGCACTGAGTATAAAGAACAGGTCTGTTATATTGAATTCTATTCCCTTAATGTCCACTCCGAGTACAAGCAATACGCCGCCTATCATAATGAAGGTACCTATCCAATCCGTCAGATAGAGCTTTTTTTTGCAGATCAGGATGGTAGCAAAATTGGCCATAAGCACGTCCGTCTTCAAGAGCGCCGTGCCTGTGGCAAGTGATCCGCCCGCATATCCGAGATTGGCGAACAAGTCCAGTAAAAATCCGAATATGCCTATAGCTATCAATATGAGCAATTGTTTCCTGTTCTGCTTAAATAACTGTCCGAAGGAATGATCCGCGCAAAGCTGTATCGTCAGAAAAATAAGGGCCGCAAGGCGCAGCAGCATACCTGTAAGCGCCGCAGACCCCGTCGCATCGACAAGCACCTTTGAGACCGTATAATAGACAGACCAAGACAGTACCATGCCGCCGATCATGAGAGCGCTCTTAAGCCCTGTCATTTAAGTGCCTCAAACATGTTATATAAGGCCTTCTCATCCATATGCACCGGATTGTTATTCATCAAAGGATGCACCGCACAGTCATGGCAAAGCTTTTCGATATTTACATTCTCAAGCTCGCAAAGTCTCGTGCGCAGCCATCCTATTCTCTTAAGGTCGGCTATGCGTGATGCGAGCTCTTCTGTATTTCTAAGTCCGACATTGCGGCACAGCTCTTCAAGTCTGTTATCCGCATTTATCCTTACGAAGCTGTCCAGTGTAAACGCGCATGCCTCGCCGTGCGGAAGATGATAATCCTCGGACAAAGGATAGCTGCATGCATGACAGCCCGCTGTCTTAGGGCAGGCAAATGACAGCCCACCGAGCAATGATGCGTAAGACATGGCGCATCTTGCGCCCATATCTTTACCGTCACGATATGCTCTCTCAAGATATGTCAATATCAATCTGACAGCCTCTGTGCTCATAAGATCGCATATCGGCTGATGATGTATGCTCCAAAAGCCCTCAAGCGCATGCGAGAGCGCATCCAGTCCCGTATTCATAGTTGTACGCGGCGGAACGCTTATGCACAGCATAGGGTCTACTATCGCAGCAAGAGGCATAAATGCCGGATCGTTTATAGTCTTTTTTTCCTTGTCACGGCTGATGACAGATACCTGTGTGACCTCACTTCCCGTTCCTGCCGTGGTAGGCAGTGCGATTACCGGGATATGCTTTGACGGAAATGCCCTCGTGCCGTTGTAATATTCGCAGGCATCTCCTCCGTCATTTGCTATGGCAGCGGCAAACTTTGCGCTGTCCATCACGCTTCCTCCGCCTATCGCAACTAACGCATCGGCCTCCTGCTCCCTTGCAAGCCTTGCTATCTCCTCCACGCCGGAAAGCTGCGGATTCTCACAGATATCACTGAATATGCCGCATACAGCAACCTGTGCATGCTCTCTGCCAAGTCTGCCTTCAAGCTCTCCTGCGCGGTCTGCAAAATGCCCTCCGCATACAATGAGCGGACGCGACAGTCCCAGACTTTTAAGTATCTCACCTATTTTGTCATATTGACCTATGCCGAAATATATCTTTACCGGCTGAGTATATATAAACTCATTTACCATATATGCCGTCCTCGATATTATCAACCTGTACAGCGAATTTCTTCATATTTTCAGCTCGCCAATCTTCAAGGCCCTCACACCATTCTGTTGTAAGGAATGCCTTTACCATCTCTATTGCCATCTCGGGGCCTACGATCCAGCCTCCCATGCAGAGAATATTGGCATTGTTGATAGCGCGTGCCATTTTTGCGGAATATACTCCTTCGCATGCTACCGCATATACGCCTTTGAATTTGTTTGATACGACATTCATGCCGGCGCCTGTACCGCAGATGAGGATGGCCTTGTCATAATCCCCCTTTTGCACCAGAGGAGCTACCTTTCCCGCTACCGCATAGTAGGGGACTACATTGTCGATATCCTGTGTACCGAGATCGTCAAACGGTATACCTGCTTCTTTTAAATATGCTTTAACGGCTTCTTTTACGGCAAAGCCCGATTTGTCGCTTCCTATCGCTATCTTCATATATGATACTCCTTTATATTGATCCGAATAATTTTTCATGTTCGTCGTCACGGCCCGAAGCTGATTTCATACAGACGAACATTAATGCTGCATATGTAAGCCATATCTCAAGGACACGCTGCGTTTTCTGTTTCTCACGCATGGCTTATTCATCCCGGCTGCTGCAGATCACTTAAAAGTGGCTGTTTCCCCTGTAGCTGCTGCAGCTCACTTAAGTGTGACTGCTCTTTTTGCTGCTGTCACGATATCCTCTGCGGTAAGCCCCATTACTTTTTTCAGATAAGGCAGTTTTCCTACCTCACCGAAGCGGTCCTGTACGCCTACTGCGCATACGGGTATTTTTTCTTCTGCTAATGCCTCAAGTACCGCCGAGTGCAGTCCGCCGATGACATTATGATTTTCTACTGTAAGGACCGCGCCTGTTTTTCTTGCTGCCGCGATCACGCCTTCCTTATCTATAGGCTTGATCGTATGAACATTTATGACCTCACAGCTGATGCCCTCTCCATCCAGCATTTCTGCGGCATCTATAGTATCCTTTGTCGGCAGACCGGATACAAATATAGTCAGATCCTTACCTTCACGGAGCGTATCCGTCTTAAAGAGATCGAAGCTGTAGCCCTCTTTAAACACATCAGGCAGCTCCTTGCGGAATAGCCTTATATATACGGGTCCGTCATATTCATTTATCACAGGCATGGCGGCGCGAAGCTGTATCGCATCAACCGCCTCGAAGATCACGATGCCGGGTATGGATCGCAGCACTCCTATATCCTCCATGCTCATATGTGTACCGCCGTTAAGCTCCGCGGCGATACCGGGGTCTGTTCCCACGATCTTGACATTTCTCTTTGCATAAGATATCGAGATGGCTATCTGATCGCATATACGGCGTGTCGCAAACGGCGTAAAGCTCTCTATATACGGCTTGTAACCATAGCTGGAAAGTCCTGCCGCGATGGATGCCATGTTCTGCTCTGCCACTCCGCAATCAAAAAGCCTTCCGGCAAAGCGCCCGTCATAAAGTGCCCTTGTGCCGCTGGCCTTTGAAAGATCGGCATCCAATACACATACTTTATCGTCCCTGTCCATGAGCTCGGACAGGCATTCGGCATATACTGCTCTCATCTCCATAGCTTCAGCCCTCCCTTATCTCGGCGATGGCGGCCTTTGCCTGCTCTTCGCTGATATTGGTATTATGATTGCCTGCACCCATTTCCTCGATCCACTTGACTCCACAGCCCTTAAGCGTATTAAGGATCACCATGGTAGGCTTGCCGCTGCCTATATTAGCCTTTGCGGCCTCTACTGCATCCTGTACCTCATAAACATCGTTGCCGTTTGCCACTTCGATGACATTCCAGCCGAAGGCAGCCCATTTGTCCGCAAGCGGAGCAATATCATTGACCTGAGCTACGGGTCCGTCGATCTGCAGCTTGTTATAATCGGTAAAGGCGATCAGATTGTCCAGTCCCTTAGCGCCTGCAAACATAGCAGCCTCCCAGATCTGACCCTCTTGAGATTCACCGTCACCGATGATCGCATATATCACAGCTCCGTCCTTTGACATCTTTGAGCCGAGCGCTGCACCTACCGCACAGGAAAATCCCTGTCCGAGGCTGCCTGTAGTCATATCTATGCCTACCGTAAGATTCATGTCACAATGGCTCGGCAGATGTGTACCGCCCTGATTGAGCGTGAGCAGCTCGCTCTTGTCAAAATATCCTCTGTTTGCGAGCGTCGCATATACGGCAGGGCCCGCATGTCCCTTTGAACAAACAAGTCTGTCACGCCCCTCCATCTTAGGGTTTTGGGGATCAATATTCATCTCCTTAAAATAGAGCACGGCAAGCAGCTCCACTATCGACAGACACCCTCCGATATGGCCTACACCGAGGTGTCCGATGCAGGTCATGATATCACAACGGATATCCTTGCATATTTCTTTAAGATCACAGTCCAATATCGCAGTCCTCCTGTTTTTATTTAAAAGCTTTAATTAAACAAATCTTACGCCTGCAATATTTCTTTGTCAACATAACAAATATGTGTATTTACAAGCAGTCACTGCATGTGATCGCCTGCAAATCTTTCGTCCGGTCGATCTTTGACATTGCGCGTGTGAGAATTTGCCTGTATGAGAGAGGACAGGCGATCGCCTGCAGCGACAATTAAGGATTTGCATTCATAATTGTATTGACAAGCTTCTCGGCCGGTTCTATGATTGCCGGGAAAGTTTTTTAAAAGAGTTTATTATTTGAGGTATTTCTTATGAAAACATTTACTCCCGCTTATATACCTGTCGGTGTTCCGACATTTCATCTTGAGAGTGCCGCCGCACAGTTTGAGGCATCAAAAGACATGCTTCGCCGCATAGATGAACGATTTGTATTTCCGCAGGATATGCTGCTGTCTATAGAGGCATTGGATGATTTCTTAGACAGCATACATCCGGATTTCGTGATATTTCAAAATCTCACCTTTGCCAATTCAGCATATATCTCCGAGGTATTGCGAAAAGTGCAATGTCCTATCCTTCTTTGGACCTTGCGCGAGCCTGTCATAGACGGCGGAAGGCTCAGACTCAATTCACTTACAGGCGCGTATTCCGCGGCCAATACTATGTGTGCGCATGGCGGATGCCGATTTGAATATATATTCGGGGCACCGGATGAGTCAAATGTATATGAGAGCATTACAGACTGCGTAAGGGCAGCTGAGCTGATATTCAAGATGCACGACCTGAAAATGTCCGCAATAGGCCATACTCCGCAGGGCTTTGGCTTCGGCAGAGCCCTTGACAGCGAGCTCTTGGATACATTCGGTGTCAGGCTGGAGGCTATAGAGAGCCGTGAGCTCATAGATATAGCAAAGGAATATTCAGACGAGGAATGCACAGACTATCTGGAAATGTCCGAACAGTCTATGTGCGGTCTTGATAAGACTCCCCAAAAGAACAGACTGGATCATGCAAGGCTGCTCAAGGCTTACCTTGAATATGTTCAAAAGAATAATATCGGTGCGATAGCGTCCCGCTGCTGGCCGGATTTCTTTACTGCCTTCGGCACACCTGTATGCGCCGTACTTTCCATGCTGTGCGACAAGGGGATAGCCGCCGCATGCGAGGCCGATATATATGGTGCTCTTTCCATGTGGGTGGGCATGCAGCTGTCCGGCAGTCCCGTATTTTTCGGTGATCCTGTATCTCTTGATGAAAAGGAGAATACACTTACCTTCTGGCATTGCGGCGCTGCGGCATGCTCTCTTGCTCGCCATGATACAGGCGCCGTAGTAGGCGTACATCCCAATCGTAAGATAGGGCCTGTCATGGACTTCGGCTGCGAAGCATTTAAAGAGGCCACCGTATTTCGTATAGGCCGCAAGGCAGACGGCTCGTTCCGTTTCTTCATACTCGAGGGAGAAGCTCTTGACAAACCGAAGCAATTTACAGGCACATCTATCGTCGTAAAGACCGACAATCCCGTACTTGATATAGTAAACAGCAGCGTACGCGAGGGCTTCGAGCCTCATTATGTTGTCATAAAAGGACACTTTGCGGCTGCCCTTACAGCAGCCGCAGATATGCTCGGTATTCCGGTTTGCAGATATTAAAGCAGATACGAAAGATATTTACTGTACAAGATATTTACTGTGCAAGATGCTTGCTAAGCACCTTTTCCTTTTCGGCTCTCATATCCTCTATCTTCTTTTTGCTCAAAGGATATACAAATCTCAATATCACAAAAATGAGCAGATAAAGCACTGCGGGTATGAGTACCGAATCGGTAAACATCATCTTCAAGGTGCTCTCGTTGATATTTGCCGTATTGAGTACGTTGTCTGTATATCCTATGCGCAGGAGGGCTGCATTGACCAATATTGCCGCTACAGTCTGTCCGAGCTTGCGCATGAATGTAAAGAACGCGTAGCTTGTCGCCTCATCATGAAGGCCGAAATTGATCTCATTATAATCTATGGCATCGGTAGCGATAGCCCATACCAGCAGGAATATGAAAGCATTGCCTATGCCTGAGAGCAGGCATACGGCAAGAAACATCCATACGTTCGTGCCTCCCACAAAGAATAATGCAAGGTTGCAAAGGCCTGCCATGAGCATACCGTATGCACATACATCACGTCTGCCGAAGCGCGTGCCCATCTTGCCGGCAAAGAACATTATGACAGCGACAGGCAGATATTGACATACCGTCGGCATCATAGACAGAGCCGGTGCGTTGAAATAATAATTAAAAAGATATGTATTATAGCTCTGGCTGAACATCTGCGCCGCCAAGAAAAGCATTCCCACAAAGCAGACAGCCATATAAGGGCGGCTCTTTAAGAGGACCTTTATGACCTTCCAGGTCTGGCCCTTTTCCTTCGGTGCGGGCTTGGTAGGCACCCTTTCCTTGGTCCATTTGTAGCAAAGAAGATATGCGACAATGGATATAGCGGATATTACAATAGTACCTATGATTATCTTGTTGTAGCTCATGACCGATGTTCCGTCGGCATTTTTTACATAGCAGAAGCTGATCAAGAGCATTGCAGGTATCGCGCCGAAGGTAGATCCGATAGATCTGAATACCGACAGCGACGATCTTTCGCGGTCGTCGGATGTGATTACCTGAGCAAGCGAGCCGTAAGGAATGTTAATACCGGTATACAGCATACCGAACAATATATATGTCACATATGCGTATACCAGATATCCGGTCTGACTGAGCCCCGGTATCTTTATGAACATCAATATAGCCGAAAGTGCTGTGGGAACGGCAAGCGTCTTCAGCCAGCGGCGATATCTGCCCGCCTTTGTAGGCTGCATGCGGTCGATCATGCGTCCCCAAAGAGGATCATTGATCGCATCCCAGATACGGGCAATAATGAACATTATCATAATGCTCACTACACCGATGCCCAGCACGTCGGTATAATATTTTTGCAAAACGCTCTGCACCAGGCCGAATACCAGCAAGGATGCCAGATCACCCATGGCATACCCGATCTTATCACGGGCACCTATGCCGCTTGTACGTGAAATATAGCTGTCTTCCATCATTCATCTCCTCTGTTTCTTTTGTATTATCAGCCTGTACAGGCTGCAATGATCCCCTTCAAAAGCTGCGGCTGTATCTGCCGCATCTGCCCAAGATTTTCTAATGATTCCGCTTACAGCTTTGCCGCCTCTGCGAACAGGTCGGCATATTCGCTGCCTTCCCTATAAAATACGGCAGGCTGCCCGATCGGTGCTGCTATATCGATATCCTGACCTCCCTCGAAGGTCTCACCGCTCCAGAAATGTATCCATTTCCCGTCCGGCAGGCAGACTTTTCTTGTCTTTGCGCCTTTTTTGATAACAGGAGCCACATAGACATCATCGCCGAAGAAATATGAATATTCATCCCTGCTCTTGCTGTGATCACCCGTCTCCCAAAAGTCCGGTCTTATCGCCGGGATACCCTTCATAGCGTCATCGATGCACTTCTTGATATAAGGCTTCAATGCGGCATGTATACAGCTCAGTCTGACCGTATGCGCCGTCACGCCCGGCGCATCAAATTGGCTGTTTGCCCACGGACGTATGGATTCATGACTTCTCATCATTAGCGAAAATGCGCTTATCTCCATCCATCTTGTAAACAATTCGTCGTCTCTCTTCAGCTTGCCGAATGAGAAGAAGCCTCCTATATCCCAATGAACCATGGTGACACCGGAAAAGCCGAGCGAAAAGCATGCCGGCATGATGCATGGCAGGCCATAATCCTTCGTATAATCCGTATGCTGGTCTCCGTTCCAGAGTACGGGGGCGTATTTCTGGATACCGAGATATCCCGAGCGCATAAAGAACATGACATCCTCCCTGCCATATTCCTCTACAGCCTCTCTGTTGAGCTTTGCCCACATTACAGGCCATTTGTTGTGCAGCAGCGCGGGATCTCCGTCATGCAATATACAATCCACAGGCAGGTATTCGCCGAAATCCGCCATCCAGCCTGATATGCCGAGATCCAGCATATTTTTCTTGATAAGTATATCCTTTGTAAAACGCACAGCTTCAGGATTGGTCAGATCTATCATGCCGGCATCAAAAGTCGTGGACTTTATATGATATATCTCTCCGTTTTGACGCCTTATAAGATATCCCGCCTCGGCGCATTGCTCGTACAATCTGCTGCCCTTTACCAGATAAGGATTGATATATGCAAGGAATCTCACGCCTCTTTCATTAAGCTGCTCTATGGCATTCTTTAGATTCGGATAAAGCGACTCGTCCGCTTCCCAGTTCCACCATACCTGTTTGCCCATAACGGTACGATTTTCGCCGGACCAATCCTGACTCCATACTCCGCATATCTTCGCACCCTTGTCAAGCATGTCAAAGGTCTTATCAAGTACCGTCTGCGTGCCTCCCTGAATGCCGAGGATCATGCCGTCCAGGCACCAATCCGGTATATATTGTCTGTTCGGGATATTGGCGGCTGCAAATGCGGCTGTTTCTCTGAAATCCCTGCCATATTGTATCTTTAATGTACGCGGGCAGCTGTCAAAGGCAAATATATATGCATCATCCGCAAATGTCGCTTTTCCGTCGCAGTCCGTATCAAATGCGATAAATCTGCCCTTATCGGTCACAAAGACCGGCATCGGCGCATACGAGCCTATCTGTGAATGAGGCTTCTCGCGATACAGCGCCGCAGGCAGCAGTGCCTTTTCGATAACGGTGCGAGCCTTGATATGCTCGGATACGAAATTAACTACACTCTCTCCCCGCAGATTTACCTTGCGATATTGCTCTCCACCGCCGAATACAGCCTCGTTTGCTTCCGCCGGAAGTCTGATCTCATAAGACCAGCCGCTCTCTCCGGCAAATTCTGCCTGCACCCCGCATGCGATCTCTTTATATCTAACACTGAAGACATGACCCTCTGCACCGAATGTGATCTCGCCATCTCCATTGCATGTTATATCCAATGCTATTCTCTCTGCCTCACGGACTTCTGTCTTTACCGTTCCCCTCGAGGAGGTATAAGTCTTTTCCTGTCTGATCGCGGTTACAAACGGCATCTCCTTGCTGTGTGTCAATATTACATTTTCGCCGTCAATCAGCTTCCATCCGTCATTTAACAGACTTTTCAGCATGATATACCTCCCTATTCTTACAAATGGTACATGCAAGCAACAATGCTTATCAATATCTTATGTGCGCATTCGGCGCTCCTCACAGCTACAGCCGTGGGACTCTTGCTGCCTGCCAAGTGTATTGGCCGGCAGGTCCATTTCCGGTAAAAATATAAATCTGCACAGAGTGCATACATTATTTTGGCCCGGCGATTATATATTAAGCACAAAAAAAGGCTCTGTCAAGAACCATGCACGTTATTTTTTAACAGTGTGAATTAAATTTCAAGGCAAAATTTAAGCCGACTTCGGTTCCTTGAAATCAAAGAATCAAAGTCGGCTCTTATCAACATATTTTACGCTGTATCTCAAACTTTACCGGCATTTTCCTTATACCTTAAGGATATAAGAACGATCACTCTTCAGCCTTGGCTGCAGCTGCTTAATACCATAGCTGTTTACATACAATGTTCAGCCTTTCGATGTAACATTCAAATAATATCTGTAGATAAAGGTTACCATCTGCCTGCGCTCGATATTGCTTACTCTGTCGAATATCCATGTGTCGTTACCCTGAGCAACACCCTGTGTTATCTCGTTTTCCTTCGCCCACGCGATCGCCTTATACGTATCTGAGGACCGACTCAGGACGCCGTCAACATCCGTAAATCCGGTAGTCGCAGCTGTAAATGCCGGTCTGCCTGCCATACGATACAGCATGATGATGGTTGACGCTCTTGATATGGAATTTTCCGGTCTGTATGTCACGGTGCCGTCACTTTCCGTATATCCGACCGTAATGCCTGCTCCCACTGCCCAATAGATACCCTCTACAGCACCCGCCGAGACATTGCTGATATCGGTAAATTTCACAGCCTTCCTGCCTTTTTCAAGAGCCTTTGCCGCTGCCTGCGGATCGATAAGCTTTGCAAGTCTGTAAAGCATTACCGCCATCTGTGCTCTTGTAGTATCGGTAAGTCTGGAGAAATACATTACTCCGCTGCTGTCTTTCTTTCCTTTTACAATACCGTTATCTGCTGCCCAGTATGTTCTTTTAAATTCATTTATGCCGACAGTTCCATTTTCAACAAGTGCTTCCGTCACATCATAGAATCTTGTCTGGACATTGCAGGTGGCTTTATATTTTCCGTCTTCGGTAGTTGCACTCACTGTAGTATTTCCATATTGGAGTGCACAGACATTGCCGTCTTCTTCCACTTTTACGACTGATTCATCATCTGACGTCCAGATGATATTTTTATTTGTCGCATTTTCGGGAGCAACGGTTGCCTTAAGCTGAACATATTTTCCGGTATTTACTGTTATAGCTGTCTGATCAAGCGTTATACCCGTTACGGCTACAGGAGGATTTGCTATGGCAACATCCGTAAAATCCATTATCTGCGCTGTTTTTTCACTTGGATCCGCTGCGGCACCCGCAACTGCATCCTTTACGGCAAAATTTGCTTTTCCTTCGCTCCCTCCCGCCTTGAACTTAAGGGCAGCCACTACCGCGCTTCCTTTTGTAAGGGACTTTTCGTCGCCGTACATGGATATGAGCAGCTCTCCGTTCGACTTTTTGCTGACCATTAGTCCCACGGCGGTATCATATGATTCATATACTACCTTTTCGGCGTCATATGTCACCGTTGCCTGCGCATATCCGTAGCTTTCCGC
>CAZGVB010000028.1:12412-19034 GCA_964528825.1 uncultured Parasporobacterium sp.
CTACCTTTTCGGCGTCATATGTCACCGTTGCCTGCGCATATCCGTAGCTTTCCGCTTCCGAGCCTATCACGACATTTACGACAAATTCTTCTTCAGGTTCAACTGTCGCCTTTGACGGTGCAAGCGTGATCGTATAATCCCCGGATGTTGCGGTCGGATCAGCTGCAGCGGGAACTACCAAGCTTGTGACCGATACAGCCGCTGCAAGAAGCACTGCCAGGATTTTTTTTATTCTTTTCATTGATTTTGTTCCTTTGCTTTGAAAGCATTTCCGTACATCTTGGGAGTTCATTGCAGGGTCACCTCAGGATCACCTCAGGATCATTGCAAGATCACCGTCAAATTACCGTCAAATACCGCAAAAGCTATGATCTTGTTACTGCAGCTTGCTTTTATTTTTCTTTTTCACTGCTGCCGCGATCACAATGACCGCAGCTATAGCGACAGTGCAAATGATAATGATGATATAAAAAGGAAATGCCATTTCCTCTTTCGTCCATGTATTCTCGGAATCAGGAGATCCGTCCGGGGCAATGTCATCCTCATTGATATTGACAGCGGCTATCTCGTCCGCCTTTCCGAGTATCACAGATTCCCCGTCCGCATCTTCTGTGATCAGATTGCCCTCTTTATCTATCTTATATGTATTGCCGTCCTGATCGTTATAATAAATATTGCCTTCATCATCTGACATTTTATCGAGAATAAGGCCCGCGTTTTCTGAGCTTTCTTCTCTTTGCGGCTGTGCAGTACTCGTCGTTTCTGTAATGCCGACCTGCATATCATTTCGTATTACGTAAAATGAATCCATTCCGTTATATGTGCTCACGCTTGCAGATCTTAACGCGACCTGTGAATCACCGGCCGCCAAAGCCGTCACATGTAATGTCGCGGCCTTTACGCTGTTCGGCCATGTGTCACCGTCGATATCTGCGGCAAGATAACCAAGCGTCACATCCGTCCGGCCGCTTAAGCTGCCGCCCTGCTCTATCAATGAACAATCGACTCCTTCATATGTATCATATCCATCGATCCTGAGCTGCTGCGTATTAATGCTCACCACAGCAGACAGCGCATACATCAGATAAGCACCCGCACTGTCCGTTCTGGTAAGTATAAGATCAATATCAAAGGAATCACCCTGATCTACTTTTATTTGAGACGACCCCTCTGCTGAAAGCTCCATGCTGTAGCTTTGAGATGTATCCTCCGCAAAAGCAGCTTTGACAAAGCCCATACATATCAATATAACTATCAACAGCATGCTCAGGCTTTTCATCGTCGGCCGTTTCTTTATTTTCATAAACCTTTCCTTGGTTCTGATCTCGGCTGCTGCCTGCAATATTTTATCTGTCAAGCTAAAGCAGCAGCCGTTTATCCGATAATTAAAAATACATACTCATACGGATCTGTAATAAAATCACTTGCCTATGAAAAGCTGTGTCCAATATATACGCCAACTTCCGCCTTCGTAGCATCCGATTCCTATTTCAGTATAATTAGCATTTAAGATATTTGCTCTGTGTCCTTCCGAATTCATCCAAGCTGTCACAACGCTCTCCGGAGTTGGCTGTCCGGCCGCAATGTTTTCACCTGCAGCAAGGAATGTAACGCCATATGTTTGAAGCATATCAAATGGATCACCATAAGTCGGTGATTCGTGGCTGAAATAATTATTGACTGCCATATCCTTAGACTTCATTGTCGCAAGCTCGGTTAACTCAGTCGAAAGAGTGAGTGCAGATAAGCCCTCTTTTTCTCTCTCGGCATTTACAAGATCAAGAACGGCTTCAGCCCGGGACAGGTTCTCAGCCTTGGCTGTTGCTTCCTCAAGCGTATGATACCTATATAAGAATGTTATCATCTGCCTGCGTTCGATATTGCTCACCCTGTCAAATATATACTTACCCGAGCCTGCAGGATATTCGGAACCCTTCGTAATGCCGTTGACCTTCGCCCATGCGATAGCTTTATATGTATCTGTGGACTGATTCAGGACGCCGTCCACATCCGAAAATCCGGTGGACCCTGCCGTAACTGTCGGCTTTTCCGCCATACGGTAAAACATAATGATGGTGGATGCCCTTGATATGGAATTTTGCGGTCTGAATGTCACAGTGCCGTCACTTTCCGTATATCCGACCGTAATACCTGCACCTACTGCCCAGTAGATACCTTCTACGGCACCCGCAGAGACGCCGGCCAGATCGGTAAATCTTACCGCCTTCTTGCCTTTTTCAAGTGCCTTCGCGGCCGCATACTTATCTACCATTTTTGCATATCTGTAAAGCATTACCGCCATCTGTGCTCTTGTAGTGTCGGTAAGCCTGGAGAAATACATTATTCCGTTGCTGTCTGTCTTTCCTTTTATAATACCGGCATCTGCTGCCCAATATGTTCTGTCAAATTCGCCCTGTGTGATGCTGCCGTCGGCAACATCCTTCTCTGTCACATCATTGAATCTTGTCTGGACGCTGCATGCAGCCGTATATTTTCCGTCTTTGGTTGCTGCACTTACGGTCGTCTTGCCGTATCCGAGTGCCTGCACCTTGCCGCTTCCATCCACTTTCACGATAGATTGATCTTCTACTGACCAGACAATATTTGCTGTGTCTTCAGAAGCGACCGTTGCATTTAGCTGAACATATTCTCCGGTACTTACCGTTATACTCTCCTGATCAAGCGACATTCCAACGGTCACGTCATTCAAATAACCGTACGGATATGTATAGCAGATCTGCTCATTTCCTTTCGGACCGGCGGATGGGTCCTTTATGCCGAGACCTGCCGTTCCCTCACTCTGACCTGCCTTAAAGATCAATTCAGCTATCGTCGAGCCATTATTTTCAATAGTCTTTGCGTCACCGCTTACACTCACAAGCAGCTCGCCGTCTGACTTTTTAGTGACCACAAGTCCCTCGGCGGGGACATATGATACATACGACACCTTATCGGCATCATATGTCACTGTTGTCTGTGCAAAGGCATAATTTTCTGCACTTCCTGAAATTATTATTACATTTACGCGAAACTCCTCGTCAAAGTCTACCGCTGTCTTCGGGGCACTGATCCCGATCTTATACTCCCATACTGACACAAGTGCGTCCCCTGCCGCGGCAGGTACGGTCAGACACGTGACGGCTATCAACGCCGCAATTGCCACTGCAAGAAGCCTTCCTATCTTTTTCATCTTCCGGATCCCCTCCTTTTTCTTTGTGATCGCCCGATAAAAAACGAGTTGTTTGATAAGTTTCACTTTATCATCATTATTGCGCATTTTCAATATTGTTGCCCGCAAATATTGGTGTCAGTTACCGCAGGATAATCGCCCACAAATATTGATATCGGTCGCTGCAGGACAATTGCCTGCAAGTCTTTCATCCGGATCACTGCAGGACAGCAGCCTGCAAGTCCTTCAATCAAACAATTTCCTTGGACGAAAAATCCCGGGGATGTCGGATATCCGACATCCCCGGGATCAAACTCAGCGGAGAGGGTGGGATTCGAACCCACGCGCCCTTTCGGACAAACGGTTTTCAAGACCGCCTCGTTATGACCGCTTCGATACCTCTCCAAGTGCGGCGCACACCTTTCGTGCAACGCTTGAAATTCTATCAGCATTTATCGTCAATGTCAATAGCTTTCTTTGGCATGTTCACTGCCTTTATGAACCATTTTTTCTCACGCGCGCAGTACTGAAAATTGTCCGGATGAAAGATGTGCAGGCGATCACCTTGCAGTAACTCGTGCCTGATTTTCAAATTCTTGCCATATATTTCAATAGGTATTAAAATACTGTCATTATGAAACGAAGGACTTACAAAGACCCCATAAAAAAGAGAAAGCGCCTGCGTGCCGCCATAATAGCCGTGGCCATTATAGCTATAGCAGTCTGTGCCGCTATAGCATGCTTTTTTATCATAAAGCGTGAAGGGCCGGCCGCATCAAGCAGCTATTATCTGGCATCAACATCAGGTGATGCGGAGGTCTACATTTATGATGATTACGAAAAGAGGCTCTTTCTCACTCATTCGGACCTGAAAAGAGGCGACGAGGTCATATCCAAAAACGAGACCTATACCGAAAACGGACGCGACTATGTTGTAGTAAGCGCAGGGGACCAGACATATTATGTCAATGCGAAGAGACTGGTCAAGAGTCTTGATGATATCGTACAGGAAACCGAAAAGTACGTACGCACGCCGGTAACTGTATATAAAGAAAAGGACAGCGCCGAGATATGCTCCTACATCCCGAAGGGCTCTCATGTAAATATCTCAGGTTATGACAAGCTCCTTGATGACGGCAATGTAAATATGTACAAAATAGAATCGGACGGCATCACGGGCTGGGTCTACGGCAAATATCTTGTTGATGGCCAAAAAGAAGCCGAGGCTGTCAATGAAGAGATATATGATATCCACAAGGAGAGAGCATACGGCTCCGATCTCTACGGCGGCAGTGCATCCAATCTCGACTGGTATGCATATGAAAAGCCGAGCTTTGAGGACAATACGCTTCTTGACGATGCCAGAGTGATGTATCTGTGCAACAAGTCCTATGCGAACATAGACGAATATCTGGCTCTTGCAAAAAAATACGGCATCAATGCCGTATGCATGGATATCAAGGACAAGCTGCTGTGCTGTCAATTTGATACAGCTGCAGAGATATCGCCTACATCAAATGAAAATTATTCATATTCTCAGGAATATATGGAGCAGGTCGTACAAAAGATCAAGGATGCCGGTCTGTATCTGATCTGCCGAATAGTAGTCTTCAGGGATACCTATTATGCAGAAGACCATCCCGAGGAATGCATCGTATCAGACCAAAGCACATCTGTATGGCCCTCTGCCTACAGCAGAAATGTCTGGTATTATAATGTAGAGCTGGCTCTTGAGGTCATAGAGAGATTTTCTCCGAATGAGATACAGTTTGACTATGTGCGTTTCCCGGAGGAGGCATATAGAATGTCGACCGCGGACGATACGGATTTTCGCAATACCTATAATGAGGATAAGTGTCAGGCAATACAGAATTTCCTTTTCTATGCCTGCGATACCATACATCAAAAGGGCGTATATGTCTCAGCCGATGTATTTGCCGAGTGTGCCAACAAATATGTCAGTGCATACGGTCAATACTTCCCCGCTATTTCCAATATAGTCGATGTCATCAGTGCCATGCCTTATACGGACCACTTCGGCACAAGCGAGGATACATGGAGCGATCCTTATACGACTGTTTATGATTGGGCAAAAAGAGCGGCTCAAAGGCAAGCGGAGATCGAGACTCCCGCTCTTGCAAGGACATGGCTCACCTGCTACAGTGTGCCTTTTTGGAATCCTGTGACCGATTGCGACAGCGATTACTTTTCAAAGGAGGCTCAGGCACTTTATGATGCCGGGCTTACAGGCGGATTTCTTTCATGGAACAGTGCCTCCGGCATGGATACATATACTGCCGTCGGCTCAGCATGGGGATATGACTATACAAAATAAACGGTGCAGCACCTTATCAGTGCTGCACCATTTTATACATAGCATTTTCTGAGATCGATATGACTTATGTCAGTATATCTATTCTGTCCGGTATATCTATTCTGCCTTCGGATTGCCGTCGATATCAAATAACGGCAGCGGCTCAAGGAATATTATATCATCTCTTTTTGATGCCTTGCCCTCGGCAAGAATAGACATTTTTGCAACGACCTGACCGCCGGCCTCTTTCACGAGCTTTTCACAGGCTGCCATTGATTCACCCGTAGATATAACATCATCAAGCAAAAGGACTCTCTTGCCATTTATCTTGCGCGCGTCCTTGCCGTCCATGTACAGATGCTGCTTGCCCTTTGTCGTAATGGAGCTTACTTCTGTCTTGAATACTCCCTCCATATACAGCTTCGGTGCTTTTCTTATGAGACAATATTCGTTCTTGCCTGTCTGCTTGGCGAATTCGTGTGCAAGAGGTATTGCCTTGGCCTCGGGAGCCACGATATAGTCAAATTCCGGAGCCCTCTTTATAAGCTCCGCAGCGCTGGCACATGTCAGCTCTACATCACCGAATATAACAAATCCCGCAATAACAAGGTCATCCGATGCCTTGCATAGAGGCAGCTGTCTCTTAAGACCTGCCACTGTCATCTCATAATATTTATTCATTGAAAAGCCTCTTTAAATATATTGTCCGCATTCATCTGTATGAACATGATACGGAAAGATCCGAATATGTCACTGATCTGCGACCGGATTATTGTACCACACGTACATCCATAAGCAACCATCATTCGTTTCTCAAGCCATATTTGCTGCTGCGATCTGATCACCTGTAGCCCTCTCATACAGACGAACCTTAACCCTGTGCGTGTAAGATATATTGCAAAGACAAGCTGCGTTTCCTGCCTCTCGCACACGGTTTATTCGTTACGCCCCGAATCGTTATCTCATTACTTTTGCGAATTGGGGGTTCGTCTCGACTTAAGACTCTCTATCTTCAATATCGCATCACCAAGCTGCGGCAGATCTATCTCATCAAACCTGCCCTCATCGCCCATTCCGGCATATTGCGGATCTATCGGCAATTTTCCGAGTACCTTAAGCCCCATTTCGTCCGCTGTGCT
>CAZGVB010000029.1:0-1919 GCA_964528825.1 uncultured Parasporobacterium sp.
ATTTTACTCTAAGAACTATCCCGTCAGTCATATGTCACCTTAAGCAGATAATATTCCCCGAATGCGACAATGATCAATGCCGCGATATAAGCGGCGATAAATGGAATATGAAAGAAAAATCCCGCAAGGCATATAAGACCGTATATAAAATATTTGAATATGCACAACACAAGTCTTCTTGAGCCCGGAGTATATCTTATCCTGCGAAAGAGCGTATACCTTTCAACCACTATGCACATGCTTATATGTACCCAGCAATTGAATAAGATAAAAAGAGGGAAAAAGGCATACCCCAAAAAGATTGTCGCAAGTATCACGACCGTCAGATCACTCATCAGTGAAATGAGCGTAAAGAAATTGGTCTTAAAATATGTCTTATAGATGCGCAAGGTATCTGTCAAAGGCTTAAAATGCGTGCCCGAATTATTGTCAAAATATATTGTCTCGATCGTCAGCTTCGTGACTTTTATATTTTGCTTTTCGGCGATGAGCAATATGTTCAGCTCATAATCATATTTATCGCCCTCTACATTCAGCATCCAATCGATATGCCTCACAGAGAAGCCTCTCAGTCCGGACTGGTTGTCCGGCAGATATCTCGCGTTTGCAAGCGCGAACATAAATCTCGACAAGCCGTTGCCTATGCGTGAAAGTACAGGCGCTCTGCCCGGTCTCAAGCTGCGCACAGATATGATAAATTCTTCGCCGCCCGAGAGGCGGTCGCTCATGGCGGATATGTCCTTCACACTGTGCTGGCCGTCTGAATCTGCCGTTACAAATCCTGTAATATCCGGACAGTTATCGCGGATATATCTCATGCCATATTTAAGGGCATAACCCTTGCCCCGATTAATGCCATAGCCTATGACAGCCGCATATGGCTTGCATTTATCAAATATTTTCTGATATCCCGCATTGCTTCCGTCATTTACGACTATGATGCGAAAGCCCCGCTCATGCAGCTCCCCTACCAGGCTCACCAGCTTCTCATCAGGCTCATAGGCCGGGATAAGTATACACGTCGACATTTAAGCGATCTTCTCCTATCTGTTCATCCTTGATGCCATTTTGGAGATAAATCCGCCCTTTTCAAGACGCCATCCCTGGTCAAGACATGCCTTTACAGTCTCTCTGCCTGCCGCTCCGTGTGCCTTTACGATGATCTTTTTTGTACCGAGGAATGTGGCTCCTCCCTGCGAATTGTAATCAAAAAAGCTTACTATATCCTCCGGGCTGCCTGCCATCCTCGCTGCGATCATGCCCGCGGCCTCAATGGTCTTTAACAGGATATTGCCCGTAAAGCCGTCACATACAACGACATCTGCCTTGTCTGTAAGTACGTCCGAGCCTTCTATGTTGCCTATAAAATTGATGGACTGCTCTGCCTCTAATGCGTCATAGCATTCCTTTGCAAGATCGTTGCCCTTGCCTTTTTCCTTGCCGACATTTACAAGTCCCACTCTCGGAGATTCTACTCCGTTCATGGCTTCCATAAATGCGCTGCCCATGATGGCATAATCTACGATATCCTTCACTTCCCTGCTCATATTCGCGCCGCAGTCACACAGGCAGAAATATCTGCGATCAGTATTTAAAAGTGCGCTCGAGAGAGACGGCTGCTTAAGTCCCTTGAAAAGTCCCAGACGAAAGATGGAACCTACAAGCAATGATCCGGTACAGCCTGCGCTGACCATCCCCACAATATCGTCACGTTCCTTAAGAGTGCAAAGTGCTTTTACCATGCTGGTCTCGTTCTTTCCTCTGATGACCTCTGTCGGATTGTCATAATTGGTGACAGCCTCCTGCGCATAGACGACCTCTATCCTTTGCAGGATATCCTCCTGACATTCCCCAAGGCCGTCATCAATGACCTCCTTCGGTCCGCAAAGGACGATATCATATTCATTCTGATCACGCAG
>CAZGVB010000029.1:2019-18845 GCA_964528825.1 uncultured Parasporobacterium sp.
TATGATGCCGGGGCAAAATGTATTTTGACCCCAATGATATACGGATCGCCGCGCTTTGTGCTTGCATGATCCTGATATCTTATATATTCCGTATATATAACGGGTGAGGCTGTCTCAAAAAGACAGATCCTCACCCATAATACTCAGATTTATCGGATATGTAAAGTCTGTAAGGCGATATTACTCGGCAGCGAAAATATAATCATATACCTTTTGACCGCCGGATATGAATTCACATTCAAGCCATGCGAAATGCTCCTTTAATGCCGTCTCAAGCCTTGATACCTCATCTGCATCTACGCCCTCACCGTAGAATACCGTCAATACCTCTCTGTCATGAATATCATCAAGGCCTTCTATCAGCTTTATCGCGGCCTGTATCCTGTCCGGATCATCCGAAATGATATGCGCCCTGTCCATACCGATATAATGTCCCTCGAAGACATCTATATTGTCATATCGCACATCACGTATGGCAGTCGTTACAAGGCCTGTCCTTACATTATCTATGCATTCCTGCATCTCCTCTATGACACGCTCTGTATCTCCGTCTGTAAGGTCCATCATCGATACCGCAGCAAAGGTCTCCGCAAGAGTCTTGGCCTTTACTATATGTACGCGTGCCTTCTTGTAGATATCCGCCGCCTGACTTGATGCCATGACTATATTGGAATTGCCCGGGAGCACGATGATATCATCCGCGTCTATATTCTCAAAGGCCTCAAGGAAATCCTCGGTCGAGGGATTCTCTGTCTGTCCTCCGTCAATGCATATGTCGACTCCCATCTCGAGAAAGAGCTTTCTGAGGCCCTCGCCGTTTGCTACCGCTACGACTCCTATAGGCCTATGACCTTCCTTCTTTTCGATATGCTCATCCAATACCAGCTCTTCCTGCATTTCTTCTTTTTTTCTGAAGATACTGTTCTCATTGTGCTGTATGGACATATTCTCAATCTTGAGAGTCACGAACTCACCGTACTTTTGAGCATAATTAAGCACATTGCCAGGTGTAAAGGTATGCACATGAACCTTTACAAGATCCTCATCCATGATAGCGACGATAGAATCACCTATGGTATTCAGATAATCCACGATATCCCTGTTCAGATCGAAGGCGGATATGTCTGTCTTGGCATTCATCAGCTGCAATATGAACTCCGTGCAATATCCGAATTCCAGCTTGCTGTCCGCATTAAATACTTCCTTGTCTATGACTGCATGCGGCGCAGCTGCACCGCTGTGTCCGCCCAGGTCGTCCGCGCCTTCTATCTCCTCGCCTAAGAGGATCTTCTCCATGCCCGTAAAGACCGCAAGGAAGCCTGCTCCTCCCGAATCTACTACGCCTGATTCCTTAAGGACCGCGAGAAGATTGGGTGTATTTTCAAGAGATACTTCCATACGCTCGTTGAGCTCTTTAAAGTATCCTTCAAAATCCTCTATGTCCTTGGACCCGGATACATATTCATATCCCTCGCTCATTACGGTAAGCACCGTGCCTTCAACAGGCTGTATGACAGCCTCATATGCTCTGTCTACACCTGCCTTGAATGCAGCCGTGAACGCGTCTATATCCAGATCCTGCGTTCCTTCGCAGCCTACCGAAAAGCCTTTGAAGAATTGAGACAATATGACTCCCGAATTGCCTCTTGCCGCAAGGAGTGCTCCCCTTGCGAATTTCTTCATCATATCTCCCACAGAGCTTACATCAAGCCCCGAGAGCGCACTGACACCACCCGTGATGGTCATCGTCATATTGTTGCCCGTATCACCGTCCGGAATCGGAAAGACGTTCAGATTGTCTATCCTCTTGGCATCAAGGCGAAGATTCGCCATGCCGCCCGCGAGCATTTTCTTTAATGTTTTTGCGTCAAGCCTCGTAATCGCCATTTGGCTTATGCCTCTCCTATCATGGTTACTTCATCACCTACAAAGTATGCGGCTACGGTTCCCGGTCCTACCGATGCACCTACGATAGGTCCGATATATCCGTATACGACATCCTTGCATTTGGTCTTTTCAAGTATCTGTTCTCTTAATATATTTGCCGTCTCCTCGGCATCCGCATGTGAGATATATACGATCTGATCCTGAGCGTCTCTTATCTCATCTGCTACCATATTTACCAGCTCGGCGATGGCAGCCTTCATGCCCTTGACTTTTTTAAGAGCGTAATTCTGTCCCTTTGCATCCGAGATCAATATAGGCTTGATACCGATGATATTGCCGAAGAATGCGCTTGATGCCGTTACTCTTCCCGCTTTCTTCAGATATGAGAGCTTCTCAGGGAATGCCACCTGATGTACCTTCAGTCTGTCGGCCTCGATACGATCAGCTATCTCATCGACACTGTATCCCTTTGCTCTCATCTCACTTGCCCACATCATCTCTATGCCCTGTCCGAATGAGCTGTTGAGCGAATCCACACATCTGATCTTCGCATCCGGATATTCCTCAAGAAGCTCCTTAGCGATGATAGATGCCTGACCTATAGATCCCGAAAGCACGCCCGAGCAGCTGATATATATGATATCCTTGCCCTGCTCAAGAGCCTGCCTGAAGCTTGCCTCAAAGACCTGCCTCGGCACCTGAGTGGTGGTAATGGTCTTGCCCTCTCTCATGCAATTATAAAAGTCCTTTACAGACATGGCTTCCCAGTCAAGAGATGCCTTGTATTCCTTGCCCTCAAGGACATAATTCATAGGAACATAATCAAGGCCGTACTTATCTCTTATATCCTTGCCAAGATCACATGTTGAATCTCCGAAAATCACAATATCTCTCATAATTAGAACCTCCTGTTTGATCGGCATTTATGCCACTTTATATCGGCCGCCCTCATTTGGGACGTATCCTTCAAATTCAATTGCGGCCGAATGAGGCATTAGCTTTTCGCCCTGCTTTCAGCCGAACTTTTTCGTAAGAGCCGCTATCAGCTCTCTTTCCTCTGACAGATCTTCAGATATAGGCTTTCCGAGATAGTAGATCGCTGCCATGCCCGGACCTATATTGGCTCCGCATATCATATCCACGCGGTTTTCTATGATCTCCTTCGGATGCAGCTCACTTTCGGCCAATGCCTTCAGTGCTGCCGCCTCCTTCGGTCTGTATGAATGACTGATGACAATAGTCTGCTCCTCTATATTTTCGGCTGTTGCCTTGGCATATTCTATGCAGACCCTAAGTGCTCTTTTAACACCCTTTACATTGCCGAGCACCTCGGTCATGCCGGATCTGCCGAACTCTCCTATGGCATTTATGCTTGCCAGAGTTCCGAAAAAAGCCTTTACTCCCGAGATCCTGCCGCTCCTTGCAAGGAAACGCAGATCGTTCATCGGGCCGGCCTGACGGTAGCAATACAGATGCTCCCTGAGCCAAGATGCGGTCTGTGTCACATCAAAGCCCTGCTCTCTCATCTCGGATGCCTTGATATTCATAAGGATGATGCCCGCCGAGAAATGCTTTGAGTCGACTATCTCTATCTTTCTGTCCGGATATTTGACTCCCAGCTCTTTTTTTGCCTCGAGCATGACATTATATGTTCCGCTCATCCCCGACGAGAGTGCGACGATAAGCACATCACGTCCGGCCATCAGAGCGCGTTCCATAGCATTTCTGATCTCATCCGGATTGGGAGCCCCTGTGCGGTATATCTTCTTTCCGCGTGCCATGCTCAGATAATATTCATCCGGTGTCATGCCCTCCCAGTCAAGATTCCAGACATGATCACTTCCGTCAGGAAATGTAAGATGTCCCGGAATGATATCGTCTATTCCGTATCTTTCTCTGAGATCCTTATACAGTCCGCTTGCCGGATCTGCGATGATGGCAAAATTGCTCATGCTCTTTCCCCCTGTTCTCTCTTCCTTCATACGCTTTCTTCATAATTCAAGGCTCTTGCGCCTTGTTCAAACAGTGGGATTCTAACACAGGCTTTTCTTTTTTCAACTTTTCGAGAGCCTGTAACGGGGAAAAGTGAGTTTTTTGAGACACTTTTGTCATTTTTTGTCGCAAAAAGAATTATAGCAAAAACATCTCATTTGAGATATACTTTTTTTATGTCAAATCATATTTTTTTGATCATTTTGATCATCGTCATCCTGATCCTCAGCGGGGTCATATTTACTCTGATATGTTGCGGAAAGATAGCAAAGATCGTTTACAGGGAGACTCTTGTACGTACATCCCCCGACAAATGGTCGCGCTGCTGCCAGGCTCCCGAAAACGAAGAACATCTGCTCATGTGGAATCGCGGCCTCGAATTTGCCAAGGCTCATAGCGATCTCATGCATGAGGTGATGGTCGAAAATGACGGGCTGAAGCTGTATGGTGAATATTACGATTTCGGTTATGACAAGGCGGCGATCATCGTCCCGGGAAGGACTGAGTCGCTGATGTATTCATATTACTTTGCGATACCTTATTATAAGGCGCATTGCAATATACTCGTCATAGACCTCAGGGCGCACGGCAAGTCAGACGGTATGTATGATGTGGATCCCGGCGAGAGCGACGATCTGCTACTGTGGATATCGCTCCTGCAGGAGCAGTTCGGTATGAAGGATATCATATTGCACGGCATCTGCATCGGCGCGGGCACATGCATACAGATATTATCCGGGCAGAATCCTCCATCATGCGTGAGGGCATTTATATCCGAGGGCGGCTATGTCAGCTTCCCGGAGAGCTACAGACAGCATATGAGACAGCTGCACAGGCCCGTATATCCCATCATGCCTATGGTAATGCATCTGATAAAGCAGCATACCGGATGCGATGTATATAAGACACGGCCGATAGACTTTATAGATAAGGTACATGTACCGACACTCTTTTTATGCGGAATGAAGGACCTTTCCTCCCTCCCCGAAAAGAGTCAGCAGCTTTTTGACAAATGCGGTGCCGCACAGAAGGAGCTCGTATGGTTTGAAGAGGGTGCTCATTCACATCTTCGCATAGCCAACGAGGATAAATACGACAATGCGGTCATAAGCTTTTTGGAAAAAATATTGTAGAGCTTTTTGAAAAAGTATTATAAACGGAGAAAAAAATGAAATATATCGATCAATTCAAACCTGACGATACCATAATCGGAATCTACCTGTGCAAGACCAAGAATACGGCACAGACCAAGGGCGGCAAGGATTATGAGAATGTCACCCTTGCAGACAAGACCGGACAGATCTCATGCAAGATCTGGAATCCGGACTCCGCCGGCATAGGAGATTTTGAGCCGGGGGATTATGTGGAGATAAAGGGGCTTGTCAAGCTGTACAACAATGCTATGCAGATGTCTCTTGACAGAGTGATAAAGGCAAGGAGCGACTCATACGATCCTGCGGACTATGTGCCCGTTTCCGACAGAAATATAGATGATATGTACAGCGAGCTCATGGCTCTCATAGAATCCGTAAAGTCTCCTTATATGAGACTTCTTTTGGAGAGCTTCTTTGTAGAAGACGCCGATTTTATCAAGTCCTTTAAGGAGCATTCCGCTGCCAAGTCCATTCACCACGGCTTTATGGGAGGGCTGCTGCAGCATACACTGAATGTTGCCACGCTTTGCGACTTCTATTGCAAGAGATATCCCATCCTGAACAGGGATCTCTTGATCAGCGCGGCTATCTTTCATGATATAGGAAAGACGCAGGAGCTCAGCTTATTCCCGCGCAATGATTATACGGATGAGGGCCAACTCCTCGGCCATATAGTGATAGGCGTCGAGATGATAGATGAAAAGCTCGCGTCAATAAAGGGCTTTCCGAAAAAGAGAGCTGCAGAGCTTAAGCATTGCATACTCGCACATCACGGTGAATATGAATACGGATCTCCGAAAAAGCCCGCCCTTATAGAGGCTCTTGCGCTGAATTTCGCAGACAATACCGACGCAAAGATACAGTCAATGTCCGAAATTCTTACCGACGCCGCCTCAAAGCAGGGAGAACCCGGCGGGTGGCTGGGATACAATAAGCTCTTTGAATCAAATATCAGAGCTACAGACTGACACACATAAGCAAAAAATGCCGAAGGAACTATCCGGCATGACAGAGCGGCGAAGGCAGATCAGTAAAGGCAGATCGGTGAAGGCAGATCGGCAGGTGAAAATTGGCAGATGCAGACCTGCAAGTATAGATCTGCAAGGGCAAGGTCCTCTGCGCCGCAAAATAAAACAATCTGCCGCCTTTGCAGCAATGCGGCAAAATGATCATGAATGAAAAGGTTCTGAAGATTCTCGAATATGACAAGATATTGCACAGGCTTGCCTCCTACGCGTCCTCGGACGCGGGCAAGTCCTTGTGTCTTGCTCTGCAGCCTATGACAGATGCAAATGATATAAATACTGCTCAAAGGCAGACGACAGATGCCGTACTCAGGCTGAGACGAAAGAGTGCTCCTCATTATCAGGGACTGAAGGACATATTGCCGTCATTAAAGCGTCTCGAAATAGATGCCACTCTCTCATGCAAGGATCTCCTTGAGATCTCGATATCGTTAGACGTCGCCGCATCGGTAATATCCTTTATAAAGCCAGAGCGGGATGACGAGCCTGCGGACAGCCTCTCATATCTGGCAGATTGCCTCATACCCTGCAGTGAATTAAATACAGAGATAAAAAGATGCATCGTAAGCTATGACGAGATAGCCGACAATGCCAGCCCCGCTCTCAAAAATATCAGAATGCGCATGGCTCAGGCAGGCAGCAAGATACAGAGCACATTGAATGCTCTTGTCACATCTCAGGCCATGAAGACATATCTGCAGGACTGCGTCGTGACCATGAGGGGCGGAAGGTATTGCATTCCCGTAAAGCTCGAGCATAAGAATCATGTCCCGGGTCTTGTCCATGATCAATCGGGCTCAGGTGCCACCGTCTTTATAGAGCCTATGAGCGTCGTAAAATTAAATAACGAGCTCAAGGAGCTCTCCATCGAGGAAGCCGCAGAGATACAGGCGATACTTACGCAGCTCTCTGTCACAGCAGCCATATACAGAAAAGATCTCGAAAACAATTATAAGCTGCTCTCAGAGCTTGATCTGATACTTGCAAAGGCAAGATACAGCGAGGCGCTGCGCTGCAATGCGCCATCCTTTAACGATCACGGCCGCATAGATCTCAAAAAGGCCAGACATCCTCTCTTAGATCAGAAAAAAGCCGTCCCCGTGGATATACGCCTCGGAGGCGAATATCACATGCTCATCATCACAGGCCCGAATACGGGCGGCAAGACAGTATCTCTGAAGACGACAGGCCTGCTGCAGCTCATGGGACAATCCGGCATGCATATACCGGCAGCAGACGGCTCAGAGCTTGCCATATTTAATGAGATATGGGCCGATATAGGCGATGAACAGAGCATCGAACAGAACCTCTCCACCTTTTCGTCTCATATGACCAATCTCGTACGCATATTAGACAAGGCAGATTCCTCTTCTCTTGTGCTGTTAGATGAGCTATGCTCGGGTACAGATCCCGCACAGGGTGCTGCTCTTGCGCAGTCGATCCTCTCTCGTATACTCATGTACGGGGCCGACTGCATGGCCACCACGCACTATTCGGAGCTGAAGGTATTTGCCATAAATACCAAGGATGTGCAAAATGCCAGCTGCCAATTTGATATGGAGACATTGCAGCCTACCTACAAGCTGCTCATAGGCCTGCCCGGCAAGAGCAATGCCTTCGAGATCGCCGAAAAGCTCGGCCTGGATACATATATCATAGACGATGCGAGGTCTCGTATAGACGAAGGAAGCGTCGCTTTTGAGGATCTCCTTGCCGATATAGAGACCGATAAAAGGATGGCGGAGATTGAAAGAGCAGACGCCGAAAGACTCAAGGCACAGGCCGCGCAGATCAAAGCAAAATACGAGAAGGATGCCGCGGCTCTTGAGGATAAAAGGGAAAATATCATAAATGAGGCCCGTACAGAGGCATATGACATACTTCAGCAGGCAAAGGACAGTGCGGACCGCACGATAAGGGAGCTTAGAAAAAGCAGCAAGAGCGGTATATCTGAGGATCTTGAACGCATCAGGACCGCTGCCGGCAAGAATGCAAAGGATGCCCTTGCAAAGACAGGAAGACAGACAAGGGCGGCGCACAATGAGCCTGCATCAAAGACTCTGAAGGACAGCATCCGCGTAGGCATGCCATTAAAGATCCGTTCTATGAATGTCACAGGCACAGTCACATCACTGCCGGGGCAAGGAGACCTTGTAGGCGTACAGATGGGCAGCATGAGCATGAAGGTGAAGCTGTCGGATCTGCAAGCCCTAAGTGATGACGAAATGGCACTCTACGAATCCGAACATGGAGGGGGCAAGAGCAAGAAGGGTGCCGCAAGCGCTGCTCATATCCAATATGCGAAGGCTCTCGGCGTGAGCGGCGAGATAAAGCTGCTCGGACTCAATGTAGATGAGGCTATGCTGGAGCTTGACAAATATATAGACGATGCCTGCATGGCCAATCTCAGAACGGCCCGCATCGTGCATGGCAAGGGAACAGGCGCACTTAGAAATGCTGTCAGGGAAAAACTGAAAAAGGACAAGCGTGTGCGCTCCTTCAAGCAAGCGGAATATGGCGAGGGTGACGCCGGAGTGACAGTGGTAGAGTTCAAGTGACCGTGGCCGAATCTAAGTAACTGTGGCTGAGTTCAAGTGACCGTGGCCGGGTCCAAATAACTGTAGCTGAGTTCAGATGACCGTGGCCGAGTCCAAGTAACCGTGGCCGAGTTCAGGCGATGTCTCTTACCACCTATGATGATGTAACTGCCCCTGCTGCTCAAGCTGCAGGAAATCTGTCTGTCTGAGTGCCTCATAGAGGACCACAGCCACAGAATTGGACAGGTTAAGGCTTCTTTGATCATGTGCCATAGGAATTCTTACTGATGTCTCCTTTGACATGAGCAATATCTCCTCGGGTATCCCGGCACTCTCTTTTCCGAACATTATAAAGTCCCCGTCTGCAAATGACACATCGGCATGTGTCTGTCTTGCCTTGGTCGTGGACATCCACAGCTTTTTATCACCATGACCGAAGGGTGCTTCCAATATATCGGCATTCTTCTTCAGGAAATCATCCCAGCAATCATATTTTGAAACATCTATATCCTTCCAATAGTCCATTCCGGCACGCTTTAGATGCCTGTCATCCAGGATGAAGCCCATCGGCTCGATCAGATGCAGCCGCGAGCCTGTCACAAGACAGGTCCTGCCTATATTTCCGGTATTTGCCGGTATCTCCGGCTCAAGAAGTACGATATTGAACATTTATATCCTCGTAAAGCTTTATTCTTGAAATTTTTATTTTTTGAAAATAAGTAAAAAAAATATCTCAGCGTGCGGGGTATCCTTGCCCCTCAAAGGTCCCGTCTATGAGCCCCATCACATTTTCCGATACAAGCTCTATAGGGACGCTCATTGATTGACGCACCCATCTTTTGATCACTCCGATGCCTCCGTATATACAATAGGAACAAAGCACCTCAAACTTGATATCCGTCACAGGATGGATCTCATGAAGATATTCGAGATAAGGCATCATAAGATCCTCCATCAGCTGAAAAGGAAGTGAAAAATCCTCGCCGATATCCGACGAGTATATCTGAAATTCTTTTATATGCGCATGAAGGTAACGAAGATGCTTTTCGAGCAGATATTTCATGCGCTTCTTAGGTGACAGGCAGAGATCGCAGTCAAGCAGAGCGCGCGTTTCCTCGATGATATCCTTTTTCATAGAATCGAAGAGGTCATAAGGGCTCGAATAATAAGCATAAAATGTGGAACGATTAAGATCTGCATTCTCGCAGATAGCCTTCACCGTTATGTTATTGATATTATTCTGCTCAAGCAGCTCCAGAAGGCTTTGCTTCAGGAGCTGTTTGGTCATTCTCGTGCGTCGGCTTCCGTTCATTTTTTTCTTTACCAATTCTTGCTGCGCATAATGCACAACATTTATGTTTCTATTTCATGCAATATCCACAAAAATTAAATTTCCCCGACATTTTCCGACACAATGTCGGTTTTGCAACATTCGTACTTTATCTGGTGATTGAGTACAGATCTTCGGATAGTATAATTGCCGCATAAGAGCAAGTCAAGTTGCGGCTTTCTAATGATCCGGAGCTGCATAATATCAAAAAAAGGAGGTATTTTTTAAATGAAAGAATGGAAAATGGAAGGCAAGCCGGCACTCGTCCTGCTGCATTATCAGGAGGGCATCATAGGAAAAGGAACATGGATCCAGGGATGGTATGAGCCCGCAAAGAAGGCATGTATCGAATCCGGTATGTTCGAGAATACCAAAAAGCTGCTTGATGCATTCCGTGCAAAGGGCCTGCCGGTAGTATTCGTAAATGCAATCCCGAATCCGTTCGGCAAGCTGCCGAAATACGGCTATCTGATGGACAAGAATCGTGAGCATTACAACCCCGAGACTATGTTTGAAAATGAAGAGCTCATCAAGGGACTTGAGGTAATGCCCGAAATGGAGAGACGTCCGGATGAGCCTGTACTCTACAATTGGTTGCTTGCGGGATTTACCAATTCGGGACTTGATGCAGTGCTCCGCGCTCAGGGTGTAGAGACCCTTGTTATCTGCGGATTCGCTCTCAATTCTGTTGTTTATCATACTGCCGTACAGGCAGGCGACCTCTGGTACAACTGCATCATCCCAAGCGACACCTCAGCTGTATATATGCCGAGAAAGCCGGGTGAGAAGCCTGATATAGATGAGATCGTAACAAAGGTCGTACTCGAAGAGATGGCACCGTCTCTTGCGCTCGTCACACCGGCACAGGACGTTATCGACCATCTGCTCTGAAAAACTTCAGTCCGCTGATGCTTAAGAGCAACAAAGGGTCTGCCGATGCTTGATACCGGCAGGTGACCTGCATCAAGCATGGCAGAGCTGTCACAAAGCAACACGGTCGTTAAAAAAGCAGTACATTTTTAACAGTAAGGAGAAAGATTAGAAATTATGTCTGATGATACAAGCATTAGAACAAGCATATATGACGGCAGCGCGATCGGCGCACATATCCCCGGATATGTGCCGAAGGCCGTAAAGATCCCATATGGCACCGATGTAGAAGGAAAGTATTTTGACGGTTATCCGCAGATCATAAAAAAGGATATACCTGAGCCAAAGTACGAGATAAAGGTGACAAAGGATGTCATGGTGCCGATGCGTGACGGCGTCCATATCGCAATAGACGTCTATGCTCCGGATGCCGAAGGCCCCTTCCCCGTCATCCTATGCTGGGGAGAATGGGGAAAGGACAGCCAGGATATAGTCGCATGGATGAACAAGACACCTCAAAAATATCTGGATACGCCTTTCTGGAACGGCAGTCTTGAGGGATGCGATTTTACATATACCGTCCCAAGAGGATATATACATGTCATTGCAGAGCCCAGAGGACTCGGCAACAGCGAGGGTGTAAATCTCGGTGATCCTACTCTTCACGACAGGCGAGACATCTATGATGCTACTGAATGGATAGCAGCGCAGCCGTGGTGCAATGGCAAGGTGGTCATGATGGGACCGTCATCCTATTCAAGAGCTCAGCTGCAGGCAGGCCAGGAGCCGTCACCCCATCTTGCAGCACTTCGTCCCGATGAGGCACCGGAGCCGTTCGCATCGGAGAATTTTACAGGAATATATGACCCGCTCCTTTATAACGTTCATCACGGAGCGCATGCATATGATCAGCAGCCTCCGGCCTCATACAATCAACCCGAGCCGCGCCAGGTGGCACGTGCCGTAAGGGAGCTGTCAAAGGAGGAGCTTAAAGCAAAGCAGGAGGAACTCCTTCAGGATCCGGATATCAGATACAACCTCAAATATTACCCCGAGGTACGATACCCGGCAAGCTCGCCTTATCTGCTGGACGATCTGTTCTATCTGAAGCATCCGTTTCCTGTAGAGAGCGGCTTTGATAAGATCAGCGTTCCTTTATATATAGGCGCCTGCTGGAACAGCAGATTATATGAGTGGGGCACCTTTGAGGCCTTCAGAAAAGCAAATGTGCCTGACGATCAGAAGAAAATGATCATCTATCCGCCTATGTTCCCCGCAAGACCTTATTGCTGGTATCACGATGAGGGCATCCGCTGGTTTGATCATTGGGTCAAGGGCGAGGACAACGGCATCATGGATGAGCCGCGCATCAAGCTGTTCATCATGGGAGAAAATAAATGGCGTTTTGAAAATGAATGGCCGCTTGCCCGCACCGTATATACAAAATATTACCTGAATGCCGGAGGCACGCTGTCTACAGAGGCTCCTATATCAGACGGAAGCTATGAGAGCTTTACACAGCCAGCACCTTATCTCGATCCGACGGTATATTGCCTGCGCTATGCCACGGACGCATTTGAGGAGGATACAGAGGTAACGGGTGAGATAGCCGTACATCTTGACGCGTCAATAGACATCGATGATACGAACTGGATCGCAGATATCTTTGATGTGGATGAAAACGGCGGCAGATTTATGATCACGTCAGGCCATCTGAAAGCAAAATTCCGTGACATTGATGAGGAAAAGAGCCTGCCTCACAGACCCGTACACCTTCGCAAGGAGCCTGTTCCGGTAGTGCCGGGAGAGATAAACCGCTACGATATAGCGCTTATACCTACGGCAAATGTATTTAAGAAGGGTCACAGACTCGAGCTGGTCATCCGCAATCAGGACGATATGAAGGGCACACTTGCCAAAAACGGTGTCTCATTGATGCCTTTTATGCAGACAGTAACGCATAACATTTACTTCGGCAAGTCTCATGTGCTTCTGCCAATGATACCCGCAAAGAAGTGACTTCCTCGAAGAATACGGACAAGCATTCAAAACAGAAATACAGAAAAAACGTCAAAGAGCAATTAAGATACGGCGCCGAAATAAATACAGGCATCGCACCTTAACAAATACAAATATTGGGCCGAAATAATACAGGCACAATACAAAGCCAATAAATGCATTTACTGCAGGTGCCGCAGCGGAAAAGTCCGAATGTGGCACCAAGATCAAAGAAAAGGAGTGATAAGAATGTCTAAGCCCACACAAGACAAACCAAGGGCAAAAACCAATTTCAACTATGGCCTTCACGGATGGCTTCTTATGTTTTACGGCCTCATAGCATTTATGACTGCCGCAGCATTCTGGACATCCACAGCTCAAAATACAGCGGTCGGGATCCTGGCAGAACAGATAGGAGTCTCCGACGCCACTTTGCTCAATCTCTGCTCGGTTGCGGCTATCATAGCGACCGTAGCCATGCTGGGTGTCGGCATATTGTTCCACAAATTCAAGACACGCAAGATGAATACCATCGTAATGATCCTTACGGGCGCAGCATTGATCATTTACGGACATATAACATCGGTCATCGCATATGTTATCTGTTATTTTTCAATCTACCTTTTGACATCCACGACGGCTGCCATAGGCATACCGCAGATCTATACCAGCTACTTCCCGACAAAGAAGGGATCTATAATGGGCTGGGCTACATGCGGAGCCTCTCTCGCGGCTCTTGTGGCACTTAATGTACTCAACTGGCTTATCGGAAAAGGCGGCTGGAGCGTAGCAACTCTTTGCTTTGGTCTGTTCTCTATCGCGATGGGACTTGTCAACTGGTTCTTCATACCTGATACGCCCGAGGAGATGAAGGTCCTTCCGGATAACGGTGACTTTGATGAAGAAGAGCTGCGCCAGCGCAAGGAGATCCTTGCATCTTCAAAGCCTGTATGGACTGTAAAGGAAGGCCTTAGAAACAAGAACTTCTGGCTTCTTCCTATCGCATACGGACTGCTCTTTCTTGTAAATATCGGTGTTGTGTCTCAGCTCGTAAAATATGAGATATCCATGGGACTTACACCCGCAAAGGCGGCCGGATTTATGAGCCTTATGCCTGTATTTGCCGTTCCCGGCAGCATCTTTTCAGGATGGCTCGATCAAAAGATCGGTGCCCGCCGCAGCGGCATAGCACTTGCCATATTCTTTGCCATAGGTACGGCATTCGGAGGCTTTATGCCATATAACAGCGTGACCAACTGGCTGTTCTTCGGATTTACGATCTTCTGGGGCGGAGCTATCAGCAACCTTCCGCAAAGTCATGCATGCTCTGTCTTCGGTTTCCGTGATTATCCGGCGCTTTGGGCAGGCATGAATCCGATAATGTCACTTATAAGGGCTCTCAACTCGACCGTACTTGCCATCTCCTTAAGCTACCTCGGCGGCTATCGCGACGCTTATAAGATCTTTTGCGTATGTGCCGTTGTCGCAGGTATATTGCTGTTCATCTCCGATAATCAGATCATCAAGAAGCCGGGTGAAAAAGCCGAACGCACTATAAAATAACAAGCAAATGCACATATTTCCGTAAAAGATCCGGAAATTTCCTACCCCCTCTGCTAAGTGCATATGCCATATAACGGTCTGCTCATTTAAAAAAGAGCAGACCGTTTCTATACAGATCTGAAACCTATACTTGATTTCTCAGAATAAAATTTCAGTTGGCACTGCACTTGTAATGTATGCTTGGGCAAAAGCCACAATTCTTTTTTCGAAACAAGGCAAAAGACCAATGAAACGCTGCAAAGGTGCATGCTAATATAATCTCACTTTCAAATAAAGAAATCACAGCCATTTAAGTTGTACCGGCATGATGCATAGATGCGTCAGAGCCAGCTGCAGATATCGGCTCTGCAGAGTATAAAGACCGAGCGATCGACATCACTTCCAAGGTATAATATGAATGGCCATGAAAGGAGATCTCAACATGGTATCTTTGATCATAGTTATCGTTTACCTCGCATTGCTTTTCGGCGTCTGCGGCTTTGCACAGGTGCAGCAGAAGAAAAAGGCAGCTACCGGCGGAAAGACAAGCTTTTTGATGGCAGGAAAGGATCTGCCTCTGCTGCTTGTCATAATGCTTATGATGGGCAACCTCATAGGAGGCACCAATACGACAGGCCTTGCTCAGCTCGCCATGGGCGGCGGAGGCATGACTGCCGTCACCTACGGCCTTGCAGGCGTTGTCGGCATACTCTTTTTGGGTATTGTAGGTGCCAAGCGCATGCGTAAGATGAATTACTCGACCACGGCCGAGATGATGGCAGACTTCAACGGACCTGCCAGCCGTTATCTCATGGTCATCGGCCAGCTTATCATCTGCGGCGGTGTCGGATGTCTCCAATATGTCGCAGGCGGCGCAATGCTCGCATCTATGTTCCCGGGCAAGATAAGCCTTAATGTGGGTATCCTGATCACTGCTGTTGTCTTTGTTGCCATCTGTCTGATGGGCGGATTGTTCGGCGCGAGCCTTTCAAATCTGATAAATGTCATCGTCATCTATGTCGCTCTTATCGCATGCATGATCGCTGCTCTTCACAATGTCGGCGGCTGGGAAGGATTCGTAGAAAGCGCAAAGGCAATACCGGACTCCACGACGGCGGGCGGCTCATGGCTGTCACTTACAGGGGGACTCAGCCTTGCGACTATCGCCTCATACTTCGTATCAGAGCCGGGCAACCGTATCTCGACACAGTCGAATACACAATGTGCTCTTGCCGCAAAGGATTCCAAGACGGCACGCAACGGTATCATCATCGCAGCTCTTTGCACCATACCGGTATGCTTTATCTCTGCTATCTTCGGAATAATAGCAAAGATACAATTCCCCGATGTAGCAACCTCTCAGGCAATGAGCATTGTCATTACATCCCTCAATCCCGTACTCTCAGGCATAGGCCTTGCAGGACTTTGGGCAGTGAATGTTTCCTCAGGTGTCGCTCTTCTCATGGCATGCGTACAGCTTGCCTGCTACGATGTACTCGCACCGCTGCGCAAGGACAAATCCAAGCCGGTATCCAAGTTCCAGTCGCGTATAGTACTCTTTATAATAGGAGCTGTCACGCTTGCCTGTGCTTATCTTGCAACAGATATCGTCAAGACACTTACGATCCTGCTTTGCATTACACCGTCGTTCTTCCTGGCAATGATCTCCATGATGTACTTCCCGCGTCTGCTTAAGAAGCACACAATGGTCATCACACAGGTTGTGGCTTATGTATTCTTCTTTGCATGGCTCTTTATACCGGCACTCAAGGCATTGTTCCCTACACCGATATATGTAGAATGGCCGCTGTGTGTAGTCGTATTCTTCCTCTGCTACTTCTTTGATAAGGAGCCGATAAAGATACCTGAATCACACAAGAGCCTTGAATAAAAACAAGATATTTACCCCCTCATCTGCGGCAGCCAAGCCTTATCATCAGCTTGGCTGCCGTGTGTTATTGTCAAAGTAAAATTTCAGCCTGCATCGCACGTGTGATGATATGCTGCAAAAACGATAGCGAGGCTTTCGTCTTGGCGAGCACACCGGCAGTGACTGTTTTATTGAGATTTGATTCATTGCATAGCTTTCCCATAAAAATTATAATAATCAAAAAGGAGGGTGCGCTATGATAATTCCGTTACCTGTCATACTTAATATATTTCCGAAATATATAACTTCCCCTGATATAACCTCCGTACAGGATCTTTATTTCACATGGGCATACTTTCTTCCCAAGGACCTTTCCGCACTTAGGCGTGACTGCCTTTATCTATGCTCACTTAATGAGGCCCAAAAGGCTTCAAAGGAGAAGGATTTCGGATATTTTTTATGTACCGCTCCTTTCAGATGCGGCAAGAGTTCCGCCGATAATACGGATGATACAGGCACATCATTCTGCATCAACGCCTCTCCGTGCCCCTGCAGAGATTCCGGCATTTCCTCATGCTGCAATGATTGCGGAGGCGGCTCCTGCGATGGTGCCTCCTGCGA
>CAZGVB010000030.1:0-18717 GCA_964528825.1 uncultured Parasporobacterium sp.
TAAGATATACGGCATTTACAAACTCATCAACATCCTGACTCTTTACACAAAGCGGCAATGCGTCGACTCCTCCGAATTCCTTGAACAGGACACATTTGCCCTCCATTACAGGCATTCCGGCCTCGGGGCCTATATTGCCAAGTCCGAGTATGGCGCTGCCGTCCGTGATAACGGCGCATGTATTCCATCTTCGTGTCAGTTCATAGGAAAGATCGGGATTCTTCTGTATCTCAAGGCACGGCTGAGCTACACCGGGTGTGTATGCAAGTGACAGATCCTCTGCGCTCTTTACGCTGACGCGGGATTTTATCTCAATCTTGCCCTGTACATCATAATGCAGCTTCAGGCTTTCTTCGGCTATTGTCATATTTTTTTCCTCCTTGGAGCCCTTTTTGTTTAGTCCTGTTTTTCATAGGTCATTTAACACTGCCGGGCTTAAATTATATCTCTGTTTACACGGACGGCTCACGGATCAGTCGACATCTGCAAAGATATCAGCTGCCGATAGTCATCGTCAAAAAGTATATCATATGTGTGCCGAAACGGCGCAAGGTTTTTGCACATTCATTCAATGTGGAGCCTGTTGTGAATATGTCATCCACAAGGAGCACTCTTTCATATTTTTGTCCTCCTCTCTTTATATCAAATGCGCCCGCAAGGCTCTTTGCTCTTTCACCTCCGCTTAGCGCACTCAGACGCGGTGTGTCCTCTGCACGGATAAGATGGTCTGCATCCACGGGTATCCTGATATCCGCATACAGCTCCAGAAAAAAAGCAAGTCTTTTCGCTATCAGCTCTGCCTGGTTATACATTCTCTCACGCATCCTGTTTCTGTGGAGCGGTACGGGTATTATCGCATCTATCTCCATACCTGCGATCTCCCGTGCGAACCGATAAGCCGCTTCATATGCAAGCGCATCCGCATTATCTCGCATACCCGCATATTTGAGATCATATATGATCTTTCTCGCGCTTTCATTATGCAATGCCAGCGCTATTCCGCGGTTAAAGTCGCGCTGCTTATTGCGGCAATCACGGCAATATTCCTCTCTCTCATCCTCTGTGGGCCGGCCGCATTTCATACATACAGGCAGATCGGTTGTAAATTCCAGCTTTAAATAGCAATCTTTGCATATAAAGGGATTTTCAAAATGTCCCCTAAAGCCCTCCTCTGCTGCCCTGTCTATGTCCTTCTGCCTGATTATTTTATTGCATACGGGACAGACCCTGGGATAGACCAGGGCGGTAAGCTTCTCCTTCGCTCGCAAAAATCTGAATTTGTCGGTCGGATTTATTTTCATTATTACTTCTAAGATTGCCGGATCTGTCATACACCGGCTTTTAGAATATCATACCCTTTGTCTCGAGAAGACGGTCCCTTAGTCCCGAATATCTTGCAGCCACCACCTTGTTGTCGATCATATTCCTTACCGTATCTTCCCTGCCTACGATACATACGCATTTGCGGGCTCTCGTCACTGCCGTATAAAGGATATTTCTGTTCATCAGCATAGGAGGCCCCGCAAAAAGAGGCAATATGACCGCTGGATATTCGCTTCCCTGAGCCTTATGAATGGTGGATGCATAGCAAAGGACCAGCTCCTCCAGCTTTTCGAACGGATATATGACATATTTGCCGTCATCAAATCTGACCTCCAGCACCAATGTATGCTCGTTTATGACGGTTATGACTCCGATATCTCCGTTAAATACTCCCGTGCCCCTGTCATATACAAATCCGGAGCCTGTCCTCAGCTCCCATTCAAGAGCATAATCGTTCTTTATATGCATGACTTTATCCCCCTCACGGAATCTCTCATCATGCGCTGTGATTTCTTTTTTCCCTTTCCTCGGAGGATTGATGCTCTCCTGTAAGAACGAATTGATCTTCTCTACACCGAGCGGCCCCTTCTTGGTTGGCGAGAGCACCTGTATATCGCAGATATCCGCGTCAACATAATTCGGCAGCTTGTCCCTTAGCAGTGTGAGTATGCTTCCGAGTATGATCCTCGGATCGTCACGCTTTATATATATGAAGTCTTTGCTGTCGGGGCGCAGCTCTATCTGCTCACCGTGATTGATCTTATGAGCATTTACAATGATATCGCTCTCTTCGGCCTGCCTGAATACCTTTTCGAGCTTTACCGTACTGAAGCAGCCTGAATCTATCATATCCTTAAGGACATTTCCCGCGCCTACCGACGGCAGCTGACAAGAATCACCTACAAATATCAATCTGGTACCGACTGATACAGCCTTAAGCAATGCCGCCATCAGGAAGATATCCACCATTGACATCTCATCGATGATGATAATGTCCGCCTCCAGCGGATTTTCCTCATTGCGCTCAAATCTCGCCCCCGCAGACGAATCCTCTATCTCCCCTGAAAGCTCCAAAAGTCTGTGAATAGTACATGCCTCTCTGCCGCAAGCCTCACTCATGCGCTTGGCTGCTCTTCCAGTGGGTGCCGCAAGTATTATCCTCTCATAGTCCTTTTGGAAATATTTTATTATCATATTAATGGTCGTCGTCTTACCGGTACCCGGTCCGCCCGTCATTATGAGTATGCCTGATTTTGCCGCTGCAGCGACAGCCTCCCTTTGCATATCGTCAAGCACTATGTCTGCCTGTGACTCTATCTCCTTTATCCTTTTTTCGATCTCCTCTTCACGTATGCTGCCTTTGACGTTCAGCTTATGCAGCAATGCCGCGATCTTATATTCCGTATAATAATAGGATGTATAATATATTTGGTTCGGATCTCCCTCTTTTATAATGACTCTCGAATCGATAGCAAGATCCATTATGCACTTTTGAACCTGTCCTCTTTCTATATCACATACCCCGTCCAACGTAAGTGGCTTCAGTGTACTCAAGAGCGTATCTATCAGTTCATCCTCCGGAAGATATACGTTTCCCTCTCCGGCTGCCTTTATGAGCAAATGTATTATGCAGCTTTTTATACGGAATTCGCTGTTAGGTGATATACCTGTCTTATATGCTATTTCGTCGGCCTTTCTGAAGCCGATACCAGTAATATCGTCGGCGAGTCTGTAGGGATTTTCCCTTATGATGCTGTATACTTCCTCGCCGTATTGTGAATATATCCTTACCGCAAGGCTGTTTGAAATACCATATTGACCAAGGAATATAAGCGCATTTCTGAGATCTCGTCTCTCCTCATGCCATGCTGCGATCTCCTGTGCCTTTTTTAAGGTGATGCCCTTTATAGATGCAAGGCATTCCGGCTCTTCGTCTATTATTCTCAGAGAATCCTCGCCGAATTTCTCGACTATGCGCGCGGCGGTTGCTTTCCCTATACCCTTTATGACTCCGCTTGCAAGATATCTCTCTATAGCATCGCAGCCCGTCGGTGGGACTATCTTGATACTCTCCACCTTAAACTGTTCGCCGTATACGGGATGAAATATCCGCTCGCCGCTCAGCTCGACATATTCACCCTCATCCGCAAATTGAAAAACGCCTACACAGACCTCCTCATCTCCGTTTTCCTCGACATGAGCCACTGTATAGCCGTTTTTCTCATTTCTGTATACTATTTTGGTGATATATCCTTTGATATTTTCCACGAGCACTCCGGATCCTTTTCGAATCGATCTTGCATTTGCGGTGAGATATAGGATACAGACGATCCGACATGCCGCCATATGATATACATTGATCATTTGGCGGACATGCCGGGCTGTTCCTCATCACGATATATGACAGATATGTATCCATTATCTGTCTGTTATTATATGGATTGTTCTTTTCCGAGATATTCGATGAACAGACCTGTTCCTACCGCAACGCACAGCATCGGATCCTCTGCTGTGATGGCATTGATGCCTATACGGTCTTCTATGATATCCTCAAGTCCGCGGAGCAGACATCCTCCGCCTGTCATGACAATGCCTCTGTCTGCTATGTCTGCTGCAAGCTCCGGCGGAGTCTTTTCAAGGACCTCGTGAATGGCCTCCACTATCTGTGATACGGACTCTCTGAGAGCCTCTTCCGTCTCAGAGGATGTCACGGTCACCTTGCGCGGAAGTCCCGATACAAGATTGCGTCCTCTTACATCCATTGTCATCTCTTCGCCTGTCGGGAAGCATGTGCCTATCTGTATCTTGATCTCCTCGGCGGTCCTCTCTCCTATGAGAAGATTGTGCCTCTTTTTCATATAACGAACGATAGCCTCATCGAAATCGTCACCTGCAAGCTTAAGTGAAGTGCTTGCAACTACACCCCCGAGTGAGATGACGGCTATATCCGTTGTTCCGCCGCCTATGTCAACGATCATATTGCCGCATGGCTTGGTTATATCGACTCCCGCACCGATAGCTGCCGCGATGGGCTCCTCGATGACTGCGACCTCTCTTGCACCTGCCTGATATGCAGCATCCTCAACGGCCTTTTTTTCCACCTCAGTAACTCTGCTCGGTACGCATACACTTATACGGGGCTTACGAAAAGTCCTTCTTCCTATAGCCTTCTGTATGAAATATTTGAGCATCTTTTCGGTTACGGTATAATCCGAAATAACACCCTGCCTGAGAGGCCTGATAGCTTCGATATTGCCCGGAGTCCTTCCGAGCATCAATCTGGCCTCCTCACCGATAGCCACTATCTTCTTTGTTTCCTTGTCGTAGGCCACTACCGACGGCTCCTTTAATACCACGCCGCGTCCTGATATATATACAAGTACACTTGCTGTGCCAAGATCTACTCCGATATCGCTTGCCATATTTTTTCTCCTGTACGATTTCTGCCTGGCGGCTGATTATTTATTATATATCCCGGCTGACATTTTTTCAATGTACTTAAAGGGGTTACTGTCATTACTGCATGGTGACCGGCGATAACATTTACCGCTGCATTGCTTGACCTCATAATTTGATATCGGTTATAATCTTCCGTATGGGAATATTTGATTTTGACAAAGACAGAAAATACGGCCGCGATATCCGTGATGACAGCCGATATGGGACTCATAGCGGCAATGCAGATCATACGGAAGATACGGATGACTACTACAGACACGGCAGATATGACAGCTCACACAGCAGCTATGACAGCTCGCGCGGCAGCTTATATGCTTCCATGAAAAAAAGCCGCAACAGCACTCTTGCCGTAGTTGTTATAGCTCTTGTCGTATATTTTATCTACTGTTCATTCGGACAGAGCGGATCTTGTGCCGGTGCATCATCAACAGGAAGGATAAGGCTGGACTCCTCCATGTGCGTCATGCTTGATGACTGGTACGAGGGCAATGACTCATACTTTGACGATACCGTAATAGAGGCTATGCAGAGCTTTTACGAACAGACAGGCGTACAGCCCTTTGTGCTGCTCATAAGCGATGATAATTCTGCCGGGGATGAGCTTGACGATATCGCACAGGATTATTATAAGAACAAACTATTTGCGGATACGGATGAATATGACGAGGGGCATTTCGTTGTAGTCATCAAAGAGTCGGACGGCTCATACAATACAGGCTCTTATGTAGGAGAGGATGCTGCCTCTTATATACCCGATGAAGCAAAGAAAGCAGTCCTTGACGATGAGGCTGTAGGCGAGTTTTTGATGCTCCTTAGTGAGAATCTGTCGCAATATACAGTTCCCGAGGCAATCGCAAATACCTTCAAGAACGGCGCTTCCGAGATAATGGGACAGAGCCGGGTCACTACATATATCATATTGGCTATCGCCGTTATATGCATTTTGTATACTGTTTTCAACGTTCTTAAGAAGCGTAAGGAGTCCGGCAGCTCATATACAGACGGCCATACATATGTCACGGTTGAGAAGCAGCCGGATGATCATAAAGGAGCTCAAGAATGAATACATTTTTATTGACATCTTCGATAGGAGCACAGCTCGATACACTTTTCAAAGGCTTCGATCTTGCCGTATTTCAGATCTTCGGACAGATGCAGTCTGATGTTCTGACAGTACTCTCAAAGATCCTTACCTCATTTGGCTCGGAGCTGTTTATTGCGATGTTCGCCGTCATGGGCCTCGTCCTTTGCTTCTTCAAGCGTACACGAAAGGTCGGCCTGGCTATAGTATTTTCTGTCATAATAGGCACTCTTTTGACCAATGTCATCATCAAGCCTATGGTCGGCAGAGTCAGACCTTACAATACTCTGCAGGATAATGCAGCCTTTTGGTCATGGTATATCAATGCGGGCATGCTCTCGGAATCAGACTTCTGCTTTCCGTCGGGTCATACGACAGGTGCTACGGAGATTGCCGTGGCTCTTATGCTGTGTCATATCAAGTCAAAAAGAAAGCCTGCAAAGGCTCTCTTCTGGATATTCCCTCTCATAGCACTTCTTACGGGTGCCTCGAGGATATATCTGATGGTGCATTATCCGTCGGATGTTATCGCAGCCTTTATAATAGGCACTGCCGCAGGTGTATCGGGCTTCGTCATCGCTTCTCTTTTATGCCGCAGGCTCACCCGAAACGACCGCTATATGGCATTATTAGAACGTAATGTCAAGCCGATAGGTATCATGGCCATCGCACTTGCGGTCATGGTGATGTTTTTGATTAGCTTCTCCTTCACCTTGAATAACGGCGGTGAGGATGCCGTAAGATGCTCGTATGACGGAGATTACAATTGCCAGAACGAAGCCGAGACCGGCAGCAAATATCCTGCTATCGACGGGAAATACTATTGTAAGATCCATTATGATGAGGCCGCAGCCAAGTAATATCAACGGCTTATCCGGACGAGCGTGCTGCAGGTGATCAACCTGCGGCAACGAGGCGCAGACAATACAGAGATTCGTATAATGCCCGCACATGACCTGCATCTATGTCTCTACAGGTCCCTGATCGCATCCTTCATCTCTTTCACGAATTCCTTTACATAAGGAACACAGGCCTCTCCATATTCGTCGCACAGCTTTACTATGGCAGAGCCTACTATAACTCCGTCTGATATCAGTGCCATTTGCCGTGCCTGCGCGGGATCTGATATCTCAAAGCCGACCGCACACGGGATCTTCGATACCTCCTTCACCTTGGCTGTCATGGCGCCTATGTCGGTCGTTATATTGTCGCCCATTTCCGCGGCTCCGGGCGACGGAACCATATAAAGAAATCCCTTTGCCTCTTTTGCTATCATGGCAATACGCTTGCCCGATGTCGGAGCTATCATAGATATAAGCACCATACCATGATCTGCGAATACCTTTTCAAATTCTTCCTTTTCCTCAAATGGTACGTCAGGAAGTATGATTCCCTGTATACCTGCACGCTCGGCGCGTATACAGAATTTTTCGATTCCGTATGAATATACCACATTTGCGTATGTCATAAAGACAAGCGGAATGTCTGTATTGTCTCTGATACGCTCTGTCATATCGAATGTCTTGTCGGTGGTCACACCTCCATGGAGGGCTCTCTCATCTGCTGCCATTATGGCGGGGCCCTCTGCCACCGGATCTGAAAAAGGAATGCCCAGCTCTATGATATCAGCTCCCGCATCCTCCATCGCATATACAAGTTTTTCGGATATTTCCAGCGTAGGATCTCCGCATGTGATAAATGGTATAAATGCCTTTCCCTTTGAAAAAGCATCTTCTATCGATCTACTCATAAATATTTTCTCCTCTGTATCTTGCTATAGCTGCGCAGTCCTTATCTCCTCTTCCAGATATGTTGATAACGATTATCTTATCCTTATCCATCTGCGGAGCAAGCTTCCTTGCATATGCCACCGCATGAGCACTCTCTATCGCCGGAATGATGCCCTCCGTCCTTGAGAGATATTCAAACGCGCTTACAGCCTCTTCATCCGTTACAGATACATATTTTGCCCTGCCTGTATCATACAGATGTGCATGCTCGGGTCCTACTCCCGGGTAATCAAGTCCCGCGGAAATAGAATATACGGGCGCTATCTGGCCGAACTCATCCTGACAGAAATAGCTTTTCATGCCATGAAATATACCGAGCTTGCCCGTCGTTATGGTTGCCGCTGTCTTGGCAGTATCTATGCCCCTGCCTGCTGCCTCACAGCCTATGAGTGCCACCTCTTTATCATCAATAAAATGATAAAAGGCCCCAATGGCGTTAGATCCGCCTCCCACGCATGCAAGCACCGCATCAGGCAGTCTCCCCTCCGCCTCCATGCATTGCTCTTTTATCTCCTTCGATATGACAGCCTGAAAATCTCTGACCATCGTCGGAAACGGATGCGGTCCCATGACCGATCCCAGACAATAATGAGTATCCTCTATCCTGCTTGTCCATTCTCTGAAGGCTGCCGAGCAAGCATCCTTGAGCGTGCTTGTTCCTGTCTCCACAGGGACTACATGTGCCCCCAAAAGCCTCATCCTATATACGTTCAATGCCTGGCGTATGGTATCCTTTTTGCCCATAAATATGACACATTCCATGCCGAATAGTGCCGCCGCCGTAGCTGTGGCCACCCCGTGCTGACCTGCTCCGGTCTCGGCGATCAGTCTGCTCTTGCCCATCCTTTTTGCAAGCAGTGCCTGTCCTAAGACATTATTTATCTTATGGGCGCCTGTGTGATTAAGATCCTCTCTTTTAAGATATATCTTAGCCCCTCCGAGATCCTCTGTCATATGAGAGGCAAAATACAAGCGTGACGGCCTTCCTGCGTAATTATTCAAAAGCTCAGTAAGCTCGCTATTGAACAACGGATCATTCTTATAATGGTCATAAGCCGCCTCAAGTTCATTTACGGCATTCATAAGTATCTCGGGCACATATTGTCCTCCGTGAATGCCGAATCTTCCGTTTGCATTTGTCATAGTTTTTCCCCCATTTCGCCTATATTTCCACCTGGTGCAGGTTATCCGGCTCTCTCACCAAACCTATTATCTCTTTTATCTATAAAGGATCCTTTGCATATCGGTCCGTCCCCGCTTTCTCTCTTTGACTCTGTATCTCGAAAGTAATGACCTGTCATATGCTCCGTGATCTGCGGCATATTTCATTTTTAAATGATCGTCATCTTATTTTCTCAGGGAAGCCTACCTTCTTTTGCACCTTGCGAAGCGTTTTTGCTGCAGCTATGGACGCTCTCTGTGCATTATTTTTTATGATAGAGTTGATATAATCCTTGTTTTTCTCAAGATCGGCATATTTTTCCTGTAGCGGTATAAGGCAATCTGCCACAGCCTCCGCTACCGCGATCTTGAAGTCTCCGTATCCGCTGCAGGATGCAAATTCCGACTCAACCTCCTCATGGCTCTTGCCCGTACATGCGCAGTAGATCTCTATCAGGTTGCTCACACCCGGCTTGTCCTGCGAATATCTGATGCAATTGTCAGAGTCTGTCACTGCTCTTTTGAACTTGCGTATAATGGTATCCTTATCATCCGTAAGATAAATGCTCGCATTCGGATTCTCATCGGATTTTGACATCTTTTTCAAAGGCTCCTGAAGGCTCATGACCTTTGTGCCTGATTTGCCATAATATCCTTCAGGTATGGTAAATACATCACCATATATACTGTTAAATCTTGTCGCAATATCCCTCGTTATCTCAAGATGCTGCTTCTGGTCTACTCCCACCGGGACAACATCGGCCTGATAGAGCAATATATCTGCTGCCATGAGAACTGGATATGTAAAGAGGCCGGCATTTATATTATCCGCATGCTTTGCGGACTTATCTTTAAATTGCGTCATTCGCTGAAGCTCACCCATATATGTGTAGCAATTGAGTATCCACGCAAGCTCCGCGTGTGCCGATACATGAGATTGAAAATAAATACAGCTCTTTTCCGGATCCAAGCCTGCCGCTATATATATCATCATGAGTGTTCTGGCTCTTTTTCGCAGTGTTGCGGGATCTTGTCTTACCGTAATGGAATGCATGTCTACGACACTGTAAAAGCATTCGTATTCATCGGTAAGTGTGATCCAGTTTTTAAGAGCACCGAGATAGTTGCCCAGCGTAAGTGAGCCTGTTGCCTGCATACCGCTAAATAAGATTTTTTTTCCGTCTAACATTATATTTTTCCTCCATATTGTGATTGTTTGCCGACCTATTCATTCGACATTCTTATATATTTTTCCATGGTCTCAAGTGCAGCTCCCGAGTCTATGAGAGAGCGTTCCGCCATTATACCCTCGGCTATGCTGCTTGTACCCTCGGCTATGCTGCTTGCCGGCTATTTCCCGAGCATACAAAAAGACCTGCCCATGCAATAAAAATTGCTGGGACAGGTCTGTAAGATCACCTGCGGTGCCACCCGGCTTGACGCATAAAACGCCCTCTCTGCGCATACCATCATATGCTGACATTGTTCACGAAGTGTCTGCTCCGTCTCCCATACTTTGCGCTGCTGTGGCTGCGCATTTCCGTTTGCCCTCGAAAGTCCATTCATCCTTGTATAACCGCTGCGATCACACCATCCGCAGCTCTCTCATAGGCAAGTGACAAGGACTACTCCTCTTTCTCGTCGGTTTATTTAATGGTTGGAAGTTTATTCCAAAGATTATCAATTGTCAAGCGATTTTTTCAATCGCCGTAAGATGTCGCTGCGAAGCAGCTGCTCAAGCCATTCTCTCATACAGCCAAATTTTAGTAATGCACGTGTGAGATATGCTGAATTTTACTTTGACACGTAAGGTCTTTCAAAGCTCATAAACCATCTCATACCATGCCTCACCACCCCACTTGGACGCCGACAGGCCCAGATTGCGGAAGCCGAAGCTTTCATACATCGCTATCTTTTCGGGAAGACATGTAAGTATGAGTCTCTTGCGGCCTTTTTCTCTTTCTCTGATCTCATATTGTCTTACTATCTCTCTTGCAAGTCCCTGCCCTCTGTAGGCCGGAAGCACATCAAGTCCCGTGAGCAGGACATTTTCTCCGCGCGGATCATGCAATGTGATATCTGTGAAGAATTCATCGCGAAATCTTGATTCATTTGTTGCAAGTCCGTTTAAGAATCCCGCTATTCTTCCTGTATCCTTATCTATGGCTGCCAAAAAGACATCATTTGCATATTGCGTTCTCTCATACATATCCTTGCTGCTGCATGCCTCATTCGGCGGAAAGCATATCTTCTCTATCTCTGCGACCTGATCTGCCTCGGACGGCTCGACCTGCCTGAATTTGAATCGTTCATTTATATCCAAACTCTTATATTCTCCTGCTTTTATATTTCTGTCTTTTATATTTCCGTCTGTTATATTTCTGTCTGTTATATTTCTGTCTTTTTTTCCGGTTTTTGTATTTCCTGCCTTTTATGTTTCCTTAAAGCCTGTCTGAATCCAATATTATCGTAAAGGGACCGTCGTTGACCAAGGATACCTTCATATCAGCGCCGAATATTCCCGTCTCGACCCTGATGCCGCCTCCTAAAGCTCTGCAGCTGTCTATAATATATTCATAGAGCTCATTTGCGCTTTTGCCATCGCCTGCTTCGGTAAAGCTCGGCCTGTTGCCTCTTTTGCAATCCGCATATAATGTAAATTGTGAGACCAGCAGCAATGATCCGTCTACTGCTTCCAAAGGCAGATTGGTCTTGCCGTTTTCATCCGCAAATATGCGCATTCCAAGCAGCTTTTTTACCATTTTATCCGCAATCTGCTTTGTATCCGAGGTGCAGCAGCCTATGAGCACCAGAAAGCCCTCTCCTATGCTGCCTACCATCTTTCCTTCTACGGTCACATCGGCCTTTGCAACTCTTTGAATCACGAATCTCATGCCGATATCTCTCCGAGACCTTTTTTGATATCTTCTATCATCGCAAGAGCCGTAGCCTCTGACGGGGCCTTAACGCCTATATAATATTTTATCTTTGGCTCGGTGCCTGAAGGTCTTACCGCTACCCAGCCCTTTTCGAGGTCGAATATAAGTACATTTGATGCGGGAAGTCCCGTTTTTTCGGTATCTTCATAGTCCGTGACAGAGCAGACCTCATATCCTCCTATACTTTGCGGCGGTGCCGACCTTAAGGCCTCCATGTCTGAGGCTATCTCCTGCAGGCCGTCCTTGCCTTTCTTGGTGACTGAGATCGTCTGTTCCTTGAAAACACCGTATTTCTTATACAATTCATCCACGGCATCCCACAGCGTAAGGCCGAAGGACCTGTAATATGCACACATCTCACACATGACAAGTGATGTTCCGCATGCATCCTTGTCTCTTGCGTAATCTCCGCACAGATATCCATAGCTCTCCTCAAATCCGAACAGGAAGGTGCCGTTTCCCGATTCCTCTGCCTCAAGTATTTTTTTGCCTATATTCTTAAATCCCGTCAGGACGCCGATGCACTTTACACCGTAATTTTCCGCGATCACATCCGTCATTCTGCCGGATACTATGGATCTGACGATATAGCCGTCCTCCGGAATGCCGCCTCTTGCCGCACATACGGACAATTGATATTCGCAAAGCAATGCTCCTATCAGATTGCCGTCCAGCGCATGATATCTGCCTTCTCTGTCACGTACATGTACGCCCATCCTGTCGGAGTCCGGATCTGTGGCAATGACAATATCCGCACCGACCTCCTTTGCGAGATCGTCAGCAAGGGTAAATGCATCCGGCATCTCGGGATTCGGGTAAGGCACCGTCGGGAAATCACCGTCCGGGATCTGCTGTTCCTTTACCAAATGCACATTCTTAAAGCCTGCATCCTCAAGTGCTCCCGGAATGATCACTATGCCGCATCCGTGGAGAGGTGTATAGACTATATTGATATCATCGGCAACCTCCTCGATGATATCCTTTTCTCTTATAAGTCCGAGGATGGTATCTGTATATATATCATCCATTTCCTTGCCAAGCTCTGTATACAGTCCCTTGGAGACGGCCTCATCCCTGTCCATTACAGGTATCCTGAAAATATCCTTTATAGCATTTACGCATTCCATAATACCCGTATCATGAGGAGATGTGACCTGCGCGCCGTCCTCCCAATAAACCTTATATCCGTTGTATTCGGCGGGATTGTGGCTGGCTGTTATATTGATGCCCGAAATGCATTTCAGCCTCCTTACAGCAAAGGAAAGCTCGGGAGTGGGACGGAGCGATTCAAAAACAAATGCCTTTATTCCCTGAGCATTCAAAACTCCGGCGGCTATGTCAGCAAATTCCTGTGACATATGTCTGGAATCATATGCTATGACAACACCTCTTTGTGCTCCCCCATCACATGCGTTTATATAATCGGCAAGGCCCTTTGTGGCCTTTGCGACCGTATATCTGTTCATGCGATTGGTGCCCGCGCCCATGATGCCTCGAAGTCCCGCAGTACCGAATTCAAGCTCCTTATAGAACCTCTCCTCGATCTCCGAATGATCTTCTGCAATAAGACTCAGCTCTGCCTTCGTCTCCTCATCCACGCACGGGTCTTCAAGCCATCTTTTATAAATTTCTTCAGCCTTCATATTCACCTCTTTATCATTTCAAGCAAGATTTCTTTATCATTTAATGCCGGATCCTCTATTACCTTATCCAGCAGCATATTCAGCACTGTACCTATCTCTTTTCCCTTTTCTATGCCTGCATTCATAAGGTCACATCCGTTTATATCCAGCATAGTCACCTTATATGCATCTCCTCTCTTCAGGATCTGCTCAAGCCTTTGAATGGCATAAGACATATCAGTGCCTCTTGCATGAGCGAGCTCAAAGAATCCCCTTACGGCATCCTCGCCCGCATACTTCAGCATTTCCCTGATATGTATGTCGTCATATTTATCTTTCTTACTCTTTTCGCCACAGCCGCCTGTATCTGCAGCCGCAGACATTTTTTCATGTCCTGCAGCATCCCTTTCTCTTTTTTCCAGCCTCAATATATCGCATACGGCATCTCTTGTGTCATTATCATATGTCATCCTTTTCATGACATCTGAACATTCCTCATATGTAAGGCATTTAAAAAACTCCGCAAGCAGCAATATTTTGGCATCTCCATCATACATGCTCTTTATATTCTTATAGACACCTGCGCTGTCTTCCCGAAAGCATTTATTCCATACATTCGGAATGATATACGGAGCCAGGCCAAGCTCTCTGTATTTGTTTACATATGCGGGATTGTCTGAGAGCAATGTCTTTTCGAATTCTACTCTGATACGCTCCGCGCTTACGAGAGAGAGGTTGCCTGCAAAGCTGCTTATGGCCTCTTTTGTATTTTTCTCTATCTCAAATGACAGCTGTGCCGCAAATCGCACCGCTCTCATTATCCTAAGTGCATCCTCCGAAAAGCGTCTGCATGGATCTCCCACAGCGCGCACGACATGGTCCCGAAGATCGTTCAGTCCTCCGAAAAGGTCGACTATCCCGCCTTCAGGCTCATAAGCAAATGCATTTATAGTAAAATCTCTTCTTTTCAGATCTTCCTCCAGAGACGGAGTGAACTGTACAGAATCAGGATGACGGCCGTCATGATACTGCCCGTCGATCCTGTATGTAGTTACCTCATATCCCACGCCGCCGTATAAGACCATGACGGTGCCGTGCTTGATACCGGTATCTACTGTTGAAGAAAATAGCTCTTTAACCTGACACGGAAGCGCCGAGGTGGTAATATCCCAATCCCCGGGCTCCCTGCCAAGCAATCTGTCTCTTACGCATCCGCCTACGAAATATGCCTCATAACCGGCATCACGGATACGATCCAATATGAATTTTGCTCCTTTTGGAGCGTTTATATTTATGTTTAAACTGTCCGAGTCGTCCATATGGCCGTTTTAATATGCTTTACCCCAAAATACCATATTCTTAGCAGGCCTGCCGCAGCATACACATACGTCAGATATATTTTCCTGCTCAAATGGTATGCATCTGGAGGTTGCCGTGGTATCCTCTTTGATCTTCATCTCGCATTCTGTCGACCCGCACCACATTGCCTTTACGAATCCCGGCTTGTTGGCGATGGTATCCTTGAACTCATCATATGTTGTGGCAGTATAGATATGACTCTCAAGATGCTTCTTTGCTCTTTCATACATATCCTGCTGCATCTTTTCGAGAATCTTCGGAAGCTCCTGTCCTATCTGTGACAGCGAGACCTCGATCTTTTCTCTTGTATCTCTTCTTACGACAATAGCCTTGCCTGCCTCCAGATCCTTCGGCCCGATCTCCACACGTACGGGTATGCCTCTGATCTCCTGATCGGCAAACTTCCATCCCGGGCTCTTTTCCGAATCATCCAGCTTGACGGAAATACCTGCTTTACTTATCTGCTCCATGAGCTGCTTTGCACCGTCCAGCACGCCTTCCTTGTGCTGTGCGATAGGAATAACCATAACCTGTGTCGGTGCGATCCTCGGAGGAAGTACCAGTCCCGAGTCATCGCCATGTACCATGATGATAGCTCCGATGATCCTGGTAGAAAGTCCCCATGATGTCTGATGAACGTATTTAAGCTGATTGTCCTTGTCAGAGAATTGTATGTCAAATGCTCTGGCAAAGCCGTCGCCGAAATTGTGGCTTGTGCCTGATTGAAGCGCCTTGCCGTCATGCATAAGTGCCTCTATAGTATATGTAGCCTCCGCGCCCGCAAACTTTTCCTTATCTGTCTTTCTTCCCTTTATGAGAGGTATGGCGAGATAAGACTCGACAAAGTCGGCATACAGGTTGAGCATCTGCAAGGTCCTCTCCTGTGCCTCCTCGGCAGTCGCATGAGCTGTATGTCCCTCCTGCCACAAGAATTCGGATGAACGCAGGAAAGGTCTTGTCGTCTTTTCCCAACGCACTACAGAGCACCATTGATTGTATACCTTCGGAAGATCTCTGTAGGAATGAACGATATCCGAATAAAGCTCACAGAAGAGCGTCTCTGACGTAGGGCGTACACAAAGTTTCTCATCCAGCTTTTCCAGACCACCCTGCGTTACCCATGCCACCTCAGGAGCAAAGCCTTCTACATGATCCTTTTCCTTGTTGAGCAGGCTCTCGGGGATAAAGAGAGGCATATATACATTTTCCACACCTGTCTTTTTAAACATCGCATCGAGGTTCTTCTGGATATTCTCCCAGATCGCGTATCCGGCAGGCAATATCATCATACAGCCCTTGACCGTGGAATATCTCATGAGCTCGGCCTTCTTTACTACATCAGTATACCATTTTGCGAAATCCTCACTCATCGGAGTGATATCTTCGACTAATTTCTTATCCTTTGCCATAATTCCCTCTGTTATAGATATTTTGCAAGCACATCAGCCTTGTCAGTCTTTTCCCAAGGCAGATCCAGATCGTTTCTTCCGAAATGTCCGTAATTTGATGTCTGAGCAAATATAGGTCTGTTAAGGTCCAGCATCTTGATGATACCGGCCGGTCTCAGATTAAAATTCTCTCTTATCGCCTTTTCGATCGTCTCATCAGACACCTTACCCGTGCCGAATGTATCTATCGAAATAGATATAGGCTCGGCGACTCCTATCGCATATGAGAGCTGTATCTCACATTTGTCCGCAAGATGTGCCGCTACGATATTTTTTGCGACATATCTTGCAGCATAAGCCGCGCTGCGGTCTACCTTGGTGCAATCCTTGCCTGAGAATGCTCCGCCGCCGTGTCTGCCCATGCCTCCGTAGGTGTCCACGATGATCTTTCTTCCTGTGACACCCGCGTCGCCGTTCGGTCCGCCGATGATAAATTGTCCCGTGGGATTTACAAAATATTTTGTCTTTTCCGATACGAGATCTGCAGGCAATACCTGATCGAAAAGATATTTTTTAAGGTCAGCCTTTATCTTATCCTGCGTGACATCGGCATTGTGCTGAGTCGATAATACTACCGTATCTATAAAGCACGGACGCCCGTTCTCATCATATTCTACCGTGACCTGTGACTTGCCGTCAGGCCTCAAATATCCAAGCGTGCCGTCCTTGCGAAGCTCTGCTAACTTCTTTGTGAGCTTATGTGCCAAATATATCGGTGCGGGCATATAATCCTCAGTCTCATTCGTGGCATATCCGAACATCATGCCCTGATCGCCTGCTCCTATATGATCATCATCCAATGCTCTGTCGACACCCATTGCGATATCGGGTGACTGTTTCTTGACTCTCAGCTCTATCTCACACGTATCCGCATCGAAGCCGATCGACTCATCTGTATATCCTATCTTCCTGATAACGTCTCTTGCAATGCCTTCATAATCTACATGTGCCGTTGTCGATACCTCACCCGTGATAAGGACGAAATTGGTAGTAACGCAGACCTCACATGCTACTCTGCCATGGGGATCCTCGCTAAGTACGGCATCGAGAATACTGTCAGCTATCTGATCGCATATTTTGTCAGGATGCCCTTCTGTTACTGATTCGGATGTAAAAATTCTCTTTCCCATAATATTAACCGACTTTTTCGGTATCTCTGCCTTCCTTTATCTCTGTTTTTATTATATCCGCGCCCAGCATTCTCAGCTTGCCGGAAAAGTTTTCATATCCGCGTTTTATAAAATGAACGCCTGTCACCTCGGATTCACCATCGGCTGCAAGTGCCGCAAGCACAAGAGCAGCGCCTGCTCTGAGGTCAGGAGCATCAAGCTTTGCACCTGTCAATTGCGGTACACCTGTTATAATGGCCGTATTGGCCTCCACCTTCGCATGAGCGCCCATGCGACCGAGCTCCGCAAGATATTTGAACCTGCTCTCAAATATATTCTCAGTGATGGTGCTGACACCGTCGGCCAGGGAAAGTGCCACTCCCATTTGCGGCTGCATATCTGTGGGAAAGCCGGGATACGGCATCGTCTTGACTCTGGTCGCTTTAAGCCTGCCGCGTGCCGTCACTCTCACCGAATCGTCATATTCCTCTACTGTGCAGCCTATATCCTTGAGCTTGGAAGTGATCGATTCCAGATGCCTCGGTATGACATTTCTTACGGTAATATCACCGCCTGTCACTGCCGCGGCAAACATAAACGTACCTGCTTCTATCTGATCCGGGATGACTGCATATTCGGTGCCATGGAGTGAGCTTACTCCCTTTATCCTTATAACATCCGTGCCCGCTCCTCTGATATTGGCGCCCATGCTGTTGAGCATATTGGCAAGATCTACTACATGGGGCTCTTTTGCGGGATTTTCGATCACCGTATATCCCTGTGCTCTGACAGCTGCCAGCATGACATTTATGGTAGCTCCTACGCTCACAACATCGAAATATATATGATTGCCGATCAGGCAATCGGCATAGGCCTTTATCTTTCCTGATGAGATGCTCACCTCAGCGCCCAAGGCCTCAAAGCCCTTGATATGCTGATCTATAGGTCTTGCACCGATGACACAGCCGCCGGGCATGGCCACCTCAGCCTTTTTAAATCTTCCTATAAGGCTTCCGAGCAGATAATATGACGCTCTTATCTTTCTGATATATTCATCATCGATGGTATATGTATTTACAGCGGCGCTCGTGATCTTTACCTTATGTCTGCTTATACGCTGAACCTTGGCTCCTATATATGAGACAGCATCCAGCATGACATTTATATCACTTACATCCGGAAGGTTATCTATGATGACCGGCTCGTTTGTTAATATCGCCGCCGGTATAAGGGCAAGCGCAGCATTTTTCGCGCCATATATATCGACATCTCCCGTAAGAGGATTGCCTCCCCGGATTATATATTTTTCCATCCCAAACCCTTTGATACTTGACGTCACCGCATTTATGCGGCATTGCCGTTTATTTTTAAAAAAGTATATCCGCTCATATCGGACATGTACTTGAATCATCAGATTTCATTTGTG
>CAZGVB010000031.1:0-18384 GCA_964528825.1 uncultured Parasporobacterium sp.
TGGTGATTATAGCATTTTATAAATATATTTGATAGATGGCTGCGGCATGGTAATAATTTGCATTTACTGCAGGTTTGCTCGTCTGGGCGAAAGCCTCGCTATCGTCTTTTGCAGCATATCATCACACCTTGCAGTGCTAAAGTATGTCTGTACGAGGGGATTCGCAGACGAGCACACTGGCAGCAATTTTCATAATATTTCCATAAAGTTAGCAGTTGACAATGTCGAGTGCCAGTGGTAACATAATCACAAAGTTAGCACTCAGGTGCTTTGAGTGCTAACGAAGGAGGACAAGGATGGAGCTTGACGACAGGAAAAAAAAGATATTGCGTGCCGTTATCAAGAACTATCTCGATACAGGTGAACCGGTAGGCAGCAGGACCATTTCGAAATACGGAGATTTCAATCTCAGCCCCGCTACGATAAGAAATGAAATGGCGGATCTTGAGGAGCTCGGATATATCTTCCAGCCGCATACATCAGCGGGAAGGATTCCGACAGATCTCGGATACAGACTTTATGTGGACGATATGCTTTCGGAAAGGAAAGAAGAGATAGAGTCCAAGTCTGAGAGTATAGAGAACCTGAAAAACGTCATGGACAACCGTGTGGCCCGTATTGAGGAGGTCCTCAAGGAGATGGCCAAGATGCTTGCCGTAAATACGAATTATACATCCGTAGTCAGCATGCCGCAGCCCGGAAAGAACAAGCTCAAGTTCGTTCAGCTTACACAGCTGGAGGACGAGAAGCTGCTGTGCACTATCATCCTTGAAGGAAGCATAGTAAAGAATGCCATGATCAAGGTGAGAGAGCCTCTCGATCAGGAGACCATCCTGGGACTTAATATATTATTTAACAATACGCTGAACGGCCTTACGCTTTCGCAGATCAATTTCGATATGGCGGCGCAGATGGCAGGACAGATACCGCAAAAGTCCGAGCTTATCACAGACATATTAAATGAGATCGTTGCGGCGATAGGTGCTGAGGACGGCATGAAGATATTTACAAGCGGTACAAAGAATATCTTCAAATATCCCGAGATCAGTGACAAGCAAAGTGCGAGCGAGCTGGTATCAATGCTTGAGGAAAAGGATGTCATAGGCAATCTCCTCGTAGACGACATCAAGTCGGGAGGAACTACCACAGGCATTCAGGTCTATATCGGAAAAGAGACAGAAGTAAGCTCGATGAAGGACTGCTCCGTAGTGACGGCGACATATGAGTTTGAAGAAGGTGTATTCGGAAAGATAGGCATCATCGGGCCGAAGCGTATGGATTATGAAAAGGTATTGGATGTGCTGAAGGATGTCACAGACAATCTCGATCAAAAGTTCTCATCATCAGGAGCTGCAGATGGCAGCGGTGGTGACGAAAAGGATCATGATGCGGGACTTTAGAAAAAAAACAGAAGATAGGCTGTATGAAAGGCGGCGTTGATAAATTGGAAGAGACAAGCAAAAAAGATGAAAAATATGAAGGAAAGGATCTGTCAGATAAAAATATAGCTCAGTCTGATGAAGAGTGTGCAAAATGCGAGGGATCGGATTCATGTAACGGCTCATCAGATACGCAGGAGACAGCAAATGAACAGTCTTCTGTAACAGAAGATGACGGACCTGAGCAGGATGAGTGTCAGAGCGATGCAGGCAGTGCGAATACGTCTTCAAAAAAGAAGGAAAGAGAGCTTTCCTGGACAAAAAAAGCAAAGGATAAGAAGACTAAGGAAGAAATAGACAAAGCCAAAGAGGCTGCCGCGCATGCACAGGACAGATATACAAGACTGTTTGCCGAATTTGACAATTTCCGTAAGCGCACCGAAAAAGAAAAAAGTCAGATGTTTGACATGGGCGCGAATGGCGTAGTTGAAAAGATATTACCCGTCATAGACAGCTTCGAGCGTGGCCTTGCAAGTGTGTCCGATGAGAATAAGGAAGACCCGTTCGTGGTCGGCATGGATAAGGTCTACAAGCAGATGATGAAGGTCTTGGAAGGCATGGATATACATCCGATAGATGCTGTCGGAAAGGAATTCGATCCGAACATACACAATGCCGTCATGCATGTAGATGATGAAAGCGTCGGCGAGAACATTGTAGTAGAGGAGTTTCAAAAGGGATACATGCGGCATGATACAGTCATAAGAGTCAGCATGGTAAAGGTAGCAAATTGATGTCCTTTAAAATACGGGACATACAATATAAATAAAATATAACATTCATTACTTTAGGAGGAGTTAAAGATGTCTAAGATAATAGGTATTGATCTGGGAACAACAAATTCATGTGTAGCAGTTATGGAGGGCGGCAAGCCCGTAGTTATCGCAAATTCCGAGGGCGTAAGAACAACACCGTCCATCGTTGCATTTACAAAGAACGGCGAAAGACTTGTAGGTGAGCCTGCAAAGCGTCAGGCAGTCACAAATTCGGATAAGACCATTTCATCCATCAAGCGTGAGATGGGATCCAATTACAGAGTAACTATAGACGGCAAGAGCTATTCACCTCAGGAGATCTCCGCAATGATCCTTCAAAAGCTTAAGACAGATGCAGAGGCTCATATCGGTGAGAAGGTAACAGAGGCTGTTATCACTGTACCGGCTTACTTTAATGATGCACAGAGACAGGCTACAAAGGATGCGGGCAAGATCGCAGGCCTTGATGTAAAGCGTATCATCAATGAGCCTACGGCAGCAGCACTTGCTTACGGCCTGGATAATGAAAAAGAACAGAAGATCATGGTATATGACCTCGGCGGCGGTACATTTGATGTATCAGTCATCGAGATAGGCGACGGAGTCATCGAGGTACTTGCTACAGCCGGCAATAACAGACTCGGCGGTGATGACTTCGATAAGAGAGTGGCAGATTATATAGTAGCTCAATTTAAGAATGCCGAGGGCATTGACCTCAGCGGAGACAAGATGGCTATGCAGAGGATCAAGGAAGCTGCAGAGAAGGCCAAGAAGGAGCTTTCAAGCTCTACGACAACCAATATCAACCTTCCGTTCATTACGGCAACAGCCGAGGGACCGAAGCATCTTGATATGGATCTTACAAGAGCAAAGTTTGATGAGCTCACTCATGACCTCGTAGAAGCAACAGCAGGCCCTGTAAGTCAGGCACTTAAGGATGCGGGCATTACGGCATCCGAGCTCAGCAAGGTATTGCTTGTCGGAGGATCTACACGTGTTCCGGCAGTTCAGGAGAAGGTAAAACAGCTTACAGGCCAGGAGCCTTCAAAGAGCCTTAACCCTGATGAGTGTGTAGCAATAGGCGCATCTATCCAGGGCGGCAAGCTCGCGGGAGATGCAGGCGCAGGTGATGTTCTTTTGCTTGATGTTACACCGCTTTCACTCTCTATCGAGACACTCGGCGGCGTAGCAACAAAGCTTATCGAGAGAAATACTACTATTCCTACAAAGAAGAGCCAGGTATTCTCTACCGCAGCAGACAATCAGAGTGCTGTAGATATACATGTTGTACAGGGAGAACGTCAATTCGCAAAAGACAATAAGACACTCGGCCAGTTCCGTCTTGACGGAATAGCTCCGGCACCGCGTGGAATACCGCAGATAGAGGTTACATTTGATATCGATGCAAACGGTATCGTAAATGTATCGGCCAAGGATCTCGGCACAGGCAAGGAGCAGCATATCACCATCACAAGCGGTACCAGCATGAGCGATGATGAGATCAACAAGGCTGTAAAAGAAGCAGCTGAGTTCGAGGCTCAGGACAGGGCTCGTAAAGAGGCTATAGATACAAGAAACGAGGCCGATTCGCTGGCAGTACAGGTTGAGAAGGCTCTGCAGGAGGCCGGTGACAAGATAGATGCAAGCGACAGAAGTGAAGTAGAGAGCGATCTTGCCACACTCAAGTCATTACTTGGAGACGGTAACAGTGAGCTTTCATCCGAACAGGTAGAGAGCATCAAGAGTGCTAAGGAGAAGCTCCTTGCAAGCTCACAGAAGGTATTTACAAAGATGTATGAGCAGTCCCAGGCCGGTGCAGCAGGCGCGGGATATCAGGGACAGAGCAATGAGCAGGCATCCGGTCAGTCATCCGCATCATCTTCAAACGATGACGTGGTTGACGGGGATTATAAAGAACTGTAATATGCATAAATGTTCATATTAAGCACGGCAGAGTATCTGCAAGTGATACAAGGCCTGCAGACAGGCAAAACAGATGCTGCAGGGTGACATGAGACAACAGTGAAGGGCAGATACTGTCCTTCACTATTGTGTGTTAATGAGGATCTGAACATTTATCCGAAAGAGAGCAGGTTGTAAAAATGGCAGATAAAAGAGATTATTATGAGGTCCTGGGCGTAGATAAGAATGCAGACCAGGATACTATAAAAAAAGCATACAGAAAGCTTGCAAAAAAATATCATCCCGACGCCAATCCGGGCGATGCGCAGGCGGAGGCAAAGTTCAAAGAGGCCTCCGAGGCATATGCTGTGCTCAGTGATGCGGAAAAGAAGGCTCAATATGACAAATTCGGATTCTCCGCATTCGAGAACGGCGGCTCATCCGAGGGCTTCTATCAGAATATGAATATGGATGATATCTTCAGCAGCTTCGGGGATATCTTCGGAGGCATGTTCGGCGGCAGCAGGGCCAGACGCAATTCGTATGGTCCTCAAAACGGCAAGAATGTCCTCACACAGGTAAGATTATCATTTGAAGAGGCTGTCTTTGGCTGTGAAAGGACGATCGAGATACCATTTAAGGAGATATGCACATCATGCTCCGGCACGGGAGCAAGAGCAGGCACGTCCCCCGAAAAATGCCCGAAGTGCGGCGGCACGGGTCATATTACTATCACAAGACAATCACTCTTCGGCATGATGAGAGAAGAACAGATATGTCCGGACTGTGCAGGTAAGGGCCAGATCATCAAGGATAAGTGCCCCGACTGCAAAGGTGCCGGCTATAAGCAGATCAAGAAAAAGATCGCGGTCAAGATACCTGCCGGCATAGAATCAGGCCAAAGGATAAAGGTATCGGGACAGGGCGAACCGGGTATACGCGGAGGCGCAAGGGGCGATCTGCTCGTAGAGGTATTGGTAGGACGCCATGCTACATTTGACAGAGAGGGTGTAAATCTGTATTCTCAGGCTTATATCTCATTCGCAGATGCAGCCCTCGGCGGTGATATCAAGATAAAGACTATAGACGGGGATGTGCTGTGGCCTCTTAAGGCAGGCACGCAGACAGGCACCACTATCAGGCTGAAGGGTAAGGGAGTGCCTTATCTTAACGGCGGTGATAAGAGGGGAGATCAATATACCACCCTCGTGGTCGAGGTCCCGAAACGCCTGAGCATCAAGCAAAAGGAAGCATTAAAGGCATTTAAGGATGCTATGGAAAAGTGACCGTCATAGCGTCTGTGGATCACGCATGTGCAAAGCATGCAGCGATCCGCGTATCATCCGGGATAAAACATATTTTGCCCCGGCATCATAATATATAAGGATCATTCGGATATGCTCTGGAACAAATATACGATAAAGACTACGACAAAGGATGCGGACATCATAAGCGCAAGCCTTATGGATTATGGCATCAATGATATACAGATTGAAAACAATGTTCAGCTGACAGATGAGGAAATGAATCAAATGTATGCTGATTTTGTAAAGGAGCTTCCGGAGGATGACGGAAGCTGTTCCATCAGCTTCTTTTCGGAGCTTAAGGACGGAGAAAATCCAAACGAAGCAGCAGCCGTATGGCAGGATCTGTATGCGCAGCTATCAAAGGAGCTTGAGGTGCTGCATATAGATGCCGGCACATTTTCTTGGGAAATGCTGGATTCCGACGATTGGGAAAACAAATGGAAGGAATATTTCAAGCCCTTTGTATCGGGAGATATATTGATCTGCCCTACATGGGAGAAGATACCTGATGATATCCCATATAAAGCCGTCATAAGGATAGATCCCGGCATGGCATTCGGTACAGGCATGCATGAGACGACCAGGCTGTGCATGAAGGGTATCGCTAAATATATGAAAGAGGGCGACCGTATATTGGATCTGGGCTGCGGCAGCGGTATACTCTCGATAGGCGCTCTAAAGTGTGGTGCCGACTTTGCGACAGCTGTGGATATAGATCCGCAGGCAAGCATAGTCGCAGCCGAAAATTTTGACGTCAATATGATAAAAAAAGAAAAATACAGGATACTTACAGGCAATGTCCTCGAGGACGATATGCTTAAGGAAAGCCTTGAGAAGGAGAATGCGGACATTGTGCTTGCAAATATACTCGCAAGTGTTATAGTACCGCTCGCAGGAGAGGTTCACAGATATCTTAAAAAGGGCGGAATCTTCATATCAAGCGGTATCATAGATAATAAAGAACGCTCGGTCATAGACGCTATAAATGCCAACCCCAATCTCAGACTTATAGAAAGTACGGCAGACGGCGAGTGGAGAAGCGTAATAGCAGAGAGAATATAAAAGAAAGTACACATGCATGTATCATTTTTTTACATCACCTTCAAATATCTCAAAAGGCCGCATAATAATTAACAGCGCAGATGTCAATCATATAAAGAATGTCCTTAGGATGAAGATCGGTGATGAGCTGCTTATAAGCGATGGCTGCGGCACCGATCATACGTGCGTCATCTCGGAAATATCAGACAAGAATATCATATGCGATATCATAGAAAAGGATGCATCCTTAAGTGAGCCCTCTGTAAGATTTTATCTTTTTCAGGGGATGCCGAAGGCGGATAAATTCGAGCATATCATTCAAAAATCTGTGGAGCTGGGTATATATGAGATCATACCTGTCATAACAAGCAGGACTGTTGTCAAGTATGATAAAAAGAAGCTGGAGCTCAAGAGTGAGAGATGGCAAAGGATCGCAGAGGGCGCCGCAAAGCAGTCCAGAAGAGGCATCATACCGAAGGTCTGTGATGCAATGACCTTTGATAAGGCAATAGAGCTTGTAAGCAATAAGGAATCCGGCATATCAAGGATCCTTATGCCTTATGAAAATTTTAAGGATATGAGTGCTACAGGCAAGATACTCTCGTCCATAGAGCCGGGCATGAGCGTAGCGATATTTGTAGGCCCTGAGGGTGGATTCGAAGAAGATGAGGTCAGACTGGCGTGCGAGCACGGCGCCGAATGCATTTCCCTCGGAAGCAGGATACTCAGGACGGAGACAGCACCGCTCATGCTTTTGTCTGTGCTGAATTTCGGCCTTGAGTTAAGAGAGGCAGATAGGGCAGAGTAGTTATATAATTCGGAGTGATCATGGAATGTTATCTTGACAACAGTGCGACTACCAGAGTAAGTGATGATGTGGCCGCGCTCATTGTGGACATCATGAAGAAGGATTTCGGCAATCCTTCCTCAAAGCATATGAAGGGCGTTGAAAGTGACAGACTTCTGCGCCATGCAAGGGAGACCTTTTCTTCGATCCTGAAGGTGAACGAAAAGGATATTTATTTTACATCAGGCGGTACAGAATCCAATAATCTGGCGATCATTGGCAGTGCCCTGGCAAATAAGAGAGCAGGCATGCATATCATCACTACACAGATGGAGCATGCGAGCGTGCTTGAGCCGATGAAATATCTGAAGGAACAGGGCTTTGATATAACATATCTGTCTGTGGATGAGCAAGGTCATATAGACCTGCAGGAGCTGGAGAGCGCGATCCGCCCGGATACTATCCTTGTATCTGTAATGTATGTCAATAATGAAATAGGCGCTGTTCAGGATGTATCCTCTATCGGAGGACTTATCAAGAAAAAGAATCCGAAGACCTTATTTCATTGCGATGCGGTGCAGGCATTCGGAAAATATAATATCTATCCCGCAAAGGAGAAGATAGACCTCCTCAGCATATCGGGACACAAGATACACGGACCGAAGGGTGTGGGCGTGCTTTATATAAATCCCGGTATAAAGCTGAGACCTCTCATACTCGGGGGCGGTCAGCAAAGGGGCATGAGATCGGGGACTGATAATGTCCCGGGCGCCTGCGGTATGGCTCTTGCGGCACAGGCTGCATATGACAGGCTGGAAGAAAACAACAGACATATGGCAGAGCTTAAGGATCATATGATAGATGCTCTTACTGAGCTCGCCGATGATCTTGAGCATAAAGACGGCAATATAAAGATAAGGATCAACAGTCTAAATGGTATGGAGAGCGCACCGCATATCATCAGCTGCACATTTCTGCCTGTAAAGAGTGAGGTGCTGCTGCATACTCTCGAGGAAAAGCATATATATGTATCAAGCGGCTCGGCATGCTCATCACATAAAAAAGGCGGCAGTGATACGCTTGCGGCGATCGGGCTTACCGCAGGTGAGGCAGACTGCACCGTCAGATTCAGCTTGTGTGATGAAAGCACCATAGAAGAGATAGACTATTGCCTTGATGCGCTCAGGAAATGTATCCCGCATCTTGCAAGATTTGTATCCAGATGACAGATGAAGATCTGTTAAGACGCACCTGTAGAATTCCGAAAAAAGAAAGAAAAAAATCATGGAAAATAAATATTTGATCAAATATTCCGAGATAGGTATAAAGGGCAAGAACAGGCATATATTTGAGGATATGCTGGTCAAAAATATCAAGGCTGCTCTCAGAGTCAGGCTTGATAGGGAATATGCCGTAAGAAAGGCGGACGGCAGGATATATGTGACTGCGGATGCAAGTGAGGACGATGAGGTCATACAGGCGCTCACCAAGGTATTCGGGATCGCGGGCATCGCAAGGCTTACCCAATATGAAAGATGCGGCATAGATGCCTTAAAGCAATATATAGTTGCATATGTAAGAGACAATTATGAGAAGCAGGACTTTACCTTTAAGATAAATACCAGACGCGCCGACAAATCATATCCGCTTACATCTGTTGATATAAATATGGATCTGGGAGAGGCATTGCTTGATGCTTATGAGGGGCTTACGGTAGATGTACATGAGCCTGATGTGACAATAAATGTCGAGGTAAGGCCGAATGATATAAATATATATTCGCAGGTTATCGCGGGCCCCGGCGGCATGCCTGTGGGCAGCTCAGGCAGGGCGATGCTGCTGCTCTCGGGCGGCATAGACAGCCCGGTTGCAGGATATATGGTCTCAAAGAGGGGCGTAGGCATCGATGCTGTATATTTTCATGCGCCGCCATATACATCCGAGCGTGCAAAAGAGAAGGTCATAGATCTTGCAAAGATAATATCGGCATATACAGGACCGATAAAGCTCCATATAGTCAACTTTACCGATATTCAGCTGAAGATATATGAAATATGCCCTCATGACGAGCTGACTATCATAATGAGGAGATTTATGATGAGGATCGCTGAGCATTTCGCGAAGAAGGAAGGCGACCTGGGACTTATTACCGGCGAGAGCATAGGACAGGTGGCCAGCCAGACTATGCAGAGCATGATGGCTACAAATGCTGTATGCAACATGCCCGTATACAGGCCTCTGTGCGGTTTCGATAAGCTTGAGATCATAGATATCTCTGAAAGGATAGGAGCATATGAGACATCCATCCTTCCGTATGAGGATTGCTGTACGATATTTGTAGCGAAGCATCCCGTGACCAAACCAAGAGTTGACAGAATAGAAAGGTCGGAGCTGAAGCTTGCCGGCAATATTGAGGAATTATACAGGCAGGCTATAGAGACGACAGAAGTAATAGATATATGAGAGCGGCTTTTCATACACTCGGCTGTAAGGTAAATTCATATGAGACGCAGGCCGTGAAGGAACAATTTGCCCAAAGGGGATTTGATATAGCAGATTTTACCGACGAGGCAGACGTATATGTGATCAATACCTGCTCCGTGACATCGGTTGCCGAGCACAAATCGAGACAGATGCTGCACAGGGCAAGAAGACTCAATCCGGATGCGATAATAGTAGCGACAGGCTGCTTCGCGCAAAGGGATGCCGCAGAGCTTGAGAAGGATGCCGGTATAGACCTGATAGTAGGCAACAACCGCAAGAGTGAAATAGCGGATATAGTCATAAATCTGATAAATGAAAGAAAGTCCGCCGCCATGCAGGAGGGCGGTGCATGCGAAGATGCCGCCTCTTTGGAAGGTAAAGACGGCCCGAAAAGGCAGGCAGAGCGTGGATGCAGTACATATATGGCAGAGCTTTCGGGGCATTGCGGATATGAGATGCAGAGCATAACATCTGCCGGAGGCAATTCCAGAGCATATGTCAAGATACAGGACGGCTGCAACCGATTTTGCTCATATTGCATCATTCCTTATTTAAGAGGAAGATCGAGATGCAGGGATGAAGAGAGCGTCGCCGGGGAGGTTATGCAGCTTGCATCGTGTGGCTACAAGGAGATAGTCCTTACCGGCATAGACATAAGCATGTATAAGGATCTGGCTCATCTTGCCGGCAGATTAAGTGACATAAAGGGCATAGAGCGTATCAGACTGGGCTCTCTTGAGGCCGGAGTTATCACGAGTGATTTTATCAGGGAAATAAAGGAATATCCGAAGGTATGCCCGCATTTTCATCTGTCATTGCAAAGCGGATGCGATGCCACACTAAAGCGCATGAACAGGCATTATACGGCGGCTGAATTTGCCGAAAAGGTATATGAGATAAGAGAGGCCTTTGATCTGTGCGGCATCACCACTGATATCATAGTAGGCTTTCCGAAGGAGAACGATGAGGAATTTGAGCAAAGCCTGGAATTTGCCAAAAAAATGCGTTTTTCTAAGGTTCATGTGTTCAAATATTCAAGACGCGAGGGTACTGCCGCCGACCGCATGGACGGCCAGATATCGGAAAATGTAAAAAATGAAAGATCCGCTGTCATGATCCGTGAGATGTCGAGAATGCAAAATGAATTCAGACATTCTCTTTGCGGCTTGACAAGGCCCGTACTTATCGAGGAATGTATGCAAAAGGACGGTGCATACATCCAAACAGGACTTACACCCGAATATGTCAAGGTGCGGATAAGGAATGATAAACCTCTTATAAATGCAATCGTACCTGTAAAGCTTGTCGGCAGTGAGGATACCGCAGGCAGTGGGCTGAGGGATCTAAGCGAAGGCATTCCTGCAGACGATACGGATGATGCTGTCTTTGGGATATTACAATGATAATGCTTGCAGGCGGGCATTATTTGTACTAAAATCAACGCATGAATGAAAATTTATCTTTCACACAACATTATAAGATACCCAAAGAAGAGATAATGACGGTAGACAAGATCATGGCTATCGTCTATGAGGCTCTTGCCGAAAAAGGCTACGATCCGGTAAGCCAGATCGTAGGATATATCATGTCAGGCGATCCTACATATATAACGAGTTATAAAAATGCAAGAGGCTTGATCACGCGCGTAGAACGTGATGAGCTCATTGAGGAAGCCGTTGCATATTATATCAACAACAAGCTGAAAAAATGACAGAGCAGCATAAGAGGATCATATGCCTTGATTATGGATCAAAGACAGTAGGGGTAGCGGTGACAGACAGCCTCGGTCTTACGGTACAGCCTGTGGAGACCATATGGCGTGAGTCTGAAAATAAGCTGAGACGTACTCTTGCGCGTATCGGTGAGCTGATAGAGCAATATGATACAGACAGGATAGTGATCGGCCTTCCGTATAATATGGATGATACCGTAGGACAAAGGGCCGAGAAGGCTCTGGAATTTGCACAAAAGATCGAAAAAAGATTCGGCATAAAGCCGATCATGCATGATGAAAGGCTGAGTACGGAGAGTGCCAAGGAGATTCTTGGCGAGATGGGCATAACAGGACGAGAGAGCAAGCAATATATAGATAAGATCGCCGCCGTATGCATACTTGAGGACTATCTTAATGAAAGAAAATGAAATAGTATTTATAAATGAAGAAGGCGAAGAGGAGCATTTCTTCATAGTCGAGGAGACAAGACTTAATAATATCAATTATATCCTTGTTACGGAGTCAGATGATGAATCCGAAGAGGAAACGGACGCATATATCATGAAGGATATATCTGCTCCGGAGGACGAAGAGGCGATATATGAATTTGTCGAGGATGATGACGAGCTGATGGCTGTCGCGAATATCTTCGATGAGCTTATAGATGACGATACTGATCTTATAAAATGAATTTTTACGCGGCATGAGGACTGTGCTGCGTTTGATTTACATCTGCAATGCTTTGACTTTTATCTTAAAGGACAGGGCGGCATCCTTTTGGGATGCCTTTTAAGTGTATTTTAAAATAAAAGACATAAGACATGTGCGGATCATATTTTTACAATTGTACAATAAAAAAGACCCGGCACAGAGGATGGATCGGATGCCTATTGCAGGCAAGATATGGCTGCCGGATGACACGGAGGTAATCTTGGCAAAACAGAAAACAGAAGAGACGAATGCTTTTGATCTGGATGCCGCACTGGCAAAGCTGTTTGGAGGCAGCACGCAGGAGCCGCAGAAAAAGAGCAAAAAACAACAGACAGGAAGAAAAAAGAATCCTGATACGGGAAGCACCCGTAACAGTGAGTCAAATGATGCAGCTGCAAACAATGACAGCAATAAGAGTAAAAAAGCAAAGAGCAATGACACAAAGGCGGTCGGGAACAGAAAATCCTCTGCCGTAAAGCCGTCGGGTGCAAAAAAGAGCGGCAAGGTGAAGATCATACCGCTCGGCGGACTTGACCATATCGGTATGAACATGACGGTCATAGAATATGGCGAGGATATCATAGTAGTAGACTGCGGCATGGCATTTGCGGATGACAACCTGCTTGGAATAGATCTGATCATTCCGGATATCACATATCTTAAGCAGAACAAGGAACGCATCAGAGCAATGTTTGTCACTCACGGACATGAGGATCATATCGGAGCTATTCCTTATATCCTGAATGATATAAATATGCCGATATATGCGACCGGATTGTCGATAGCACTTATACGCAAGAAGCTCGAAGAGCGTCACATGGAGGATGTGGTAAGGCTTGAGACCGTAGATTACGGGCATATCATCAAGTGCGGTGAGATCAAGGTCGAATTCATCAGGACAAATCATAGTATTTCGGACGCCGCGGCGCTTGCGATCACTACGCCTGCGGGAGTTATATTCCATACGGGCGATTTCAAGGTTGATTATACGCCTGTATACGGCGATGCCATAGATCTGTGGAGATTCGCAGAGCTTGGCAAGCAGGGAGTGCTTGCGGTATTAAGCGACTCTACGAATTCGCTTCGCGAGGGCTTTACGATGTCAGAACGCACCGTCGGTGAACGCTTTGACAAGATATTCGCAGAAAATACCAAGCACAGGCTTCTTATAGCGACCTTTGCATCCAATGTCGACCGTGTACAGCAGGCTATCAATTCTGCATACAAATATAAGCGGAAGGTTGTATTGGAAGGAAGATCCATGGTCAACATCATCGAGACGGCAACCGAGCTTGGATATATCAAGGTCCCGCCGAATACTCTCATCTCGATCGATGAAATGAAGAATTACCCGGACAACAAGCTCGTCGTTATCATGACAGGCAGCCAGGGTGAGCCTATGGCGGCTCTGTCCAGGATAGCAGCAAGTACACATAAGAAGATCTCGATCAAATACGGAGATGTCATAGTATTTTCATCTCATCCGATACCGGGCAATGAAAAGGCTGTCACAAATATGATGAATGAGCTCAGCAGAAAGGGCGCCGAGGTTATCTTCCAGCAGACGCATGTCTCAGGCCATGCGTGCCAGGAGGAGCTGAAGCTGATCTATGCATTGCTGAAGCCGCAATATATCTTCCCTTTACATGGTGAATACAGACACCGCCAGGGCAATGCTTCTATAGCATATGCTATGGGATATAAAGAAAAGAATGTCCTCATGGTGGATATAGGTGATGTCATCGAGATGGATCGCAAGGGCTGGCGCAAGGCAGAGCATGTGCAGGCAGGCGGCATCTATGTAGACAACTCGGGAGTGGCGGATGTCGGAAGGACTATCCTTGATGACAGAAAGGACCTTTCGGAACGCGGAGTACTCATAGTGAGCGCATGTATCGAGACAGCGAGCGGCATGATAATAGCCGGCCCGGAGGTATTCACCAGAGGCTGGGCATATGAGGGTGACAGCGAAAAACTGATTGAAGATATAAAGGGAATAATATATAATGCCTTGGAATCTTTTTTGCAGAACAACCGCTACAACAGAGGAAAGATAAAAATGATCATAGGAGACGCTGTGCGTAAATATGTACGCAGCCAGAATAACAGTGCTCCTATGGTATTGCCGTTTATTCTTGAGGTTGATTGATATGCGGTAGGAGATCCGAAAAGATCTGCGAGCAACGGGAAATAAGGATATCGGGAGTCTGTATATATGAAAAACGGAAGCATCCTTGGGGATTTGCGGGATAAGTTCAAGAAGACAGACGGATCATCGGACAGCTTTGATTCTTTTTCCAAGCATTTTGACGATCCTGAGTTTGATCCGGAGTCTGACATTAGGGATGACGGCTCATATGAAGAAGATACAATGGGAAATACAGTCCTGCTTAAGGATGTCCGGGACCTTGATTCGGACCGTACGGAGATGACGAGAGAGAGCAGTTCTGAAAGAAGGACCGGGTCTGCATCCGCACATGCAGTAACATCGTCATCAGGTACAATGAAGAAAAACAGAGATGTGTATGACAGCAGGATGAGTCGACCGTCAGGGAGACTTAGCAGGAATTCATCCGCCCGCAAAAAACAGTCGGCAAAGTATAGGATGATAAAGTTCTTTGTCTTCCTTTTCCTTTGGATATGTGTTGCCGTCATGTGCTATGTAGGATATTCATATACATATAAGATCTTTAATGATATGCCGGTGGATGCCTCGAACGTGAGCAAGATATCTGTTACCATAACAGGTACAGAGACGAATGAGGAGATGGCGCAGATGCTGTATTCGCTCGGGCTCATTGACAGCGTTAAGATGTACAAGACAAGATGCAAGCTGTATGCACCTGAATATGTCGAGGGGACATACAAGCTCAGCAAATCATACAATACGGAAAAGATCATGAATATCCTCTCGGGTGTAGATTATTCCGACGGCACAATAGAAGAATAAGACAAATGTCTGCCGGCATACTGCATAAGCAGCTGCCGGCATTTGTATCTGACATTTGGAGCATTCAGAATATGATAATAGATCAAAATATCACTACATATATTCATTCTCTTGCGAAGGACAATCCGCAGGCCATCGAGCAGATACGCCGGGCAGCCGAGGATGAGGGCATACCGATCATAAGAAGAGAGATGGAGAGCTTCCTGCGGACACTGCTTAGGATAAAAGCTCCGCAAAGCATACTCGAGATCGGCGCAGGCGTCGGATATTCAGCTCTTTTTATGGCATCAAATACCCCTTCATATTGTCATATAACTACCATAGAAAATTATCCTCCAAGGATAGAAAAAGCAAAAAAGAATATAGAGCAGACGGGCATGAAAGGCAGAGTGACGCTCATTGCGGATGATGCGGCAAAGGTGATCGCGGGGCTTGACGGTGGCTATGACTTTATATTTCTCGACAGCGCAAAGGGACAATATATGGATATGCTGCCGCATATTTTGAGATTATTAGATAAAGACGGCCTGCTGCTCGCGGATAATGTGCTTCAGGACGGTTCTCTTGTAAGATCAAGATTTGCACATGCAAGAAGACAGCGCACCATACACAAGCGTATGAGAGATTTTGTATGGACGGTCATGCATTGCGACGAGCTGGAATCAACACTTATAACTATTGGTGACGGCGTGACACTCAGCTGTAAGAAGTAATATCGGCTGCAGATCATAAAAAAATAAACGCTGAAAAGATCACTCGTGATGCAGGGCTGTAAATGATAATCAAAACATTGCAGATAAGGCATCAAAACAGGTATACGGATGAAAAAATATCGTCTGATGCCGAACAAAGAAAGGAATGACACATGTACGGCTTTTGCCGCGCATAGAATAGAAGTATGGAAAAGAAGAGACCCGAATTGTTGATGCCGGCAGGCTCATTGCCAGTCCTTAAGGTGGCTGTGGAATATGGAGCCGATGCGGTATATATCGGAGGAGAGGCCTTCTCACTGAGGGCTAATGCTCACAATTTTTCAATAAATGATATAAAAGAAGGTGTACGCTTTGCTCATGCAAGAGGAACCAAGGTATATGTGACCGCAAATATCTTTGCCCACAATAGTGATCTTGAGGAGGCATATGCTTATTTTGAGGAGCTTCGTGATACAGGCATTGATGCGGTATTGATATCCGACCCGGGATTATTCGATATCGCAAGGAAGGTCATGCCTGATATGGAGATTCATATCAGCACACAGGCAAATAATACAAATTACGGAATATTTAATTTCTGGTACAGGCAAGGTGCAAAGAGAGTAGTATGTGCCAGAGAGCTATCGCTTGATGAGATAAAGCAGATCAGAGAAAAAATCCCCGCGGATATGGAAATTGAGGCATTCGTACACGGTGCCATGTGTATTTCTTATTCCGGAAGATGTCTGCTCAGCGCATATATGACGGGAAGAAGTGCCAATCTGGGTGCGTGCACTCATCCATGCAGGTGGAAATATTCACTTGTTGAGGAAAGCAGACCGGGCCAGTATATGCCTGTCATGGAAAATGACAGGGGCACATATATATTCAATTCAAAGGATCTGTGCATGATCGAGCATATACCACAGATGCTCGATGCCGGGATAGACAGCCTCAAGGTTGAAGGCCGCATGAAGAGTGCACTTTATGTAGCCAGTGTCGGCAGAACATATAGGATCGCCATAGATGATTATCTTGAAGATCCCGCAAAGTACAGGTCGCGCATCGGATATTACAAAGAGGAAATATCCAAATGCACATATAGAGATTTTACGACAGGCTTCTTTTTCGGAAAACCTGGTCTTGATGCCCAGATATATGATGCCAATACATATGTCAAGGAGTGGATATATCTCGGCATGGCAGGCGATGACAAGATAGAAGAAAACGGCAGGATAAGATACGGCTTTGAGCAGAAGAATAAATTTTGCGTAAGTGATGAGGTCGAGATCATGAAGCCCCGCGGAGAGAACATTACCGCTAAGGTATGCGCCATGTGGGATGAAAACGGGCAGCCTATAATGTCGTGCCCGCATCCTATGCAGCACTTTTATGCGGATTTCGGTACAGAGCTTGAGCCTTACGATATCATAAGGAGCAGGCAGCCCTGATATAGCCTGCAGGCAGTGACCATTTGCGAGAACTGTTGATTTTAGATCGAAAAACCAGTATCATATAGGATAAAGTTTTATACAATGAGGTTGGAATAAATATGAGTCAGGAAAAAGTAGACAAGTATAAAGAGTCAAAAAAGAACAGAAAACAGACAGTTAAGAAGGAAAAAATAAGGAGAACAGTCATAACAATAGTTGCTGTAGTCCTTGTAGTTGCTATGGTGCTTTTTATCCTGTTCTCGGCAATAGAGGGAATTACGGCATAAGATAGCCGGATTCGATTACCTGTCATGAACGAAGGTCTGATATACAAGATATGGAGAGTCATTTACCCGGCTCTCCTGTTGTTTTTTGTATATTTTGTTGTCTATATCATAGCCATACTGACGTATGGTTCTTTTTTTAGTGACAGATTTGCGGATACAGATGCTTTTATGGCCTATGCGGGAGATCTTATCAGCATTATCGCGCTTACCGCAGGAGGGGCTGTATCGTATCTCTTCTATAGGAAAGAAAGCTCTGACGAGCATAGCGGCGTCATTAAAAAACCGCTCCGGCTGCTTGCCGTATTTCTCATGGGCATATTCGCATCTCATGCTCTCAGCATAACGGTTTCTCTTATCAATATGTCCGCAGATATCGGCTCGTATCAGCAGACAGAGCAGATGCTGAGCACATCCGGTATATTCATCACGATCCTTAAGACGGTGATACTTGCACCGCTCGCCGAGGAGACAGCCTTCAGAGGGCTTATCTACGGGCGGATGCGCAGATATGGCATGGGCTTTTGGTTGTCCGCAGTCATAAGCTCACTTCTTTTTGCCCTATATCATATGAATCTCCTTCAGGGAATATATGCCTTCATCTTCGGTATTCTTCTCTGCCTGATATATAAAAAATACGGCAGTCTCATCATGCCGATGCTGATGCACGCCGCATCAAATGCACTTTCGGTAGTCATGCAATGTACAGGCTTTGATTATCCTTCGGTCACGGTATATATCATTGTAATGATATTGACATATGGCCTGTCTGCGGCAATATACTTTTTGTGGATACGAAAAAATTAGCATTAAAAAATTAAATGTTCATAATGTTCAGCATTTAAGGGGCTGCTGCACTATCGATTTTATATCAATGGTGCGCAG
>CAZGVB010000032.1:0-13079 GCA_964528825.1 uncultured Parasporobacterium sp.
GCATCGATGTGTTCAAGCCGGAGAAGGTACCGGGTACCAGAACGAAAAAGCAGACTATCCTCATTCATTGGAACTTCATCGGAGCAGTTGAACTGCCCAATGAATAGAAAAATCGGCATAGCCGGATTTCTCCAAACTATGCCGATATTTTTCCAAGGTTTAAAATCCCTTAGTGAGACACCCTTTAGCCCCTCCCTATTTGCAGATGAAAAAAGAGATTCTGCTTAAATGATCACACACTCAAGCCCCATTATCTCGGCAAGTCTTTCAAGCTCGCCGCTGATATCACCGAAGACCATAGGCAGCATAAGTCCCACTCTTGCCTGCTCCTTATACATTTTCCTGTTGTCACTTACACGGAATATAAAGCCGCCGGAGCAATTGTGCAGCTCGTATCCGTAGCCTTTGACGATCTCTCCTCTTACTATCATCAGCTTTTTGCAATCACCCGAGAATCTTGCAAGCGTTATCTTCTTGCCTATATCATCATTAAAATCATGATGGAATACCGCACCGAAGCCCTGATCGTAAGCGAAATGATTTATCCTATAGCGGCCGGGTCTGTCCCCTATCTTACCTGTCACTCTCATCTGAGGAGACATATTTACGCAATAGAGATTATCAGTATCTGTAATGGACATCCTGTCTGCCTCCGGTATCTGACTGATCCATTGCTCCTTACCGTTTGCGGATTTTATTATCGGCAATGTATTTGCCATATAAGGCACTCTGCCCGACAGACAGATCTCCGCTATCATCGTCACTGCCGCGGCTATGTCATATTTGCACGCGGATGGTATACCCAGCTCATGATTGAGCTGGTGATTCAGACAGAATGTGAATTTTGATTCGTTAAGACGCCTTGTCGAGCAGCAATCGGGGCATGGTATGGCACAGGCGCTGCAGTCATAGAAGTCCATATTTTTATTTATGACTCTCCATGCCTTGAGTGAATTCATAAGATATTCTCTTGAAATATCACAGACCTCTGCTCCTTTTGTAAGATCGTCCGCTATTTTTTCAAGCTCTGCAAGGTCCTGTTCTGTTATATTCGGTGTTTCTCTGCCCGGAGTCGTGACATTGCCTCCTTCCGGAAGCAGTGACATCTGATCCATAATCTCATGAAAATTCACAGGCCTGAAATGTGTCCCGAACCTTTCTGTCACTTCATCAAGCGACAGAAATGAATCGTCCGCACCCGCGATCGACATCGTATCGCTGAATCTGACCACAAGCAATATATTAGCGGCTGCTATGGCCTTTCGTGCTCTCATCGCCTTGATATAATCCGTGACCTCATCCCAATCATATGGCACATATACCTCAAGCCCATTATTAAAATAATAAGCGCTCTTCATAGGATTCCATATATTTGGGCAGATCATCAAAGGCTTTTTGCAGGCCTTGCCGAATTCTCTCCATATACGGTCTGAGCCGAACGATGTAAATATGATATATACATCCACGCTGTCATGATCCCTCATCAGCTCTTCCATATATTCATCCTTCATGTCCCAGTCATCCGTAGTTACTACCACATTCGGCTCCATGAGCACAGCGATATCCTCAGGGCAGGCATATTTCATGGCCATGCCCAATCCATTTTGTATCTGGCCGTTCAATATGTCGTCAAAGCCCGGCTTAAGTGCATCTCCGCCCGCCATACGGCACGGTCCTTCATAATAATATTTATGACTTATAAAGCAAAATATCGGTTTTACATTTACTCTTACATCAAGACATTTTTTATTCATCGATACGCTTCCTCTTTTTCTATTGTTTTTAACATATTGCCATATGATCGACCTCTCGTCTCCCGCACGAGACATAGCCGGTCTCCTCTATACTCCAAGCCACATCTGCTTTGTCTCCTCATCATTTTTAAGGTCATTCGGATCTCCCGAATATACGATCTCTCCCTTTGAGATGATATATGCATGATCGGCCACGCCTACGGCCATATTGAAGTTCTGTTCTGCAAGAAAGACTGTAAGCTCTCCTCTGAGTGTAGAAATGACATCTCCTATCTGCTTTATGACCATCGGCGCAAGACCCTCCGAGGGCTCGTCCATAAGCAGCAGATCAGGATTGGTCATAAGTGCTCTTCCTATCGCAAGCATCTGCTGCTCGCCGCCGGATAGAAGATTGCCATAGAGGTTTTGTCTTTCCTTCAATATGGGAAAGAATTCATAGATCCTGTCAAGAGTCCATGCATTCTTTTTATTTTGACCTCTTTCGCATACCGTGAGATTCTCCTTTACGGACAGCGACGGAAATATGCCTCTGCCCTGCGGCACGTAGCCTATACCGAGCTTTGCGATCCTGTGCGCATCAAGTCCTCTGATCTCCTGTCCGTTAAATAAGATGCTGCCGCTGCCGGGTGTGGTAAGTCCCATTATCGAGCGCATGAGTGTAGTCTTTCCCATGCCGTTTCTTCCGAGCAGTGAGACTACCGAGCCCTTTTCTATATTCAGTGACAGATTCCAGATGACCTGACTGGAAAAATAGCTTGTATTTATATTCTTTATTTCCAGGATGTTCATACGGAGGCCTCCTTTTTCGCATGGGATTGGTCATATGTATCTCCCTCGCCGCCCAGATATATCTCCTGAACCTTCGGATCATTTGCTATAACCTGCGGTTCTCCCTTTGCGAGTATTTGCCCGAAATAAAGCACCATGATCTCATCGGCAAGTGCAAATACCAGATCCATATCATGAGCGCAGAACAGCAATGTGGTATCTACCGAAAGCTCATTTAATATTTCGATAAAATGTGATACCTGCGCCGTGGGCAGACCCGCGCTGGGCTCGTCGAGGCAGACCATCTTCGGAGACGCAGCAAATGCCATTGCCATCTCAAGCATCCTTTGCTCTCCGTATGACAGTGCTCCGGGGAAGGCATGCCTTTTTTCATAGAGCTCCACCGTCTTAAGCAGATATTCGCCCCTCTCCTTTATGTCGCTGCGTTTCTTGAATTTCGAAAAGAATTTGAAATGATTCTTGTCAGCACCGTAAATTGCCAGCATTATATTTGTATATATATCGAATTGCCAAAAAAGATTATTTACCTGAAAGCTCTTGCCCATACCATGATGCAGTCTTTGATCGGGAGACATTTTTGTGATATCTATCCCGTCAAACATCACCTTACCGGCAGTTGCGACGCTCTGACCTCCTATGGTATTGAGAAGTGTCGATTTTCCGGCTCCGTTCGGGCCTATGAGCGCGAGCTTCTCGCCTCTTTTTACATCAAAATTGACACCCTTCAATATCTTTAATCCGCCGAAGGACTTTTCAAGATTTCTGACTGTGAGAATATTATCTGCCATATCTGATCACACTTCCTCGGCCGAGGCCTCTTTATTATCTTTTAATTCCTTCTTAAAGAACTTTGTTCCGATCCAATCCCAGAACCTTTGGAGTCTCGGTGCAAAGCCGCCCTGAAGGAACATAACGCATACCACATATAATATTCCGAGTATCAGCGGCCACCTCTCCGATACCACTATACCTGAGTATGTCTGTACAAGGATAATGACCACAGCTCCCAAGGCAGGACCCCAAAGAGTCGCACCGCCGCCCATTATGACCATGAGCATAGGAAGTGCCGATGTCTCGAGAGCAAGTACGGTAGGTGTCACCGCTCTGTATGCATATGCAAAGAGCAATCCCGCGATCGCTGCGAATATTCCCGCGATGATGATACCCGCAAATCTCATTGACCATGTATTAAAGCCTACCGCTCTCATACGTCCCTCATTGCCTCTTATTCCGAGAAGTGTCGTACCGAATGAAGAATGCATCACAAGATAAAGGATCACAAAGCATATCGCGAAGATTATCAATGTAAAGTAATAAATCTTTGTTCCGTTCCATTTGCCTATCAGCTCATCCAAGAAGCCGCCGAGCTCGGGATACTTGATACCGACAATGCCGTCTGTACCGCCGGTCACCTTAGTCCACTTTGAGGCTATTACATTTAACAACTGACAAAAAGCCATCGTAACAAGCAAAAAGTTAGTTCCTGAAAGTTTGAGCGTAAAATATCCGATGACACCCGCAAGAACCGCGCCTACCACTATCGTAATGAGCAATATCAGCCAGAAATTTGTGATACCCAGATATCTTGGAATAAGTGCTACGCAATATGCGCCGACGCCGAAATATGCGGCATGTCCGAACGATCTGTTGCCCGTATATCCCATCACCACATCAAGGCTCATCGCAAACAACGCATAGATCATTACCTTCGTGAGCATCGTAGTCTGAAACGTCGAACATACAAGCGGAAGTATTATCGAAATGATCGCGACAAATGCATAGGGGATCGCATTATATACGCAGACCTTTGCTCTGAGTGTGGGTGCATATCTTCCCTCTCCGAGCATATGCAGATCGAAGCTTCTCTTTTTCATCGCCGACATACTTGAATAATTGTCGTCAGCCTTGTTGATATCCTGCTTGCGTCCCAATATGCCCTGCGGTCTGACAACAAGCATGACGATGAGTACTATATAGACGATATAAGACGAAAGCATCGGAAAATATGCAGATCCGAAGGCATTTATTATGCCGAGTGCAAGGCCTCCTATAAGCGCACCCTGGATCGAGCCTGCACCGCCTACCACTACCACAATGATCGCATTTAAAAGGATAGACCAGCCGGTAGAGCTCTCGAGATTGGTAAGAGGACCGCCGACCATTGCTGCAAGCCCCGCTATGGCCGAGCCGAGTACAAATATAAACAGGAATATCTTTCGCCTGTCAATACCCATGGCACTTGATATCTCGCCATTGTCCATACCCGCGCGTACCATCGCTCCGACCTTAGTCTTTTCCTGTATAAACCATACGGCGCCGGCTATCACTATGCCTACTATGATGATAAAAAATCTTGTATACGGTATATTCGTATCACCTATAGTCAAATGTCCCGTAAGAAATGTCGGGCTCGGGACCGCCACAGGGAATCCTCCCCAGATCCAAAGGACTATATTTTGGAGTATATATATAAATCCGATGGTAAGCAGGACCTGCCCGGCCGGATTGGAATACAAACGTCTGAGAAATACCGTCTCCAGCAGAAATCCGAGAGCGGCTCCCACTAAGGTGCCGAACAATACGCCCCAGATCCATCCGCCTGTCACAGTATAGAACCATACTCCGCAATATCCTGAAAACAGAAAGATCGCACCATGCGACATATTTACAACTCTGAGAAGTCCCATAGTAAGCGTCATTCCCGCGGCCAGCAGAAAATATACCAAACCAAAGGATATACCCAATAACAATATTGAAATAGCCCCGCCCATAGCAGCTCCTTTTCAAAGGGCCGCCAAATGTGCGGCCCTGACCTTGTTTTATATTACTGCCACATCCGTTCGGACTCTTCGGAATGGATATTCCTTTTTAGTCCTTCGGGATTATGCTCTTTACTTAAGTCCCTCTGCCGGAACGTCTTCATATTTATAAACAACGCCGTAGTTGTAGCTTCCGTCATCCAGCTTAACTACCTTGACTACATATGTATCTCTTGATGCTGCGCCTGTCTCCGGGAATGTGATATGTCCTGTAGCACCTGTGAAGTCAACTGCCAGCATAGCATCTCTGAATGCCTCTGCACTCGTATCTCCGTTTGTGGCTTTTACAGCTTCTACTACGATCCTGTAAGCATCAAATACAAGTCCGGAAAGGTTGGTATTCGGTACCTCACCGAATTTTTGCTCCCACGCCTCGACAAATTGCTTATTTTCTTCGGTATCTATGTCATAGCAATATGAAGAAGGTGCCAGTGTACCGAGTATATCCTCGGCTGCGCCCGATCCTGCCTTCTCAAGAGCGTTGCAGATATAATAATCGGTAAATGCGCTTGAAAGAATCGCCGTGATCGGAAGTTTGTCGCTCATGCCTGTTTCGTCATAGCTCTTCCACATGGATATTGCCGTAGCGCCGGTCGACCATGCCATAATGCCGTCTACACCATCTGTAGGCATAGCTGAAAAATATGTAGACCAGTCACCAACCGAGAACGGTACATAATATTCCTCTGCTATCTCGCCTCCGAGTGCCTTAAAGCTTGCCGCGAAATCATCTGCAAAGGATCTGAAGCCCGTATTGTCCATAGTAAGGATATGTACCTTTCTGTATCCGAGCGTATTGTAGGTATAATCGGCCATAACAGATGTCATCTGCGGATTTGCTCCGCCTGCGCCTATCAACCAGTCGCTTGTATCAAACAGATATGACGGTGTGCCGTTTGCCAGGATGAGCGGTATTTCTGCCTCTTCGCAATATGCAACGGTGGATGCCTTCTGTCCCGCCTGAGTAGGTCCGAATACTACCTGTACCTCGTCCTCTTCTACCATCTTGCGGACAACGTCGGCCGCTGTTGCAGCATCTCCTGCGCCGTCCTCTACTATAAGCTCTACCTCTTTGCCTATCTCATCGCTGTAATATTCTATGGCAAACTCGAGAGCTGCCTGTGTCACTGCACCTGTCGTGGCCTCATTTCCCGTAAGGTCACATACAAGTCCTACCTTTAAAGGTGAAGAATCAAATTCCTTCGTCTGTGCCTCTGTGCTCTGGGCTTCTGTTCCGTCCGCAGCAGATGTAGACGACTCCTCGCCTCCGCCGCAGCCGGCCAAAGAAAGTACCATGATCGCCGATAACAATAATGCAATTTTCTTTTTCATTTTTCCTCCCTCCTTGCCCTTCAGACAATATTCAGCTGAAAAGCATTTAAGATGATCTTTCCCTTTTTATTTGCTTTTTGCGGTAATATTCGCCCGCATACTTTATGGTTAGATTATATTTGCCTCTACCCTTGAATCTATGTTTTTCATGAACAATGATCTTTTGATATGGCGACCTTGCGAATGTGCAATACGACTACCTGTGATATCTTCAGCGAAGCAGAGATCTCTCAGACATCTTCTGCTCTGAATTTCTTAAAGCCCACTGTTTTCGACATTTTCCTGTGATTTCAGCCTAAAAAGACCTGTCCGTTTTCGAATTGCGCAGACGGCTTCTTACCCATCTCATTAATAGGTTGATTTTGGTGATTTTTTAAGTATACTCACAATATATGCAGTGTTATTTGTTAAAAAAGTCCAACTGCATGCATTGAGTTTTCGATATGTTTTGCGAGGATCCGCCTGATGAGATTGAGTATACGTATATTGGAAGACTGGCTCGGTGATATGGTCTGTGATGTCAAATGCAAGAGCAGCAAGGCGGATATTGAAGAGATGCGTCTCTATTCGGATGGAACCGTATGCAAGGACAGCATTATATATATAGGATCGGAAGACAGCATCACAGGCAGCGGCAGGCGCAATATCATATGCAAGCATCAAAATGATATGCTGGTGCTGAGGACGGACGATCTGATAGCAGTCGCAAATAAGATACAGGATGCTTTCTGTTATTATGCGAAGTGGTTCGCAAGCTGTGAGACGATCATACGCAATAACGGAACACTGAAGAATCTGCTCGATTGCTCTGTAGATGTATTTCCGACCCCTATCATTGTAGTCGATGCGGCCCAGACCTTTGTAGCCATCTCATCTTCAAAGGCAGACTTTCAGGACAGCACGGAATGGAGCGAGGCCACAAAACGCGGAAGCGTTTCGGACAAGGCTCTTATAAATTACAATCTCGAGCATCCCGATGTTTATTCATATAAGCATATATTTGAGGTAGACCCGAAATATTTCTTTGTTAAAGGATATTGCAAACATATATTTATCAACGGTGCCCGCAGGGCCTCCGTCATATTAAAGGTGCCGGGTGAAGATTATTCCAAGGGCAAGCTGCAGATATTCGACATTTTTACAGAACTTATCAAAAGCTGGATCATATCCTGTGAAGGCCCGGGCAACGATTTCAATACAAATTCATATTTTGCAAGAGCACTGGAGGGCAACAGTGAGGGAGTGGCAGCGATGATCAGACAGACCGTCCTGTTCAATTGGAAGAAATGCTGTCCAAAGCTGCTGTTTGTTTTGCGTTCCGCAGGGAAGGAGAACAGGCCATTAGCTCATGCGATAGGCAATCTGACTCACGAGGCCAAGGGTACCTATGCAATGGTCTACAAGAGCGATGTGGTCATCCTTGTAAACAATGATCTCGTCGACCATGCCGGTTTCAACGGCGCTCTGAATTCCTTCATCAAAAGGCTCAGCTGCTGCGGAGCCGCAAGCTTTGTTTTCAATGATATGAATATGCTCATGCAAGCATATCGTATAGCCCTCTCTGCATTGGAGGACAATCCTTCCGTCCCCGGCGTGCTCTACCATGCACAGGATATCTCATTAAGACGCATAGTAAAAATATTAAAAGAGCAGGCAGCCAACACGCTGCAGCATCCTGCCATTGCCATATTGCAGGATTATGACCGGAAGAACAAGACAGATTTCTATAATACTCTCTTTTGCTATCTGAGAAACGAAAGACGCCATCAGGCCACCGCAGAGGAGCTGTTCGTCCATCGCAATACTCTCTTTCAGCGCCTTCAAAAAATAGAGGAGCTCCTTCCTGTAGATCTTGACGATCCGCAGGAGCGCTTCCATCTTTTATTTTCTTTTTATCAAAACTATTTCGGTGAGGAGTAAGACATCTCCTATGTGCTTGCTGCACAGTTTTTCATTCCATCTGTAAGTTAAATACTGTTCGCGTTTAATATGGTCTGCAGAAATGCTTGCCATATAATAGCCATAAGGCAGGCAGATAACTACTGCCTGCCAAAATATGGCCACGCAAAGCAGATATGCTCCCGCGATATGCTTAGTGCATATCCCTGCATAAAGACCTTGCAGAGCCTTAGTAAAAAGCAAAGACTGCGGTGCCGCTCAGGATACCACCCGAAGCAAAGACTATGGTGCCGCTCAGATGGAGGAAAAAATGATCTCAAGCTGTATGAATACCAAGCTCAATGTAAGACCTGTATTTGTAATGTTTGCTCACAAATATTACTATGAGGGACCTTGCCGCATGGCAGGCGGTGATGCGATAAAGCCCGGCTTTGATGAAATAATGAACGGTCATATCATCCAGGGCAATATGGCGCAGATAAAACAATTCATGCCCGATTGCGTCAATCTGCTTGATATGGTAACCATAGAAGTGACGGATGATTGGGACATTAAGGAGGAGTATTTTGATACCCTGCTGAAGGGGCGCGAGGAGACTGACGTATATCTTGCAAGCAATACCTTCGGTGCCGATGCAGTATTCAATGAGTTCTGCATCCGGGCCAACAAGCCTGTAGTCATCCTGCCCAATATATGGAATCCCGCAAAGAGCGGCTATTTATATAATATGAATGTGGATGTATATACCGAGCTCACATGGGAGGATACGGTAAAGCGCATTAAAAACTTTGCCGTAAGAAAAGCCATCGCAAAATCCAATATCTTGCTGGTGCCGCGGTTTAATTATGATATGCCGAAAGCGGGAGCTACAGATACATTCGTCGACCTCAATGCGGTAACCGCACTTCTGGGGACACATTTTCGCACGGTCAACCTTCATGAGCTGCTCGATTATATGAAGCCTCTTTCACCGGACGGCAATTATACCACCCCCGGCCGTATCACTCCGAATATCACCAATGAAGAGATACAAGAATGCATGGCCGCGGCAAAGGAGCTTATCGCGGGCGCACAGGAGACCGAGATAGAAGAGGAGTTCGTCGTCAGATCATTGATCGCGAATAAGACCGTATTAAAGACAATGGATCATTATGACTGCAACGCTGTCGTTATTCCATGCCCGGACTGCTGCTCAACGCGAAGAATGAATCAGGAGAAGTTCACTTTTTGCCTGAACCATTCCTTAAATATCGAAATGGGATTGCCGTCCACCTGTGAATATGACGTTGCCTCGGCAGTGACGATGCTTGCACTGATCGCTATATCGGGCAAAGCCCCCTATATGGGCAATACTCTGCCACTGGTCTTTGATGATGAAAAATCTCTTGCAAGACAGATCGCGAAATCGCTGCCCGAGGAAGATATCAAGAACCTTCTCGGCATGGACAATCTCTATATGGTCGCTCATTCGACGCCGAACAGGAAATTCAAAGGAATCAATGCAGAGCCGATGTCCTATGCTCTTCGTCACTTTGCTTACGATCAGGGCTTTGGCGCATGCATGAGACATGACTTCAATGAGGATAAGGGGCAGATCATTACCCTTGCGAAATTCAGCGGTGACCTCAAACGTCTTTTTATCGGAAAGGGCACCATCGTGCAAAGCTTCGGATACAAGCTCAATAATTGCAACGGCGGCTTTGTATTTCGTGTTGAGGATCAAAAAGCCTTTTACAGAGCACAATGCACATGCGGTCTGCATCTGCCGCTCGTATTCGGAGATATCACACAGGAGCTCGGAATGCTTGCGGAAAGCTACGGCATAGAGCCGCTGTTTGTCTGACCCCTCCGGATATAAAATATAGATATCAAATGGACAATATAAGAGAACAAATAAAAAAGAAGGTCCTTGCAAATGCCGATATGGCGTCGCGAAAGGCAGATCTCATCCTGAACGATCCTATGCCGTCTCTGCATACCGTGCAGGAAAATATACGTGACTACGTCTATATAAAATTTTTGCTTGACCCTGCGGACAGGTCCAAGCATACGCTCAATGATCTGGCGCAGATGAGCATTGACAGGACGATCCTGCTCGGACTGCCTATAGCCAAGGAATCTGAGGTGGCTACCACATGCGGGAGCGCAGGAAGCGCTCCCATGAAGATAGCTCTTTTGTTAAACAACCTTTGCAAGGACCTTAAGATTAAGATCGATCCCAGAAAGCTCGGTATGGTCAGGGATACCGATGAGCTGGGCGTCTTGGTCTATGATTCTCTAATATCAGAACGCAGCTCATAAACAAATATGTCTCGCAAGCTGCGCCTCACTTGCCCGCTATTCGCACCTGCATGCGAGGGCTCAAGGCGCTCACATGAAGAATTTTTGATCCATTCTACAGATAAAAGCCTAAGCATTATGGATATGGAAGATGTTCAAACAGAAATAATAAATGATCTGAAGGATCTGGATGATGTGCTCGCAAGGAGTGACTTTCTTATAATGTGCGGAGCCTCCTATAAGGGCATCCCAGAAGACAAGAGACTGGAGTGTGACCTTATAAAAGATTGCCAAACAATGACCTGGGTTCATACGGGCTTGCAGGACGGCATTTTTACGATTGCCGCAGACAGTCATTCTATGCTTATAAAAGGGGCTCTTTTTCTTATCACCGAGATATATGATCAACGGCCCATACAGCTTGTCCGTGACTTTGAATGTTCACTTATACATCTGTCCGAATTCAAAGAGCTGTTTACGGCAGATCAGCTGCGCACCATGCGGCATATCGTAGATTCTATAAGCGTCACCGCAAGTTGATCGCCCGCAAGCCATCTCATACCGGCAAACCTTGGCGCTGCAATGCGTGATGATATGCTGCAACTGACAGCAGCGGGGCTTTCGCCCAAACGAGCACACTCGCAGTGACGCACGCTCGTCTCGCATGCTCCTCTCACATGTGCCTCTCACAGCTTTCTTTTGCGGTCTGCTATATCGCTCTGCTGCCTTTCGGGAGGCGTTAGGAATCTTTCACCATCCTGTGAGATGACAACGCGAGACTTTTCTTTGCATGTATGGCCGATATCCGCATACAAAAACAGGTCCGTCTCCTCTTTCAGGTCCCCAGCGATCTCATAGGTCACCTTGCCGTCTTTACCAAGGATATCATCTACCGTGAGATAGCATCCCTTTGAAGAACATTCATAAGGACTCTCTGCAAACAGCTCCAACATCTCTATCACTTCCTGCCTTATGTAAATATCTTCCAGAGATATCTCCATGCCGGTGCCGAGTACCTCGCCCATTTCCCAAAGAGCCGCAAAGAGACCGCCCTCGCCTATCTCTGCAGAATATATTATGCGCTCGCCCTGCGGTGCCGTAATAAGCATCTCATCTGCTATAGCCTCAAACCTCTCTAAGAAGAATTTCGGAAACCTGTGCTCCTCAACGATCTGTGCCTTTTCCTTATATAGTTTGTATGCCGTCTCAAATCCGAGCGGTCCGAATATCTTTATCGACGTTATTCCTATTGCTGATTTCATTTCCCCACGCCTTTATATTTAGTCCTCATTCTTTGACCTTACACTTCAGCCTTGCACTTCGTCCTTATGCCTCGGACTTGCACTTCGTCCCTATACTTTGACCTTACACTTTGGCCTTGTACTTCGGCCTTATGCCTCGGACTTACACTTTGACCTTACACTTCGGCCTTACACTTCGCCATTATGCTTTGATCATCTTCCCCATGCTTTTTTCTTCGTCACTTATCTTCCGACCTGTACCATTGCAATATGCTCTTTCCTGCATTCGGGCTTATCAATCCTCTCTGCCGGGGCAATATTCTCTCAAAAAGCAATCCTTGCATTTCGGGCATCTTGCCTTGCATATGCTCCTGCCGTGATCTATGAGCTGACGGTTCCATGAGATCCAATGATCCCGGGGAAGGCATCCCTCCAGATACATCTCTGCCTTTTGCGGATCCGTACTATCCGTAAGTCCCAGCTTTCTCGAGATCCTGCCGACATGAGTATCCACCACGATGCTCGGGATGTTATATATATTTCCGCGGATAACATTTGCGGTCTTTCTTCCGACGCCTGCAAGCGATGTCAAGCTGTCTATATCGGACGGCACCTGTCCGTTATATTCAGAAAGCAGCTTCTTTGCTGTAAGGATGATATTTTTCGCCTTATTATGATAGAAGCCGACAGCCCTTATATCGTTCTCCAGCTCTCCTATATCTGCCGATGCGAATGCCTCCATGCTCGGATATTTTTCAAACAGCTCCTTCGTTACGATATTTACTCTCGCATCCGTACATTGCGCGCTCAAAATAGTCGCCACCAGCAGCTGCCATGCATCCTCATGCTCAAGCCATATCCTGCCCTGCTTCCCGTAATGCTCATCAAGCAGGCTAAGTATCTTATTTATTCTCTCCTTCTCGCTGTCTTTATCCTGTCCCCGGCTCGTTTTTTTGCTCATCTCA
>CAZGVB010000032.1:13179-15437 GCA_964528825.1 uncultured Parasporobacterium sp.
TCTCTCCTTCTCGCTGTCTTTATCCTGTCCCCGGCTCGTTTTTTTGCTCATCTCATCTCTCGCCTTTTGTATGACTACACGATTACTCGTCTACATTACTTCTTTTGCATTATCTCATCCAGGTCACCGAAGAAGAGCATGAGAGAGCGCTTATCATCCTCCAGTCCCCTTGCCGGCTTCTCTGCTTTATATACGAATCCCGGCGCCTTTCCATGCACAAATTTTATCCTGCCCTCGTTCTTTCTCAGGAAATCATTCATCTTATATGTATCTATCTTTGCGCCGGGGAACATCTCTATCTTATATTCGCTGCCGCCGCCGGATATCTCGGTGATATATCTCTTATGAGCCGCCGACTTTATAAGAGCGATATTTATCAGATTTTCGGTTACCTTAGGCACCGCTCCGAACCTATCCTTCAGCTCCTCTGTCACATCCTCGGCATTTTCCTCATTATCAATGACAGATATCTTCTTGTACATATTCAGCTTTTCATATGCATTCTTTATATATTCCGACGGGATATACGCATCGACCTTCAGATCTATAGTGGTCTCATAATCCTCTTCGGCCTCCTGTCCTTTAAGCAGCTGCACGGCCTCATTGAGCATCTTGCAATACAATTCATATCCTACGGCGTCCATATGCCCCGACTGTTCTGCACCCAGCACATTGCCGGCACCTCTTATCTCCAGGTCCTTCATGGCAATGCGTATGCCGCCGCCAAGCTCTGAAAATTCCTTTATGGCCTTGAGCCTCTCTTCGGCTATCTCCTTCAATATCTTGCCCGGCCTGTACATGAGAAATGCATAAGACATCCTGTTGGATCTGCCGACACGTCCTCTCAGCTGGTACAGCTGCGAGAGCCCGTATTTGTCGGCATCCTGAATGATGATCGTATTGACATTCGGTATATCAAGACCCGATTCCACTATAGTCGTGGAGACAAGCACGTCTATCTCGCCATTTATATAATCTGTCATTATCTGCTCAAGCTCTCTTGATGCCATGCGGCCGTGAGCAAATCTGACACGAAGAGTCGGCAGCATCTCCTGTATCGCGGATGCCGTCTCCTCTATTGAATCCACTCTGTTGTATATATAATAGACCTGGCCGCCTCTTGCATGCTCCCTGAGGATAGCCTCCGTCACTGCCTCCTTTGAATATTCCATCACATAGGTCTGCACGGGGATGCGGTCCACAGGCGGCTCTGTAAGAAGGCTCATATCCCTTATTCCCGCTAGGCTCATATGCAAGGTACGCGGTATCGGTGTCGCAGAAAGTGTGAGCACATCTATATTTTCTCTAAGTGACTTGATCTTTTCTTTATGAGCGACGCCGAATCTTTGCTCCTCGTCTATGATCAGCAGTCCCGGGTCCTTAAAGCCTACCTCCTTTGAAAGCAGCTTATGCGTGCCTATGACGATATCGGCTCTGCCGCTTTTCAGTTCTTCGATGATCTTCTTCTGATCCTTGCTGCTTACAAATCTTGACAGCATCCTGATATTTATCGGATATCCCGACATGCGGCTCTTAAATGTCTCATAATGCTGCGATACGAGTATCGTGGTCGGCGCGAGAAATATGACCTGCTTGCCGTCCTGTACCGCCTTAAAGGCTGCCCGCACCGCCACCTCGGTCTTGCCGAAGCCTACGTCTCCGCATATCAGCCTGTCCATGACCTTGCCCTGCTCCATATCGGATTTCACATCCTCTATGGCCTTCAGCTGATCATCCGTCTCTTCAAATTCAAAGCTCTCCTCGAACTCCCTCTGCCATACAGTGTCGGGACTATATACAAATCCCTTCTTAACTCTTCGTGCCGCATATATCTGCACGAGCTTTTCGGCTATATCGCGTACTGCCTTTTTGGTCTTGGTCTTGGTCTGAACCCATTCCTTGCCGCCGAGCTTACTGAGCTTCGGAGCAACATCGCCTCCGCCGGCATATTTCTGAATCCTGTCAAATTGCGTCGCAAGGACATAAAGATTGGCGCCGCCGGCATATTCTATCTTCATATAGTCCTTTTCGACGCCGTCACTCTTCAGACGCGTTATGCCCTTATAGAGTCCTATCCCGTGCTGTTCGTGTACTACATGGTCACCCACGTTCAGATCCGTAAAGGATTTGATAGGATCGCCTGTAAATCTCTTTTTTCTGCGCTTGATGATGCGTCTTCCGAATATATCTGCCTCTGTTATGAGGACTTCCTTCAGATCAGTATATTCAAAGCCGCATCTTACGGTGCCTATCACTAC
>CAZGVB010000033.1:0-13287 GCA_964528825.1 uncultured Parasporobacterium sp.
GCAGAGAGCCATACTCGAAAAGCATGCCGAATGGATGGGAATGAGCTGCTTTTCTACGGGCGCAAAGCCCCGCCCGGGCAACGTGCGTGTACCTACCGTATATGACCAATTTGAAAAGCATGTCTATCCCCGCCCCGGCATGAGTACCGTACATATGATATGGTCTACCGCTCCATGCAATGTCACATGCTGGAACAACGGCTTCATGTTCCAAAAGGCATACAGAGATCCGGATATCGAATGCTTTGTAGTGCAGCATCCGTGGATGGAAAACGATTGCTATTTTGCGGACATATTGCTTCCTGTATGCACGAAGCACGAAATGCATGATATCGGCAATGATATGACCAGCGGAACATATGTATCTGTATATAAGGAAGAGCCATGTATCAATCCGATGGGTGAATCTTTAAGTGATTTTGAGGTATGTGTAAAGATCCTCGAGAAGTTCGGTCCTCAATTTGTCAAAGCATATACGGGCGGACTCAGTGAAGAGGAAAAGGTAAGATTTTTCTACAAGGCATCCGGCTGCGAGGATACCATGAGCTTTGAGGAATGGAATGAGCGCAAGATATTCGTAGTTCCTGTAAATGAGGCCTCCAAGGATGCCACACCGGGACTCGGAGATTTCGTAAAGGATCCCGAAGAATATCCTCTCGAGACTCCTACCGGGCTGCTTGAATATTCTTCATCCAACCTTGAAAAATATCTTCCGGACGATCCCGAAAGACTGCCTGTCCCGCATTGGGTTGAAAAAGGCCCGTGGCATGATGAGCGCATCTCATCCGAGCGAGCAAAAAAATATCCTCTGTTGTGCATATCCAATCACGGAAGATGGCGTATGCATGCGCAGTGTGACGATATCCCATGGGCGCGCGAGGTCGAGACCATGAAGATAAAGGGGCCCGACGGATATATGTATGAGCCATGCTGGCTCAATACAAAGGAGGCCGAAAAGCGAGGCATAAAGCACGGCGATATAGTAAAGGTATTCAACGAAAGAGGCATAGTACTGTGCGGAGCCTATGTTACAGACAGGCTTATAGAGCAGGCATGCTATGTAGATCACGGCTCGCGCCTTGATCCTATCATCCCCGAAGAGGTAGACAGAGGCGGCGCCATAAACAATATCACGCCCGAGCATACCATAGGCAAGAACTCCACAGGCATGGCAACAAGCAGCTTCCTGTGTGATGTGCAAAAGGTCACTCCAGAGGACTGGGAGGAATGGAAGAGGCGTGCCCCATGGGCTTTTGAGCGCAAATATGACAAGGCCTTCGGTGTATGTACAGAAGGCTGGGTCTTAGATTATACTGACGGCGGGGAGGGTGTATACCATGGCTAAGGTATTTTGTATAGATGTATCCAGATGCAGCGGCTGCTACAATTGCCAATTCGCATGCAAGGACGAGCATTGCGACAATGAATGGATGCCGTATGCCGCGAAGCAGCCCCTCACAGGCCAGTTTTGGTTAAAGATGCATGAGCATGTCATGGGCTCGCTCCCAAAGATAAAGATGTATTACGTTCCCACTCTTTGCAGACATTGCGACAATGCCGCATGCATAGCTGCCGGCAAGGACGGCGCAGTCTATAAAAGAGAAGACGGGCTTGTGATAATAGACCCCGTAAAGGCAAAGGGACAAAAGGACATCGTATCTGCATGCCCATATGGCGCGATCTATTGGAATGAGGAACTTGATATCCCGCAAAAATGTACAGGCTGTGCACATCTGCTTGCCGAAGGCAAACAGCCGAGATGCGTTGATGTATGCGAGACAGGCGCACTCAAGTTCGGTGAAGAGGAAGAGCTTGCAGAGCTTATAAAGACCTCAGGATATTCAAAGCCTGATAATGACCCGGACTCGAGAGTATATTATAAGGGCATCCCGGGAGAGTTTATCGGCGGCACCATATATGACCCAGAAAAGGAAGAGGTCATCCGAGATGCATTATGCGTCTTAGACGGTGAGGGATTGCATCTTGAGACATATACGGATACCTTCGGGGATTTCTGGTTTAAGGAGCTCCCTGTGGGAACATTTCAGCTGAAGATCACCGCAAAGGGCTACAAGGAGCAGATATTTAACGATATACATTCCAAGGGTTCTGTATGCCTCGGCGACATTCCCTTTGTCAGGGAATAAACAGTATGAACATCAGATAAAGGCGGTAAGGTATGGAAAGCACGACGATTTACAAAATTTATGACAAGATCATCGAAAACTTTTTAAGGCTGCCGATGATCACACCCGAAGTACTTAATATGCCCATATATATACCGGATGAAAGAATCCCCGAGGTCACCTTGCGGCCGGACGGTGATAAGATAACGTCCATCAACAGGCCCGAATATCGCGTGATCGCGGATTTTCAGGGTACCAAGGGCGAGGCATATACAGAATGCCCGTGCGGATTTGAAGGAACGCTGAAGGAAGCTCTTGATATACGCCCGACTGACAACGGCATAAGCGCCGCAACTATCGCATCGATCAATGCAGCCATGAGCCACTTCGGTCATTTTAAGGGAATATTCCCTGACGACCCCGCTGTGCATCAAAAATATGCAAAAAAACTATGCATATATGTATCGAGGAATTTCGGCAGGAGCAATATCGTTCTTGTCGGCTATGACGGATATATAGTAAAGACATTTGTAGAGAGCGGCATCGACTTTTGGACGATTGACCGCAATCCTGAAAATATCTCCCGCAATCTCTTTCAGCATATCGTTGTAAACAGCGGCAAATGGAACAGGGAAAGTGCTTTTGCCTGGGGGAAGGTCTTTCTTATCACGGGAAGTACACTATGCAACGGCACGATCACTCAATATCTCGGACGCGGCATAGAGCAAGGCAGACAGATATTATTCTACGGTATCACCGCAGCCGGACCCATGAAGCTGCTCGGTCTTCCGTGGTTTGCAACAGACTGTATCGAGCATTAGAGCAAGCCCTTGATACATGCAAGGTGTCATACTGCCTGTCTGTTATTCTTTCATAAGATCAATCTTTCATTTTTTTCAGATGGGTACCCACTGCCTAAAGGCGGTGGGTAATTGGTTTGGTACTATGCAGTACCTCTTTTTTTGTATTTTCACTGGTACCATACAAATTTGTCAATCTGATTCTTTTTCATGTCTTTTTTTCATACTAATATTTACAGGTGCGCGCGGAGGATCATTCATCCGATGAGCCGCAATTCTTTAGTATCCGGAAAGGAATCATTATTATGGATATCAAAAATGTTGTACTTATAGGCGGCGGAGTGCTCGGCAGTCAGATAGCTTATCAGACCGCATATTCGGGATTTAATGTGACTATATGGTTAAGAAGCGAGGCATCCGTTGAGAGAGCCAGAACAAAAATAGAAAATCTTCACAAGACATACGCAGGCTGTCTTGAAAAAATGAACACACCGGAAGGAAAAAGCCCATATGTTTGGTGCCGCGGTCTTGCGGATGCGGATACATTTGACTATAGGGCATGCCTTGCGGCAAATGATAAGGCCCTTGCAGAGCTGAAATATGAGACAGACCTTGCAAAAGCACTTGCAGATGCAGATCTTGTCATAGAGGCGCTCGCAGAGGATCCTGCTCAAAAGGTCGAATTCTACAAAAAGGCTGCTCCTCTTATGCCCGAAAAGACCATCATCGCAACTAATTCATCCACGCTGCTGCCATCTATGTTCGCGCAGGCGACCGGAAGACCCGAAAAGTATCTCGCGCTTCATTTCGCAAATGATATCTGGAGAGGCAATACAGCAGAGGTAATGGGACATGCGGGCACAGATCAGGCAAATTACGACATGGTAGTTGCTTTCGCAAAGGCTATCCATATGATACCGCTGTGCCTTCATAAGGAGCAGCCGGGATATATCCTCAATACAGTTCTGGTACCATTTCTTAATTCAGGATTGTATCTATGGGCAAATGATATCGCGGATCCGCAGACAGTCGACCTCACATGGAGGCTTGCTACAGGATCTCCGAAGGGACCCTTCCAGATCCTCGATGTTGTCGGCCTTGTGACTGCATATAATATAGTTAATATGAGGCCCGATGCAAAGGATCCCACATCACAGTCAGGCATTATCGCAGGAAAGCTGAAGGAGATGATCGATGCCGGAAAGACAGGTATCGCAGTGGGAGAAGGCTTCTACAAATATAAATAAGAAAAGCCGTACGGCAGATGCATCTGCCGCAAAAATATCTATTCACCTCTATGATCAAAAGGGCTGATCTACCAAACAACCAATCAAGAAGGGGATGTGCGATATCGCACATCCCCTTCTTGTATCTATCCTGATTCTTCCGAGATTAGCCATAGACACGTTTTGTCCTATAGCCCTACATTTAACTCGGATTCTATGGGACGGAAAATATCATCTTATCGGCCCTTGGAATATCACCGAGCAGGCTGTTTTCCGTCTTCTTGTCAAAACCTGGCTTCTCACCCAAGCTGCATCATGGCTTTACACGGTCAGTCCTGTCTGTATATCCTGCAGATCAGCATATCCTTCGATCAGAGGTAGCACAGTCTCTCCCTGATAATCTATATATTCTCCCTCATCCTCCAGATAAAATGAGGCATAGTATGTAAGCAATATCCAGCCCTTCTCTGTCGGATCATCGTCTGATGCAAGAGCATCCTTCAATATCTTTATATAGTCGTCCCGGTCATAAACTCCATCGCCGCTGTACATATTGAGGCCTTTTTCATATACATTACCGGCTGCATCCGTACTGTAAGCTATATATTGAATATTTAGATATCCGTAATCCCAGGTGCTCTCCCACTGCTCATCTGTCATTGAGTCTATATATGATATCAGTCCCTCAACGTCTCCCTTGTTTCGGCTGCCTGCTGCGTCCTGCAATGCCAATGCATATGTTTTCGGAGTGAGCCGCTGTGAAAGCTTTATATTTATCGTATTGCTTGATGCGGAATCGTCACTGTAGCTTATGACTATGCTGCAGCTGTCCTCCGCGCCGTGATTTATGATAAATTCAAGCCACTGTCGCTTATCAACCCCCGCAAGCTCCTCGGTCAGTGTTTGATATATTTCTCTCGCATCCTCCGCATCAAAGCCCGAGTGACCGTCGGCATACAGATACTCACTGATAGATGTCTCATCCGAATACCCGCTTATGCTTACATACATTGACGAATATTCAGGCTGCGGTATCTCGGTATAAAGATCATAGAATTCTTCCATTTCGGAAACCGCCTCAAGCACATCTTCATATTGCAGATCCGTAAGCCATATCGTCCTGTATATTGTCCCTCTGTCAGTATTAAATGCTACCAGTCTCTCATATTTTGATACCTCAGAAAGAATTCCTTTCTCATCCGTAGAATAATAATACCTGTATGACTCACCGTTTTTTATGCCTTCCGTCTCATCATTATATGTATCCACAAGCATATTTATAAGATCCGCATCCTTTATCTCCACCTTATTTGCTTTGTCAGAAAAATATGATGAATCGCCGTAGTAATCCTCGATCACGTCATATACGCGTACGCCGCTCACCTCTTCTGCGGATATCTGCCTGTTAAGTATGACAGAGCTTGTGGCAGACGCTACTATCCATACAAGTATATTCAGACCTATCACGATCGGCAGAGACGGCAATATCCTGAGAAGATTCTTCCATCTTTTGGTCGTGATGATCTCATAAGCGAAGAATATGATCAAAGCCAGAGAATATGATATTACAGCGAATTCGTTCCAGTCATAGTCCTCACAAAAGATAAGATATGTACCCGGAAGAGATATGGCAAAGGTAAGAGCTATTCTTATAACATGCTGTATATTCCTGCCGGTACTGCTCTGTCCCGCGCTCTCACTGCGTCTGCATTTAAATAATGCAGCGGCTATTATCATATATATAATGCCTATAGCCAGTGTCGATATGTCCTGTCTGATATTTCCGATCCAGAATTCCCATATGGCTGAGCCGTAACCGTATATGCTGATATTGCCGCTTAAGATCTCAGGAATGCCCGTAATATATACGTTATAATCGAGATTCATCCATGGGATAAAATACTCACTTGAGAGTACGACCGAAAGCTCCATTATAAATGATCTTATCACCCACAATATAAATCTCGGGAGGAACATAAAGAGCAATGTACATACAGCGTTGCTGATAAATGTACCCGTAAGGCTCATGCCGATGAGCGTGCAGGCCGCCCCGAATATCATGGCTGCAAATATCGACAGCAGCATATCTCCCATACCTGCAAGACTTACTATATACAGCCTCGGGAACATAATGCGTGATACATATCCGAGGGCGGTGCCGAAAATAACAAGCAAGGTCGACACGGTAAGAGCCGCCGCAGTCCAGCTGAAGAATATGCATTCCCTTGTATATGGAAGGCTGTGATAAAAATCCGCGGAGCTTCTTCTGTTGAATGCGAAAAACATCACCAGGATCAATATAGGCGTCATCACAACGGGCACAATCGACATCGATGCCATTATCTTGCTCGCGTTCATGACCTCTCTGGATAAATCGCCGAGGGAATCGGCAAAGCCGCTGCTTGTTATAGGAACTATAAATTGCATAAGGAAGATCACGGCCGCAAAAATGATAGCCGGAACCTTTATTCTTCGAAGGCCGTCCTTATAGAGACCTGCTGACAAGCTTCTCCTGTTCATTTACTTATGCCTCCTTCCTCGTCTATATCAAATGAATATCCGAGAGCACGCATCTCATATGTAAATACCTCTTCAAGTGACAACGGAAGTATATCCAATATCACCGGATGCATTGCTCTCAGCTTTTCCAGAGTCTCATCCCTTTTGCCGTTGATTATAAGGGTCGCTACGGAACCGGACTTTTTGAACAGAGTAATATCTATATCCTTGAAATCACTCCTCTCAAAAGGCCTGTCAAATGCTATCTGAACCTTATATCTGGATGTCTTTATGCCGCTGATATCACTTTCGAATATCAAGCCTCCCTTGTGCAGCAGAGCAAGCTGATCGCACGTATCCTCAAGCTCGCGCAGGGAGTGACTCGTAATAATGGCAGTAGCACCCCTGCTGTTCATTTCCTCTACTATGATCTTTTTTATAAATGTACGCACTACGGGGTCCAATCCGTCAAACGTCTCATCAAAATAAATATAATCCGGATTGGCGGCAAGTCCGAGTATCGTCAGGCTCTGCCTTCTCATACCCTTTGAAAATGTATTAAGACTCTTGTTTGTATCAAGTCCGAGCTCATTTGCCATGCGGAAGAACTTCTGCTTATCAAAGCCCGGATAGAGCGATGCGTACATCACCGCCATCTGCTTCATGCTGCCGCCCGAGATATAATAAAGCTCGTCCGGAACATATACTATCCTTGATTTGACGGATGGATTTTCAAATATAGGGCTTCCGTCTACCAGTGCCTCTCCTAAGTCAGGCTTATATACTCCCGACAGAATGCGCAGCAAGGTGGACTTTCCCGCGCCGTTCGATCCGACCAGACCATATATGCAATTGTCCTGTATGGTACAGCTTATATTATCAAGCGCCGTAAAGGTGCCGAATCTCTTTGTCAGACCTTTAACCTCTATCATCACTCTCACCTCCTATTTCAGCCTTGGCTCTGCTTATGATATCTTTAAGCTCCTCCTCACTCATTCCCGCTCTGAGAAGCTTTTTGACAAGCAATATAAAATCGTCCGTCTTATCACGATTCTTTTCCTTGATGATATCCAGCGCCTTGCCGCTTATGAAGCTTCCCCTTCCGGGAACCGATATCGTAAGCCCTCTGCTCGTCAGCTCACTGAATGCCTTTTGTATGGTATTCGGATTAACCGAGAGCTCGACAGACAGGCTTCTTACAGACGGAAGCTGATCTCCTTCCTTTAACAATCCCACAAGTATAAATCTTTCCGCCTGATCTACGATCTGCTCATATACAGGTGTGCGGGACATAGGATCTATCTGAAACACATTAGCTCCCCCTTTCTGTTATCTTTAATGTTCGTTGTCTTAACTGTACTACCTATCATAGTACGCTTATTTATATCATGTGATCAGCACGTTGTCAACAGCAAAAATCCGGTAACTATCCCGAGTCACTATCCGGAATCGTTAGCCCGAGAGAGGCGCATCTTACTTTACAACCGAGGTTGATACCACTCTCATCTATCCAATCTTTAGTACTGCTCATGTGAAATCTGCTGTCCTATAAGTCGCTGTTACAGAATTTTTTTGCTCACCACCGGAATATAAAGGAGGCCAAACACAAAAAAAGCCAAACACCGCACATCTCTGTACAGCGTTTGGCCTCATTCTTTAGCCCGGTATTAATCTGCTGCTTTGCCTGCTGCAGATCAATACCGGTATGTTCATCAATAGCATATCCGCTTTTAATTCGCCTATCCCGGTGATAACCGACTTTCTTATTCATTTATCAACAGATAATATCTGTTGATAAATGTCACCATCTGTCTTCTCTGGATATTGCTTACTCTGTCAAATATAACCGTGTTATCCGCCTGGTTAACACCCTTTGTGATGCCGGTTGCCTTCGCCCATGCGATGGCCTTGTATGTATCTGAAGACCGATCCAAAATGCCGTCTACATCCGTAAATCCCGTATATGCTGCTGTAACTGTGGGTTTACCTGCCATGCGGTAAAGCATGACGATGGTAGATGCTCTGGAGATTGAATTGTTCGGCCTGTATGTTACAGTGCCGTTTGACTCCGTATATCCCTTTGTGATACCCGCACCGACTGCCCAATATATACCTTCAACAGCACCCGCGGAAACTCCTCCGAGGTCTGTGAATCTCGCAGATGACCTGCCTTTTTCAAGTGCCTTTGCAGCTGAAGACGGATCTATGATCTTCGCAAGTCTGTAGAGCATTACAGCCATCTGTGCTCTGGTCGTATTGCCGATCCTGTCAAAATAAGGCGTTCCGTTTGTATCCTTCTTGCCCTTTACGATGCCCATATCGGCCGCCCAGTAGGTTCTTTCGAACTCTCCGCTTGTGATCGCACCGCTCGCCACTTTACCTTCCGTTACATCATAGAATCTTGTCTGGACAGTACATGTGGCAGCAAAGCCTCCGTCCTCTGTCACAGCTGTCACTGTCGTCTTGCCATAGGCAAGTGCGGTAACTGTGCCGTCGGACGATACCTGTACAATGCCCGTATCTCCTGCATTCCATGTCACGTTTTTGTTTGCTGCCGTTTCAGGTGCAACAGTGGCTTTGAGCCGGATCTTTTCTCCTGTATTTATTGTTATACTCGTTTTATCAAGAGATATCCCTGTTACAGCAATATCTTTCGCATTCACATAAATTTTAAGACTGGATGTAATATCCTTATAGGTGACCTTTATCGTCTTCCGTCCGGTGGTTGACATATCACAGCTGCCGATATTAAGCAGGTCATAAGGAATTTCCTGTATGCAGCCGTCTGCATATGTTACGGTCATGCTGATTCCCTGACTTAAGCTCTCACCTGCTGTATATGAGCTTTTATCGATATTGCATACAGCGGAAGAGACATCCGCACCGCAATATCCTATCCAGACAAGCTGCGAGCTGCACCGGCTCCTTGCCTCTTCCGTCCACGTATCGTTGTGCAATGGGTAGAATCCGTAAGCTGTATCACTGCCGCTTGCAAATGCGTCCGCACCCGCCTCAGGTACATCGCCTTCAAAATAGAATTCGCGAATGCCGCTGTTTGCAAATAATCCTGCGGGTATCTTTTTGACACTTTCACCGATATATACGCAGATTCCGCTTGAGTACGAGGCTGCATTTCGGAACGGCCCGACTGACCCGAGAAGTTCGGCCGATGCGGCGTCATAATGAATCTCCGTCAATGCGCTGCAGCCGTCAAATATACAATCCTCGATATAGGCCGTGTTTTCCGGGATCGTGATACTCTTAAGCCCCGTACATCCGGAGAATGCATAACTTCCGATGATCGCGTAATCGGGGATTGTAATACTTGTCACCGTGCTGCAGCCTGCAAATGCCCCGTCTCCGATGCTCAGAATAATGCTTGGCATTGTCAGACTCGTCATTTTATCGCAGCCTGCAAGTGCGTAACCTCCGATACTTGTCACACCCTCTTTTACGATTACCTTAGTAATCTTTCCTCGGAGGAAATACCACGGAGCATCGCCCTGCTTGGTATAATTCCACATCTCATCCGTACCTTCTATGGTGAGCGTGTTGTTCTTGAATGTCCATGTCACATTATCGCCGCAATAGCCATATTGTGTATTGTAATGTACTGTTGCAGCGGTAAGGCAGTCATTTCTAATTCCCTTGTTGACTTTGCTCCACTGCGTACTGCTTCCCGAGTAATATACGTCCTTAAGAGCGGAGCAGCTTAAAAATGCCCAGGTTCCGACACTCGTCATACTGCTTGGAATCGTAATGCTCTTAAGCGCACTGCAGCTCATAAAAGTGCTCATTTCGATGCTTTTCACTCCCGATGGGACCGTGAAGCTCTCAAGTGAAGTGCAATAGCAGAATGCCATCTGTCCGATACTCGTTACGCTATTTGGAACCAATATATGCTTAAGCGCGCTGCAATTTGAAAATGTGGCACTTTCAATACTTGTAACCCTGTTTCCGATTCTTACGCTTTCCAGCGCGCTGCAGGCGGAGAACGCACCTTCTCCGATACTCGTCACACTGTCTGGAATCGTGATACTTGTAAGTGATCTGCAGAACTCGAATGCACCTTTTCCGATACTTATCATACCGTCCGGAATCGTTACGCTCGTCAATTGACTGCACCAGAACGCATCAGCTCCGATACTCGTTACGCTCTCCGGTATCACATAGATTGTTTTTATTTTGCCCGCAGGATATTGGATCAGCGTTGTCTTATTCTTATTGAACAGCACACCCTCCTCGCTGCTGTAAGCAGTATTATCTTCATTCACCTCTATGCTTGTAAGAGAGCTGCAGCCGAAGATCGCATTACTTCCGATGTTCGTCACACTTGCCGGTATCGTCACCGTTTTTAATGCACTATAACCTCTGATTGCATTGCTTCCGATGCTCGTCACGCCTTCTTTTATCACCACCTCAGTGATATTATCTCCAAGCGAATACCACGGTGCAGCACTGTTTTCGCTGTAATTCGGCATTGATCCGCTGCCGCTTATGGTGAGAATGCCGTCTTTGAATGTCCATGACAGATTGTCTCCAAAGCTGTAATGCACGGTTACGTTGTCAAGGTCCTCACAGTCTTTTGCAAGTGTATTCCATGTTGACAGCGTGCCCGTATAATATACATCCGTCAGAGCACTGCACCCGGTAAATGCCAAACTCTCTATAGTCTTCATACTGCCTGAAAGTGTCAACTTTTTAAGTGCACTGCAGCCGCTGAATGCGTGACTCCAGATAGTCACCACACTATCAGAAAGCGTCACACTCTCAAGCGCAGTACAATCGGCAAAAGCATACATGCCGACGCTCGTCACACCGTCTCCTATCACCACGTCTGTGATACTCTCCCTGAGCGAATACCACGGTGCAGCGCTGCTTTCGCCATAATCCGGTATCTCACCTTCACCTTCTATGGTAAGAATGCCGTCTTTAAGCGTCCATGACAGATCATCTCCAATGACATAATGGATTGCCGCGGATAGTAAGGTATCATTACCTGCGGCACATTTGATCGCATTCCACTGCGCAGGTGTACCAGCATAATATATATCCGTCAAAGCGGTGCATCCTGCGAAAGCATTTTCTTCGATGCTCGTTACGCTGTCTGAGATCTCTATGCTCACAAGTGCGCTGCAATCCCCGAATGCTCCTTCTCCGATGTCAGTTACACTGTCAGGAATCACATATTCCGTTCCCTCTTTTGCAGACGGATATTGAATCAATGTTGTCTTTTCCTTATTGAACAGCACGCCTCCATCACTGCAATAATTTTTATTTTCACTGTTCACATCTATGTTTGAGAGAGAATTGCATCCTTGGAACGCACCTTCTCCGATATTTGTCAAGCCGGAAGGTATCGCTATTTTCTTTAATGCATTGCAGCCATGGAACGCACTGCTTCCGATGCCCGTCACGCTGTCAGGAACCTCTACGCTCTCAAGTGCGGTACAATCACTGAATGCATTATTTCCGACACCGGTCACGCCGCTTTCTATTACCACACTTGTGATATTCTCCCTGAGAGAATACCACGGCGCGGCGCTGCCGTCGCTGTAATCCGGAATAGTCCCCTTGCCGCTTATGGTGAGAATGCCGTCTTTGAACATCCATGTCAGATTGTCACCGCAGGGATAATGTACCGTTGCGGCATCAAATCCTTCACAGCCTTCCGTAAGTGTACTCCACTTTGCTGCCGTACCGTCAAAATATATATAAGTCAGAGCACTGCAGCCGGAAAATGCATTAGTTTCGATATTAGTAATGCTGCCGGAAAACGTTATATTCGCAAGTGCGCTATACTCTTTGAATGCATTGCTTCCGATGCTTGTTACGCCATCTTCTATCACCACATCAGTGATATTCTCTCTGAACAAATACCACGGTGCAGTGCTGCTATCACTGAAATCCGGTATCTCTCCTTCACCTTCTATGGTGAGAATGCCGTCCTTGAATGTCCATGTCAGATCGTCGCCGCAGGGATAGTGTACAGTTACTCCATCAAGTCCTTCGCAGCTTTCCGTAAGCGCACTCCACTTTGCTGCCGTACCGTCAAAATATATATCAGTCAGAACGCTGCAGCCGGAAAATGCCTTGTTCCCAATGCTCGTCACGCTATCGGGAATTGTTATGCTCTCAAGTGCGCCGCAGCCATAAAACGCATAGCTGCCTATGTTTATTATGCTGTCAGGAAGTGTTATGTTTGTAAACTTGCAATCCGAGAACGGATAACTTCCAATACCTGTCACACCATCCCCGATCAACACATCGGTAATGCTTGTACGAATCGAATTCCACGGAGCTCCTCTCCAAGTGTAATCAGATATCGCTCCATCTCCGCTGATGGTGAGAGTACCGTTTTCAAATGTCCATGTCAGACCCTCGCCGCAGGTACAATGTATTGTCGCTGATGTTAAAGAACCGTTGCCTGTGTCGCAGATGTTACTCAGCTGTTCTGCCGTCCCTTCATAATACACATCAGTAAGTGCGCTGCACTGGTAAAATGCATCACTTCCGATGCTCGTCACACTGTCAGGTATTGTTATGCTTGCAAGCGAAGTGCAATAGTAGAATGCACGGGATCCGATGCTCGTCACACTGTCAGGTATTGTTATGCTTGCAAGCGAAGTGCAATAG
>CAZGVB010000033.1:13387-14836 GCA_964528825.1 uncultured Parasporobacterium sp.
GCGATACGAATTCAATGGAGAGCCCATGGTGCTTTTATAGTCCTGCATCGCCCCTTCACCGCTGATAGTCAGCAAACCCGTGCTGTATAATGTCCATGTGACATTTGTACCGCAATTGCCGGACGCAACTATTGTCGTCTCCTCCGCGGGCACTCTGATCTCGCCCATTCCAAACGTTAATATGAAGACTAAGATCACACTGAGTAATCTTATAAAAATATTTCGTCTTCTCATTTTCATTCTCCCATGTTTTTATAACTTTATTTTCATACTTTACAGGTTACATCCCTTTTCCGATTCTCTGACTTTATTCTTTTTCATCCACAATGTCAATGCTTACCCCCCCGTACAAAAATTTTCATTACAATTTAGCTCGCTCGCGAAAAAAACATTTTCTGTTGCGGATGCAAGATCCGAATCTACAGAAAAGGAGCGGGGTTACCATTAGTAACAAAGTGTTACCGGCATGTGATGTAAAAAAATCATGCGTTAGGTTAATATCAGGCAATGGTAACAAATATCAATGTTATGTTAAGTCTTGGAAACAGAATAAAAAAGGCACGTTTGGAAAAAGGCATGACGCAGGAGGAGCTGGCTGAGGCACTCGGGCTCGCAAGGACTACCGTGGCCAGGTATGAGCTCGGAGAAATAGAGCCCAAGCTGCAGAATCTGATAACACTCTCAATAGTTCTTGGAGTAAGTACGGATTATCTGCTCGGTGTCAGCCATTCAAAGATGTATATGCCGGCAGAGCTGTCAAATGAGGTCTTGGACTCTTTGAATAGGTTTGTTGCAGATATTATAAAGGAGGTAAGAAATGAAAAAATTAATAGGATTGACGGTAATGATGATAATGGCTGTTGAGCTTATGGCAGGATGTGGGGGCGGAGCATCTGATAGTGAAAGTGCGGCTGATAATAAAGCGGGAAAGGCTGACGGTGATCTGACCGACATGCTTGATGAAATGTACGAAAAATTTGACCTTGCCGCCGATGCCGTGACTAAAGCTTCCGAAGAAATCATAGATATGATTGAGGATTATGATTCTTATAAAAATAACAAACGGGAAGTATCAGATTTTTACACGACTTCGATAAATGATGCCGATGCTCTGTATTCTTCAGCAAAAACAGCCGCACTGGATTATTTCAAAGAAGTATCTTACTATGTCCCCGATGATTATGAAACCTGGTACAACGCGATGGAGGATTTCTATGATACCTGGAATGATTGCATGGATGATTACTATGACGCATGGAATGACGCTTTCGACGATGTATACGACCAATGTGATGACGTAATCTGCGATGAATCAGACAACATCGACTACAACGAATATTCCGAAACCTGGTCTGACATGTATGACACTTATTCTGACAGCTGGAGCAATATGTATCATGCTCATAGTGATTCGTGGAACGAGATCTACCAAATGTTTTGGGATGTCCA
>CAZGVB010000034.1:0-14692 GCA_964528825.1 uncultured Parasporobacterium sp.
GCCTTAAAGAAAAACATTTGACAGGAAACACCTAAAAAAACGGCACCTAAAAAACAGCATCAAAAAAACAGCACCTAAAAAACAGCACCTAAAAAAACAGCACCGGAGGAGTCTTACCGGAGCATGTAAAATGAGGATGTGCACTATCAATCTCGGATTGACGGTGCACATCTTTTTTTGTATGCAAAAAAGAAAATCGGAAATGCAAAGAAAACACATGGAAAACGGCGGTTGCTTTTTTTATGTATGGTACGCATAAATTTTGTTGTTTTGATTGATATATTGACAAAATAAGCGGCAAATTACATAATGACCGCAGAAATTGCAAAGGACAAACTGGTAATTTTTACAATTAATTAGGAGGAAATTAAGATGAAAAAGAGGATCGTTGCCTTATTGCTCGGCATGGCGATGGTAGTATCTTTACTTGCTGCATGTTCAGGAGGCAGCTCGGAAGAAGAGACCACAGCTGCAAATGAGCAGACATCTGCTGCTGAAGAAAGCACAGAAGACGGCGTAGAATCAAAAGGTACAGTTAAGGTTGGCCATCTCCTTGACATAACAGGCACAGAGGCTATCACGGGCGCGGTTGCTCAAAAGGCATTCGGCTTTGCAGTGAAGTATCTTGAGAAGACCACAGGATGGACAGTAGAGGTCGTTGAAGGTGACTGCCAGTCGAACTCAGACAAGGCCGCAACTATGGCAGAGTCAATGCTTTCACAGGGATGCGTTGCAATATTCGGACCTACACAGATCGGACATAAGAAGGCAGTAGCTTCTTACCTTGCCGACAACGGAGTTCCGCTTATCCTTTACAACGGCACACCGGTATTCTTCACCACACTTTCTGAGTGGGTTATAGCTGAGGGCGGCGGCACATCACCGTTCCCTACAGTTATGGCTGACTACATCTACAATGATCTTGGCATCAGAAATGTATATTGCTTCAAGCAGGATACAGTAGGCGGAAATAATTATGTAGATCCTTTCGTAACATGCTTTACAGCTATGGGCGGAACTGTTGTAGACGGCGCTGCTACACCTGTACCGCAGGGTACTTCAGACTGGTCATCATATCTTACCAGCATGAAGAATTCCGGAGCAGAGGCTATTGTAGGATGGACATCATCATCTGACGCACTCGCATTCTATAAGGAATGGTATTCATCGGGAGCATATGAGACAATGCCTATATTTGCAACAATGCACGGCGGATTTACAGATTCATATGTAATGGATGAGCTTGATGAGGATATCGTAGCTGCTCTTATCGAGGATGGACTTTGCGCACCTATCAACTATGCATATTCTATCGACAACGAAGCAAACAAGCTTCTTGCAGAAGAATGGGAAGCAGAGTTTGGCGAGGTTCCGCTTGGCAACAACCTTCCGGGCGCAGTATATCAGGCACTTCAGCTCTTCCTTACCGCTCTTGACAGCACAAACGGAGATACAGATCCTACAGCACTCAGGGATGCTATCCTTGCAACTGAGATCGACGGACCTGAAGGACACCTTTCATTCCCGGCTGATTCGACTATAGGAACAAAGGACGTCTATGTTGTAAATACTGTTGAACTTGATGACGGTACATACAACTATGAGGTTCAGAAGACATATGAGCAGGTTCCTTACCTCGGATACAACTACGACGGATCAGCTTACACAGGCTGAGAAGAGACACCGGTGTAATCCTTTGACAACTGACCTAGACAGTTAAATAACAGAATGGGGCATTATAGCAATATCGATGATGCCCCATTCTGTATGATAAGATCAGTTATAGATGAAGAAAGATTTTCAGAAGATCTGCAAAGATATGGATCTTCGGCTTAAAGGAGATATTTATGGGTACTATTTTGGCGACATTAGTTAACGGAATAGCCTACGGTCTTATTCTGTTTCTTATTGCAACCGGCATGACTCTTACTATGGGTCTGCTGCGTGTTGTAAATATGTCCCACGGCGCGATATTCATGGTTTCGGGATATTTCGGCTGTTTTGTATATCAGGCGATCATAAATGCAAGTCCTGATTTCAGTACCACAGTCGCATGGATCATCGCGATCATAGCAGCAGGAGTCCTGGCCGGATTGTTGGGACTGGGCATAGAGATAGGCTTCCTGCGTCCGCTGTATGCATCACCTATGAGTCAGGTTTTGCTTACCATCGGACTTATAAACATTATCACGAACGCATCACTTTGGATCTTCGGCGGACAGGCAATAGCAGCGCCGGTTCCTAAGTTTCTTATGAACAACAGCATTACGATAGGCACATTCCAGGTATCATTCCTGAGGCTTTTCGTTATCATATTCGGTATTATCGCGGCTATAGCGCTCTATGTTATGCAGGAGAAGACCAGCATAGGAGCGAAGGTTCGTGCGGGCATGGACAACGGAACTATAGCAGGTACGATGGGACTGAATAAGAAGACGCTTTTTGCCTTCGTATTTGTACTCGGATCGGCTATTGCCGGCATCAGTGCCATCATAGGCGGATCTATAGTTACCATAGACCAGAATACAGGATGGAATGTATTGCTCAATTCCATCATAGTAGTCGTTGTCGGCGGATCGGGATCCATACCGGGAGCTCTCATAGGCGGACTTATTCTCGGTGTTGTCAATTCCTTCAGCTCATTGTGGTTTTCGGGCATATCATCCTTCTTTATATATGTCGTTCTTATCATCATACTCGTCATAAGACCTCAGGGTATTATGGGACGCAAGATCGATATAGATAAAGCAGCGGACAATTATTCCTCCACAAAAGCTATAGAAAAGCCAAAGTTCCTCGCGTCTATGCTTGATATGAAGCAGGCCGGCATCAGGACAAAGGTAAAGGGATACAGATTTGCACCATATGCATTTTTCCTGATCCTTGCCATCGTTCTGCCGCTCATCACATCATCATCTACGCAGAACATACTTACAGAGATATTGATCTATGCCCTGTTTGCAGCCAGCCTTGACGTTGTCATGGGATATACGGGCAACAGATCATTCGGACATGCGGCATATTTCGGCATGGGAGCATATCTTGTAGTACTCCTGAACAACAAGCTGAACATGTCATCCTTCTGGCTGCTGCTCCTCATAACCATTATAGTATGCGCTCTGCTTGCGGCTGTGATCGGATATTTCACACTCAAGCTCACGGGCACCAACTTCCTGCTGGTTACCATGGCATTTTCACAGCTCCTTGCTGAAATGGCCAAGAGCTTCAAGGGTCTCACCGGAGGTACAGACGGTGAGATGTTCACCAACAAGCCGAACTTCGGTCTGTCAAGCGCACATACTGAGTTCTGGAACGAATGGTGGAGAGGCGATACTGTCAATCTGAAGATGTATTTCTTCGCATTGATCATAGTAGTGATAAGCTTCTTCATCCTGCATAAATTCATGAGATCCTCGTTCGGTACATCGCTTAAGGGCGTAAAGGGCAATGAGGGACGTATGAGAGCACTCGGCTTCAACACATGGCAGCTCAGATATACAGCAGTCATCATCGCGGGTGTCTTCGCAGGTATCGCGGGCATGCTCTATGCATACAGATTTAAGACTGTTACACCGAATATCTTCACATTGTCCACATCGGCTATGCCTATGCTTATGGTCATCATAGGCGGCGGCGGAACGCTGTGGGGACCGATGATAGGTGCGGCCATCATTATCCTCGTACAGGATTATGCCGGCATACTCTTCCCGGACAGATGGCAGCTCATACTCGGACTTATATATGTCGTATGCGTTATCTTCCTGAACAACGGCTTCGCGCCATTCCTTCAGAAATTCTGGAACAATGTCGGATACAAGCTGTTTAAGAAGAATTTCATCAAACAGGACAAACCTGAGAAAAGCATAAAGGAGGAGGCTTCCATATGAGTAAGGAAAATATCATTGAAGTAGCTCATCTTGATAAAGCTTTTGGCGGTCTGAAGATATTAAAGGATGTAACCTTTGAGATAAAGCGCGGAGAGAAGATGGCACTTATCGGACCGAACGGCGCCGGAAAAAGTACACTTCTCAATACCATAGGCGGACAGGGACCTGCGACCGCGGGCAAGATCGTCATGCACAGAGAGGATCCCAAGACCGGCGTGATATCACCATATGATATCACGAAGATGTCGCCGAATAAGAGACTGCATCTCGGTATAGGCAAGTCCTTCCAGGTAAATAATCTGTTCTGGCAGATGAATATCCTCCAGAATGTACTTCTCGCACTCTATGGCAGTGAGACCAATCATATGAGGCTCATCAACAAGTTCGAGGCAAGGACCGATCTGCTTGAGAGGGCACATGAGCTGCTCGAGACGATAGGCATGTGGGAAAAGAGAGAGGAGTCACCTACACTCCTGTCATACGGAGAGCAGAGAATGCTTGAGATGCTTCTTGCATATGCATCCTCGCCGAGTCTTATATTGCTTGACGAGCCGTCCGCTGGACTTCCGACAGCGGAGGTCGGTGCCTTTACAAAGACACTTCGCAAGCTGAACGGCGATACGACAATGCTTTTTGTAGCCCATGATATGGATCTTGTATTCAATCTCGCAGACTCTATCAGCGTGCTTTATTTCGGCCAGATCATCGCTCACGGAACGCCGGAGGAGATCGCAAACAATCCTAAGGTACAGGAGATTTATCTCGGAAGCGATGAGGGCGATACATATGATGCCGACGCAAAGGATATCCTGGAAAATAAAGAAAAGAATGAGGAGGATGCATAATGGCTGATACATATAATATGCTCGAGATACATAATATAGACGTGTCATATGGCAATCTTCAGGTCATATACGATCTTTCGATGGATATACATGAAGGAAAGGTAGTCACACTCCTCGGCCGAAACGGTATGGGCAAGACCACGCTCATGAGATCGATCGTGGGCATCAATCCCCCGAGAAACGGCAAGATAATGTTCAAGGGAGAGAGCATAGGAGGAGAGGAAAGCTACAAGATAGCAAGAAAAGGCATATCATATGTGCCTCAGGGCAGAGGTATATTCCCGTCTCTTACTACAAAGGAAAATCTCCTTATAGGCGCAAAAGGACAGGACAAGCCGGACGCGTGGAACCTTGATCGTGTATATGATTTCTTCCCGATACTCAAGGAAAGAGCAGGCACCTACGGCAACCTTTTGTCGGGAGGTGAGCAGCAGATGCTGGCGATAGGACGTGCTCTTATGACCAATCCCGATCTTCTGATCATGGATGAGCCCTCGGAGGGACTTGCACCTATGGTCATCAAGCAGATAGGAGATGTTATTCAGACTCTTAAGGGCAAGCTTACGGTATTCCTCGCCGAACAGAATTTCAACATGGCTGTGGGAGTTGCCGATTATGTATATATCATGAGCCAGGGACAGCTGGTCCACAGATGCTATCCACAGGATCTGGTTCATGATGAAGAGACCAAGAAAAAGTGGCTCGGAGTATAACGGAGGAAGGAAATGAAAAGTAAAATTTGGTCAATACTTGCTGTTGCTTTCGCTGTGATCTGCTTCGTTTTGAGTCTTGTGGGCTTCTTCGTTGCGGCTATCGGCGGCAAGACTGATATAACGGCAGTGGCACTTGAGGTCTATCTGATAAATATCATAGCTCTTCTGCTTGGCATAGCATGCATGGTATGTGCATCGAAGAGGACAGCGTGGAGAGTACATCTCGTCTCCGGTATGTCAAGTCTTGCCAAGATGGGAATGATGCTGAATATCATAGTCATAGCGGCAGAGCTTATTGCGGCATAAGATAATATATTTTGATGATCAGTCGGTAGTACCCGAATAAATATGATCTGTTGGGGCGGCCTGTGTTTCTGACACAGGCTGTCTCAATTTTTATAAAAACTGCAATTCTTTAGATTTTGAACGCGGCAGTATACCACAGTGCCAAATGGTCTCTTGCATATCATTTATCTGAGCAGCTTGCAAGCGAGCTATGCCGCAAAGACAAGCTGCGTTTTCTGCGACACAGCAGGTGACGACTTCGTTTTGTGAAAATGAGCAGTGGAGACTCTTTTTGGATAAGGGGTGGCAATTTAGCGAAATGCTACAAAAAGGGCACTTGCAATAGTAAAAAAGTTGAAAAACAAAGCAAAAAGTGGTGGACATTTGCGAAATCTTCTCGTAAAATAATGACAAGAAGCGAGTTGCACAGTGGCGTAAGTCCGGCTGATGTATTCGCTTTATTTTTTTGCAATATTCAGTAGAGGTTACTGAAGGTATCATTTCAATTTAAGGAGGAATTTTAAAATGGGCAAGATTCAGGTCGGAATACCGGAAGCTGCATGGACATTCCTGCAGGATCTCGTTGACAAGGTTGTTGACATGAATGACGATCCTAAGGAAGTTGTTATCCTTGCACACAAGGATGGTCTTTATAACGGAGAGAATCTCATTGATGAAGAGGCTGTTTCATGGGTTTCTACAGCATTCACAAGCCGCGGACACAAGGTATCTATCCTTTGGGTAGACGATCCTCAGCAGGTACATGAGTGGAGATATCCGCCGGTAGTTAAGGCTGCTGTATCAGCATGCGATATTCTTATCAACACCTCTTGGCAGATGCCTGTAGAGGAGATCGCCGAGTTCCGTGATCATGTAGAGCGTTCACATGAGGGAGATCCTAACCGTATGAGCGAAGAAGGAAAGAAGAGATTTCCGCTTCGTCCTGAGAAGCAGAGAGAGATCAGAGATTATGACAGCGGTACATGGTTTGTACGTCTCTTCCCTGTAACAGCAGATCTTATGTGCACAAAGTGGGCTCAGACACCTTCAGAGCTTGTAAACAACATCCGTTACATCTCTTCAGAGCCTTTCAATGCCTGCAAAGAGCCTGTACCGTTTACAATGACAGATCCTAACGGCACAAAGCTTACAGGTACTATCGTAAGCCCTGCATACAAGGATATAGCTAAGAGCGGTGTTCCTGGAATGCCATACAATTCATGGAGAAAGGATAACTCTCATTATCTTCCTACTCCTGAGTGGGTACATCCTCCTATCGACTGCAAGGAAGTAAACGGTGATATCTACTTCACAGAGATGCTTCCATGGTGGGCTCAGTATATCGGTATTTCACCATATTGGGATGAACCTATCCATATCGAGGTAGAGAACTGCAAGATGGTAGCTATCGAGGGCGGCAAGGAAGCTAAGCTTCTTTACAAGTTCATCAAAGAGCTTGAGACAAAGACAGATGAGAGAATGTGGGGATTTGAGAAGTTCCACTTCGGTATCCATCCTAATGCTAAGGTTACAAAGTATGAGTGCCCGCATGACATTTATCGTCGTACTATCGAGCATTCAAATTACAATGATGTTCATTGGCATGTAGGATCAGCAGGCGGAAATGCAAAATACAACTTCTATCCGCATATCACAGCAGATCTTCTTTGCCCGTCTCTTACTCTTCATTTCGGAGATAAGAAGTTCATTGAGGACGGATCAGGCAAAGAGTTCACAGGTGATTTCGAAGTTTACAAGGATGGCTGGCTGAATTGCCTTGACGATCCGAGACTTAAAGAGATCGAAGCTAAGTATCCGGGACGTCCCGGCATCCCTGTTAATCCGAACACACTTCCGGAGCTTCATAAGAAATAAACCGGTAGATCGGATAATTGTCTCAGACATATGACTTAGACGTTTGATATATGATCTGGACATTTAATATTAAAACGGAGGTATCCTACAATGGGAAAATTAATCGCTTATGTCGGCATAGGTGACGGCCCCTGCGGAGGCGGTATAGACGCTTATGAAATAGCTCCCGACGGAAGCTCTATCAAGAAGATCGAGGGTGCAGGCGTATCCCCCAATCCGCAATATGCAGGCTTTCTTGCTTATGCAAAGAATAAAAAGGTCCTTTATTCCGTAGACGAGAGAAAGGATGCGGGAAGAAATGACAAGAACCCTACATGCATGTATGCATTCAAGGTTGACCCTGAGTCAGGCAAGCTGACATTCATCAACAAGCAGCCAACACTCGGATGCTCTACAGCATCTGTAGCCGTTGCTCACAATGAGGATTATATCTATATAGCATCACATGGCAAATTCGATCATGTCATCAAGATCGTTGAGACGACAGACGGCAAGTTCGTAAACCAATTCGTATATGACGATGCATGTATCGGTATGTATCCTATAGGCGAGGACGGAGCTATCGGTGAGGCATGTGACTGCCAGGTACTTACAGGACATGGCATGGATCCGTGCCCATCACCACAGGCAGGCGGCCATTCACAGGCCAACTCTCACGCTCATATCGTCGTAGTGAGCCCGTCAGGCAAGTGGGTTGCACTTTGCGATAAGGCTGCAGAGAGAATATACGTATATAAGGTAGTTCCGGGTGAGATTGAGCTTGCATCTATCTTCCAGACACCTAAGCGTGTAGGACCGAGACATATCGCATTTGACAACAACGGCCATGCTTTCATGACATGCGAATTCTCATCAGAGATCTGGGCATTCAATTTCGATGATGAGACAGGCATTCTTTCATTCGCGGATAAGCAGAGCACAGTACCTGCAGGCAATACAAAGCGCAACGAGCTTGCTACAGTACAGATCACACCTGACGGCAAGTATGTATATGTCAACAACCGCGGTGTGGACACTATCGTCGGATTTGCCATCGCTAAGGACGGCAAGCTTACACAGGTTGAAGAGATCAGCGTAGGCAAGACACCTGCAGATCCTAAGGACGGTGTGCGTGACATGCAGCTCCTTCCGGACGGCAAGACACTCCTCGTACCGGTACGCCCGGATATGGTCATCAGAGCATATGCTGTAGGCGAAGACGGAAAGCTGACTGCCGGAGTAGAAGCTCCTGCAAACAATCCTGTATTCATTCAGCTTGCTCAGCTTTAAAGAGCATTAGAGTCTTTTAACACAAAATACCGAGATCAGTATGCAGATACTCATCTCGGTATTTTGCATTTTCGGAGATCAGATCTGCAATCTGACGATTGGCGGCCGGTATTATATTTTAGATGTTCTGAGCAGCTTATATACTTCTAAACAGCTTATATACTTTTCCCGGATTAGTTCTATACCCTTTTTATATCGTCGCTGATGCATTCACGGACGACCTGAATGAACTTGGCAGCGTCTGGGTTGTTATTATTTTTTCGCCACGCTATGACAGAGCAGTGGCGCGCGTCCTCGCCCGCAATAGGCAGTGCTAAAACGTTAGGGCAGTTATAAAAATTCACGAGATCTTGCGGCAGGATAGCAAGACCCATCCCCGCATTCACGGAGAGAACGACGGCGTCCGCGCGGTTGAAGTGATTGATGATGTCCGGCGTGATGCCGCGGTTTTCACAGATACGGCGGATGCGGCTGATGAGGCTGACGTCTGACTCGTAGACGGAGACGAAACGATGACAGCCGATGGTGCTCCAGTCATCCATATCGATGCTGTCAGCCAGATCCTTGTGAAAAAACAGATGCAGCTGGCCGTCACTGATCATGACATATTCAAAGATCTCGCCCGTGGTGGGCAGTAAACTCAGATTCGTAAAGTAAAAATCGTGATCTCTCTGGCTAAGCGCGTATGCCATTTCCACACCTTCAAGCATGTCAATGTCTATCTGCGTATGTGGCGCACGTGGACTGAACGCCGCAACACAGTCGGAAAAATCGTAAGCCGTGGAGCTCATTGTCGCTATTCGGATACAGCCGCTGCGTCCGCTTTTCATATTGTTCAGTCTGGTCTCAGCAGTGTCCTCAAGGGCGATGATCTCCTTCGCATAGCGGACATATTCGATGCCCTCCGGCGTGAGCTCTACGCGGTGGGGATTGCGCCTGAGCAGCCGGACACCGAGGGAGTCCTCCAAAGCCTTGATCTGGTGGCTGACAGCGGGCTGTGTCATAAAGAAATCAGATGCTGTCCGGGTGAAATTCAGCGTGCGGGATACAGAGACGAGAAGACGCAGACGCAAGATGTTCATGGGGTTGACCTCCTTATAATAAACTTATTCCGTCAAGAATCTTATCATAAAGCTTTTTAATTGCAACAGCCTTTATAAATTATTTTCATTATTTTCAAAAGGTTGCTATAATGAATGTGTGTGAAAAATAAACCGATCCTCAGCAGCGGACGCATGGCTTTAATCGGAAAAACAGGAGGAGAAAGAACGTGGAGAGACCGCTGACCACGGAAAAACAAATGATAAAGGGCACCAGTCTCACGGGCGTCGGGGATTCGGGAAATCCCAGTCTCGTGGAGGTGCGGGACGGACGCATTATTCGCATCCGTCCTTTTGATTACACGGAAAATCACGCGAGTGACATCGCGAAGAACAAATGGACCATTTCCGCACGCGGCAGGATGCTCAAGCCGCCTGAGCGCGCACCTATTTCACCCTTTGGTCTGACCTATAAAACGCGTGTTTATTCTAAGAATCGTGTTGCCTATCCACTCAAGCGTGTGGACTGGGACCCGAAGGGAGAGCGCAACACTCACAACCGAGGCATCTCCAAATATGTCCGTATCAGTTGGGATGAGGCGGCACAGATCGCAGCCGATGAGCTGCTGCGCATGCGTGACACTTACGGAATGAGTGCCGTACTCGTCGAGTCCGACGGTCATGGCGAGGGCAAGCATGTTGCCTATAAGGGCTGCCCGAACCGCCTTGTCGGATTAGTCGGGCCCTACACGGTACAGGTGCGTAATATGGACTCTTGGGAGGGTTGGCACCTCGGTGCACGTCATGTCTGGGGTTGTGAGCCGCTCGGTGAGATGAATCCCAGCGCCAACCTCTATCCGGATATTTGTGAAAATGCCGATACCGTGCTCTATTGGGGCTGCGACAGCGAGGTTACGCCGCTCGGCATCACGAGTTTCCTGCCCAGCAATCTGAGCTTTTTCTTCAGTTCCATCGGCATCAATAGCATCTTCATTGATCCGGCGTTCAATTATGCTGCGGCAGTCCATGCGGACAAGTGGATCCCTATATTGCCGAACACGGACGCGGCATTCCAGCTTGCTATCGCGTGGGTCTGGCTGACAGAGGAAACCTATGACAAGGATTATATCGAAAAGCATGCCTACGGCTTCGACAAATTTGCCGATTATGTGATGGGACGCGAGGACGGCGTGGAGAAAACACCGGCTTGGGCGAGCGAAAAATGCGGTGTCGCCGAGTGGACGATCAAGGCGTTCGCCCGTCAGTGGGCGCGCGAGCGCACCAGCATACTCCACGGCAACGGAGGCGGCTACATCCGCGGACCATATTCGACCGAACCGGCGCGGCTGGAGGTCATGCTGCTCGGCATGCAGGGCCTCGGCGGACCCGGTGTTCATCAGGCGAAGATGCTGGAGTGGGACGTCTGTACCGCAGATGACTGGGCAATTCCTTACCAGCCGGAAAAAATGTACCGCGTGCCACAGATTGGCAGCAGCGACAATATGCCCGCTCTGCCGGAGGACCTTGCACTCGATCCGGAGGTCAATGTCGGCAGAGGCAAGGTGTCGCCGGATGTGGCGCGCCGAGCACCGGGATTTGCAAAGCTGACGGGCGGACACGCACCGGTGGCACAGTGCGTGCCGCGCTGTCTTGTCCAGCGTGCGATGCTGGAGGATCATCTGGAATGGTACGGCTGTGCGTGGGCACCGGTGCGTCAGGTGCCGGATCCCAGTCTTCCGACGCCGCACTACCGCTCCAGCGCAGAGAGCCAATTTAGAAAATTCGAGTTCCCGCGCCCCGGCTGCTCTCGTATCCACATGGTCTGGAGTGACACGCCCTGCAATGTCACCTGCTGGAACGCAGGCAATAAATTCATCGAGGGCTACCGCAGCCCGGAGATTGAGACAATCATTGCTCAGCATCCGTGGATGGAAAATGAATGCTGCTTCGCGGACCTTATATTACCTGTTGCAACGAAATTTGAGCTCGATGACCTTGGCAATGATCATTCCAGCGGCACCTATATGAGCGTCTATTTTGAGGAGAAATGTGTAGAGCCTATCGGCGAGAGCAAGGACGATTTTTGGTGCTGCGCTGAGGTTGCAAAGAAGCTGGGACCTGATTATTACGAAAAGTTCACCGGCAATTATACGGCGGAGGACCTCGTGAAAATGCTTTACGATGCCTCCGGCATTGAAGAGCTTATGACCTGGGAGGAGCTGCGTCAGAAACAGATGGTCATCGTTCCGCGCAAGAGCGAGGAAGCGATCCGCGCCGTTCCACCGGGGCTGCGAGTGTTTCATGATGACCCAAGTGCCTATCGTCTGACGACACCGACGGGTCTGCTCGAATACAGCTCCACGAATATGGAAAAATATCTGCCTAACGATCCGGAGCGCCCGCCCGTGGCACACTGGATTGAAAAGGGTGTGTCTCATGATGAACGCCTTGGAGGCGAGCGCGCAAAGCATTATCCGCTGCTCATCGTATCAAACCATGGTCGCTGGCGCATGCATGCCCAGTGCGATGACATGATCTGGAGCCGTGAGGTGGAGACCATGAAGATCCGCGGATGGGATGGTTATGCTTACGAGCCCTGCTGGCTGAACCCACGTGAGGCGGCAAAGCGAGAAATCAAAACGGGCGACATCGTAAAGGTCTATAACGATCGCGGCATCGTACTTTGCGGCGCTTATGTCACGGAGCGCATCGCCGATCATGCCTGCTATGTGGACCACGGCGCACGCATTGATCCGATCATTCCCGGATGGCTGGACCGAGGCGGCGCAATTAATACAATCAGTCCGCTTGCGAACACATCCGCAAATGCCACCGGTATGGCGACGAGCGGCTACCTCGTCGAGGTGGAAAAGGTGTCGAGGGAGGAGATGGACGGTTGGCGACGTGATTATCCGGAAGCATTTGATCGCAAAATCGACCCGGCATGCGGCGTGTGCCTGGAAGGCTGGCTCGCGAAAGGAGAAACAGAAAAATGGCAATTGCATTTTTGATAGATCTGTCCCTATGCAACGGCTGCTATAACTGCCAGCTCGCATGCAAGGATGAACATGTAAACAACGACTGGAGCCCCATAGCAAAGCCTCAGCCGGAGATCGGGCAGTTCTGGCTCCGTGTGGACCAGAAGACCTGCGGCACGCTGCCGAAGCTGCGCATCAATTACACGCCGCGCCTTTGCAATCACTGTGAAAACGCCGTCTGTATCGATGCGTGCAGTTTTGACGCTATCTACAGACGTGACGACGGGCTTGTGATCATCGATCCTGAAAAGTGCGGCGGATGCGGCGCCTGTATGGAAAAATGTCCCTACGACGCAATCTATTTCAACGACGCGCTGCATATCGCCCAGAAATGCACCGGCTGTGCCCATCTGCTTGATGCAGGTGCAAAGCTGCCCCGTTGTGCAGATGCATGCCCCACCGGGGCGCTGCGCTTCGGCGAGGAAAGCTCTCTTGCAGACGATATCTTGGGTGCACAGACCGACTGCCCGGAGACCGGCTGCCGTCCGCGGGTGTTTTACCGCAACCGTCCCGGCCAGTTCATTGCGGGACTTTGCTATGATCCAATCGAAAAGGAAGTCATCATTGGCGCACACTGCCGCCTCGTGAGCGGCGGCAAGGTACGGAAAACGGAGACGGACGCTTACGGTGACTTCTGGTTTCGAGACCTGCCCGTCGGTCACTTTCAGCTCTATATCGAGGCTCCCGGCTATCAACGGAAAATTTTTGACGACCTTTGTACCATAGAGTGTCTGAACCTGGGGGATATCCCGTTGGAGAGGGAGGCTTGACGATTAATTAGCCAAAGTTAATATCACCTCATAAACCGTGATCAATGCACATTACACTGATTTCTTTGTCAAAGTAAAATTTCAGCCCGCATCTTGCACGTACAGTACTAAAAATTGTCTGAATGAAAGATGTGCCAATGATTACTTGACAGTGACATTTTTTTGTAAGTTGATTGAAAAATCGTGAGAATTCTGCCATACTACAGCTGTATATTTGTATACAGGACTTATTTCTACTTTTCACATATGAGGAGCTTCGGAGGAACGAAGATGAGAAAGAGATTATTAAGCATTTTCACCGCGCTGGTCATGGTGCTGTCTCTTGCACCGGTGACAGCCATGGCAGGAGGGAAAGAAAACAGCTGGGATATCGCAAACGGCGATATTACAGTTACAGCTACGGCAAGCGGACAGACGGTTACACAAGGTGACAAATCACTTACAGATGATAACCCCGTTATTACAGGCACGTCCGATCAGTATAGTCTTGCTGTCCTCGCAGAGGGCGGTGTCACGGCAAAAGTGATATTATCGAATCTCAACATTGTCATTAGCAGTAAACAAACGGCTGCGATAAAAACGTCCGGAGACGGTGCTGTGAACATAGAACTGGATAATGCAAATAAGCTGCAAGGAAAAAATGATGCGGGCCTTGAAAAATCAAATGTCGGTATGTTGACCATCTGTGATGACAATGAGACAGCGGGAAGCCTTGATGCAGCAGGCGGCATGGAAAGCGCCGGAATAGGCGGTGGCTGTGTGCAAAATGGAAACAACATTACGATTACCGGTGGTACAGTTACTGCTATCGGAGGAAACGGTGGAGCCGGTATCGGCGGAGGAAGTGTGGGCAACGGCGTTGATATTACTATTACAGGCGGTACAGTTACTGCTATCGGAGGAGCCGATGGAGCCGGTATCGGCGGTGGAGATGAAAAGTCGGAAGCCGGCGGCAATGGCAGCAATATTA
>CAZGVB010000035.1:0-14328 GCA_964528825.1 uncultured Parasporobacterium sp.
CACTGTCGTCTGTTCTGCCGGCAATGACATTGACGAGCGTCGATTTGCCGACGCCTGACGGTCCCGCAAGTACGGTTACCTTGCCCTTCAGCATTCCCTTAAGCTTTCTGATTCCCTTAGGTTTTTCTCCTGCTCCCGGTCCGGCTGCCGTAAATACTACTTTGCATCCCGCATTTTCATAGGTCTTTTTAAGATTTTTTATATCGTCTGATCTTGCCAGATCCTTTTTGTTGAATACTATGATCGTCGGTATATTCTGTTTTCTCATGATCACAAGAAATCTGTCGAGAATGCTCAGATTCGGTGACGGTTCTCTGACAGCAAATACTACCATTGCCTGATCCACATTGGCCGCAGCCGGCCTTACAAGTGCATTTTTTCTCGGTTTTATTTCATTTACGATACCGAGCTTTTCTTTTGCATCTGTAACAAGAAATATACAATAATCACCGACAAGCGGCGTTATATCCTGATTCTTGAACGATCCTCTGGCTCTGCATTCGTAAATGTTGCCGACAGATGTCTTAACATAATAAAATCCCGATATTGCCTTTATTATTCTGCCTTCCATGAAAGTCCCTTTTTATCTGAAGTCCCCGGTTACGGCGTCACAGGTGACTCCGTAGTCTCTTCTGTCGTTGTGGTCTCCGTAGGCGCCGGTGTCGTTGTCTCCGGAGGTGTATATGTACCTACGTGCAATGTGATAGTCGTGCCTTTGTTAACATTCGTGCTTGCGGTAAGGCTTTGACCTATGACGCGTCCGTTATTTTCCTCACTTGAAGGTGAATAGCTGATCTGCACCTTAAAGCCCATACCCTCACACATTTCTCTGGCATCAACCTCCTTGGAACCCATACAATTGGGAACCGTGATGCTGTCTGAGCCAAGGCTTACAACTATCCTGACGCTGCTGCCCTCTTTTACTTCGGATTTTGCCGCAGGGGACATGCTGATAACAGTACCTTCCTCCACTGTATCTGAATTTTCCGTGTCAATCTCCACCTTAAGTCCCTGACCTTCAAGAGTCGATATCGCATTTTCTCTCGACATGCCTACAACATTCGTAAGGGAGATCGTCTTTTCACCGGAGCTTACGGTAAGTGTAACCGTCGTTCCCTTCTTTACCTCCGTACCCTTCTTTACAGACTGCTTTATTACGGTATCCTCGTCTTCATCGGCATCCTCAGTTTTTATGACCACCTGAAGTCCCATGTCTTCAAGGAGCTTTTCCGCACGATCTATATTCATGCCGACTACATTCGGCATTTCACTCTCTTCTTCCGACGTCGATTCTGAAGAATCATCCTCAGATGTCACCTCTGTCTCATTCTTGCTTGATGAACCGCTGCAGCCTCCCGCACATCCGTTTCCGAAGACTCCCGTAAAGATCAAAAGAACGAGTACGATCACAATGATCACACCTGCTATGATGCCGCAGATAGTAAGTATCTTATCGAATCTGCGTCCCGACTTATCATCTGTATAATCGCCCGGATCGTCAATGTCTTCATCCTTTTCTTCATCCAAAGTATAATGTCTCTTTGCGCTCGGACGAGAGATCGGACTGCTGCTTACATTTTCTCTCGATCTTCCTTCATCCCGTAGCATCTGGGCATCGCGTCTGCTCATAATGACTGTGGCACCGTTATCCTCCTCGGTATCAAGGACAACAAAATCATCATTTGGATTGACAAGCGAGGTCTTAAGATCCGCAAGCAATGAGGACGCCTTTTGATATCTCTTATCCGGCTTTTTCTGTGTGCATTTTTCTACGATCTTAACAACACTTGACGGAATCTGACTTACTATCGTATTTACAAGCGGCACCTGCTCCTGGATATGCATCAATGCTACATTTACAGGTGAATCTCCGCTGAAGGGCAGCTCTCCCGTAAGCATTTCATAAAAGACTATACCAAAGGAATAGATATCGCTTCTGGTGTCTATGACATCGCTTCTTGCCTGCTCAGGTGAGATATATTGAGCGGATCCCAGTACATCTGAGGAGAGCGTATTGGCAGAGGCTGTCCTTGCAATGCCGAAATCCGTGACCTTTATCTTGCCCTCTCTTGAAATGAGTATGTTCTGCGGCTTTATATCCCTATGAACTATACCCGCATTATGTGCGGCCTCCATACCCTGAACGACCTGTATGGCTATGCTTGTCGCTTCCTTTACCGGAAGTCTTCCGTTTATCTTGATATATTTCTTCAGCGTGACCCCGTCTACATATTCCATAATGATATAATAAATGCCTTCTGTCTCATTTACATCATAGACATTTACCACATTAGGATGCAAAAGTGCAGCCGCCGACTGTGCTTCTACCTTAAAATTGGCGACAAAATTTCTATCCTCGCAAAATTCAGGCTTGAGAAATTTTATGGCGACATATCTGTTTAATTTGTGATCTCTGGCCTTGAATACATCGCTCATGCCGCCCGTACCGATCTTTTCGAGGATCTCATATCGATCCTCTATTATCATTCCGATTCTTATCATGTCATAAGCCTTCCTATTGAGCTATTATCACTACAGCGATGTTGTCCTTGCCGCCGGCCTCATTTGCAAGATCGATCAGCTTTTCTGCCTTGGCTTTTACGGAGCCCTTCCCTGTTATGACAGATTTTATCGTTCTTTCACTTAACATATTATATAAACCGTCTGTACAAAGAAGTATATATTCGTCCTCTTCAAGCTCCGCCTGGAAATAATCAGGTTCTACTGTCTCTTCGGCACCTATAGCTCTTGTTATAACATTATTTTTTGCATGCACTCTTGCCTCATCCTTAGTGATCTTGCCTCTTCTGACAAGCTCACCGACATAAGAATGATCCCATGTTATCTGCGTGATATCCTCACCGACTATATATGCCCTCGAATCCCCGACATTTACAACATAAACAACGCCGTCCATAATAGTTGCCGCAACGAGTGTCGTTGCCATGCCCTCATATTCCGGCATCCGTCCTTCTTCATAGATGAGGTCATTGACCTGCAATATGGCATCCTTGAATATCGCAAGTGGATTCTTAAGCTCAGAGTTCTCTACGATATCAAAAAAGTTCTCGGCTGCAGTCGCCGAGGCATATTCTCCTGCTGTTCTTCCTCCAAGCCCGTCGCAAACGACATAAAGGTCGTCAAGATTGCCGATCGCCTCGTCGCATTCAAGCGAATAATCCTGATTGTACTTTCGTACAGTGCCAATATCCGTAATACCATATGACTTCATATATTTCCTCCCGGTATCGATCCTGTTGATTCCTGCATATCCTTAAGCCGCAGCTGACCGCAAGCACCATTGATATCGCGTCCCATCTCTCTGCGTCTTGTGACGGCGATACCATGCCTCTCGAGTATGCCCTTAAAGACTGTTACACTTCGCTCATCCACTTCATCATAACCATTTTCCCGTGTCGGATTAACCGGTATAAGATTCACATGTGTATGAAGACCTTTCAGTCTTTTTGCCAGCATTTCTGCATGCTCCGGACGGTCATTTATCCCGCCTACCATGCAATATTCGATAGTGACTCTCCTGCCTGTCTCTTTGAAAAATTCATTGCATGCTGCAAGAGTATCATCTATGGAATACCTTTTTGCAATCGGCATCAGCCTTCTTCTTATATCATCATCAGGCGCATGAAGAGACAAAGCAAGTGTGATCTTAAGTGATTCCTTGCTAAGTCTCCTGATCGCGGGCACAAGCCCACATGTTGACATTGTAATATTTCTCTGGCTTATGTGCAAGGCCTTTTCATCCGAAAGAATCCTGATAAAGGCCATCACATTGTCATAATTTGCAAGCGGCTCACCCATACCCATGATGACAACATTTGATACCCTTTCATTTATATCCTTCTGTATCTCATATATCTGACCGAGTATTTCCGATGTGTACAGATTCCGTTGAAGGCCCTTGACGGTGGATGCGCAAAATGAGCAGCCCATGGCACAGCCGGCCTGTGACGATACACATACGCTGTTGCCGAATTTGTAACGCATCAATACACTTTCGATCACTATGCCATCTTCAAGCTCAAAAAGATATTTTCTTGTACCGTCGATCTTCGATATGAGCCTTTTTCGGATCTTCGGTACGTTCATCGTACATTCTTTTTTAAGCTTTTCCCTGAAGCTGGTCGGTATATCACTCATCTCGTCAAAGGATGATATGCATTTTTGATGCATCCATGAATAAAGCTGTCCTGCTCTGAAACGCGGCAGATTGCAGCCCTCGATCCATTTTTCGAGCTTTTCATATTCCATTGATCTTATATCGATCTTTTCTTCTTTTAAATTATCCTCAATGCACATAATCTATCCGGCACACTGTCTCATCACCGCATGTACTTTGTACTGCTACCTTGTTCTTTTCATGACACATATATAGAAGCCGTCCCGTCCGCCTGTAAGCACTTGCTCCTGCTCCAATATCTCAAACCCGTATCTTGCAGCACACCACTTGGCATTTTGTATATTTTCATCCTTATTTACGGTGCATGTGCTGTAGAGCATTATACCGCCTTTTTTTACATATTGATAAACAACGGACAATATGTCTCTTTGAAGCTTTGAGAGGCTTTGCAGATCATTTTCTTTAAGGCGCAGCTTTATATCGGGCTTGTGCCTTATGACACCGAGCCCCGAGCATGGCAGATCCGCTATCACAAGGTCGGCTTTTTCATTCAATGATTCATCATAGACAAGCGCATCATGCACCTGTGCCTTAATATTGCAAAGCCCAAGTCTCTTTGCATTTTCATTTATAAGCTCCACCTTTGCCTGCGATATGTCTCTCGATATGATCTGCGATGCCGGAAAATACTCTGCCGCACAGATACTCTTCCCTCCCGGTGATGCGCAGACATCAACTATAAGCAGGTCGGCATTATCCTGTATGGCCTTTTCCCTTGTATTGCTGCCGCATAGGACGCCTTTGGATATTTCTTTATATATTGCTTTGCATCCTGCAAGCGCTGCTCTGACTGATGAAATATCCTGGACCCAAAAAAGTCCTTTTTTGAATCCTTCAAGTGAGGTAAGCGCACCTTTAAAAGTCATATAAAAGGAATTGCTCCCCTCATCTGCCCAAACGAGATCACAGCCTTCTTTTCCAAGAGCCTCTATGATAGCCTCAGGGTCCATTTTTCTACGGTTCAGGCATACGGTAAGTCTTGTATCCGATTCCAATGCTTCATTAAAAAATTCCTTTGCATTCTCCTTACCGTACTGGATGCAGACCATATCCCATATCCACTTGGGAACAGACAGGATTTCATATTCTGTCATATATGAGCATAGCTTTTCATATCCTTCTCTTTGCACAGATCTCAAGACACCGTTAACGAACGGAACAAGTCTTGCAAATCCCCTGTACCCGGCCAATCTCGCTGATTCCCCGATAGCCGCATGATCCGGAACATTATCCATGAAAAACAACTGATATATCCCCATTCTCAGAATATTCAGGATAACAGGCTTCATCTTGGTGACGGAGACATTTGATACCTGATCAATGCATTTATCTATGAAGATGCTTCTTTCGATCACGCCTATATACATACGTCTTATAAATGCCGTATCTCTGCGATCAAATTCGCCCGAGGATATATATTTTTCCTCCACTGTACGAATGAACATACCCTTTTCGAATGTATCATTCAGCATATTTAAAACAGTATTGCGCGCCTTTTTGCCATTCTCGCTCAATTGCATATATTTCCCTGTAAGCAGAGCCTGCGTCTTAGCCGAACTTATATCCTGCCTTTATTTGTCTGCCCCGCAGGAATTCCTCCATACTCATTTTTTTCTTGCCTTCAAGCTGCACCGTAAGCGGCTCCAAAAAGCCATCCGACGTTGCGATGATCAGCCTCTTTTTGTCGGCATATACGACCGTACCGGCATTACCGATCCCGTCATTATCCGGGCCCGCATATTGTAATGATTCAGACTCCTTTACTGTATCTGCCGAAAGTATCTTGAATACCTTACCGTTAAGATAAGTATATGTCCCCGGCCACGGATCAAATGCTCTTATCTTGCGTTCTATGACTGCAGCGCTTTCTGTGAAGTCTATCCTGCCGTCTTCCTTGCTCACCTGTTTTACATATGTGCTTTTTTCATCGTCCTGCCTGCATGCCCTGACAGTACCTGCCTCAATCGCTTCAATAGTCTCAAGAAGCAGCCGTCCGCCAAGTTTTATTGCTTTTTCCGTGATCGTACTATTGGTCTCATGCGGATCTAACGGCATCTCCTCCTGCATCAATATATCGCCGGCATCCATTGCCTCCGCCACTTTCATAATAGTCACTCCGCTTTTTTCATCCCCGTTCAGTATCGCAGCCGTAAGCGGGGATGCGCCTCTGTATTTCGGAAGAAGTGACGGATGCACATTTATACAGCCCTTAGGCGGCATTTCGATCAGGCGCATCGGGAGCTTTTGCGCATAAGCTGCAACTACAAACAACTGTGCATTCAAGGCTTCAAGCTCGTCCAAAAATATATCGTCTGCGACTTTTTGCGGCTGCAATATCTTTATTCCCGCATCCAGTGCAGCCTGCTTGGCAGGAGAAAAAGATATACTGCCTCCTCTGCCTGCCGGTCTGTCAGGCTGTGTAACAAGGGCAATGATCTCATGCTTTGAATCTAATATCTGCCTTAATATCTCAGCGGCGATATATGGTGTTCCGAAAAAAACGATCCTCATATCGTTCATTCCTCCCCGTCAGCTGCGTTAGTCATCAGGTCGCCCTCGACTATATCTATATAAAGCTTCCCGTACATATGATCTGTTTCATGGCATATTGCTCTTGCCAATAGACCGCATGCCTTTAACTCATACGGCTGCATGTTTCTGTCAAATGCCTTAAGTATTATATTCATAGGCCTCGTGACCACGCCCCACTTATTAGGTATTGACAGGCAGCCTTCATTGCCTGTCTGCGTCTCGTTTCCTATTACCTCTATCTCGGGATTTATTATCACAAGATCCTCATCATCTGTATGCGACATGTATCCGGGAAGACATGCACCATTTTGCACGTCTGTATCTTCCTCTTCATCATCTCCGGCGTCCTCCGGGCTTATATGTATTATGCAAAGCCTCTTCAGCACTCCGACCTGAACAGCCGCAAGACCGACACCGTTGAATTCCTTCAAGCTCTCGATCATATCGTCTATAAGTTCATTCGTTCTCTCTGTCACCTCTTTTATGGTCTTTGAGGTTTTTCTGAGTATCGGATCTTCTTCTGTCCTTATATTTCTGATAGCCATCAATCACATCCCCCAATCGTTGAAAAATCAAATGTAAATGCAACTTCTTTATCCTTAGACATATCATTATATGCCTCTGCCAAGTCTTTTATGTGAACAAGCTTTGCATGGTCCGCGGATTTTACATATATCAGCTGCCTGTATCTGTCCTTTATCTTTGATACAGTAGCCGCAGCGGGACCCATTTTTGTGATATCACACTCATGCTCTGATATATATTTATCTATAATGGATGAAACATCGTCGGCGGCAGCGCATACCTTTTCAAGGGAAAGTCCACTCATCAATATACCCATCATATTCACGGCAGGCGGATACCCTAAGAGCCTTCTGTATTCCATTTCAAATTTGAAAAATTCTTTATAATCCTGCTGTGCCCCGAGCCTTATTATATAATTTTCAGGTGAATAGGTCTGTATGACCACAGTACCCTTTTTCTCTGATCGGCCCGCACGTCCGGCTGCCTGAGTAATAAGCTGATAAGTTCTTTCACCGGAGGCATATCCGCCCGAATATAATGAGAGATCCGCTGCCATAATGCCGACAAGCGTCACATTCGGAAAATCGTGTCCCTTTACGATCATTTGTGTACCGATCAATATATCTGCCTCATGGTCCGCAAATCTGCCGAGTATATCCTCATAGGAATGTTTTTCTCTTGTTGTATCCATATCCATGCGAACAGTCACCGCATTCGGAAAGAGAGTGTTTATCTCTTCCTCAAGCTTTTGCGTACCCGCACCGAATGTGCCTATATATTTCGAACCGCATGATGGGCATTTTTTTACCATCCTTGTGATATATCCGCAATAATGGCAAACAAGTGTACCGTTATTATGATATTTAAGTGAAACATCGCAATGTGGACATTTTATCGGCTGTCCGCATTGTCTGCAGGATACAAAATTTGCATACCCTCTCCGATTGATAAAGAGCATAATCTGCTCACCGTTTGCGAGCTTTTCTTCGATAAGGGCCTTAAGTCTCTCACTCGTCATATATCGGTTGCCGCGTCTAAGCTCTTCTCTTAGATCTATCACCTCAACATCCGGCAGCTTTGCGCCCTTAGCCCTCTGTTCAAGCTCATACAGCTTATATTCACCCGCGGATGCCTTATAATATGATTCGACAGACGGTGTTGCCGATCCCATCACTACAATGCCGCCTGCAAGCTTTGCCCGCATTTCGGCGACCTCACAAGCATGATATCTCGGAACATTTTCGTTGCGATATGTACCCTCATGCTCCTCATCTATGATAATGATGCCAAGATCCTTAAATGGTACAAAAAGCGCCGATCTCGGGCCGATCACTACATCCACTTCCCCTTTTTGCGCCTTTTGAAGCTGAGTATATTTTTGAGCCTGTGTCATATGAGAATTTATGACTGCCACCCTGCCGGGGAATTTTCTGTAGAATCTTATTACTGTCTGATATGTAAGGGCTATCTCCGGGATCAATACTATTGCCTGTCTTCCCTGCTTGACCATCCTATCTATAAGATCAATATAGATCTCGGTCTTGCCCGAACCTGTTATGCCTCTTATTAATGACGGCCTCAGTTCACCGTTTATATATCTGTTCCAGATATCATCAGATATATGCTGTTGGGATGTGTTAAGTATTATATTATAGCCGTGATCCGCCCTGTTGCCCACCAGATCGCTTACAGCATCGGATTCGTTTATTTCTATGATTCCTTCTCTGACCAGAGCATTGATCGTAGAATATGATATATGCAGCTTATCTCTCACGATGGAAGATGCTATAGCTTTCTCCTTTGAAAGCTCTCTTATAAGCCGCAATTTTGCAACGCTTCTTTTATCATTTTCAATACGACCAATCACGCCTTGCAGCTCATCACCTTCTATACATAATCTGATGATTCTTGCTGCTCTTGCATTACCCTTTTTCTTTACGGGCAGGACTGTCTTGAGGGCTTGATTCATAGTGCCGCCGTAATTAGTCTTGATAAAATCGGCCAGCTCTATCATTACCCCCTCTATACTCGTTTTGTTCTCATCTACAGCCGAGATACTCTTAAGAAGTCTGATATCATATTCACTTTTATCGCTGATCGCTACGACAAATCCCTCTATGAGTCTGTTTGTCTTTCCGAACGGAACCATGACCTGGCTGCCGACCTTTATCTTATCCGTCAGATCCTCAGGAATAAGATAATCGAACGGCCGATCTACATTCTCATTTGATATATTAATAATGACTTTTGCAAACAATATGCATAACTCCTTGCTCTCTGTTCTTTAAAACATTTGTCATGGCATATGTTATTCTATAAGCCCCTCAGATCTGCAAAGCTGCTCAAAGCCGATCTCATCGACAAGAATTTCCCTCGGCTTTGCTCCGTTTTGTGCACCGATCGCACCTATTTCATAAAGCTGATCAATGATCCTGGCGGCACGGTTAAATCCTATACTGAACCTTCTCTGCAGCATGCTTGAGGATGCCTTTCCGCTCTCTATACACAGCTTACCGGCCTCGTAAAGGTATTCATCAAATCTGCTTTGGCTATCTTCATCCTTTGAAGAATCATCAGCAGCACTTGCTCCGGAAATGCCCTCTGCGACGCATTGTTCCATTTCCGCTTCTTCTTTTTCATAATATCTGATCTGATTTATTTCTTTTTGCTCTTTCAAATATTCAACGGTCTTCCATATCTCGTCATCAGATACAAATGCGCCCTGCACTCTGATAGGCTTAACATATCCTGTAGGATAGAACAGCATATCACCGTTGCCCATAAGCTTTTCAGCGCCGGACATATCTATGATTGTACGTGAATCCACACCGGAGGCCACCAAAAGTGCTACTCTTGCAGGTATATTAGCCTTGATAAGTCCCGTTACCACATCTACCGAAGGTCTTTGCGTTGCAATGATCAAATGGATACCTGCAGCTCTCGCCAGCTGTGCCAAACGGCATATAAGGCTTTCAACCTCTTTGGCAGCTACCATCATCAGATCGGCCAGCTCGTCGATCACTATGACGATCTGATGCATACGTTTTGGATCGGTCTCTTCACTGCTTATCCTGCCTGATTCAAGCTTTTGATTGTATGACTTAAAATCACGCACACCTGACATTTGCATACGCTGATATCTGTTCGTCATCTCTCCTACGGCCCATCTCAGCGTAGATACAGCCTGTCCCGGATCCGTGACTACCTGCTTCATAAGATGCGGTATACCTTGATATACGCCGAATTCTACCTTTTTCGGATCGATTATTATAAGTCCGACCTCTGACGGCTTTGCCCTGTAAAGTATACACATGAGTATGGAATTCAGGAAAACGGATTTACCTGAGCCCGTTGTACCCGCAACAAGCATATGAGGCATCTTTGCAAGGTCGGCAGCAATAACATTACCGCTGATGTCCTTTCCTGCGGAAAAAGCAATCTTGGAGGTCTGTTTCTTTATTGTGTCGGATTCAAGAAGCTCTCGTAAGACTACGGTACGGCGATTCTTGTTCGGCACCTCTATACCTATAGCTGCCTTGCCGGGTATGGGCGCCTCAATGCGTATTTCAGGTACGGCAAGATTGAGCTTGAGATCATCTGAAAGAGATGTGATCTTGCTGACTCTCGTGCCAAGCTCCGGCCTAAGTTCAAATCTTGTAACGGAAGGGCCTACTTGTGTATCTGTAAGAGTCGCGACCACACCGAAGGTCTCAAGCACTTTTATAAGCTTGGCTCCGAGCCTGCTTGCATCCTCACCTGTGCTTGCGCTGTCATATTGCGGTCTGGCAAGCAGACTTACAGGCGGAAGTACGAAAGAATCCTGCACTACCCCCTTAATACTATGCACCGGCTTAAATGTACGTGCAGGCTCACCATGGGAAAATGTCGTCCCCGAAAGCGTGGCTCTATGACCAGGTGACGCTACACCTTTCGTATTGCCTGATACCTTTGATTCATTTTCATCAGAAATGTTTTCAAAAGGACAATCTGTGCCAAGTTCCTCTATGTCTTCCCCGATATCTGTACCATTCGGGCTTGAGATATCTTTATCTGCTTGCGCAATGCTGTCTATAATATCCGAATCGTTTATGCCGTCAGTTTTGATCCTATCATCTGCAAAAGCATCTTCACTTACGAGTTCTGAGTCTGATGAAGACCTGCTCCCGTTCAACTTATCTATATGCCCGGATTTTCCCTTTTTCTTTTCGGTTATCTCATGCATATCATCCGCAGCAATATCCAATATGCCGACAGCTGTATCACTCGAAACACCTTTGACTACATTATCTGATCTTTCTGTTTCAAAGGTACCGTCGCGCATCGGAGAAGCCTTTTTGTTGATTCTCTTAAGATCGGCTCTTTTTCTGTTTTTGCTCTTTTTCAGTCTTGAGGATTCATTGACAATGCGCACCACTCTCGTGCCGTCTGTCGTCTCATAGACAGTTCTTTCCCTCTTTTTTATTCTCCTTACGCGTCCGTTTTCCTCGTTACCTTGTCCGTCATATATGTCACTGTCTTTGATATGTGCATGTAGCTCGTCCTTTGACTTTTGCCCGCGAAATCCTTGCACATGCTGATATTCATCATCGGTATTTTCCGTATTTTCCTCAATTATTTCTTTTATGATGCCTATGATTGTTTTTCTGAATATCATAAAGAAGCTGAAAAGCAACAGAGCTATGGTGAGCACATATGCTCCCGCCCTGCTGAAAGCAAGATTAAAAAATGCCGCAATAGAGCCGCCTATGATACCACCGCCGCTGCTTTCCGCCGCGCCATTCTTGAAATATGTGATTATCTGTGCTGTAAGTGATATCTTCGATGTGAGATGAATCAGAGTGCAAAGAGCCAAAAAAAATGCGCATGCAAATATAACAGACAACTTATCTTTGGCTTTTGAGATGCTTAAATACAGCGTACAGGCTATTACAAGGATCGGAAAGATATAGCCCATCCATCCGAATAATCCGAACTGGACATATTTAAGGGCATTTCCGACTACACCGAAAATATGGAAATTTGAAAGCTCCAAAAAAACAGCTGCCGATACGATTATCGCCGCAACAGCAGCTGTCGAAAAAGACATTCTTTCAGTATTATCTTTTTTTGTATATTTCTTGCCCTTTTTAGCCTTCGCCAAAACTGTCAGAAACCTCCAAGATATAATTTAGAATTCAAATTTATGAAGAAAATAATTCTCAAGCTCGTCTATCGGAATCCTTACCTGCTGCATTGTGTCACGCTCACGTATCGTTACACAGCCGTCCGCCGGAGTATCATCACTGCCGACTGTCTGAAAATCTACGGTAATGCAATAAGGTGTGCCGATTTCATCTTCTCTGCGATAACGTTTTCCTATAGTTCCTCTGTCGTCATAATCACAGCTATACCACTTTGAAAGCTTGGAATATAGCTCCTTAGCCGGCTCCTGCAGCTTCTTTGAAAGAGGAGGAACAGCAATCTTTATCGGTGCAAGTGCAGGATGGAAATGCATTACGGTCCTTACATCCGGCTTTTCCGGTGTACCGATATTCTCCTCATCATATGCGCTGCAAAGAAATGCAAGAACTACTCTGTCCGCACCCAAAGACGGTTCGATAACATAAGGAATATATTTGATATTTTTTTCATCATCAAAATATTCCATAGGTTCGCCGGAAAATGTCTGATGCTGCTTAAGGTCATAATCTGTCCTGTCTGCAATTCCCCACAGCTCTCCCCAGCCAAACGGGAATGTAAATTCAATATCAGTCGTTGCCTTTGAATAAAAGCAAAGCTCCTCTTTGTCATGATCGCGAAGACGTATCTCGTCATCTTTAATGCCAAGGCTCTTAAGCCAATTGACGCAATGACTTCTCCAATATTCAAACCACTCAAGATCTGTTCCCGGCTCACAGAAAAATTCCAGCTCAAGCTGTTCAAATTCCCTTGTCCTGAATGTGAAATTACCGGGTGTGATCTCATTTCTGAAGGACTTTCCGACTTGACCGATGCCGAAAGGTATCTTTTTTCTGGATGCACGCTGGACATTTTTAAAGTTGACAAAAATACCCTGTGCAGTCTCAGGCCTCAGATAAACAACATCCTTTGCCTCCTCAGTAACGCCCTGAAATGTCTTGAACATAAGATTGAAATGTCTTATAGGAGTAAAATTGCTCTTTCCGCATGTCGGACATGGTATTTGATGCTGTGAAATGAAATTTTCCATTTTTTCATCAGACCAGCCATCAACAGAACCGTCAAGCTCTATGCCATTTGCCAAAGCAAATTCTTCTATGACTTTATCAGCTCTGAACCTCTCATGACACTCACGACAATCCATAAGAGGATCAGAGAAGCTGCCTATATGTCCGGATGCCTCCCATGTCTTTGGGTTCATAAGTATCGCACAGTCAACTCCCACATTATATGGACTCTCCTGAACAAATTTCTGCCACCATGCCTTCTTGACATTGTTTTTCAGTTCAACACCAAGGCTGCCGTAATCCCATGTATTTGCAAGACCGCCGTAAATCTCGGAACCGGGAAAGATAAAACCTCTGTTCTTACATAAAGCGACTATTTTGTCCATAGTTTTTTCAGTCATCTTTTTACTTCCTTTGCATTTATTGATCAAATATTATATCATCAAAGCTTTTAAGATAAGCTCTCATGTCTTCTGATTACGGCATTCATCTACACAAAGCGCAATATTCAAGCCGTAGATTTATCACATAATGATACAATATTTATGCGAGAAATTCCATAAGATTTTATGTTCTGATCGAGTCATGTCACTGACAGTGTGCCAGTCTCTACGAAAGCCTCGCTATCGTTTTTGCAGCATATCATCACACATGCGATGCAGGCTGAAATTTTACTTTGACCGAGTCACATTACTGCAGCGTGATCGCCGTCTGATACAAGAAAAAACCGAAGATCTGCCAAAAGATCTTCGGTCATATAAAACGAAATGCCGGCGGCCGGGGTCGAACCGGCACGATATTGCTATCACGGGATTTTAAGTCCCGCGCGTCTGCCAATTCCGCCACGCCGGCATAATCCTTAATCGGAATGATCTGAAAATCTCTCCG
>CAZGVB010000036.1:0-14172 GCA_964528825.1 uncultured Parasporobacterium sp.
CTCCATGATTGGAGGTTACTTCTCCAGTGAAAACATCTGAAGAAATGAAAAGTGGCTGCAGCGTATAATATATCTGCTCATAGGTGATCGTATCATCATCCTTCAGAAGATATGCTTTATACTCCCCAACTGCCTGATCTGCCGCCTCTGTGGTCTCAAAATCGAGAGTCCAATCCTCGCCGTAAAGAGTCTCAAAATATTGTGTCAGATGATTTTGGTTGAAATATTCTACGGTCTCATCCGAATGCTTAACAGTAAGATCCCAGCTTATCGAATAGCTTGTCGCTATGCCGACATAATTGTCCGCATTATTGATCTCTCTGTCTATTATCTCCTGTGCGGCTGTATTTTGATTTGAGTAGATGGTAAGGCCGCCTGCATATATAGCATTATATGCCTGAGCATAGGTATATCCCAGCTGATTTTGGAGGTCGTCAAATACCTGATCTATCAATGAGTCTACATAATATGAATAGATGCTCGATCCGGCTGTCGTATTAGCTACCGCAACGATCCTTGAGTAAACATCATCCGCAATGGCGGCATCATATTCCTCCTCTGTCAGATGCCCGTTTTCATACATCTGCTTCAGACATTTCTGGGCACGTTCCCAGTTGTTTTCCGGATGACGCGCCGGATTGTAGCTGCTGGGATTCTGCGTTATGGAAGCGATAACGGCGCATTCCGTGACATTAAGTTCTGAAACGTCCTTACCGAAATAGTAATTTGCTGCCTCCTGAACGCCTATATTGCCCGCGCCGAGATTGATATTGTTCATATAGCTGAGCAATATCTCTTCCTTGTCCATCTGCTTTTCAAGCTCCATCGCAAGGAACCATTCCTGGATCTTACGCTTTACAGTAGCTCCCGTACTGCGCTCAGACATACCGGTATTGAATACGCTTATCTTTACCAACTGCTGCGTGATAGTGCTGGCTCCCTCTTTACGGGATGATGTGAGCGTCACATATCCGGCTCTGAGTATACCCTTCAGATCTATGCCGTTGTGTTCATAGAATCTTTCGTCCTCAAGATCAACAAATGCCCATTTAAGAGCCTCGGGTATCTCCTCCGATGTAGCCTCTGTCCTTCTGTTGCCGCCGGATGAGAGCTGAATGATCTCCTCACCCGCATCGTCAAGTATCACTGACGGATCGGATGAAGGGACAATATTTGCCTCCGTAAGCTCCGGTGAGGAGTGCTTTGCACCCGCGACTATTCCGAGTACCGAAAATCCCATTATGAGAACTATTGCAAGCATTATCAAAAGTATGTATTTTACAACCTTTAATACATAATTTGTTTTCTTCTTCTTTTTCTTCTTTGCCGCCATCATATGCCTTCCTTTATTAATGATGCCAATATTTCAAGTGCCATGTCAGCAAATTTGGTGTATTATACAGCACATACGCATTTCTGTCAAAAATGCGGCACATAGGTGCCCTCTCTTAAGACTTGTCAAGCGCGAAGGAGTATACCTGCAATGGATGAATTGGTGATCTTGGGTCACGGAAGCGGTGAATATATTGAGAAAAAATCCCGTTTTATCGCTATGGCGGCGGAGATTCACAGCGAAGCTGATGCTCTTTGCCGCATTGAAGAAACGAGAAAAAAATATTGGGATGCAAAGCATAACTGCTATGCATATATCCTCGGCCCGGGCGGACAAGCGAGGCGTTTTTCGGACGACAAGGAGCCGCAGGGTACGGCCGGCAAGCCTATATTGGACGTGCTTGCGGGCGCAAATGTTACCAACATATTGATGATCGTAACAAGATATTTCGGCGGTGTACTCCTTGGAACAGGAGGCCTCGTAAGAGCATATTCTGCAGCATCCTCAGCTGCTCTGAATTCACTTAAAGAAGGAACTTGTGACGGATGTTTAACTAAGCTTCTTTACGGAAAGTCACTTTGTCTCTCATTTGAATATAAAAGTCTCGGTCAGATTGACGCACTTGCCGCAAGATTCGGCATAATCATTAATTCAAAGGAATATCTTGACGAGGTCGTATATAAAATAACAGCAGAAAAAAGCCTCCTTGATAATTTTATCAAGGAGGCTATGAATGCTACACGCGGAAGTCTAAAGGTAGAGATCGGAGATGACATGACCTATTGCATAAAAGACGGGATCGTCGTTCCGTACATGCTGTAAGCGACCGGATTCTCATCTGCTTAATTTGAAAGCTCATTAAGCAGCTCTTGTACCTCTGACACTCCTTCGTTTCCCGGATATGTATTTACATATTCCTGCAGATATTTAATGGCATTTGCGCTGTCATCCAGATAAGCATAGCTTCTGCCGAGGAAATAAAGCACATCCGAATCTCTGCTTCCTGATTCGTATATCGGAAGGAGAGTATTCACTACGGTATTAAAATCGGAATTTCCGTATGATGTTATCGCCGACTGTATCTTTTCGGCATTTTCAGCTGTCTTCACTGTCTGATCAAGTGAGTCATAATAGCTCTTTTGCTCATCTGTCAGAGCATTCCGGTCTATGCTGTTAAGCGCTGCTCTTGCAGTATCCGAATCCCCCGAATTGACCGCAAGCTGAGCCTTTGCAAGTCCTGCGAGGATCGCATCCTGATCAATATCCGTATCTCCTTCAGTTTCATCAGAACCCGTCCCATCTGTCTCTTCCGTATCATTTTGCGACTTTAATTGTTCTATGGTCGCATTAAGTTCCTGTATCTGTGCCTGATATTCGCTTCTTAAGGCTCTGGTCTTTGCCGGTGTCACAGCAAAAAATATGATCGCCGCACCTATGACAACGCCTATAAGGATCTGCAGAATCGTCATCGTAGCCGGGTTGTATTCATGATATGAGGATTTCGGTATTATCACGTCATCTCCGCTGAGCGGGGCATGCTTTTCACTGTTTTTCTTTTCCGCTACCCTCTTGTTGCGCAGCTCTGTCGGTGAAAGTACCTCCTCCTCGGATGAGACCATTGTCTCGGCGGTATTTATATATGATATCGTGATAGGGTCACCTTGATCGATGCGTCTTGCTCTCTCAAGTACTTCCTTAGCCTCGGCATATTTTTCTTTTCTTATCAGAAAGAGCCCGAGCAGCTGATAAGCCTTGACCATATGGGAATTGTCATTTAAAAGCTTCTTCAGCTGGATCTCTGCAAGATCATAATTGCCCTGATCCACATATCCCATGGCCTTATTATATTTTCTGATGGTAAAGTTCATCAGATGGAGATCCTGACGCGTATTTTGCAGCTCGTTCAGGAAACGATCCGCAAGATTATTTTCACTTTGCTGACTTTTGCTGACTATCCATTGTGCAAGTCCCAAAGCATATTCACCGCGTTCTACATATATAAGCCCGAGAAGATTTCTTGCATTTATATTAGCCTTATACATTCTAAGGCTTATCTCAAGGCACTCTATAGCCTTGGAGAGATTGCGGTCTCTCGCCAGCTCCAGTCCCCTGTTATATAATTCATTGGATTTCTTTACTATCTTTTTATATACGGCTACATCGGCACCGCATTCTACACAATAATCACTTTCGTAAAGAAAACCACCGCATCTGTAACATTTCATCAATTTACCTTTCAGTGATGATCATTGGTAATTATTATTGTTTTTCTTTTTTCCATACATGACCTCAAGCATAAGATCTGTGAGGTCCTCAACCGCGTTTTCCTTTTTCGCGGCCTTTTCTACATCATCTATCTCAAGACTCGGATGGAAATTTCTGATCTCTTCGTCAAAATTAATCATCAAGTTCTCCTTTTTTTACAAGCTTTTCAAGCTGCAGATCAACCTGCTCAAGCATCTTTTCGTACTTTATCTTCTTTTCCTTTTCTTCATTTATCTTGCTCTCCGGAGCCTTAGCCAGAAATCTTTCATTTGACAGCATGCCCTGAGCTCTGGCTATCTCTGCCTTAAGCCTGGTCTTCTCTCCCTCAAGCCTTTCTATCTCTTTGGAGATATCGACAAGCTCCTCAAGCGGAATATAGACTGCTGCTCCTGCCAATTGTACAGACAATGCGTCATCCTTTATGCCTGTATGATCATTTTGGATGATCACATCCGATGCCTTGGCAAGAGTTGCAAAGAACAGGCGTCCCTTTTCGAAAGCTGCCCTTATCCTCTCATCGTCAGATACTATATATACCGCCGTCTTTTTCGAAAGCGGAACATTCAGTCTTGTTCTGCCGTTTCTGATACCTCTTACAGCCTCTTTTATAAGCTCTATGCCTTCCTCTGCCTCTTCAAATACCCATTCCTCTTTGAATTCGGGCCATGCGGATATCATGATCGACTCTTCCGGATATTCATCCTGCATAGATGGCTGAAGAGTCGTATAAATCTCTTCTGTAACATAAGGCATATAAGGATGAAGGAGCTTTAAGGATGTCACAAGGACTGTCCTAAGCGTCCAGAGCGCGGCATTCTTATCCTCTTCAAGATCCGAATGCAGTCTCGGCTTGACCATCTCTATATACCAGTCGCAAAGCATCTCCCATATGAATTCATAGATCTTATCTGCGGCAAGACCGATCTCATACTTATCAAGCGCCGATGTGACATCGGTGATGACCTTTGCCGTCTTTGACAATATCCATTTGTCTGCATCGTTTAATGCGCACAGCTCTGGCTTTCTTATATCCTCCTGCGGCATATTCATCATGATAAATCTCGATGCATTCCATATCTTGTTCGCAAAATTGCGGCTTGACTCGACTCTTTCGTAATAGAAACGCATATCATTTCCGGGTGAATTGCCTGTAGTAAGAGTGAATCTGAGCGCATCCGCACCGTATTTGTCTATTACCTCAAGCGGATCGATGCCGTTTCCTAAGGATTTGCTCATCTTTCTGCCCTGATCATCTCTTACGAGTCCCGTAAAGAGTACGGTATCAAAAGGCTTCTTGCCCATCTGCTCATATCCGGAGAATATCATCCTGATAACCCAGAAGAATATGATGTCATATCCTGTGATCAGCAGATTGGTCGGATAGAAATATTCGAGATCCTCAGTCTTTTTCGGCCATCCAAGTGTGCTGAACGGCCAAAGTGCCGAAGAAAACCATGTATCCAGACAATCCTCATCCTGTGAAAGATGAGTGCATCCGCATGAAGGACAGCTGTCAGGACGTTCCTTGGATACGATCATATGACCGCATTCGTCGCAATAATATGCAGGTATCCTGTGTCCCCACCACAGCTGTCTGGATATGCACCAGTCACGAATATTATCCGTCCAATTGTGATAGAGCTTCTCCATCCTCTCAGGTATCAGCTTTATCTCGCCCTCATCTACCGCCTTTATCGCTGGCTTGATCAGCTCGTCCATCTTGACGAACCATTGCTGCTTTACCATAGGCTCTATGATAGTTGAGCATCTGTCATGATATCCTACCGAATGCTCATGATCCTCTACCTTTGCGAGCACGCCTGCTTCTTCAAGATCCCTTACGATCTGTTTTCTGGCTTCCTGAGTTGTAAGGCCGCAATATTTGCCGCCGTTTTTATTTATTCTTCCGTCATCCTCAAATACGCATATTTCCTCGAGACCATGGCGTCTTCCAAGCTCAAAATCATTCGGGTCGTGAGCAGGTGTGACCTTCATCGCGCCCGTACCTACTTCAATATCAATATAATCATCCGCAATTATCGGCAGCTCTCTGCCCACAAGCGGCAATATGCATGTCTTGCCGATGAGATGCTTATATCTGGGATCGTCCGGATGAACTACTACAGCTGTGTCGCCGAGCATCGTCTCCGGTCTTGTCGTAGCTATCTCTATCGTCTCATCCGAATCCTTTACAGGATAATCTATATACCAGAACTTGCCCGGTGTATCCTTGTGCTCGACCTCTGCGTCCGATACAGATGTCTTGCAGCACGGACACCAATTGATTATCTTGGTGCCTTTGTATATGAGTCCCTTATTATATAATTCTACGAAGACCTCAAGGACGGCATCCGAGCAGCCGCTGTCCATGGTAAAGCGTTCCCTGTCCCAATCTGCCGAGCAGCCGAGCTTCTTTAACTGATTTACTATCCTGCCACCGTATTCTTCCTTCCATTGCCATGCTCTCTTAAGAAAGCCTTCTCTTCCCAGATCGGCCTTATCTATACCCTCTTTTTTGAGCTGCGCTATGATCTTCACCTCTGTCGCTATGGATGCGTGATCGCAGCCCGGCTGCCAGAGTGCCTCGTATCCCTGCATTCTCTTATATCTGGTAATAACATCCTGCAATGTGTTATTGAGAGCATGTCCCATATGAAGCTGTCCCGTGATATTAGGAGGCGGCATGATAATAGTAAACGGTTTTTTATTATGATCTACAGACGCATGAAAATATTTCTTTTCTATCCAATTGTCATAGATTCTTTGCTCTATATCCTTAGGATCGTATGTTTTTGCGAGTTCCTTTATCTTCATTTTAAAAAAAATCTTCCTTTGCAAGCATTATTCTTCCGGTCAGATCGGCATATCCTTATACATGTCATGCATATCTTATACCGACTCTCCCGGCAAAGCGACGGATCATTATGGCCTCGGTCATAATAATCTCAAGCTAACTTAACATATTATAATACTCATTCTTCCATTTGGCTATTTGTTTCTCTGCCTTATCCTCGTCCGACATGGCATCATAGAGCTCTCTATATCCGCTCTCCGACGATATGGCGCCTTTAAGATGCTCTATATGAGACTTTATCCTGTCAAGCTCCTCATCCGTGATCTTGTATTTGATGATCGTGCGCAAAAGCTCCTCGTTGTCTTCGCATATTATGCTGGTATATACGCAGGCTCTCGCATACATTTCATCCGGAAAATATTCATTTGCTTTGGCAAAATATTCATTTGCATTGCGGCACATAAAAAGCTTTGCATATATTGTTCCTGCGGAAAATGCCACCTTTGCGAGAAATGAATCGCTGCCGGCATCACCACCGTTCTCGTTCAATATATCCTTAAAAATATGTAGTGCAGACCCGTATCTCTTTTCCTTTATATGATTGCCTGCTTCCATAAGCAGCCTTTCGGACCTTGTTATATTATTTATATTTGTTACCGTATCTGCGATCTTGGATATATCATCCGCAAAATAATATCTGCTTTCCGTAAAGAGACACATTATGAGCTCTTTTATCGATGCACCCGTATCACGTAGTTCTCTGAGTTTTTTTGCTATCTCTTCCTGATCCAGCTCATATGTCAGATAATTCAGCAAGGCATCATTGAAGAAATCCCTATAGATGAGATTCATATGATTATAAACGAGATAATTGATCTCCTCGAGCGAGTAGGCATTTATATCCATCGGTTCTATATAATACGGCCTGGCGCTCTGCTTTGTGCATGTTTGGATCATCAGATATATTCCTCCAGATTAAATTTTTTGCTCACACACAGACCGCTGCTCTCATGTATCTCTCCAAAGCCCTTGTCGCTTACGCTTATCTCGCATTCATCTTGATTTTTATATTCTATCTTTATCTCGACTCTCGTCGCCTTTTCCTCTCTTTGCGGAAATTCCGAAAGATCAAAGACGATCTCGGTCCTTGCTCTGGTGATGAGCGACGTTATGATAAAGGTTGCCTCAGGCTTGCCGGTAAGTATGAAATCGCCCTTATATCCTGCATCATACCAATCTGTGGCCGCCCTTGATAATGCTGTCTCCTCAGTGAATGCACCGCATCTGGCTGCCACCGATATCGTCGCCTTGGTACGACCCTTGCAAATGATCGGATAATCCTTTGTCCTTTTATCGTGAGAATATCCTGAGATACATGCGCCTTTTACATAGAGATTGTTGCCCTTAAATGCCCTGCAATCCTCTGATATCAGTGAAAGCGTATCATTAAACCACAATTCCGAAAAACCCGTTCCCGTAAAATATACACTGCATCTTCTGCCATCGGATCTGTAATTGATATAGATATCCGAAAGCCTTCTGTCCATTTCATTTCTGCGGGTCTGACTGGCGAGATCCTTTACGTTAAAATCGCCTATATATCTTTTTTCATTTACATATACGAGAATATTTCCGTCATTTTCCGTAAATGTCAGCTGTTTTACAAAGAATCCGTCTGTATCGAAATCAAATAAAAGAGCCCCGTCTCTCCAGAGCGATTCATCCTCATTCAAAACATAATATGCAAAGCTCTCGGCATAACACATGACCTTTATATGTTCCGCGCAGATTCCGGAACATTCAAAGATCTTCTCGAATTTTTCCTTCAGCTCACGTCCCGGTGATCGCGTGGTAACGGTAACGCTCTCGACAGACGAAATACCTGCGTTCACCCGTGCCATATCAATGATCTTTTCGAAAAATATCGAAAAGAGCTCTTCGTATGTGTATTTTTCACCGCCTATGCTGCATGCCAGATCATCGCAAAGAGCATTCAGCATGCCTTTTATAAGCCAGCTTCCGGTCTGCTCGCAATAGAGCATTGCCTCTTCGCCTATCATCCATTCGGCCTTTTCATTATCATAAGCCATAACGGCCGGAATAAGATATCTGTTGACAGATGAGCCGGTCCTTATTGATTCCGCCTTCTTATGACGCGTGTTGTAATAGCATACCTGACAGTATTCATTTGACAGATCAATGCCTAGTATCAATCCTATCCTGTTCATTGATCCTCCCGTGTACTAAATATAGAGTCTACAAGCTTGTTCTTGATATAATATCGCGCTGCTGCCTCTGGCAGATCAAAGCGTTCCTTTTGTGCCAGTTTTATTATATTATCGATATCGCAATATCTCGATCCATCGCGGCCGCACTCTTTTTGTGTATATTCTCTCTCATTCTTTTCGCCGCCATTGATCCTATATATCAGCTTTTCACCCGGAAAAAGCGTAAATATCCTTGTATAGCAGCCTCTCGCCACTCTGTGCATGGCCTCTTTGCTGCTTGCAATTATTGAGCCGTCATGTAAGATCTCATATTCTATCTGCGGTGCGGCGCCGTAAATATTTTTGCTTGTCACCCTGCCCTGCATATCACCTTCATATTCGTCCGAGATCAATTGAGCAATATGAGCATTTTCAAGAGCGGTCGGCAGGCGGAAGAATTTTCCGTAATCTTTAAATTCTTCAATAATGATCCCGCATCTTACAAGCTTCTTTAACATGTCCTCAAGCCTTTTCAGAGTACGGCTGTCCATATCCTTTGCATTTCTTTTATATAAGAGATAAGCGACCTGTACATGGGCGTCAAATAGCGTACCCTTGTTTATCTCTTTTTCTATCGTCTCAAATATATGACCAAAATTATCGTTATCAAAGAGATATTTTGCCGCCGCATATGTCATAAAGGCGTGCTTAAGCTCTTCATCTGTACCACATTCATAATATTCCTCAAATATCTCTTCACTTCGCAAGGGACATATATTTTGATCTATGATATCCTTGATGATCTTCTTATTTAATGAGATACAGAAGATATTTCTCTCCTTTGCATCTCCATACATTTTCAAAAGCACATCAATATCCTTATCATAATGCTCCGTCAGATAATAGAATATCTTCTCATCAAAGGGCGAGTGCATGAATGTATGGCATGCCAGATCGCAAAGCATATCATCATTTTCATCCGCATCACTTTCTGATACTGCCTGTCTCTCATCCTGACTGCAAGCATTCTCAATGACATTTTTTGTAAGTCTTTCTATATGTTCATCCGATATATACCGGAAGCCTTTCTCTTTTATTTTTTCGAAGGCAAGCTCCATGCTGCCGTCATCTATCATAAGCTCGATGATCTTCGCGCATATATCGCTTCTAAGGTCCATATCACAAAATGAATATATTTCCTTATGAAGGCCTTCGCAGTCCCTGCGTTTTGCAAGCTGTACCGTCAGATCTGCTAAGAGCTGCTGCTCATATGACGATCTGAATTCGCCCTTGCCTATATTATTCTTGAGGAAAGAAATCACCTCTGTCAATCTGTCTGAAGACAGAAGCATCCTCGCTCCGTCATCTATGAGCATATATCTGGAAACAGGCGAATATTGAATGCAAAGGCGCATATATCTGTCCTTATCAGTGAATGCCCTGCTGCTGTAGCTTATATTATGATAGAGATTGCCTGCATGATCCTTAAAGAGGATAAGGGCATCATTTGAAAAAATCCTCAGCAATGCATGTCCGTCTTCCAATTCGGACTCCTGATAGTCGTTGAACTCCTTATGGAATGCAAGAGCGCTGACTAACATTTCATTATCCGTACTTATCTCTACGGTATGCAATATCTCGGGCATACGCTGCCAGGCCTCAGGCGGCAGCATTCCGTTATCCATAAGCTCCCTGTATATGACCTCAAAATAGCGGTCGGTCATGCCGGCATCGGCATTTGCCGTAGCTATACTGCGCATTCGCGCAAGTGCACGTTCGTAATAATTTCTGTATTCATTTTTTTGCTTTATAAGGCAGGCCAGGTAATATACCTCATCATCGCCAAGCACTCCCTCTCTGCCCGAGAGATATTCGGCCACGGCCTTTGGCAGGCGTACCGGAGTGCTCTTGTCTGATGAATAGATAAAATAATTATATATTTTTTCTGTTTCGATAAATGCCTCTATGGCTCTAAGGTAATATATATGATATTTTTTATCTCTTATATCACCATGAATGAGCAGCTTGCAAAGAGCCTTGAGTATGAGCTTGCTGTCTGATCTTTCATATGAAGAACGCAATATCCTGATGCATGCATACAGCTCCCTCTCTGCAGGAAGAGAGTCTGTCTCCTGCCATATAAGCTCTGCGAAGCCAATCGCGAGATCCGTATCGAGGCAATCCTTTTTGGACGCAAATTCGAGCACCCTGATGATGAAGCCTGACAGTCTGTTCATAATATCCGGCTTGCTTCTGAGCGCATCATATGCCTCAAAATACATGACCGGACTGCAGCATCCGCGATATGCAAATTCCTGCTCTGCAAGCTCGAATATCCTTTCCGGGGAGGACGCGAGCTCTCTGTCCATATAAAATAAGATCCATAATATGCGCCATGACGGATGGTTCTTATATATCTTGCGCACATGCTCAAGCACATCCTCTGTTACGGCATCATCCATTTCATACAGACTGCTGATATAATAAAAATAGCTTGTAAGATCCCAATTTTTATTCGGAAGCTTCGGTATCTGCGCAGCTGCAAATTCTATAAGATAGTCTGCCTCCTGATATTTTTCGTCCGCTATAAGTATATTGGCTTTATACAACAGCAAGCATAGATCTATCGGGGAGCTACCGTTTATATCTCCTATTATCTCAAGTGATCTTTCCTGCCATTCTGTCTGGAAAAGACTGCCTATGCGCAGATCAAGATATGTATCGCAAAGCTGCGCAAGCTTTGCCCTTTCGGTATGGTAGGATCTCCCTGAGATGACCCCGTTCTGAATAACGATATCTACGCTGCAGCTGCATTGCGGTGTTCTGAAGGTGATACGCGCGAAATTGCGTCCGGCATGGAGCCTGTCGGCTTTTATGCAAAATATCACATTCGCCTCATCCTCTTCGAATTCGTCCGTGGTGATGACCCTGCTTCCGGTCTCTATGAATCTGTCTATGCAATATATCTCTATCTCCGCATATCCCTTTTCCTTCATCACAAGATGAATGATACCTGTCATATCATTCTCAATGTCGGAAAAATAGAGGCTGTCCTCCTTTGCCGCAAAGAAAGCCCCGGGCTTTTTGCCTGCAGCGCAAAGATATTCCTCTCCGGCGATATTCTTATTTCTGCCAAGCATCAATGCATCATAGATCAGATCTGTCACTTTTTGCCCTCATCTCTGTTTTTAAGTCTCTGCAATCTTTCCCTCATGGTCTTTTCATATCCGAGCAAACCGGGATCGTAAAATGTCTGCCCCATAAGCTCGTCGGGAAGATATTGCTGTTTTACATAATGCTCATCAAAATCATGTGCATATTTGTATCCTACACCGCAGACGAGCTGTTCATGCCCGCTGTAATGCGCATCCTTAAGATGCGGCGGTATCGTCTTTATATCGACAGTTTTCACCGCCTCCATTGCCCTGTCTATCGCAATATATGATGCATTGCTCTTGGGTGCGCAGGCGATATATATGGCAGCCTGACTTAAGGGAATCCTTGCCTCAGGCATACCGAGCACATGCACAGCCTGCTGCGCGGCAACTGCTATCTGCAGGGCACGTGGATCCGCATTTCCCACGTCCTCGGCCGCGCATATCATGATCCTTCTTGCTATAAAATCCACGTCCTCACCTGCATAAAGCATTCTTGCAAGATAATATACGGCAGCATCAGGATCTGAGCCTCTCATACTTTTTATAAATGCCGAGATCGTATCATAATGATTGTCTCCGTCCTTGTCATATCTGACATTTCGGCGCTGCATGCACTGCGACATAATATCCGCAGTAATATGTATCCTCTTATCCTCCGATGGACGTGTCGTAAGCACCGCAAGCTCGATGCCGTTGAGTGCAAGTCTCGCATCTCCTCCCGCAATATCGGCCAAGAAATCCAATGCCTCATCCGTTATATCGGCATTGTATGCGCCCATGCCCCGATCCGGATCTGACAGGGCGGCTGTCACGATCTCCTTGATGTCTCCGGACTCAAGAGGATGCAGCTCGTATATCATGGACCTTGAAATAAGGGCTCTGTTTACCTCAAAATACGGGTTTTCTGTGGTCGCGCCTATAAATGTGACTGTTCCGTCCTCTACGAAAGGCAAAAGATAATCCTGCTGTGCCTTATTGAATCTATGTATCTCATCAATAAAGAGTATCGTCTTTTTTCCATATGCTCCCGAATTTTGCTTAGCCGACTCAATGACATCAACCATATCCTTTTTTCCGGCAGTAGTCGCATTGAGCTGTACGAACAAAGCAGCTGTCGTATTGGCTATAACCCTGGCGATAGTAGTCTTTCCCGTACCTGAAGGACCATAGAAAATGACGGAAGAAAGCCTGTCTGCAGTTATCGATCTGTAGAGTTGGCTGTCCTTTGACAATATATGCTTCTGTCCCTTTATCTCATCCAGTGTGCGCGGCCTGAACCTATATGCTAAGGGCGCCTCATTTTTCAATTTGTTCTGATGAGCATATTCAAATATATCCATATGTCTTTATTCGAATATTTCTGTCTGAATATCGTTTTTATTTCACTTAGATAATTCTATCCGAATATATCAATTTATCTCTTTCACAATTTTTTTTATTATATCACCCGCGATATTCCCGCGCAATAAACGTCACTGTAGGGCAGTCGCCCGGGTCACTGTAGGGTAATCACCCGAACATCTTTCATTCAGAAAATTTTTAGTACTGCACGTGTGAGATATGCTGTAAAAAACAAGCTGCGTTTTCTGCAGCATATCTCACACGCAGGGTGCAGGCTGAAATTTTACTTTGACATTGGCAGGACATCCATAAAGCCAAAAAGAGTGTGCCATGCTATCTGCATAACACACTCTTTTTCTTAAGCGGACATATTATCTGCCCGCAAAGTCCTTCTAAGCTGCATCCACGAGGCATAAATACTTCATTTGATCGCCTTTAGTCATCGAAGTCCTCTTCAAGCGGATCATCCTTTTCGGATTCAACTGTATAATCATCAAGCAGGATCTGTGAATCATCTAATGGCATCTCTGCATTATCTTCAGACTTTTCAGCCTCTTCAAGCTCCCTTTGCTCCTCGGCCTTTCTTGCTCTGATCTCCTCGATCTCCGCATCTGTGCTGAGCTTGATGTTGTGATAACGTTTCATACCTGTACCTGCAGGGATAAGCTTGCCTATGATGACATTCTCCTTAAGACCTACAAGCGGATCTTCCTTTCCGTTGATGGCGGCCTCAGTAAGTACCTTGGTCGTCTCCTGGAATGATGCAGCAGACATGAATGAATTCGTTGCAAGAGAAGCCTTCGTAATACCAAGTACTATTCTCTTGCCGGTTGCCGGTTCTTTTCCCTCTTTGATCAGCTTTTTATTGACGCGTTCAAATTCGAACACATTCTCAACTGTACCAGGAAGGAAGTCCGAATCTCCCGGTTCTTCAATACGTATCTTTCTCAGCATCTGACGTACAATGACCTCTATATGCTTATCGTTGATATCAACACCCTGAAGTCTGTACGGTATCTGAACCTCTTTCATGATGTAATCACGAACAGCCTCAACATCGAGTATATTGATGAT
>CAZGVB010000037.1:0-13410 GCA_964528825.1 uncultured Parasporobacterium sp.
ATTAGAAAGTCTCGAAACCCGCATATACAATGGGGTCTTTCAACTTCTTTTTTTACTCAAGCTCTATCGTTCCCGGCGGTTTGCTCGTAAGGTCATACATTACGCGGTTAACCCCGTCTACCTCGTTAATGATCCTTCCTGTCACTTTAAAGAGTACCTCATATGGTATCTCGAAGCACTCTGCCGTCATGAAGTCGCTTGTGCTTACGGCACGAAGAACAACAGCATAATCATATGTACGGAAATCACCCATTACTCCGACCGAGCGCATATTCGAAAGTCCCGCGAAATATTGACCGGCTTTCTTTGCAAGTCCCGCCTTATCCATTTCCTCTCTGAAGATATAGTCGGCCTCCTGCACTATCCTTACCTTTTCCTCGGTAACCTCGCCGATGATACGTATACCCAGTCCCGGTCCCGGGAATGGCTGCCTGTATACAAGATTTTCAGGGATACCAAGCTCAAGGCCTGCCCTTCTTACCTCGTCCTTGAAAAGCATCCTCAGTGGTTCGATGATCTCCTTAAAATCAACTACATCCGGAAGTCCGCCGACATTATGATGCGATTTGATAACAGCTCCCTTTCCGATACCTGACTCAACCACATCGGGATATATGGTTCCTTGAACAAGATAATCAACTGATCCTATCTCTCTGGCCGTCTCCTCAAATACTCTGATAAATTCCTCGCCGATGATCTTTCTCTTTTTCTCCGGCTCAGTGACACCTTTCAGCTTGTCATAGTATCTTTGCTGTGCGTTGACTCTTATAAAGTTCAGATCATATGGGCCATCAGGACCGAATACAGCCTCTACCTCGTCGCCTTCGTTCTTTCTTAAAAGTCCGTGGTCGACAAATACGCATGTGAGCTGCTTGCCCACAGCCTTGCTCACAAGTACTGCCGCAACCGACGAATCGACTCCGCCCGAAAGAGCGCAAAGTACCTTTCCGTCTCCGACCTTTTCACGGATCTTTGCTATTGCATCCTGCACAAAGGAATCCATATGCCAATCACCCTTGCAGCCGCATACATCAAAGATAAAATGCCCCAATATCTTAAAGCCCTCTTTTGTATGCTCAACCTCGGGATGAAATTGCACGGCATAAAGGCGCTTTGCCGCATTCTCCATTGCTGCGCAAGGGCAATTATCCGTCCATGCACATGTTGCGAATCCGTCCGGAACCTTCGATATATAGTCCGTGTGACTCATCCATGTTATCGTCTTCTCACAGACGTCACTAAATAGCAGTGAGTCCTTTTTTACAAATGTCTCTGTATGTCCGTATTCGCTGACCTGCGCGGATGCGACCTCTCCCCCGGCCATATATGCCATAAGCTGAGCTCCATAGCATATGCCGAGGATCGGTATGCCTGCTTCCAATATCTCCGGCGTATAATGCGGCGATTGCGGGTCATATACGCTATTGGGGCCTCCGGTAAATATTATGCCCTTGTAGCCGCCCTCTTTTATCTGTTCAAGGCTCGTATTATGGAAAGATTTGATCTCTGCAAATACATTATGCTCTCGCACTCTGCGGGCGATCAGCTGATTGTACTGACCCCCGAAATCCAATACAAGAATTTTCTCCATTATTATCTGTATATCCTCTTAAAATATTTTACTGTCTATATATTCCTCTTAGGTATCGATCATGTATCGATCATGCAGCAGATGTTTTCAACTCTATCGCTTGTGTCTGATACTTTTATACATTTATCTCAGCGCTTTCTTTTTTGATGCCCTTAATGAGCGGGGCGATCTTTGCGAGATATTCTTCTACCTGCTCGCTGCATCTTCCGATATATGCGGAAGGCTCCAAGGTCTTCTCCAGATCCTCCTTGGTCATGGAAAATGCCGGTTCGTCTGCAAGCAACGACAACAGATCACACGGAAGCCCGTTCTTCATATTGGCCGTGGCCTTCATAGAGCATTCTCTGATCTTCTCATGAAGCTCCTGCCTGTTGCCTCCTCTTCGCACGCCCTCCATCATGATATTTTCCGTTGCGATAAAAGGCAGATATTCATTTACCGTCCTTGATATTATCTTCTCATTTACGACAAGACCATTAGTAACATTTTGCGCAAGCCTGAGTACAGCATCCGCGCAAAGGAAGCCTTCCGGCAGAGATATTCTTCTGTTTGCCGAATCATCTAAGGTACGCTCAAGCCATTGTGTTGATGCGGTCATTGCCGCATTTGCGGCATCTGCCATGAGATAACGTGACAATGAGCATATTCTCTCGGAACGCATCGGATTCCTCTTATAGGGCATTGCCGATGAGCCTATCTGATTCTTTTCAAACGGCTCCTCTATCTGCCTGTCATGCTGAAGCAATCTTATATCATTTGCCATACGATATGCGCTTTGGGCGATAGAGCTCAGCACATTTAGTATCCTGCTGTCTGTCTTTCTGGGATATGTCTGACCGCATACGTCAAATATGTCATCAAAATCGAACTCGCGTGCGATCCTTCTGTTCATTTTCTTGATCTTTTCCGCATCGCCCTCGAAAAGATCCATAAAGCTGGCCTCTGTTCCCGTCGTTCCCCTGCAGCCTAAGAGGCGAAGATGCGACTCCACATAGTCCAGTTCCTCGATATCAGATACAAAATCCTGCATCCACAGCGAGGCTCTCTTGCCTACCGTGACAAGCTGTGCAGGCTGATAATGAGTATATCCGAGTGTCGGCAATGCCTTATATCTGTCTGCAAAGTCTGCTAGGTTGGCGACTACCTTAAGGAGCTCTCCTCTCAAATATCTGAGACCGTCTCTGTAGAGGATGATATCCGCATTGTCTGTAACATAACAGCTTGTTGCGCCGAGATGTATGATACCGGCTGCCTCCGGTGCGGCAAGTCCATATGCATATACATGTGCCATAACATCATGGCGCACTTCCTTTTCACGTCTTGCGGCCGCGTCAAAATCAATATTGTCTATATTTTTCTCAAGAGCCTCTACCTGGCTGCTGCTTATCGGCAGACCCAGCTCATGCTCTGCTCTTGCAAGTGCTATCCACAATCTTCTCCAGGTCTTTATCCTTGTTCTTGCGGAAAACAGCTCCAGCATATGATCGGACGCATATCTGCTCGCAAGCGGTGATTCATATTTATCGTACATCTTTTATCTCCCGGTACAGTCCTTTGATCGGTCATGTCTGTGTCATCCATGAAGATGCCACATTGTCCTTGGATATATATTGCGCTTTCTGATATATCTTACCTTTGAATATATTCGTCTCTTCCGGCGCCCACGGAAACATATGTTATATGGCATCCTATCGCCTGCTCGATTGCCTCAACATATTTTCTTGCGTTTTCCGGCAGATCTTCCCATTTTCTGACGCTGCTTATATCTTCCTTCCAGCCGTCCATATACTCGATCACAGGCTCACACTTATCTAAAAGTGCGGGGATAGGGAAGCTGTCTATCTGTTTTCCTTCTATCATATAGTGCGTACATACAGGAATCTTATCCATATAGCTTAAGACGTCCAGTTTTGTAAGAGCTATATCGGTTGCCGCCTGCATCATGACTCCATAGCGTGTGGCTACATAGTCGATAGCTCCTACCCTTCTCGGTCTGCCTGTCTTGGCTCCCCATTCATATCCGGCATTTCTGAGGGCCTCTGCCTCATCACCATACATCTCACTGACAAACGGTCCTTCACCGACACATGTTGAGTATGCCTTCACAACACCTACAACCTTTTCAATCTTAGCACCCGGTATACCTGCACCGACAGACGCATATGCAGAAACTGTATTAGAGGATGTCGTATAAGGATAGATACCGAAGTCAAGATCCCTGAGAGCGCCGAGCTGTGCCTCAAAGAGTATATTCTTTCCTTCGTCCTGCGCCCTTCTCAATATTTCTCCGGTATCACATATGAACGGCTTCAGCCTTTCGGCAAATGTATCAAGCCATTCCATGATCTGCTCCTGTGTATATCCTTTTGCGCCATATACTTTGGTAAGTGTCAGATTTTTCCATTCAAGAATAGAAGCTACTCTCTCCTTAAGGCGTTCGGGATAGAAGATCTCACCGAGCATTATTGTTTTTTTCTGATATTTATCAGAATAAAACGGTGCTATGCCCTGCTTGGTCGAACCGTACTTTTTATCCGCGAGTCTTGCCTCTTCAAGCCCATCCTGCTCCTTATGCCACGGAAAGACTATAGATGCTCTCTCGCTTATCCTGAAATTCTCCGGAGTCAGGGAAACACCCTGCTTCATGACTGTTTCCATTTCCTCCCACAGACTTTCCGGATCTACGGCAACGCCGTTGCCGAGGATATTCATCACGCCTTTTCTGAATATACCTGACGGAAGAAGATGAAGAGCAAATTTTCCGTATTCATTTACAACGGTATGCCCTGCGTTTCCGCCGCCTTGATAACGTACGACTACATCATAATCCTCGGTCAGAAGGTCGACCATTCGGCCTTTACCCTCATCGCCCCAATTTATTCCGACGATAGCACAATTTGACATTTTATTTTCTCCTTAATCATATCTGATCATTTTCTGAAATTATCCGGACGCTCCAGCCCGACAAATTTTGTATACTTAGGCTGCCATGCCAGCTTTACGGTGCCTATAGGGCCGTTTCTTTGCTTGGCTATGATAACCTCTGCTATATTTTTTTCCTCCGTATCCTGATTATAATAATCATCTCTGTAAAGGAACATTATGACGTCCGCATCCTGCTCTATGGCGCCCGATTCTCTGATATCAGACAACATCGGTCTGTGGTCTGTTCTGTTATCTACCGAACGGTTGAGCTGAGACAATATGACGATAGGTACATTCAGCTCTCTTGCCAATTGCTTGAGCGCGCGGGATATATCAGATACCTCCTGCTGCCTGCTGTCCGTATTTTTCCCGGATGACATGAGCTGGATGTAATCTACAAATATCATCTGTATATCATGCTCTATCTTATATTTGCGGCATTTTGAGCGCATCTGAGTAACGGAAATGCCCGGCGTGTCGTCTATGATTATCTTGGAATTGCCGATAATATCTGAGCTTTCCATAAGCTTTTCCCAGCATTCATCCGTCAGCTCGCCGCGTCTTATCTCCTGTGCATCTACCTTTGCTTCCATGGAAAGGAGACGATTGACCAGCTGTTCCGCCGACATCTCCAAACTGAAGATAGCGACCGGAAGCTCCTTCACGACAGCCGCATACCTGAGCAGAGAAAGTGCAAATGCTGTCTTTCCCATAGACGGTCTGGCCGCTACAAGTATAAAATCCGACGGCTGCAAGCCGTTCGTCATCCTGTCAAGATCCGCAAACCCGGTCGAAATACCCGTAAGATGGCCCTTGGTCTGTGCGGCAAGCTCTATCTTTCTGAGCACCTCCATGACTACCTCACGGATCGGAGTATAATCCCTCGATCCGCCGGATTGGATCAGGCCGAATACATCCTTTTCAGTCTCCTCGAGTATCTCCTCCAATTTACTCTTTTGCATATAGCAATCGGAATTTATCTTTTCGGATATCTTAATGAGCTTTCTGAGGACAGATTTTTCATAAACTATCCTTATATAATGCTTTACATTCGCAGATGTCGGTACCGCATTCAGGATCTCTTTTATAAATTCTACGCCTGTCATGGTCTCAGGCGCACCCATTTCCTTGAGCCTTTCACTGAGCGTCACTGCATCTGCCGGCTTGTTGTCTGAGCGCAGATCACACATAGCCTTAAACATGAGCCCGTTTTGCTTTGCGTAAAAGTCTTCGCTTGTGAGAGTCTCCGCCGCAACATCTATAGCGTCCTCATCCATGAGCATAGAACCTATGACCGATTGCTCGGCCTCCATGCTGTGCGGCATTATTTTATTTATAGATATCTCTTCCTGCATTATTATCTCTATGCTTCATGTACGGGCGACGATCGCCCCTATCCATTGCTCTTATTCGGTAACTCTTATCTATTCCTGAACAACATTTAATGTTATTTCAGCCGTTACATCTCTGTGGAGACGCGCCTTTATCACATGCATGCCGAGCTCCTTGATAGGCTCATCCAGAAGTATCTTCTTCTTGTCCACCTCAAGTCCCGTCTGCTTCTCAAGAGCTGCTGCTATCTCCTTGCTCGCTATGGCACCGAACAGCTTGCCGCCCGCTCCCGTTTTCACCTTTATAACTACAGGGCTTTCCTTCAACTTTGAGGCAAGTTCCTGTGCTGCTGCCTTGTTTTCTCGCTCTATCTTTGCATCATTTTCATTTTTCAGCTTAAGATTATTCAGATTGACGGCTGTTGCTTCCACGCCGAGTTTTTTTGGCAATATGAAATTGCGGGCATATCCGTCGCTCACATTTACTGTCTCACCTTTTTTTCCTACGGATCTGATATCTTCTGTAAGTATCACTTTCATTTGTCTTTTTCCTCCGTTTTAATTCTCTGAGCCTGTCTTTGGGCGGCTTTCTGAAGCTATCACATATTGTGACTGACCTTCCGTTTTGATTCTCCCCGAACCCGTCTCTGGCGGCCTGCGGCATCCTGTCTGCCCACTATATTATGCAGCCTGCTATTTTATGACGCCGTCCTCAAGCATCTTATTTACGGTAAGTCTGAGCTTTCTTACAGCCTCCTCAACCGTTATGCCCACAAGCTGCGCGCCCGCCACATTAAGATGTCCGCCTCCGCCCATACGCTCCATGATGAGCTGGACATTGACATTTTCTTTGGATCTGGCACTTATAAATACCTTTCCGTTGTGTTTTACTAATACAAAACTTGCCCTTATATTGCTCACATCCAGCATCTCATTTGCTACCTGAGCCGCCACTACCGTCGGGCTGGCCGATCCTTCCGACGGACATATCGCAAATGCGAAGCCCGGAGCAAACATTTCTATGGTGCCTGCTGCCTTTGCCTTTATCTTATAATCCTCTATAGAGTCACTGAACAATGCCTTGACCTTGCCGGGATCTACACCGTACCTTTTGAGTATCGCCGCTGCCTCAAAGGTCTTGACTCCCGTATTCTTTGTAAATGAGTCTGTGTCAATGAGTATGCCCGCATAGAGTGCCTCAGCCTCAAGCTTCGTGAGCTTCAGATCTCCTGATATGTATTGCAAAAGCTCTGTTATCATCTCACATGCGGACGATGCGGACGGCTCCACATATGACAGAGCCACATTGTCTATCCTATCTCCGCTTTGCAGATGATGGTCAACCATTATGATGGTGCCGGCCTTATCTATCAATGACGGGCATTCGAATATCTCAGGTCTGTTTACATCCACTATGACAAGTGCCGTATCGTGTCCGATATATTGCGGCGCTTTTTCGACCGGTATGAATACTCTTTCGGCAAAATCCGTATTATCAAGGAATTTTTCGAGTATCGGCTGAACCGAATTGTTCAACTCATTGAGGACTATATATGCCCTTTTTCCGAGTGTTTCCGCTATCTTATACATTCCCACAGCAGCACCGAAGCAATCCGCATCCGCTGTCTTGTGACCCATTATGACAATATTATCCTTCGCATTGATAATATCTCTGATAGCTATAGCCGTCACTCTGGCCTTGACTCTGGAATTTTTTTCAACTGATTTGGACTTGCCGCCGTAAAAATACACGCGCTCGCCTTCCTTGAGCACGACCTGGTCTCCTCCCCTTCCGAGAGCAAGCTCAAGCGCGCTTTGCGCATATGTCTGGCTTGTCTTATAATCCTTGCCCGCTCCAAGCCCCACACTTATGGTTGCAGGACTGTCGCTGTCCGTATCTATGGCCCTTATATTATCCAATAGATCGAATTTATTTCTTTGCATACCGGCAAGATATTTATGCTCAAATATGACAAGGTATCTGTTTTTTTCGGTCTTGCGCACGAGTCCTCCCACCTGAGTGAAATAGGAAGACACTTCCTTGTCGATATGTGCGCTGACTAATGATTTGTTGATATCCTCGACCTGATCAAACAGTTCCTCATAATCATCGATCCTTATATTGCAAATGACAGGAGTGCTGTCGGCTATGACACGCATCATATTTACGGTCTCTGTCTCATCTATCATATAGACCGCAAAAACATATTTCATGTCCTCGGGGATGCTGACCATCACGGATGATCTTATCATTCCCTCGAGCGAAAGCTTTGTAATATGCAGCCTGTAATTTCTTTTATCATATACGACCGGTATATCCTTTTCTTTTTGAGGGAATCTCAGATCTCCCGCCGTAAGCTCTTTAAAGATGCCGCCAAGACTGCTTCCGTCACATGCAAGATTGCCAAATCTCGCGTTGAACAGGAGGATGTCTCCATTCGGATCCGATATTGCATATGGAATCGGGAAATTCTCTATCATGCGGTTTTCCATGGTGGCATATGCTCTTATAAATTCCATGACATTATCAGTCAGGCTGCGATAATTTGATATCGTGAATATAAGAGCGGCTATCACATATATGATAAATACAGCTGTTGCCGCAAGGCCGGCTTTTTCTCCGCCCATAGCAAATGACACTATCGCAAAGATTGCAAGAACAATCCCTACAATAACAGGGAATACCAGATATCCTTTTATAATTTTTCCCGTTTTGATCTTATTTTGTTTCATTATATTTCCATCCTGACGGATGCTTCTTCCTCCCGCATCACAAGTGGGCATGTTACCCCATGCTGATACGGATATAATGATACCATACTTTTCATAAGTAGCAAAACATAAATCACATCACGTTGCTATAAGGTCACTGTCAAGCAATCGTTGGCACATCTTTCATTCAGACAATTTTTAGTATTGCACATGTGCGATGCAGGCTAAGATTTTACTCTAAGTGCTGTCAAGCCATACGATTACATTCCAATAAAAAAGTTCTGCCGTCTCCGGCAGAACTTTTTAAAATTATTCAACTGAATATGGTAAGAGTGCGATATGTCTTGCTCTCTTTACAGCTGTAGTCACAGCCCTTTGATGCTTTGCACAGGTTCCTGTGATCCTTCTCGGGAGGATCTTGCCTCTTTCTGAGATATACTTCTTCAATGTAGCAACATCCTTATAATCTACAGCTTGCTCTTCTGCTCCGCAGAATACGCAGACTTTCTTTCTTCTGCGAATATTGCCTTTTCTTCTCGGAGCGTCTGTCTTTGAATATGCCATAATTATGACCTCCTGTTTTCAAATCGTCTTAATTAAATGGCAGTCCCTCGTCTTCCAATCCGTCAGGAATACTCATAAATCCTTCAGCCGCCGGCTGAGGTTGTGCTGATCTGCTTTGTGACTGTGTGCCATAGGATCCCTGAGATGTCTGACCCTGAGAACCCCTGCTCTCGGCAAATTCTACATTCTCAACGACTACATCGGTAGTATAAACCTTTGTTCCGTCCTGCTTTGTATAACTGCCTGTCTGAATCCTTCCCTCTAAACATACCTTGCTTCCCTGCTTGATATATTTTTCGAAAAACTCAGCAGTCTTTCCGAATGCTACGCAGCTTATAAAATCCGCGCTCTGGTCTCCGTCTCTCTTAAATCTTCTGTCAACAGCTAATGTGAATCTTGCGACAGCCACAGCATTTTCGCTTTGTGAATACCTTATATCGGGATCTCTTGTAAGTCGTCCCATAAGTATGACTTTATTCATGGTATCTCCTTATTAATCGAAGCGTAAGTGCCACCTAAGCCTTGCTTTATTCCTCTTCTTCTTTTACAACCAGATATCTGATCACGCCATCCATGATCCTAAGCTCTTTCTCAAGATCGTTCGGGCATTCAGAATTCTCTGATTCAAAATAGATAAAGTAATAATAAGCTTCGCTCATCTTCTGGATCTCATAGGCGAGCTTTTTCTTGCCCCAATCGTCTACATTGGTAACTGTGCCTTTGTATCTTTCAACAAAGCCTTTTACCTTTTCAACGACAGCGGCGCGAGCCTCATCCTCGAGCTTTGCACTTACAACTAATGCTATTTCGTATTTGCTCATTTTCGCACCTCCTTCTGGTCTCTGGCCTCCCGTCTTGCGGGAAACAAGGATATTATCACGAGTAGCTATGATATCATGCGAGCCCTAACAAGGCAAGCTGATTTTGAAAATTTTTGCTTGTTCCAAAGCTATAATCTGAAAAGAGCCTTAAAGGCGTTCACCGGCAGATTATAATCGTATATCACAGACAGCAAGCCGCTTGAGCGTATGACAGACATGCAGCTTGTTCCGAATGATGTTCCGGAAAATATCATTATGAAAATACATATACACCACAGGATGAGCAAGCCCTCGAGCAATCCCAGAAATCCACCAAGCAGGCGGTTGATTCCTCCGATCACCGGAATGCGGTTGATAAGACCGAGTGCCCCCGATATTATCTTAAGTATCACCGCAACCGCTATGGTCAATACAATATAGCAGATTGCCTTCAATATAACTGCGGAGAGCTGAGACGAGATATATGCCCTGAATGTACTGACACCGAGCTCCGTATATCTTTGGATCGTGTTATTCTCCCTAAGCTCTGTCTTCAAAAAAGACGGCAATGCCAGCGAATCGATAAATGACTTTTCATCATCCGCATCACTGCCTGCTCGGGCATACATATCGTCCTTAGAGATTTCTTCGGTATATATGTTATCAGCTGTCTCGCTTTGCGATCCGCTGTCAGATATATCATCGTCTGCCTCACCGTACAGACGGCTGTCTATATATTTGCAGATCCTTTCTCCTATCTTGTCGTCCACGGACGTATGCTCACGCAGAAATGCCGCAGCCGGTCCGGCGAGAGATGCTGAGAGAATCAGAGTTATTACCAGAAAAAATGTTGTCAGCAATACTCTTAAAAATCCTCTGATATATCCTGCTATCATCCATGCGGCGAGGAATAGTGCAACGATAACGGAGACGATGAGCGACGTTGATGTGTTCATAGACAGATACCCTATTGCAGCCTTATAAAGCATACCTTTGCGGTGGTGCCGAGAATGTACTTTTTGTGTGAGATAGGCTTCATCGACAATATTCTTGCTTCTGTGGACGCCGTATATCTGACATGTCCCCTGAAATTTATAAGCTGAAAGCCATAGGATGAATAAAGAAGGATATTTCTCCCCGCCAATCTCGCCGCGGAATATGAATAGTCAAAGCCTGTATCCGCGATCCTTTTTCCGGATGCATTATAGACAACTGCCCTGTAGTTATATTCAGAGGAACCATCTCTCGCGATCAAGAGCACACGGCCCTTTTCAAATGAAACCGATTGGACCTCCCAGTCAAGTGAGCTTTCCTCATTTATAAGCTGTATATCACCGTCTGTGCGATAAAAGCTTATGCGATCATCTCCCATGGCACATACGGTCTTATTATTCAAGAATTCCACATCTGTCAGGACCGTATCCTGATATTGGTCAAATGATGCCTTGAGCATATCATCGGTACTTTCCGCCGTCAGATCATAAAAAAACACCTTCGAGCGTAATGTACCGTCGGATACGCAAAGAAACGCTGCCGCCAGCATCGTTCCGTCTTCAGACAAGGCGATATCCTGCTGGTAGCCCGTCGATGAAAAGTTGTTTTTTATATTGATGATGTCATTTCCGGAAATATCCTTGATCTCTATATAGCTGCTGTCCTTGTAGTCTGTTGACAAGGCCACCATTCCGTTATCCGACACCTCGATATCGATGATCTCGTGAGATACAGAAAATCTGCCGACCTCACCGCTCTTGTCAAATATGTATACATCCGTAGATCCGATATCAGCCGCCGCAGCATATCCCTCGCAGACATCCACAATAGGTCTGCTCATATTGAGTGCGCTCTCCCATATGGTCTCTCCCTCGTTAAAATAGGCCAACGCACCTCCCGCGATCTGGAGATATCCGTCCGCAAATTCTTCATACGCCAGACTGCTGCCGGACACACCCGGTTCGCTCTTGGATGACTCTGTATATGAAGAATACGATCTGTAAGTGAGCTGATATATCCACAGGACGCCGATCCCCACGATAATGATAGCAATTGCGGCCATGATCAATATGACCTTTTTGCGGTGAGACTTTGGTTTTTCTTCACCTAAGTCTTCATCAAAGTTCTCGTCAAAGTCGTCTATATTGCCAAAGCCCAATCTGAATTCGAGATCTTTTTCTTCATCCGATTTTTTTTTGCTGTGAAATACAGTCATTGATCCTCATATTCCTGTGTCGAGATATCGGTATATACGATCGTTCCTTTGGATCTATTCCTTTGAACTTACTATATCAAGCGCCTGCATAATGGTCTGCGCCTGACCGTCACGCAATATCTCTATCATCTCATTTATCTTCTCGGAGGTTGTATTCTTAGTTCCCAGGTATGCGGCATAGGAATTTTTGATCGCCCTCTCTGCGGCCTCATATTCAGCCTGTTTATTTTGATAATCTGCTCTGAGTGCCTTGCTGTCTGCCTCCATTTGCTCGATCTGCGGCAAAGCCTCCTGCTCCATCTCGTTGCGTATAGATACAGCCGTAACATTGTCAAATTGCTCAAGAGCCTGTGACATGGCATCTTCCTTTACCTGAAGAGTGGATGAGGCACTTTTGATATTGTCATCGTAGCCTTCAAGACCATATGAGGATTCGTCTTCATCGGTACGTATCTCTCTGGCCAATCTGCGTATCTGTGCCTTATTCTTGCCGATCTTTCTTCTCAGACCGCGGGCCTTGCTTATCACTTCACCTTTTTCACCCTTTTTGGTAATGATATATATCAGAAAATATACCAGGAAGAAGAATACGATCACTCCCATATAGATAAGAATCTTAATAAGTGCCTTCGTCTCGATGAGCATACAGATCACATTCGGTATGATGCCTATTGCCATGACTGCGGTGATCGCCAATAAGACGAAGTCGCGTACAGTCTTCGGATCATAAAGAGCATAATAATAAGCAGTATTGCAAAATGCCGGAATATGACTGTCGCGAAACAGCTTTTTGACCTGCTGATTCAGCTTTTTGTTCTCCTCCTGCAGATCACCTGTCTCACCGGAAATACGCGTATCCACAGCCTTGTTCTTTGCGGATCTGCGTTCCTTTTTTATGGATTTTATTTCCTTTTTTTCTTTGTTTACCTGCTCATCATGATATTTTGACAATTCATTTCGTCTTGTCTTTATCGCGTTATCGATCTTTTCATTAAGCTGTCTTCGCTTATTTTCGATCTCCTTCTCATTAGATCTGAGGATCTTTTCACTTTCTGCGAGAGTCTCTTTCAATCTGTCTGCTTTTTCGACAAGCTCTCTCGCCTGCTCAAGCTCTGCTATGCCTCCACTCAGAAAATTATCCATATTTCCTCCGTTTTCCGCACCGTCACGGATCTTTCACTGAACCTGCGATGCAGGCTGCCGCCTACATGTACGCTATATTCGTGAAAATACCTTGCCGATGCTTTCGTTTATTACCAGATCTGCTTTTTGATCAAG
>CAZGVB010000038.1:0-12800 GCA_964528825.1 uncultured Parasporobacterium sp.
ACCATTGCAAGTGAATCCATGAAGCATCCCATGATCGCATAGATGATAAGGATGACGATCATTACGATCCATCTGCTTACCGTAAGGGTATTTACGAAGCTTGCAAGCGTTGTAGGAAGCTGTGTTACTGTAAGGAAGTTTCCGAATACATACGCACCTATAAGGATCAAGAAGATCATACCACTTTGTGTTACGGTATCCTTGAGTGAAGCGATGATGTTCTTCATATTAGCCTGCTTCTTGATGCACAGATAAATGAATGAAACAACAACACCTACTGCAGAACCTTCAACTGCTGTAAAGAAACCTGTAAGGATACCACCGATAACTACTACGAACAGAACTACCATAGGAAGTCCACCCTTAAGGGAGATGAGCTTTTCCTTAACGGAGAATTTCATCTTGTCCGGAGCAGCGTCAGGCTTAACCTTGCACCAGATTGCTATAGTAACGCAGAAGCAAAGTGCCATGATGATACCCGGGATAATGCCGGCAGCGAAAAGCTTACCAACTGACTCACCGGATACAATACCATAAAGAATGAATCCTGTTGAAGGCGGGATCAGGATTCCGAGTGTGCCGCCGGCAGCGATGGAAGCGGTTGAGAGTGAATCTGAATAACCGTGCTTCTTCATCTCCGGAAGGGCAACAACACCCATTGTTGCTGCAGTAGCTGCAGCTGATCCGCATATAGCACCGAACAGCGCGCAGGCTGCAACTGATGCCATAGCAAGACCTCCTCTGAGTGTGCCAAGCAGTTTGTGGCACATGTCATAAAGGCCGGCAGACATACCTGAATAAAAGCATATCTGACCCATAAGAATGAATAGCGGAATAACTACGAAAGAATAATTCGTTGCCTGGGTAAACGGTACTCTTTTGAATACGATGAAAGCAGCGGTGGAAGCCTGTGCAAAGCTGAGACCTTTTGCAAGGTATGCAGCCAAGCAGCCAAAGAAGCCTACAGCGAACATGCTTATACCGATACTCATACCGAGTGCCAGTAAAACCAGCAATACCCCAACGCCTATAAGAGACAGCGCAAGTGGGCTAATTACCATAAAATTTACCTCCTCTTTCTTTCTCGGATGCGGCTGTATACCCCTGCCTTCACGAACCATACGCGAACCGCATTCCGTGTTTTATGTGAACATTTTATGAACTGTCGATTAAAATTTCCAATACATTTTATGTAATTTAAACATAACTATTTACTCATACCCCCTTTTTGTGCTATAGTTTACACGAAAGGACGCGAAAAGCTATGATCTCAAATGCAAAAACTAACTGCTTCTTTGCCGTAGTAAAATATTCAAGCTTTTCAAAGGCTGCCGATCATCTCTATATATCGCAGTCTGCCGTAAGCAAGAACATCTCACAGCTTGAGAAGGATTTAGGATATCTTCTCATCGACCGTACCGACGGCACTGTAAGGCTTACCGCGGCCGGCAAATTATATTATGACTATCTGGTCGATGCCGACGCAAGACATAACGAACTCATGAGCAATCTCAAGGCCCTTGCCAGCAGCCGTGCAGATGCTATACGGCTCGGCTGCCTCGACGGCTGGGATCTTTCTCAATTTTATCCCAAGATCAGGAATATATTCAGAGAAAAATATCCGGGGATAAGTCTTTCTCTTGAAGGCTACAATCATGCTACCATACTTGATGCGCTGAATGAGGGAAAGATAGATATAGGCATCACTCTGAGAGCTACTCTTCCGAAGCAGGGTAAATTCTCCAGCAGGACCATAGCCACGGCGCCCGCTGTTGCCATGTTCTCCTCATCCAATCCGCTGACCGAACGTGAGGATCTAACGCTGCAGGATCTTGCCGATGAAGAATTCTATGTCATCACACCGAATCACAGCACCAACAATCCCATGGAGCAGCTCACGATGTTCCTGTGCCGCAATGCCGGATTCGAGCCGAAGATAGAATATGCTCCGAATTCGGCTGCCATACTTATGCGTCTTCAGGGAGGCAGCGGTGTGCAAATAACAAGTGACTGGACGTGTGCGGCGCACTTCTCTATATACAGGACTCTCCCCCTCGGCAACAGGCTCGGAGTCAGCGCCGTATGGATCGATGACGGCAATACGCCTTCGAAGCATTTATTCGTAAATGAGCTCCTCAAGCTCAATATAGATGAAGCTGAACAGAACTGACAAAAAAGATCCGACACAGACATTCAATTCTTTGTCGGATCTTTTTTGTTATCTTTCTTCTATGTTTATTTTTTTATGTTATCTTTCTTCTATGTTTACCCTTCTTCTACATTTATCTTTCTTCTATGTTTGTTTTTCTTCTCTTTTTTATGCTGTTTTCTTTTATGTCATCTTGCCTATAACCTTTTAGTCATAAAGCTTCTGCCATTACTGCAGTGTGATCGTCGGCAAAGCTTTCATCCGAACAAATCTCATTTCTTACACTCTGCGGATCGGAACGGTTATTTCGACTCGGTATTCTCTATACTATCTGTACTTTCAGCATCATCCGAGATGCTTGTCTCTATCTGTGAGCCTGTATCGACCTCAACATCGTCCCATGACGACTGAGACGTAGTCATCACGGCTACCATTATGCCTGCCGCGATAAATGCAAGCCCTATCAAGAGTAAGCCTCTTCTCTTATACCTGTTATCCTCTGTGGTCGGCGTGCGCAGATGGGTCAGGTTATCCATTATTTCCTTGCCTTTTGATCTGTTTTGTGACATTTTACTCTTACTCTCCTTATATCAATTCCAATTGAATGATGTGAATATCTCCTCGAACGGCACCCCGTCGGTAACCGGTATATCCATTTCTTCCGCCTTTAATATGCACTTTTTTATGAAGGATGATGCCTTGCGTACGGATGTCTTAAAATCCATCCCCCTCACAGCCGCTGCTGCCAATATCGCCGAAAATACATCTCCCGTGCCGGATCTGGTAGTGCCTATCCTATGTGTCTTTATCATATATATATCTTCAGATACGCTGTCATAGCACAGATTGCATACAAAGCTCTTTTGCGGGATTCCTGTTATGACTGTCTTTTTTGCTCCGAATGCTGCGACATCCTTTATCAGCTTCTCTATCTCTGTTCTTTTCCAATGCTCCTTATAATGCGTATCCGTAAGTATGCATGCCTCCGTAAGGTTCGGTGTCAATATGTCGGCAAGCCTCGCGAGCGATTTCATCTTAAGGCACATCTGCGCAGTATATGTAGCATAAGTCCTGCCGTAATCTCCCATCACAGGATCTACAAGCACGAGCGTATTTTCATTTTTGAAATCTCTTATAAATCCGCTCACTATATCGATCTGTCTCTCCGATCCCAGAAAGCCTGTGCATATGCCGTCAAATCGCAGATCAAGCTGCTTCCACATTGAGATATATTCCTGCATATCGTCTGTAAAATCCCGACAGCAAAAATCAGGAAATCCCGTATGATTGCTGAATATAGCGGTCGGCAGCGGACAGCATTGCACCTTCATGGCACTGATCAGGGGCAGCTGAACTGCCACAGAGCATCTTCCGAAGCCGGAATAGTCATTTATGAGCGCGATCTTTTTCTGAAGGTTATGATCAGTTTTTGTCATACGCGCATTTTATCAACAGAAGCGGCTCGTTTCAATAGCCAGTTGACCCTGTCATAGTAAAAGTTACTGCAGGGCGATCACGTACAACATCCCATACAGACGAGCTTTGGCACCGCAAAGTGTGATGATATGCTGCAAAAACGATAGCGAGGCTTTCGTAGGGACGAGCACACTGGCAGTGACGGCGGGCGCTGTTTGAGCCCGCAGGGCGAGTTGCGCAGGAGCCGGAACGAATAAGCCGTGTGCGAGGAGCAGAAAACGCAGCGTGTTTTTGCAGCATATCACACGCGTGCAGTACTAAAAATTGTCTGGATGAAAAATGTGCCAATGATTACTTGACAGTAACGTTGACCCGACCGTTCATAAAATAGAATTGCGGCATATAAAAAAACAAGTTATACTTTGATTCGGAGGAAAATCTCATGGATTACGGATACAGGACTGCTGCCACAGCGACATTTGATATTACGATAGGCGATGTACAGGCAAATGCGGCAAAGATAAAGGAGATCATCCGTAAGGAGGTCTGCCGCGATACAGACATATTGATATTTCCCGAGCTGTGCATCACAGGATATACCTGTGCGGATATGTTTCTCAGAAAATATCTGACGGACGCTGCTGCAAAGGCTCTTTACGATATAGCATGTATGACCGATACAAAGAAATATCCGGATATATGGCAGGACCATATATCTCCCGTCATTGTCATAGGTCTTCCCGCAAGATGTGAAGGAAAGCTTTTCAATTGCGCAGCTTTTATATGCAACGGCAATATCCTTGCGGTCGTTCCTAAGACATATCTTCCTAATTATAACGAATATTACGAAAAGCGATGGTTTGCATCTGCATATGAATGCAAGGCAGATCATATAGATATCTGCGGCCGGAGTATACCATTTGGCAATAATATCATCATAGAGACCTCCACCGGTCTGAAGATCGGCTGCGAGATATGTGAGGATCTGTGGACACCCGTTCCTCCAAGCAGCATTCTCACATCGCTCGGTGCCAATGTCATAGTAAATCCATCGGCCAGCAATGACTATATCAGCAAGAGAGAATACAGAAAGAAGCTCATTTCATTGCAATCCGCAAGATGCAGCTGCGCATATATATATGTCTCCGCAGGGAGCGGTGAGAGTACGAGTGATATGCTCTTTTCAGGGCAGCATATCGCGGCCGAATGCGGCAATATCAAGCAGGATTTTTCCTCATATCTGCAAAAGGATGACATAGTAAAAAGATCCGTCATCGATATAGAAAAGATTGAAAATGACAAGGTGCGTTATAACAGCTTCTCACTTCGTCATAATGAAAGTGCAAGATATATATATACGGATATTGCCATGGATGAAAAGCGCAGCTCATATCACATGCCGGAATATATCAATCCTTACCCGTTTGTCCCAAAAGATAAGCAAAGCCGAGTTGAAAGGTGCAAAGAAATATTAAGCATACAGGGTGCAGCGCTCGCTCAGCGTCTTGTAAAGACGCATATCAAGAAAAGCGTCATAGGCATATCCGGAGGACTTGACTCCACGCTTGCCTTACTTGCCGTAAAGGAGGCATATGACCTTCTCGGATATCCATATAAGGACATCATCACTGTGACTATGCCCGGCTTCGGTACAGGCTCGCTCACCAAGACCTCCGCGGACAATCTCATGTCCCTTCTCGGTACAGATGCGCGCACAGTGGATATAAAGAAGGCATGCCTGCAGCATATGAGCGATATCGGTCAGGATGAGAATACTTATGATGTGACATATGAAAATATCCAGGCAAGGGAACGCACCCAGATACTCATGGATATAGCCAACAAAGAGGGCGGACTTGTCATAGGAACAGGTGATCTGTCAGAGCTTGCGCTCGGATGGTGCACATACAACGGCGACCATATGTCTATGTACGGTATCAATGCATCTATACCGAAAACACTTGTAAGATTCATCATCGAAACAGCCGCAGAGGCGCAAAGTGATCCGCGGATGAAGGAGACATTGCTCGGCATATGCGATACGCCTATAAGCCCCGAGCTGCTGCCTCCGGACGAGAACGGCAATATCAGCCAATCTACGGAAAAGATACTCGGAAAATATGATCTGCATGATTTCTTCCTCTATCATTATATAAGGAATGGATTTGGCAGAGAAAAGATAAATGCCCTTGCATATATAGCATTTCCGAATGTCCCAAGGGATGATATCGACCGTGCGCTCGGTGTCTTTATGACGAGATTTGCAGCCAACCAATTCAAGAGAAACTGCATGCCCGACGGGCCGAAGGTAGGCACGGTAGCTCTCTCTCCGCGCGGTGACTGGCGCATGCCGTCTGATTATCAGGGAGACTGACCTATCGTTTTATACTTCCGCAGATCGGAAAGAGCATCAGCAATATAATAAGATTGACGATATATTCCACGATAAGGCCCGGAAGCTGGGCTATACCTGTCACAAAGCTTCCGCTTATCCATATCCCCACAATGGTATATCCGATCAGCGGGATCAATGTGGCTGCAGCTGCAAAAATCATCTGAAATATGAATTTTTCTCCTTTTCCGGAGATTTTGATCAACGCGTAAAAAGCAGCCGCCATAAGCGCTTTTATGACGAGCGTAGGCAATGTATATACGGGATATGACAGCAGGTCTGCCGCTGCGGCTCCCACGGCTCCCACGAACAAGCCGTACGGAAACGGCAAAAGAACGCATGAAAACAATATAATACTGTTGCCGACATTCAGATAGCCGAGAGGTATCGGTATCTGAATAAACCTGGTTATGACAAATTCTATCGCTGTCATAAGAGCAGTGAGTACTATTCTGAATGTATGCGTATTCCTATATGCCAATTTTTTCTTTCCTTTTATAAAATATCATAAATAGATCAAACCATTCTTCAATCTTTAACAGATCAAACTATTCTTCTATTTTTTTCTTAATCTTCAGGATGTTTTTTCCGTCCTTATATTCATAGATTATTTCATCCATGCTTTTTTTCACAATATAGATCCCAAGGCCGCCGATCTGTCTTTCATCGGCGGATTGGGTTACATCTGGATCCTCCTTGGCAAGCGGATCATAAGGGATTCCGTTATCCACAAAGGTAATAATGACCGCCAACGGCTTCTCTGCGACCTCTATGCGGACTGTAGCAGGCCCTATATTCGGATGGTATGCATAATTTGCGATATTTCCGAACAGCTCGTCTATAGCGATGTCTATCTGAGTCATTGCCTTTACAGGGCAGTCGTATCCTTCAAGAATTTCATTCACAAATTCCGTTACCTGCTCTATATTTTCAATCTTCGCATCAACTGTCAGCTCACTCATTCGGCTCCATCCTTTCTTTATATTCAAGACACAGCATTGTAATATCGTCAAATTGCGGCGCATCCTTTACAAAGGCGTCAATATCATCCTTCACCGCAGCAATGATCTTCTCGGGCTTTTCTCCCTTTGAAGCCTTAAGCACATCTGACAATCTGTCCATACCATACAGCTCATTATGTATATCTGTTGCCTCGGTCACACCGTCCGTGTATTGAAAGATCTTATCTCCCGGCTCAAGCATCATGCAGCCGCTCTTGTACCGCATATCCTCCATACCCGCAAGAACAAAGCCAGCCTTGATCTTATACGGCTGTACATTTTCATCCGCTTTAAGAATATATGGCATTTCATGCCCTGCATTAACAAACTTAAATTCGCCGGTCACAAGGTCGAGTACACCCTCAAATGCCGTTATAAAAAGTCCCTCGCTGTTGGACTCGCAAAGCATTCTGTTGACATCCGTAAACACAGCTCCGAGGTCTGTTCCGGGTTGAGTATGGTCTTTTATCAGCGTTTTGCCGATAACCATAAACAGGGCAGCCGGGACACCTTTTCCTGATACATCCGCCACTACGATAGCAAGATGCCGCTCATCTACCATAAAGAAATCATAGAAATCACCGCCGACCTCTTTGGCAGGATCCATTGTAGCGTAAATATCAAATTCACCTCTGTCCGGAAATGCCGGAAATATACATGGCAGCATAGACTTTTGAATATGCGTTGCCACATCGAGCTCTGCTCCGATACGTTCCTTCTCCGCCGTGATCGCCGTCACTTCGGTGATATATGAGCTGATATCTGCCTCCATTTGCCGCAATGAATCATGCAAGGTCTCGATCTCGTCATTTGTTTTTATCTTTAAGCCTTCAAATACCGACCCTTCTGCTTCACCATCCTGCTGTTTATGACTGATATAGCTGTTCGCCGCGTTACTGAGGCTGACTACGGGCTTTACGATCGTTTTATCTGTGATCATCAATATTAATATCAGCATCAACACGGCCGCCGCTGCAATGATCACGGCGATACGCAGCAAAAACGCCTGCCTGTCACTGATGATCTTATTCATTGAGATGTCCACGAGTGCCATGCAGACCACATTGCCGTCCGCGTCTGCTATAGGCGCCGACGCAGAGCACAGCCAGCCGTATTCCTCATAATTCGTAACATATGCCGAAAAGGTATAATCACCGTTTTTTACTTTTTCAACATGCTCGGGCTCAACGTTATCAAGATCCCCCGGTCTGCATGCGTCGCCGTCACCGCTGGCATCCACGATATAGAGATCCTTCATCGTATCTATATCCGTATATCCGAGATAAAGCGATACAACATCGTTATTTTCTCTGATCTTCTGCAGCAGCTCTAATAGGCTTACATATTCGGGAAGATCATAAATATATGCAAAGCGTGAATAATATGCCTCCCTCTCGTCGTCTGTAAAGCTTTCAATATCGGGGACTGCACCATATTCATCGCAGATCTCATGATATGTTTTTTTTACTTCCGCTGTAAGTATTTTGGCATCATTCACATCTACAACCGACGCGACTGTCTTCGTAATGGAGGTTGCGAGCTTTTCGTAATGCCTGTTAAATGATCTCGTATATGTTGTGTAACTGATAATAACAGTTCCGACAGAGAGCACTGTCACGAACAACAGCATAATGATCACAACCTTGGTTTTCAGCGAGATTCTTCGCTTATGTCCCTGCTTTTGCAATACTGTTCCTCCCATCTTATATTTGAACGGTCAAAGAATTGAATCCGGCACACTGGCGATACAAATACTTTTTTGTCTTTTTCTTTATGAGTTTTATGCTGATCTCATCGATGTCAAAATCTTCTGCATCTGTCTTTTCCTTAAGATGCAAAGGATCATAAGCGACCGCATTATCCAAAACATAAAGCATAAAGTCGCCTTCCGGCATCGCGATCAAGGTGATGCGTATCTTCCCATCCGGAACCTGCCGCAGCGCGTTGCGGACAATGGATGCCACGATTTCTTCGATGACCAATGTCACATAATAGCTTTGATCCGGCTTTGCTTCCCATCTGTCGCAAAAATCCTTACTTGAGCCGAGCAGCTTCTCTACCTCGTCCGCATTGCCGGATAACGTAACACGATAAATACGCTCTTTATCAAATATAGTTCTCTTCCTGTCGGCAAGAGTGCAATATATAAAGAACAAGCCGAATGATACGGCCTCAGATACAGGAAATGCATACCATACATAAGCATCACCGAGCGCTGAAAATGTCAACAGACATGGTACAGATACAACCAAGCCTTTAAGCAATACATTTATAAAAGCACCGAGACTGTCCTCTCTTGACTGACGGTATCTGCTGAGTATGATATTGAGCGCGATAAATGCGGCTCCGATGCAGTAAATCCGTATCGCATAAACTGCCTCCGGAAGGACATCCGCAGACAGACCGAAAACGAGCGCGATATATTTTGCAAAAATTGCGATCAGCGCAGCTGCCACGATGCCAAGTACCAATGAGCAAGTGACCGACAGCCTTTTTACATACAGACAATCATCCTCGCTCTGCTCGCCCATAAAGGTACTGACAAGCGGCTGTGCCGCCTCTGCTACACCCTCGCATAGATATACAATAAAGAAGGATGCATTATATATAACATCAAAGACCGCCACATTGCTCTCTCCGCCGACAGTGATCATGACATGGTTGACAACAAGCAAAAAGATCAATTGAAACGCATCCTTCACCGATGTCGAAAATCCGATCTTTATGCAACAGAAAATCTCTTTAATGTCTGTTTTTGATCTAACAAAGCATATGGTATTTCTCTTTTTCCCGATCAAGGCAGGCAAATAGCAGACAATGGCAACCGCCGAGCCTGCAACCGTAGATACAGCCGCACCTATTATGCCGAGATCAAATATAAGGACAAGGATAATATTTAATGACAGATCTGTAAGGTTGCCGATTATAAAGCCCCTTGCGGCGATCACCTCATTATCGTCATTTCGCAAAAAATCAGCAAAGACAATATTCAGGATCAGCAACGGCGCGCCGAGGGAAATAATCCTCATATATGCCTCACAGGACTGATAAAGCACTGTACCGCTCTTGCCCGCACCGAGAATCTGCAAAATCCATGGAGCAAGCAGATTTGCCGCAAGCGCAAACAATATCCCCGAGAACAATGCGGCCTTAATGATATTGCCAAAGCATCTGACCGCTTTCTTTTGCTCTCCCGAGCCCATATATCCGGAAAATCTGACCCCTCCTCCGATGCCGAGTGCGTTCATTATCACATTTATCAGCATATAGATCGGAAGACACAGGCTGATGGCGGCAAGTCCGGTTTCGCCCATCCTTTGTCCTACAACCAGGGCATCGGCCATATCCGACAGAGCGAATCCGAAAGAAGCTATTACAGATGGAACGAGCATTTTATAAAACATTCGCCATACAAAATAATCTTTTCTCATCTGCGCACCGCTGTCCGGATCAGATTCTTTTTCTCGGGACGGAGCCCTTCCTTGATCATCCGTATCCCGGCAATTCCGAGATCCTCTTCCAGATTGCAATAGGTATATTTATCCGCTACATATTTGAAATACTCATGTATCGCATAGTAAACAAATCCTCCCGGCGCGTCGTGCCTGCATTTTCCAACCAAAGCATCGACCGTATCCCCGTCGATAGGAAAGCCCGCAAACACAGCCATGGGAGTCTCGCCTATATATACGATCACTCCGTCAATTCCAAGCCGGCTTCTTTCTATAAGTGCCCTGTCAGACACTCCCCTGTCGACCAGATTATTATTGCCGATATGGTGCGGCAATTTGTCCCACTCGGACACTACGGCAAGGGCGTCGGCAACCGTCTCATCTGTAATTACGGACGTTTTGACCGTATTTTCACGCAGGATCCGATTGATCTTATGGCGTATGCCGAGATATTTTCCGCCGCTTAAGCCTATAAAATCGGCGATCCTGCAAATATATTCGTCCGATTCCTCTTCGCGCAAAAGCTCCCATTTTGCAGGAAATGCCTCTTCCAGCCACGCGGCGTCATCCTCGTCTATATAACAAAGAGCAAAATCCTTGTCGCTCATTTTGTTTTTTATGAACTGCAAGGTCTTTGTTCTGTCCCCGCAAGGGAAAAACCATGTATTTTGTCCCCTCTCGCTGCACTTAACAGCGAAAAAATCGTCGTCTATATAAACAGACAGGCCCATCTGCTGCTGCCACAGATACAGAGAATCAAATGTATTGGCGGAAAGCTTATTTCCGCCAAGTTCTCTTATCCTTTCGATCTGTTCCTTTTGAGACAGTTCTATCGGTTGTGTTTGAATTTCCATTGCCGGATGGCCTCCCTGAGCTTTTTTATTCGATCGTCAGGATATCCGTAAAACCGGTCACATCAAAAATATCCATAATTGTCTCATTGACATTCCGGACGATCATTTTTCCCTGCTTGTTCATTATCTTCTGTGCCGCAAGTATCACGCGAAGTCCGGCTGAAGACAGATATTCAAGTTCCGAAAAATCAAGTATCAACAGCTCGCTATTTCCGATATTTTCCTTCAATTCGGTCTCAAGCTGAGGTGCGGTTGTCGTGTCCAACCGTCCGGATACTTTCACTTCCAGTTCCATGCCGTTTGTCAATCTTGTGATCGTCATGATTCGTTTCCTCCGATTTTTGCTTTTGCGTCTGTATAATATAAGTGATATCTCAAACATTTAAGCATGCTCACTGCCTTAATATGCAGGCTGACCTTACCTCTTAAGGCTCAGACGGACTTACCGTTTTAAGGCTCAGACTGACTCACTGTTTATGACTCAGGCATGCATACGGTAATTATACTTGAAAATGAGATGATTTGTGATATTTTTCTGCTCAAAATATTGATTCGTCATTGCAGGGCAATCATCTTCTGTCCTCTCATACAGACGAACTTGGCCGCTGCAGGTGTGGGCTATACCGCAAATGACGATAACGAGGCTTTCGTAGGGACGAGCACACTGGCAGTGACTAACTTCAAAAAGTTTGGCAAAACATGTTGAAACAAATTAAAAAAAGTGCTATTTTACGTCGTTGGTTTAACATACGCAGACGGCGCATCCTGCAGCATGATGTGCTTTTTAAGAAGACAATAAATTATTTTATAAAAAGGAGTAGGTATATGATTTCCAAAAAACTTTTCCGTACTTTGATCAGCCTGATCCTGGTAGTCACCCTGTGCATAGGTACATGCGTAAATACATTTGCAGCCTCATCTCACAGCAGCAAATATATTAAGGAAGTGATCATCAGCTACGGCAACAGCGCAGACGAGGCCAAGAAGTGGCTTGCCGACAACGGCTATGAAGTGCTGGACTACAACCTGAATGAGGGCGCAGACGATACATTCTCGACCGCAAGAGCCGTTTATCTTGGTTATATCACAACAGAGGATGCCTCTGATGCCATCACCGACATGAAGCTCATGAACATGAAGGGCGGATACAGCGTTCAGGACTACCAGATCCTTCTTAACGAGCAAAAGGATAATATCAAGACATTCTTTAACAACTTCAAGGTTGCCGTTAATGAATACAGGGCCAATTACAACGCAGGTCAGGAGCGTGCCGTAGCAGCCCACGATATGCTGAACATGCTCTACGATGACGACACGCAGCAGAACATGGGTGATCTGTTATTAAATAAGGTCAAAGAAGAATATACCGACGAAGAGTTTGCTGCACTCTCTGAAGAAGAGCAAGCTAAGACAGCCGATATGACGACTATCCTCATGCAGGCAAACGGCAATGCTGTCCTTGCGATAGAACAGCTTATCGCGACAGCGACCGATGATGGCGACACTCTGTGGACCTCTAGATATCAAGAGGCAAAG
>CAZGVB010000039.1:0-12671 GCA_964528825.1 uncultured Parasporobacterium sp.
TGTTGACATTGTGAGCAAGAACAAGGAACAAACTTGCATCTTCGCGATCACGGGAAAGGATGACGAAGAGGACGTCAGCGCAGCACTCAGAGCAATGGGATTTTCATATCCGTCTGTAAGCTCCACTCTTCCGCCTGTAGAGGAGAAGCAGCGTCTTGAAGACAGAATGAAGAATCTCGAGACGCAGATCGAACAGGATACAAAAGAGATCCTCACATATGACGGCAAGAAGGATGAGATAAGACTTCTGCGCGACTATCTGTGCATCAGAGAGGAAAAGTATTCTGTTATCAACGGTATGCCGCAGTCAGAGCACGCATTTGTATTTACGGGATATACTCCTAAGAAATACATCGGCAAGATTGAAAAGGCACTCGCCGGATATGATGTTGTCATAGAGACGGAGGATCCCGCAGAGGACGAGGATGTTCCGGTATTGCTGAAAAATAACGGATTTTCCGAAAGTGTACAGGGAGTTGTCGAGGCATATGCTCTTCCTCTCAAGAACGAGATCGATCCGACATTCCTCATATCACTTTTCTATTTTGTCCTTTTCGGATTCATGCTTGCGGATGCAGCTATAGGTCTTTTGATCGTTATAGCGACAGCAGTATTGCTGGCAACCAACAAGAATATGGAGACAGGCCTTAAGAGAAATGTAAAGCTCTTCCTCTTCGGCGGTATCTCAGCTATATTCTGGGGCGTAATGTTCGGAAGCTACTTCGGAGATATGATCCCGGTTATTACGAGAGAGTTCTTCGGAAAAGAGATCACTATCCAGCCTCTGTGGCTCGATATGCAGGCTCATCCGATGACGGTACTTGCACTTGCTCTTGGATTCGGTCTTCTTCATATCTTTACAGGTATGGGAGTTGCCGCTTATCAATTCGCAAGGCAGAAGGATTATGCGGCATTGTTCTTTGATGTCATCACATGGTATGTACTCCTTGTAGGACTTATCCTTAAGGCACTCGCTATGCCGATGATCATGAACATTCTCTTTGACGGAAGAGATCCTATCGTTCCGGCAAATATCGGTAATATAGGATTGTATGTCGCAGGTGTTGCCGCGATCGTAGAGATACTCTTTGCCGGCAGGTCGTCAAAGAATATCTTTAAGAGACTGGTAAAAGGAGCATATGCGGTATACGGCGTTACATCATATCTTTCGGATGTATTGTCATATTCGAGACTTCTTGCACTCGGACTTGCTACCGGTGTTATAAGCTCTGTTGCGAATATGATCGGTATGATGTTCGGAAACGGAGTTGTAAAGGTGATCATCTATATCATAGTATTCGTCATCATCAACTTCATAAACATCGGTATAAATACACTTGGTGCATACGTTCATACGAACAGATTGCAATATGTTGAGTTTTTCAGCAGATTCTATGAAGGCGGAAGCAGACCGTTCCAGCCTTACAGTATAAAAACCAAATTTTATAAGTTTAAGGAGAACTAAAAATGATTGAATTTTTAACAGAAAACATGGGTGCTATTTTCGCACTTCTCGGAGCAGCATTGGCAGTTGGTTTGGCAGGCGCAGGTTCTGCAAGAGGTGTAGGCGTTGCCGGTGAGGCAGCCGCAGGTGTTGTTGCAGAGGATCCTTCTCAGTTCGGTAAGGTTATGGTACTTCAGCTTCTTCCCGGTACACAGGGTATCTACGGACTTATCATCGGATTCATCGTTCTTTCAAATACAGGTATCCTCGGCTCAGGCGGAGCAGACATCTCTGTAGCTAAGGGTCTTGCATATTTCTGCGCATGCCTTCCTATCGCTATAGCAGGATACTTCTCAGCTATCGCACAAGGAAAAGCTTCCGCAGCTTCAGTTGGTGTTGTTGCTAAGAAACCCGATCAGTTCGGTAAAGCTATGATCTTCCCTGTAATGGTTGAGACATATGCTATTCTTGCACTCCTTGTTTCTATCCTTTCTATTTCGGGAGTAGGCAACTTAACATTCTGATTCTGGGGAGCATAAAAGATGAGTGGACTTGATAAAATAATCAAAAATATTGAAACATCCGCCACTGAAACCGCTACCGGAATACTTGATAAGGCAAAAGCACAAGCTGATGAGATCGTAAACAGCGGAAAGGAAGCTGCAGACAAGAAGGAAGCAGCTATCGCAAAGCAGGGAGAGCTTGACGCCGCTGCCACAAAGAAGAGGATTGATTCTGCCGCAGAGCAGACACTCAGAAAGTATATCCTCGAGGCTAAGCAGTGGGAGATCAACAAGACGATCGCAGCAGCACTTGATAAGATTCAGGCCTTGCCTGCAGATGAGTATTTTGAAGACATTTTGAAAATGGTCGGCAAATACGCACCTGAAAAGGAAGGAACGATCAAATTCTCGGCAGCGGATCTCGGCAGAATGCCGGCGGATCTTGAATCACGTATCAACAAAAAGTTACAGGGAAAAGGAAGTCTTAAGATTTCCAAGGAGCCGGTGAACATCAATGGAGGTTTTATCCTTGATTACGGCGATGTTGAAGAAAATTGCTCTCTCGATGCTCTTGCTGAGAGCCTGAAGGAAAAACTGCAGGATGAGATCAGCACGATACTTTTTAGTTGAAAGCATAGAAAGGAGCAGGTAGATGGACAAAGAACTCCTGGATGATACTTTACTGGACGACGAACTTCTTCCGGAAGGACTGTTTACCTCGGCGGTAGCGCAGATCCGCGCCAAAGAGAATAAGCTTCTTTCAAACCAGGATCTCGAAAGTCTTATAGGCTGCAGAAATGCAAATGAATGTATTTTGATGCTTTTGGACAAGGGCTGGGGTCCTACGGAGAATAATACGCCGGAAGAAATTCTGACAGAAGAAAAGGAAAAATGCTGGGCACTTATGAGAAGCCTGTGCACAGACAAGGAGATGCATTTCTTCGATCTGTTCAGGTTCTCTAAGGACTATCATAATCTCAAGGCGGCTATCAAAGAGTCTTATGTTCAAAAGGAAGTACCGAATATTTATATCAACGACGGTACCATTCCGGTTGAAAAGCTCAGAAAGTGCGCTGCAGACAATGATTTTTCGGCATTATCATTCCCTATGATGAAGGCTGCTCACGAGGCAAGGGATATACTGTTCCATACAGGTGATTCCCAGGCATGTGACTGCATCATCGACAAAGCGGCATTGACTGAGATGTACAGACTCGGCAAGGAAAGCGGCAATGCTCTTCTGAGAGAGTATGTAGAACTCAAATGTGCAAGCGCAGATATCAATATAGCGATCAGAGCATGCAAGATGCATAAGGACGCAGAGTTCCTTCAGAGATCTCTGGTAGTATGCGACAGCATGAGCGTTCCGAGACTTATACAGGCAGCAACAAGCGGGCCGGATGCGATATATGAATATCTAAACAGTACCGCATACTCAGATGCAGTTGCGGAGATTCAAAAGAGTCCCGTAGCATTTGACAAATGGTGCGATGACAGGCTTATGAAGATGTTACAGCCTCAAAAGTATAATGCCTTTACGATATCTCCGTTGGCAGCATATGTTCTCGCAAAAGAAAACGAGATCAAATCTGTCAGGATCATTTTGTCAGGCAAGATCAATGATCTTCCCGACGAAAAAATAAGGGAAAGGATAAGGATAAGTTATGTATAAAGTAGCGATTCTCGGCGACCGTGATTCTATTTACGGATTCGCGACACTTGGCCTTCAGACTTTCCCGGTTGAAGACCCGCAGGAGGCAGCAGCCAAGCTCAGGGAGCTTGCCTCAAACGATTATGCGATAATTTATATCACAGAGACGATCATGGCACAGATATCCGAGGAGATCGAAAGATATAAAGAGGACAAGATCCCCGCTATCATTCCGATCCCGGGAGTGGCAGAACGCAACGGAGCAGCTATGGATAACCTTCAAAAGCTGGTTATACAGGCTGTCGGGTCAGATATATTTAATAATGAGAATTAAAGGACTTACTATAGAAAGGGCTTGGTACAGACTATGAGCACAGGTACAATAAAGAAAGTTGCCGGACCTTTGGTTGTTGCCTCAGGCATGAGAGACGCGAACATGTTCGACGTTGTTCGTGTAAGCGACCAGAGACTGATCGGTGAGATCATCGAGATTCACGGCGACGAAGCCTCGATCCAGGTTTATGAGGAGACCTCGGGTCTTGGTCCGGGAGAACCGGTAGTTTCAACGGACGCTCCTTTGAGCGTTGAGCTGGGACCGGGACTTATCGGAAGTATATATGACGGTATTCAAAGACCTCTTGAAAAGATCATGGAAAAGAGCGGAAACAACCTTACCAGAGGTATTGAGGTTCCGGCTCTTGACAGAGAAAAGACATGGACATTTGTTCCGACAGTTGAGGTCGGTGATGAGGTTGAAGGCGGAGACATTATAGGTACCGTAAAGGAAACCAATATTGTTGAGCAGAGAATCCTTGTTCCTAACGGAATAAAGGGTAAGATAGCAGAGATCGGAAACGGTGAATATACTGTTGAAGATACTGTATGCGTAGTTGAGCAGGAAGACGGCACAAGAAGCAGATATGCATGCTTCAGAAGTGGCCTGTTCGTAGCGGACGTCCTTACAAGCAGAAGCTGTCACCTACAATGCCTCTTATCACAGGACAGAGAGTTATCGATACACTCTTCCCTATCGCAAAGGGTGGTACAGCAGCTATTCCGGGACCGTTCGGTTCAGGAAAGACAGTTACACAGCATCAGCTTGCTAAATGGTCAGAGGCAGACATAGTTGTCTACATCGGATGCGGCGAGCGTGGAAATGAGATGACAGACGTTCTTAACGAGTTCCCTGAGCTTAAGGATCCTAAGACAGGATTCTCACTCATGGAGAGAACAGTGCTCATCGCAAATACATCAGATATGCCTGTTGCAGCACGTGAGGCTTCAATTTATGTAGGTATCACTATTGCAGAATATTTCAGAGACATGGGATATTCGGTAGCACTTATGGCAGACTCAACATCACGTTGGGCTGAGGCACTCAGAGAGATGTCAGGACGTCTTGAGGAAATGCCCGGTGAGGAAGGATATCCTGCTTACCTTGGTTCACGTCTTGCACAGTTCTATGAGAGAGCAGGACGAGTTATCTCAAACGGACTTCATCCAAGAGAGGGTGCTCTTTCGGTTATCGGTGCCGTATCACCTGCCGGCGGTGATATTTCAGAGCCTGTATCACAGGCTACTCTTCGTATCGTTAAGGTATTCTGGGGACTGGATTCCAACCTTGCATACAAGAGACACTTCCCGGCTATCAACTGGCTGACAAGCTATTCACTGTATGCTACAGATATGGGTGAGTGGTTTGACAATGCCGTAGGCGGACCTTGGATGGAATGCAGAGCACGTCTTATAAAGATGCTCGCTGATGAGGCAGCACTCGAGGAGATCGTACAGCTCGTAGGTATGGACGCACTTTCCGCACCTGACAGACTTAAGATGGAAGCAGCACGTTCTATTCGTGAGGACTTCCTGCATCAGGATTCATTCCATGAGATCGATACATATACGCAGCTTGACAAGCAGTTCCTCATGATGAAGCTTATCCTCAGCTATTATGATGAGTCTCTTGCAGCTCTTAACAGAGGAGTAGCTATCGATGATCTTGTAAAGCTGCAAGTAAGAGAGAGAATCGGTCGTTACAAATATACTGTTCAGGATAAGGTACAAGAGGAATACGATAAGATTCGTGCTGAACTCAGTGCGGAAATCGCTAATCTCGGAAGTGAGGAGGCTTAAGTATGCCAAAGGAGTATAAAACAATACAAGAAGTCGCCGGCCCTCTGATGCTTGTACAGGGCGTTGAAGGTGTAACTTACAACGAACTTGGCGAGATCGAGCTCGCAAATGGCGAAAAAAGAAGATGCAAGGTACTCGAGATAGACGGAACAAATGCACTCGTGCAGCTGTTCGAATCATCAACAGGTATCAGCCCGGAGGAGAGCAAGGTACGCTTCCTCGGCAGATCAATGGAGCTTGGTGTATCTGAGGATATGCTCGGCCGTGTATTTGACGGACTCGGTCGTCCTATAGACGGTGGCCCGGAGATCCTTCCCGATAAGAGAATGGATGTAGAAGGTCTTCCTATGAACCCGGCAGCAAGAAGCTACCCGAACGAGTTCATTCAGACAGGTGTAAGTGCTATAGACGGACTTAATACACTGGTTAGAGGACAGAAGCTTCCTATATTCTCAATGACAGGTATGCCGCATGCAGAGCTTGCAGCTCAGATAGCAAGACAGGCAAAGGTTAGAGGCACAGACGAGCAGTTCGCGGTTGTATTCGCAGCTCTCGGTATCACATTCGAGGAGGCAAACTTCTTTACGAAGTCCTTTACCGAATCAGGTTCTATCGACAGAACAGTAATGTTCGTAAACCTTGCAAACGACCCTGCAGTAGAGCGTGTAGCTACACCTAAGATGGCACTTACAGCAGCCGAATATCTTGCATTTGAAAAGGATATGCACGTACTTGTAATACTTACAGATATTACGAACTATGCAGATTCTCTTCGTGAGATATCAGCAGCACGTAAGGAAGTACCGGGACGTCGTGGATACCCAGGATACATGTATACAGACCTTGCTACAATGTATGAGAGAGCAGGACGTCAAAGAGGCAAGAAGGGTTCTATCACTATGATACCTATCCTTACAATGCCTGAAGATGATAAGACACATCCTATCCCTGACCTTACAGGATATATCACAGAGGGTCAGATCATACTCAGCCGTGAGCTTTCAAGACAGGGTGTAGTTCCTCCGATCGATGTACTTCCTTCACTTTCACGTCTGAAGGATAAAGGTATCGGTGTAGGAAAGACAAGAGAAGACCATGCAAATACCATGAACCAGCTCTTCGCAGCTTATGCCCGTGGTAAAGAGGCTAAGGAGCTTATGGTCGTTCTCGGTGAGGCTGCTCTTACAGATATGGATAAGCTTTATGCCAACTTCTCAGATGAGTTCGAGAAACGTTATGTATCTCAGGGCTTCAATGAGAACAGAGATATCGAGGAGACTCTTAATATCGGTTGGGAGCTTCTCAGAATGCTTCCGAGAACAGAGCTTAAGAGAATTAAGGATGAGTTCCTTGACAAGTACTATGACGCGTGAATATTTCTGACAGGAGAATAATGCTAAATGGCTGCAAAAAAACAGGTTAATCCGACCCGAATGGAGCTCTCCAAGCAAAAGAAAAGGCTTGCGACAGCTGTAAAGGGACATAAATTATTAAAGGATAAACGTGATGAGCTTATGCGCCAATTCCTTGATCTGATCCGCGAAAACAGGCAACTCAGAGCCAAAGTTGAGGAAGGAATAGCAGATGCCAATAAGAACTTCGTTCTTGCCAGAGCAGGAATGGAGGACGAAGAGGTAAATGCCGCTTTTATCGCACCGAAGCAGAGCGTGGAGCTTGAGGTCGGCGACAAGAATGTCATGAGTGTCGAGGTTCCTGTATTTAAGTACAGGACCAAGACAGCTGATGAAAATGATATCTATTCATACGGATATGCTTTCACATCGGCAGACCTTGACAGCGCTGTTGCAAGTCTCTCGGCTGTATTTCAGGATATGCTGAAGCTTGCGGAGGTTGAGAAGTCATGCCAGCTCATGGCTTCGGAGATCGAGAAGACAAGACGTCGTGTTAATGCACTTGAGCATGTTATGATCCCGCAGACTCAGGAGGCTATCAAGTATATTACTATGAAGCTTGATGAGAGTGAGAGAAGTACACAGATCCGTCTTATGAAGGTCAAGAACATGATGCTTGAGGAGACTCATCATTACAAAGAAAAGATGCTCAGCAAAGAGCCTGTAGTAATAGAGGTAGATGAATAGAGCATTCCGATCATATCCTTAAAGGGATATTTCGAAAAAATCGCAATAAAAGCATGGCGGCATATGCTGCCATGCTTTTGTTATGTCAATTTTTATGATTTTCATGTATAATGTCATATGCCGTAAGAGCCTTGCAGATCCGTAAGAGCCTTGCAGATCAGTGATGTTGGCGCGGATCAGTCATCAGCACATCAGGCCTGATAATCCCGATCTGTCGGGATCAGGCGTCGGAAAGAATCCGATAGATACGGCGGCAAATAAACAGCTTGTATCTGCATACGAGTCAATATAAGCAGATACAGAGACGGAGATATAATGAATTATTATAAACTTGGAAGGAATGACGCCTGCTGGTGCGGCAGCGGGAAAAAATATAAGAAATGTCATGAGGCATTTGATGAAAAGATATGGCAGTTTGCATTGCAGGGATATGAGGTGCCGGATCATGACATTATAAAGACTGCAGAAGAAATAGAAGGCATAAAGGCAAGCGCAAAGATAAATATCGCTGTGCTTGACGAGGTCGCCAAAAGGATTCATGCGGGCATGTCGACACTTGAGATAGATGATATAGTCAATGAGATAACCTATGGCATGGGAGGTATTCCGGCAGACCTCGGATATGAGGGATATCCTAAGAGCGTATGTACATCGATAAATGATGTTATATGTCACGGTATACCGAGCAGTGACGTCATACTCAAGGACGGCGATATAGTCAATGTGGACTGCTCGACTATACTTAACGGCTTCTTTTCGGATTCATCGAGAATGTTTTGCATAGGCAATGTCAAGCCCGAATGGAAAAGGCTAGTGGATGTGACAAAGGAGTGCGTGGAGATAGGCCTTCAAAATGTTATTCCATGGCGCTGTCTGGGTGATATGGGAAGTGCGGTAAATGAGCACGCGAAAAAAAACGTATATCAGGTAGTGCGTGATATAGGCGGTCATGGATGCGGATTGGAATTTCATGAAGAGCCTTGGGTAAGCTATGTATCTGAGCCGGGAACTGAAATGCTCATGGTGCCCGGAATGGTATTTACGATCGAGCCCATGGTAAATATGGGTACATGCGAGTTTTTTACGGATGAAGAAAACGGATGGACTATCCGTACAAAGGACGGTTTGCCGTCGGCGCAATGGGAGATACAGGTACTCGTGACAGAGGACGGGCATGAAGTACTCAGCTGGTAGGATACCTGTGATACGATTCGCATGTGTGATACAGTTCGTATGTGTAATACAGTTTGCATGTGTGATACAGTTCGCATGTGTAATACAGTTCACATAAGTGATACAGTTCGCATGTGTGATACAATTTGCATATGTAATACAGCTCACACATGTAATACATTTTGCATATGTAATATAGTTCGCATATATCATTACAGATTAAAGACAGCTGCTGCATCAACTGCCATAAAGGAGACGGATGTGGATAGAATACCGTCCGTGAGCAATAAAAAGGAGACATTTCCTATGGAAACATCATCTGCTAAGCATATAGCATCAATAAGTATAAGAGACCTCTTTTTGTATCTGTTAAGTAAATGGAGGCTTTTTCTCATATGCTTCGCAGTAGGTGCGCTGATACTTGGCGCATACGGAGCATATAAGAATCTGAGCTCGTCAGGTGGCGAAGAGAATGACGCTAAGGAGATCGAGGATATAATCGGTGAAATGTCAGATTTTGAAATAGCCGACTGCAATGCAAGTGCTGCATCTATTGCCTCCAATCTCGCATTGTATGACAGCTATAAGGAATATATCGATAAATCCGTATATCAGTCGCTGCTGCCTGAGGGCCTGAAGAACAGTCAGCTGATATATTTTGTAAGCTATGAGGAGGATAAATATACACAAAAGGATACTTCTGTCAGCTCTGCAATCGCATATGCATACGCAGCGAGGATATTCGGGGAGTCATTTGCCGAAGAAATAGCCGAAGAATTCGGTATCTCAGCGGAGGACAGCTTCTACTATTATGACGGAGTCGTAAATATCGACTGGACGGCAACTGATCAGGGCATCGTGGTAATAAGCATATATGGCAATGATGAAGATTTTCTGCAGGATATGACTGCTCTTGTAAAACGTCATATAGAGGGCCTCAAGGAGGACGTTGCGGCTTTACTTGGTACCCATACCGTGACACTTATATCAGAGCACATAGGCGTGGTCAATTCGTCCGAAATCCTCAAAAATCAACAAACATATATCAAAAATATGCAAAGTGCTGTCAACAGTATCGAAAAGTCTGTCGATGATCTGGACGGCGCAGCACTTGAATATGTCAAATATCTTGTTAAAAGTGAATATAGCGGCGAAAATATCGCTATCGCGTTTGCAGATGCCAAGGCCGCAGATGATGCGGATACAGGCGATGCAGACGATACCGTATCATTAAAGGCAATGATCAATAAAAAATATATCCTTGCGGGAGCTCTTGCGGGCTTGATAGTCTGTGCCGTAGTTATGATCATAAGATATCTGACTCAGGGAATGCTGAGATGCTATGACGATATGGAATATTGTTACGGTATTCAGGTACTTGGCAGCTTTGATGCAGAAAATGTGAAAAGACATCATACCTCTCTTGACAGGCTTATCAGGATCAAAAGGATAAAGAGAGGGGAGGCAGACAGATCGGTCAGAGCAGAGCTTACCGCAGAGAGGCTCAGGCTTGCCGCTGAAAAGAAGGGTATAAAGGACATATGCATCGCAATAGGTGCAGGGGCTGCATCAGGATCGGATTTTGTACAGGATATTGCGATGCTTTGCAGTGAACTTAACATAGTCGCGGCTTATGATATCAAAAGAAATCCGAAGGCACTGGAGAGTATGAGGCAGTCGCAGGGTGCGGTGCTCCTTGAGCAGACAGACAGATCAAAGCTCCAGGATATAGAAGAGGAATGGCAGATATGTGCCGCAAATGATATACCTGTGCTTGGGGCTATCGTGGCAGAGTAATACTACCGCTTAATGCACATGCGGCGGCTGTTTTCGGTGAAGCCAGATATATATTTACGCCGGATGAGCCCATACGTCCGAGAAAGTTGCGGTTGTTGGTCGCCACGACGGTCTCGCCGTCTGTCAATATGCCTCCGCTCCTTCCGCAGCACAGCCCGCATGAAGGGTGCGTGATCTGCGCACCTGCATCAAGAAGGATTCGTATAGTGCCGTTTGAAAGCGCTTCAAGATATATATCTCGACTTGCCGGTGTCACGATAAATCTTACAAATGGTGCAATATGCTTGCCCTTCAATATTTCTGCGGCAGCCATCAGATCCTCAAGACGGCCGTTTGTGCATGAGCCGAGGAAGACCTGATCGACCTTTTTGCCGATGATATCAGCAACAGGCACGATATGGTCGACATTTGACGGAACAGCCATTACCGGGACGAAATCCTCTGCGCGATATTCTATCACTCTCTCATATATATCTGCATCGCTTGCAAGATCTTCCGCAAGGCTTCTTTGAAATTCATCAAGCTCGATATGACAATATTCTGCGGTTTTTTCGTCCGGCGCGAACAATCCGCACTTGGCTCCTGCCTCTATTGCCATATTTGCCATAGTCATACGAGAGGAGACAGACATACTGCGTATCGTATCACCGCCGAATTCAAGAGATCTGTAGGTGGCACCGGATGCCGTGAGGTCACCTATTATCTTCAAGATGACGTCCTTGCTCGATACATTATCCGCAAGAGTGCCGTTAATATTTATTCTTATCGTCTCCGGGACGCGTACCCAGAGATTTCCGGTTCCGAGGATGCCTGCCATCTCGGTATATCCTATGCCTGTAGAGAATGCACCGACGCATCCGTAGGTAGTCGTATGGCTGTCGGTTCCGAAGACCACATGACCCGGCTTTACATATCCTGCTGAGGTCATTAATTGATGACATATGCCGTCACTTTTGTGAAGATTCGATATTTGCTGTTCATGTGCAAAATCGCAGCTTATCTTGTATGCGCGTACATCATCTACCTGGCTTGCGGGTATCAGATGATCGCATATTATGACGATCTTAGAGGGATCCCATACCTTTGAAAAGCCCATTTCACGGAATTTTGATACTATAAACGGCATCATTATATCGTCAAGCATTACATAATCTGCATTTACCGTGACGATCTCACCAGCGTGTACATTCCTGCCTGCATTGTGCGATATTATTTTTTCGATAAGAGTTTGTTTCATTATTTTGTCCAGTCAGAGGTTATTTTTATTGCTTTCCGTTTCGTTTCTGCATTGCCTTTACAAGGCCGCCGGCTTCGAGTATCTCAAGCAGATTATCGGGAAGAGATGCTATCTTATACTGTTTATCCTTGTATTCGATATATTGATTTACCGATACGGTTATCGTATCGCCCTCTCTCACATCATTTGCAAGGTCACGGTTTTCTATAAGGAGAAGTCCGTTATTGATGGCATTTCTGAAAAAGATGCGCGCAAAGGATCTCGCGATGATGCATTTTACGCCGAGAGCCTTTACGACCTCGGGTGCCTGTTCTCTGGAAGAGCCGCATCCGAAATTATCACCCGCGACTATAATGTCGCCGGGACATATATTTTTCGCAAGATCAGGTCTAAGCGGCGAGAATGCATATGGCTTCATTTCGTCAATAGTCTTTAATACCAGATATTCTGTCGGAAGTATGATATCTGTATCGATGTCATTTCCAAGCAGCCATACCTTGCCGGAGAATTTATCCATTTTTTTGTTATTCCTTCCATTTTTCAGAAAGACAGCCGCATCTGCAGGGGCATCGTTGTGCATGGGCTTTATCCTGCATGCCACATTTGTGTTTGGGCTTTATCCTGCATGCCACAT
>CAZGVB010000040.1:0-12578 GCA_964528825.1 uncultured Parasporobacterium sp.
GGTGGTAGATACATTGACCTCGGAATACGGCAGTGTAATTGATTATGTAAAAAAAGGGCTCGGCGTAGACGATGCCATGATACAGAAGATAAGAGACAGATATCTGGAGGGTTGAAAATGAGCAGAGCAGATGAGATCTTTGTAAAAATGTGTCAGGATATATTAGACCATGGCACTAGTACGGAAGGCGAAAAGGTCAGACCGCATTGGCCGGACGGAACGAGCGCATATACAATAAAGAATTTCTGTGTGGTCAACAGATATGATCTTTCGAAGGAATTCCCCGCGATAACCTTGAGAAAGGTACCGATAAAGAGCTGCACGGATGAAATGCTCTGGATATGGTCAAAGAAATCCAATAATATCAAGGACCTGAATTCCTCTGTATGGGATGAGTGGGCCGACGAAAACGGCACCATAGGCAAAGCCTACGGATATCAGATGAGCGTAAAGCACAAATACAGCGAGGGCGAGATGGACCAGGTAGACAGGGTCATATGGGATCTGAAGAACAATCCGTTCAGCCGCCGCATACTTACCAATATATATGTGCATCAGGATCTGCATGAGATGAATCTGTATCCGTGTGCATATTCGATGACCTTTAATGTGACCGTGAACAAGAATTCAAATAAGCTTGTTCTCAATGGCATATTGAATCAGAGATCGCAGGATATATTGGCAGCAAATGCATGGAATGTTGCACAATATGCGGTCCTTATGCATATGATGGCAAGGGAATGCGATATGGAGGTAGGCGAGTTTGTACATGTGATAGCAGATGCTCATATTTATGACAGGCACATTCCGATCATAAAGGAATTGATAGCAAGGGAGCAATATCCCGCACCGACATTCTGGCTGAATCCCGATAAAAAGCATTTTTATGATTTTACAAAGGACGATGTCAGACTTGATAATTATACATTTGGAGCACCTGTAGGAGAGATACCTGTAGCGATCTGACAGAAAAGTCATGAATTTTTTCAAGAGATTTTGGGGACATTTAAAGACGATAAGCATGCATAAGGTCAAGGTCTTTGTGCTCTGCTGCAAGGCAGGCATATTTTGGCAGGGGCTTGTGCATGATCTTTCAAAATATTCGCCTGCGGAATTCATTCCGGGAGTCAGATATTTCCAGGGCAACAGAAGCCCCAACGATATGGAGAGAGAGACTAACGGATATTCGCTTGCATGGATGCATCATAAGGGAAGAAATAAGCATCATTTCGAATATTGGAATGATATCGATCTTGAGACCAAAAAATCATCCCCTGTAAAGATGCCGCAAAAATATGTGATAGAAATGTTCTGCGACAGAGTTGCCGCAAGCAAGATATATCATAAGGACAGATATACGGACAGCACGGCTCTTGAATATTACAGGCTTAAAGAAAAGTACAGAGTCATGCATCCGGATACGGCGGCGCTCCTTGAGAGTCTGCTCATAATGCTGGCAGAAAAAGGAGAGGCGGAGACCTTCAGATATATCAGGAGCATCAGGAGATGATCTGCCTGCCGCATTACGGGGACAACATGCAATAAAGGAAAGAGAGGAAGTCAATTGTATAATACGGTTTTTTTAGACCTTGACGGTACGCTCACCGATTCCAAGCCGGGTATAGTAAATGCCATAAAATATGCACTCGAAAAGCTGAATGTGCCTATGCCCGATGCAGACAGACTGAATAAATTCATAGGCCCTCCGCTCATGGATTCGTTTTGCGCAGAGTGCCATATGGACAGAGAGAGCGCCGGCGCAGCACTCGGATATTACAGAGAATATTATTCCGAAAAGGGCGCGTTTGAAAATTCCGTTTATGACGGAGTAAAAGAGATGCTTGAAGAGCTTAAGGCAAATGGCATAGAGCTTGTATTGGCTACATCCAAGCCCGAGATATTTTCGGTAAGGATATTGGCAAGATTCGGACTTGATAAATATTTCGATCATGTCGCGGCTTCTACGCTTGATGAATCCAGAGCTGATAAGGAATCTGTCATAAGATACGGGCTCGAGATAGCAGATGAAAAGGATCCTGCGCGCATAGTGATGATAGGCGACAGATATTACGATATCGAGGGAGCAAAGACCTTTGGCCTGGACAGCATCGGAGTCCTTTACGGATTCGGAGAAGAGGAAGAGCTGAGGCATCATGGCGCGTCATATATAGCCGCATCGCCGGCACAGGTTGCAGATATCGTTTTGGGAAGGTGAGATCTTGCAGATTGGTATCGCATGTGTGGGCTATGTCTCAAAGACGATAGCGAGGCTTTCGTAGGGACGAGCACACTGGCAGTGACGGCGGGCTGGCCCGTCTCCCTTTAGCTTGATAAAATGGGTGAAATTGGGTATCATACAAGACGTTGTGAACGGATATAAACAGTAATTAAGGGGGATTTAATGACTGAGATCACAGCAAGGACTCCTTGGAAGGAGCATTTGGGCGAGCTGCCTTTTTCAATAGAATATTTTGAGGGCAGCATGTATCAGGGAATAAAGAATATAGCCGAAAGATACCCGTCTTATGTGGCATTTGATTTTGAGGGCTATTCTACTACATATAAGAAGCTGCTGGACAACATAGACAGATGCGCAAGGGCTTTCAAGGCTATCGGTGTATCGAAGGGAGATCGGGTGACGGTAGCCCTGCCGAATTGTCCTCAGGCGGTATATGTCTTTTATGCCTTGAATTGCATTGGTGCTATCGGAAATATGGTACATCCTCTTTCAGCTGAAAAGGAGCTGGAATTCTATATCAATTTTTCCGGCAGCAGGACAGTCATAACATTAGATCAATTTTACAATAAATTTGCCAATATCAGAGGAAATACTCATATCTCCAATATTGTGCTTGCCAGCATCAAGGATGAGCTGTATCAGCCGAAGAGAGCACTCTATGAGCTGACTATAGGAAGAAAGAATCCCAAGGTCGCAAAAAACGAGCCTGTCATCTTTTGGGGGGATTTTCTGAAGTTCGCAAAGAGCCTCGGGGGACCTGTAGAGGCGGAGTCTTCTTCATCCGATACGGCTGTCATACTCTATTCGGGAGGCACTACAGGTACGACCAAGGGCATAGAGCTTACAAATAAGAATTTTAATGCTCTGGCAAGCCAGATAATAGCCGTAAATCCGATGTTCAAGCCGGGCGACAAGATGCTCGCTGCCATGCCTATATTCCATGGCTTCGGTCTCGGAGTATGCATACATTCCATGCTCTTTAACGGCGGCAGATGCGTGCTTGTTCCGCAATTTACACCGAAAAAATATGCGGACCTTATGATAAAGAAGAAGTGCAACTTTGTGGCCGGAGTACCGACCCTATACGAGGCATTGCTAAGACTTGAAGGGCTTGAGGGCGCGGATCTTTCGCATCTTAAGGGCGTATTTTCAGGCGGCGATTCTTTGAGCGTAGAGCTTAAGAAAAAGCTCGACAGATTCCTTTATGAGCACAACGCACGCATACAGGTGCGTGAGGGATACGGTACGACAGAGACTGTTACGGCATGCTGTCTTACACCGCCGTCTATGAGCAAGACGGGCAGCATCGGTATTCCGTTTCCGGATACATATATCAAGATCGTAAGGCTGGGTACGGACGAGGAGCTTCCGTACGGTGAGGAGGGAGAGATACTTCTTGCAGGTCCCACGGTGATGAAGTGCTATATGAATAATCCAGAGGAGACTATACATACCCTGCGCACACATAATGATGGCCTTACATGGGTATATACGGGAGACCTTGGCATCATGGACGAGGAGGGCTTTATATATTTCCGCGGCAGGGCAAAGCGCATGATAGTCAGCTCGGGATATAATATTTATCCCGCTCAGATGGAAAATATATTGGATGCCAATAAGATGGTCTCGATGAGCTGCGTCATAGGTGTACCGGACTCATACCGCATGCAGAAGGTAAAGGCTTTTATAGTACTAAAGCCCGGATATGAACCGAATGAGGATACATGGCTCAGACTGATGGCATATTGCAAAAAACATATTGCAAGATATGCAATGCCGTATAATATAGAATTCCGCAAGGAGCTGCCGAAGACATTGGTAGGAAAGGTCGCATACAGAAAGCTCGAGGAAGAAGAGCTTGCAAAGATAGCGGCAATGTCTGAGGAGGAAAGATCGGCCGATGATAAGGGATATCTCAACAGAGACAAGATAGATGAGGCTGTGAAGGAGCTCGACAGAGAAGAGGAAACTCTCATCGAATTCGATAAGCAGAGACGAGATTACGAAAAGGAAGATATATAGGTATAGAAATGGCTGAGACGGAAGGGAAAGAAAAAAGACGAATAGGAGACAGATTTGACGGCAAGCTGGTCAGGAATCTTGACAGCATGCATATCATAACACCGCTTTTATATCCGAACAGGTGCGATAATGAAGCATATATTTCGGAAAGGATAGATCTTGCGCCTATAAGGGAATATATAGAAAAAAAGAATGCACAGGAGGAGACCTTTAAATATACGGTCTTTCATGTGCTTGTGACGGCGGTGCTCAAGCTGATCATATTGAGACCGAAGCTGAACAGATTTATCCAAAATCGCAATATGTACCAAAGAAATGAGTTCAGTGCATCCTTTGTCGTAAAGAAGCTTTTCTCAGATGACGGAGGCGAGGCGCTTGCTATCGTAAAGGCTAAGCCCGGCGACAATGCCGACTCCATACATAAGCAGCTTTTCGAGCAGATAAAGAGCTGCAAGAGCGATGATGAGGTTGACGGTTCCACAAATGCCATGAATATAGTGAGCAGCATACCGCGTCCTATCATGAAATTTTTCGTAGATATCATCCGCCTTCTTGACAAACACGGACATTGCCCCAAGGGCCTTATAGAGACAGATCCTTATTATACGTCAGTTGTACTCTCGAATGTCGGATCCATCCATCTTAAAAGCGGATACCATCATCTTGTAAATTGGGGAACGAATTCACTATTTGTACTCATAGGTGAGATCAAGAAAACAGAAGAAAAGGATGAGGACGGCAATATATCCGTAAAAGAGACGATAGATCTCGGACTTACGATAGACGAAAGACTTGCGGACGGTTATTATTATTCAAAATCGGTGGGGCTGTTAGAGAAGATACTGAAGCATCCGGAGGTGCTTGATCTGCCGTTCGATCAGATGCCGGAGGATCTGTAGAGGCAGAGAAACGGCAGCGCAGGGGCCACGGCGGCATATCGCAGCCTGAGATAAACTTATAAAAGGATCTAAAAAGACAGGAAGAAGGAATATATAAATGGCAAAAAAGCCCTATTACATCACAACAGCGATAGCATATACATCAGGAAAGCCTCATATAGGCAATACCTACGAGATCATACTCGCGGATTCGATAGCACGTTTCAGACGTCTTGAAGGATATGATGTCAGATTTCAGACGGGCACGGATGAGCATGGCCAGAAGATAGAGGAAAAGGCAAAGGCCTGCGGACTCGCTCCGAAGGAATTCGTGGACAGAACTGCGGCTGAGGTAAAGCGTATCTGGGATCTGATGGGCACATCATATGACAGATTTATCAGAACAACCGATACAGACCACGAAGAGCAGGTTAAAAAGATATTCAAAAAGCTATATGACAAGGGCGATATATATCTTGGATCGTATGAAGGCATGTATTGCAAGGAGTGCGAGGCTTTTTATACGGCAATGCAGGTCACTAAGGATCATAAATGTCCCGAGTGCGGATGCGATGTAGAGCCGGCAAAGGAAGAGGCATATTTCTTTAAGATGAGCAAATATGCCGACAGGCTTATAGAATATATCGAGGCACATCCGGAATTCATACAGCCGGAGTCCAGAAAAAATGAAATGATGAACAATTTCCTCAAGCCGGGGCTTCAGGATCTTTGCGTATCGAGGACGTCATTTTCATGGGGAATTCCGGTGGATTTCGATCCGAAGCATGTAGTATATGTGTGGATAGATGCTCTCTCAAACTATATCACAGGGCTCGGATATGACGCGGACGGCGGCAGCAGCGAGCTGTTTGACAAATATTGGCCTGCGGATCTTCATCTTATAGGCAAGGATATATTAAGATTCCATACGATATATTGGCCTATCATGCTTATGGCATTGGATCTGCCTCTGCCAAAGCAGGTATTCGGGCATCCGTGGCTCCTGCTCGGTGAGGGCAAGATGAGCAAGTCAAAAGGAAATGTCATTTATGCGGATGATCTGGTGAATGTATTCGGCGTGGATGCCGTGAGATATTTTGTGCTTCATGAGATGCCGTTTGAAAATGACGGAACCATCACATGGGAGCTCATGGTGGAAAGATACAATTCCGATCTTGCAAATACACTGGGTAATCTTGTGAACAGGACGATATCCATGTCAAATAAATATTTCGGCGGCATCATTGAGAGAACAGGAGCAGCCGAGAGCGTAGATGAGGATCTTAAAAATACGGTAATGCAGGGAAAGGATATAGTCACGCGCAAGATGGAAGAGCTGCGTGCGGCTGATTCTCTCACGGAGATATTTAAGATATTCAAGAGATGCAACAAATATATAGATGAAACAGAACCATGGATACTTGCAAAGGATCCTGAGAAGGCAGATCGCCTGAAGGAGGTACTTTACAATCTTGCAGACTCCATAACGATCGCTGCGACGCTTGCTATGCCTTTTATTCCTGAGACTGCAGAAAAGATATTCGAACAGCTGAATACAACGGCTGTTGCATATGAAGACCTTGACAAGACGGGAATATATCCGTCCGGCAATAAGGTCGTGGAAAAGACACAGATACTTTTTGCAAGAAAGGATCTTGCAGAGGTACTTGAGCAGGCGGAGGCGCAGAGCAAATGAGTAAGAGCGTAAGCTGCAATCTTATATTTGACAGCCATGCGCATTATTGTGATGAGAGCTTTGATGCGGACAGAGACCGGCTATTGGCCGGTCTCTGTTCAAATGGAGTAGGCAATGTAGTAGAGGTAAGTGCGACGCTTGCGGATATTCCAAAGGTCTGTGCTCTTTCCGAAAAATATGATCTTATCTATGCGGCAGCGGGAATACATCCGTCTGAGGCAAATGATATGGATGAGTCGTGGATGAAGGCTGTGTCAGACGCCGCGCTCCTTCCGAAGACGGTCGCGATAGGTGAGATAGGGCTGGATTATCATTATGATGATATAAACAGGAGCCTTCAGAAAAAATGGTTTGCAGATCAGATAGCACTGGCTCTGGAAAAAGTGCTGCCGATCATTATTCACAGCCGTGATGCGGCAGCAGATACGCTGGATATAGTAAGGTCGGAAAAGGCACGGGATGCTGGAGGAGTCGTTCATTGCTTTTCATATGGAAAGGACATGGCAAGAGAATATCTGGATCTCGGCTTCTATATCGGCATAGGAGGCGTACTCACATTTAAGAATGCGAGAAAGCTCATAGAGGTCGCGGAGTATGCGCCGCTTGACAGGCTCCTGCTGGAGACGGACTGTCCGTATATGACGCCCGTACCGCACAGAGGAGAAAGAAATGATTCGTCAATGATCAAATATGTAGCGGCAAAATTGGCAGAGATAAAGAATAAAGATATAGAGGAGATAATAGGTGTCACAGCAGCTAACGCCACGGCAATGTATAGAATTGATCAAAGAGCATCGCTTTCCGGTACAGAAAAAATGGGGACAGAATTTTCTCATAGATGAAAATGTGCTGGATAATATAGTAAGTGCTTCAAAAATATCCGAAGAGGATTGCGTCCTCGAGATAGGACCCGGAATGGGCGCGCTCACGGGAAGACTGATAGAGCATGCAAAAAAGGTCATTGCCGTTGAGATCGACAAAATGCTCATACCCATACTTAAGGGGACCTTGCAGGATTCGGGCAAGCTTGTGCTTATCAACGATGACATATTAAAGGTAGACATCGAAGAGCTGATAGAGACCGAAAATGCGGGTGCTCCCATAAAGGTTGCGGCCAACCTTCCGTATTATATAACCACGCCTATAGTGCTTGAGCTGCTGCGCCGGGAATACAATATAAGCAGCATCACCATAATGGTGCAAAAGGAAGTAGCAGAGCGGATGATGGCAGGCCCCGGAAGTAAGGCTTATGGCTCGCTTTCGCTGGCGGTACAGTATTATTGCAGGCCGAATATAGAATTTATAGTATCGAAAAACAGCTTTTATCCGAGGCCGGATGTGGATTCGGCGGTCATAAAGCTTGATATCTATGCAAAAGAAGACAGACCCGTCCGCACAGATAATACCGAGCTGCTCTTTAAGATCATAAAGGCAGCATTCGGTCAAAGACGAAAGATGCTCGCAAATACTCTCGGATGCAGCGCAGACATCGATTGCTCAAAGGATGCGGTACAGGATGCCCTTCGAAAAATGGGACTGGATGAGCAGATAAGAGGCGAGGCACTTTGCCTGGAGCAATTTGCGCATCTTGCGGATCTGCTGAGCGAAAGAGTATAAGCCATGGCCGACTTCATCAGAAATAATATAGGATATTATACTCTTATGGCTCTTATAGGCGGCGCCGTGACGCTGGCCGTATATATCATGCTGGGCAGGCGGCACCTGATAGGTTGGAGACAGTCGGTGACTGCCATGATCTTTGTAGGTGCAGGTGTGCTGATAGGGGCCCATCTTCTTTTTTTCATCGTAGGTCTTCCGGACTGGATAGCCACATGGTCCGGCAACATACGCAGCGCATATGACCTGCTGAAGGCAGTGTCATACGGAGCCTCGGGGCTGGTATTTTACGGAGGACTGTTCGGCGGATATTGCGGCATGATCATATTCTGCAAGATCTGCGGACTTTATACATATTGGGAGCTTTGCAGGCTATCGGTAGTGATCCCTCTCTTTCATCTGTTCGGCCGTATAGGCTGCGCACTTGAGGGCTGCTGCTACGGCATAGAATATCATGGTATATTCGCACTTAAATATACAGAATCTTATATCAATCCGGGCATAAGCGATGATATCGCTGATTTTCCGAGATTTCCGGTACAGCTCCTTGAGGCCTTTGCGGAGCTTTTGATATTCATACTTTTATTCATATTATATAAAAAGGCAGGGGAATTGTATTCCCAGACCTGTATTTATCTTTTGATCTACAGCATCGTAAGGTTTGCGGATGAATTCTTAAGGGGAGATGCAGCCCGCGGAATGTGGGGAATCTTCTCCACATCTCAATGGATAAGCATCGCAGTTTTCATATCTGTGATGATCTATCTGATCGTAAGGCAGATAAAAAATCCGACTCGATATATGTTTATGTGATATAATTTTTTCATGAATACGCAAATTGTAAAGCCAAATGAAGATTCTGTAAAAAAAGCGGGAGAGATATTGCGATGCGGCGGTATTGTCGCATTTCCCACGGACACCGTATATGGCCTTGGCGCCGTATATACAGACGTATCTGCGGTCATGAAGATCTTTGAAGCCAAGGGGAGAGATGAGGGAAAGCCTCTCAGCATACTTATAAGCGACATTTCTCAGGTTGATGAGCTCGCAAGAGAGATTCCCGAAAATGCCAAAAAGCTTATGAGAGCATTCTGGCCGGGGGCACTTACCGTCATTGTAAAGAAAAGCGAGAGCGTTCCGGCATGCGTTACGGCGGGAGGTGATACCGTCGGTATAAGAATGCCGTCAAGTGAGACGGCAAGAGAGATCATCGAATGCGCGGGCAGCCCGCTTGCGGCTCCGAGTGCCAATATTTCGGGAAAAAGGAGTGCCGCCTCGGGAGATGATGTGAGGGAGGATCTGTTCGGACGGATCGATATGATAATAGACGGAGGCAGATGCGATATCGGAGTCTCATCTACTGTTGTGGATCTTACAGAAGGGAAGATACGTATCTTGAGAGAAGGTACCATAAGCAGGCAGGAGATATCTAAGGTATGCGATGCGCAGCCATTATGAGATAGGATTTATGATAAAAAAGGTTATATTTATTGATGAAGCAAATACGGGACTGAGCGCATTTGCAGCCGCGCTTTTCAGGAAGAAGCTCTTAGAGGCGGGATCGGGTATAAGAACGGATTCCAAGGGCACGGTCGTGCTTTTTCCGGAGCCTGCGAATAAAAAGCTCTCCGATATCGCCCCGCAGTTCGGCGTATCCTTATACAATCACAGGGCAAGCCAGCTGTGCAGCGAGGATCTTGGCGAAGATGTGCTTATACTCGCGCTCGATAATGCGAGCAAAAGACTGGCTTTTACATTTAAAGAGGGCTTTGCCGATATTTTTACCATAAGAGAATATCTGGGAGAGAGCGGAGACATCAAGCTGCCGATAGGAAGCGGCGCAGACAGCTACGAGGCTGTATGCAATATTATCAATAATCTTTTGGAATATTTAATGGAAAAATTTAAGGAAGAGGGGATATTATGAAGATCGCATTCGGAAGTGACCATGCAGGCTATGAGCTGAAAAATGCTCTTATGGAGCATCTTAAGGAAAACGGATACGAGGTATATGATCTCGGCTGCAATGATACACAGTCATGTGATTATACAGACTATGCAAAGGCAGTTGCAGGTGAGGTAGCATCGGGCAAAGCACAAAGAGGCGTGCTCGTGTGCGGCACTGGGATAGGCATGTCGATAGCGGCCAACAAGGTCAAAGGGATCAGAGCGGCTGTCGTTACTGAAGAATTCTCCGCAAAGGCTACAAGAGAGCATAATGATGCGAACATTCTTTGCCTCGGTGCAAGGGTACTCGATAAGGAGAGAGCAACCGGCTTGCTCGACATATTTATGAATACACCCTTCAGCAACGGAGAAAATCATATAAGACGCATAGGAAAGATCGCGAAGATCGAAGAGGAGGAGCGCCTTGAGCAGCAAGCGTGAGGATTATATAAGCTGGGATGAGTATTTCATGGGCGTTGCACAGCTGTCCGCACAAAGGTCGAAGGATCCTTCGACGCAGGTCGGAGCGTGCATAGTAAGCTCTGATAATAAGATATTGTCTATGGGATACAACGGCATGCCCATGGGCTGTTCGGATGACGATTTCCCGTGGGAAAAAACAGATGAAAGCCCCGAACACAATAAATATTTTTATTCGACTCACAGTGAGCTTAACGCGATATTGAATTACAGAGGCGGAAGCCTTGAGGGTACCACGATATATGTGACACTCTTTCCGTGTAATGAATGCGCGAAGGCCATTATACAATCGGGCATCAGGAAAATAATATATTCATGTGATAAATATGCGGATACACCCGCCATAATCGCGTCAAAGAGGATGCTTTCAAGCGCCGGTGTGGAATGTATAGAATATAAGCCTACGGGTAGAAAAATAAGCCTTAATCTGTGACAAAATACATAGTGATGAATTTTTTGAGCTTAAAGTATAAAGAAATCATATAGCGGTATTGTAGGAATCTACAAAAAATTCCGAAAATTTTTCAGCGTTTTGCGTTGTAATGAAGATTCAACAATGCTATTATTTTCACTATGGATTTTTGGATAAGTAAACTGCCCCAATTTGGGCATATCCGAGATATACAGACACAGCACAATGCGCGGTGAGAGCCGCGAATGAAAAAAATACAAACGGAGGGGGCAATATGGCGCAGGAAATATTAAACAGCATCAAAGATGCCGAAACAAAAGCGCAGCAGACGATAGTCGATGCGCAGGCAAAGTCCAAAACCATTATCGAAACGGCCAAGAAGGAAGTCGAGGAATATGAAAATGACATCCTGAACAAGGCCAAAGCAAAAGCCAAAGAGGCTGTCGATGAAGCAGCATCAGGCAAGGACGAGGCAATAGAGGCTGCCAGAAGGCGGGCACTTTCAGTGATCACCCAGAACCAGAACAACCTCGATGAGAAACGAAATCAAGCAATTGACGTTGTCATTGCGGAAATTACCGGCTGACAGCCAACCGGGTTACAACAATTTCAGTATAAGGAGGTATAAAGTTGGCTTCACTTGCCATGAAACGCATTTTAATATGCGGCTTGAAGAGTGACAGAAAGCCCGTTCTGGAGAACCTGCAGCGTCTCGGCGTTGTAGAGGTGAAGAACTTCCTGGAAGAAGATGAAGTATTCAGAAAGAGCAAGATGCCTATTTCCGCTGCGGATTTTGAAAAAGGCATACGCGACGCTGAGACCGCTCTCGAGATACTGTCGGAATATGACGGCAAAAAAGAAGGCGGAATGCTTGCATCCTTCAAGGGTCGTGATGTGATTGATGTTGCAACATACAACAATTTCAAGAACGAATACCAGGAAGCAGTCGGTGATGTCACAAATATTCTGAAATGCTACAAAGAGATTTCAGAAAAGAAAGCCGAGATCTTGAAATGCTCACAGCAGATCGACATGCTGGAACCCTGGAAAGCACTGGACATAAGTCTTGATTTCAGGGGAACAGACAGAACGGCTGCATTTATAGGTGCTCTTCCGGGTGATATTGACCTTGCGCATATAATCGCAGGCATTGCCGAAAAGACACCCGCTGCAGTGGATGTTGACATTGTGAGCAAGAACAAGGAACAAACTTGCATCTTCGCGATCACGGGGAAGGATGACGAAGAGGACGTCAGCGCAGCACTCAGAGCAATGGGATTTTCATAT
>CAZGVB010000041.1:0-11276 GCA_964528825.1 uncultured Parasporobacterium sp.
TTTGCTCTTCTTCCGCCGGGGAGCGCACCGACTCCGAGCCCTAAAGGCACATTTGAAGAAATTGTCGCCGCAGCCGCTATAAACGGTCTGCCGCAAAATCCGATATGCTTTTGCATAAGGTCACTGCCGAATACCAGAATGTCATTTACAATCGAATCGACATACCTGTCGCCGTTGCCAAACTTAGGAGCTTTCTCAAGAATATTCCTAACATTTTCATATCCAACAAAATCCGCATCCAATGCATCAATTACCTGCGAAATGTCTACAGTCTTGTCTTCAAATACAACCTTTTTGATTGCTGCCAATCCATCGCCCGCATTAGGAGCACCCGCTAAGGAAATAGATTGACGGGCATATTTTCCCGTTCCTCCCGAAAAAATATCACGTCCTCTTTCCATAGGTCCCCTAAACAGTGCACTTTGCAAAGGAATCGGCAATACCTCTGCAAACACCTCTCGGTCAAGGTCTGTCATTGAAAATGCCGCTTTCATAAAATATTCGGTTTGCTCTTTAAAAGCCTCCAAAACCTCCGAGTAGCTCTTGAATTTACGCGGATCTCCCGTATGGAGACCGATCTGCCTGCCGCTTATACGGCTCTTTCCGTCATTTAATGCCAGCTCCAGCATAAGAGCCAGATTAAAAAGCCCGCCCGGCACATCCTGCGACACACCCGGGATTGTCGGGCTGTTGCAGCCTGTAATGATATAATCTCTTGCAAGCTCGGTAGGATAGCCGTCATACTCAAGCTGTTTTATAGCAGTAGGATCAGATACAAACTTTAATTTTCCTTTTAACTCCTTTGCCAATTCTGCAGCAGTGAGAAGATATTCCCGCGGATTGCACTCTGCTACCCTTATAACAAGGTCCTCCGCAGTCATAGCCACATCCCGTTCGGCCTCCATTATCAGGTAAGTCAAGTCGTTTACCGCATCGCTTCCGTCTGCTCTTACGCCTCCTATGGTTATATTTACCGCCTGGGGAAATCCGGCAAAGCATGTCGCTGTTGCATAGTCATCAAGTGTCACCGTACTGTTTACTTTTACAAACAACAGCTCAATAAGTTCCCTGGCCTCATCTCTGGAAATCACTCCGGAATCAATATCCTTTTCATAATATCTAAATAAATATTGATCCATGCGTCCGAGGCTCATTCCATGACCCCATCCCTCAAGCATCAATGCAGTCCAGACCATATTTACGGCCTGTACGGCCTCTCTGAAGCTCTTTGCCGGTTCCCACGGGACATGTGCACAAATTTCGGCGATTTCTTCAAGCTCCGCTTTTCTTGCCGCGTCCTGTTCTTTTGCCGCCATCCTCATCGCGAGCTCTGAATAACGCACCGAGAATTCCTTTACTGCCTCAAGCGATATCATCATTGATGTGTAATAATAATATTTTTCGATATTCTTTACATCCGACAGATCAAGCTCCGCTCGTTTATTTTTTGCCGTGTTATAACGTTCCTGCAGACCTTTGCACAAAACCATTTCGAAATCTACGGCTACATGTGCGGGATAAAATCCGTTATTGGAAAATGTCACCCCTCCGATGAATCCCGTAGCGAGCATCTCATCAAGGGGCCTCGGAAGGCGCTTTTGCCATATATCATATGCACTCCGTCCCTTCCACAAAGGAATCAAATCCATGATTTCGCGGCGTTCATCCTCAGTTGGTTTGCAAAAACGATCCCAATTTCTGACCGACATGTCATCTATTTCTTTTGTCAGCCATTTGGCATTGAGCTCAGGCAAGACGGCTCCCCCACGCCGCTTACAGGTCGCGCATCCCACAATGAGCTCTCCCGGCCAAATCTTAACCGTTATATTTTGCAATGTTTCCGAGAATGCTTTTGCTTGACGCATACAAGGCCACTCGCCCTCCGTTTGCCGATAAGAAGCGGTGTAACTTTTTAAACGCTCTGTATCCACCTCCGGCATCACGTAGGTATCATTTATAAGTTTTGCAACACGCGGTGTACAGCCTTTCGTTTTGTTTTCCATGGCAGTTTTTCACCCGGTTCCTTTCGTTTTTTAACTATATGCAATTTCCCGGGGGTAAATGATCCATATCGGTAATCCGTAAGCACATTCATCGTTATTTCCCCGTAAATTTTTCCGATTTAGGTGTCCCTCATCTAAAGCTCATAAATGCATTCATCATTATTTTTCCGTAAGTTTTTCCCAGTTCAAATGACCCTCATCCGAAACTCTGGGGCTTTGTGTTCTTTCAATGGCCTTCGGACAAAAGATCTCAATAACCTTAAGATCTTCCGTAGAATCCGTGCGGGATTGAATGCCATGCGGAACATTCGGCGGAACCACCATAATGCATCCCGCGGACAATTCATAATATTCGTCACCGCACCAGAAATTGGCTTTACCTTGAGTTATCATGATCACCTGCTCATAGTCTGTATGAACATGTGTCATGCTTTCCGGATTTGAAAAAATCTCCGAATATTGAATGGTAAGTTTTTCGGACCCTTGAAATATCCAGCTTCTTCCACCCGGACGACTAGTGTCAGGCTGAGTTTCGTTTGTGTCAAATAAGATCGGTTTCTTGTTCATTGTATAAATCTCCTGTTTTATATATTTTATGCATTAAAGACTCATAATCGCATAATATGCACTTTCTATTGCCTGTTCTACGGTAGCTGCCTTTACGCAATCACCTACAGGCATTACTCGCAAAGCAGAACCGAGCATTGCATCCGCTTCATCCCTTTTTGAGCGCATTCCCGTAGCATATAATACTGTTTCAGCCTCAAAGGAATATTCCTTCCCATCTCTGTCGGTTCCCCTCACTGTACTGTCTGTAATTTCATTGCATTCAACACCGCCTATAAGATGCAATGACTGTGCTTTCTCCATTTCAAGAAGCAGCTCATTGCGATGTGTAGGGCTTGCATCACGGGCAAATTCATCTCGTCTTCCCACAACAGATACTTCATGTCCGAGGCGTGCAAGATGCAGCCCGGTTTCACAGCCAACCTGTCCGCCGCCTATGATAACCGTGTGCCCTGCAATCTCCTGCTCATGTCCGTAAATCTGTGCCGCCTGTTTTGCTCTCTCTATTCCCGGGATTTGCGGAATTGCCGGAGCCGCCCCCAATGCCAGGATAACGACATCATATCCCTGCTCGGAAAGCATTTGAAAATCGGCATTTGTCTTCAGTTGAACCTTTATATTATTCTTTTTGATCTGACCTATAAGATAATTTTTAAAATTGCGCAGCGGATATTTAAACGCGACAAAATCGGAAAATATTAATGCCCCTCCGAGCGTATCTGTCTTTTCATATAATGTAACGTCATGTCCTCGCTCGTTTGCTGTAAGCGCAGCCTGCATACCGGCGGGTCCGCCTCCCACCACAGCGATTTTCAACGGTTTATCTGCCTTTGTTCCGATTTCGGGGAGAACTGATTCAAGTCCAACCCGCGGATTTACGGTACAATGAAACTGTCTTGTCATTACCACGCTGTCATGGCAACGCATGCATTTGATACAGGGCACAACATCGTCCGGACGATTTTCATATGCTTTTACCATAAGCTGTGAATCCGCGATCAATCCCCTTACACAATAAAGTATATCGGCGCGCCCATCCGCCAAGATTTTCTCGGCTCCGGTCAAATTTTGTATTCCGCCGATAGCGGCTATCGGTATCTTTAAACCTGCTTTTTTTGCCTTTTCGGCTAACCATACATTCGGAGTCGGCGGAAGAAAACCACACGGATGTGTTGTCGTCATCCACCGCGGTCCGTGAATTCCCGCCGAAAACTGGACAATATCGGCTTTTTCTTCTATAAGCCTCGTGAAAGCAATAGCCTCATCTATCTCAATCCCTCCGGGTTCGTACTCGGTTCCGCTGATACGCACCTCAATCAGTATTTGGCGTCCTACCCTCTTTCGTATGGCATCCAATATTTCAATTGCAAACCGAGTTCTGTTTTCAAAGCTTCCCCCGTACTCATCTGTTCTTCGATTGTACAACGGAGAAAGAAACTGTCCTACCTGCAAACCATGCCCGAAATGAAGCAGGATCATATCAAACCCACATTCAACCATAGCCGCCGCTGCATCGGCATACCCTTTTACTGTATCCTTTATATCGTCATGGGTCATTTCTTTTCCCGGAACTGCCCACAATGTCGGTGCTCCTTCGCTTACAACCAGGTTTTTGGCCACCACTCCGGCTACCCCCAGCTCCATTGAGGCCTTTGCGCCGTGAAGATGTATGCGTCTGGCTAAATATGCCATCCTATTACGTGCCATAGGATCGTATATATCCCAAAATGCCTTGCGCTGACTTTGATCAACCGGAAAAATGCTCGCTCCAACGCATGTTACGCATGCAGCTCCGGCTTTTGCGCGTGATTCTAAGTGTGCGATTGTCTCCTCTGTCGGCGCGATAGTGCCGTCCTGACAGGCTTGAAGCCCTGTCGGTGCAGCAAATAAACGATTGCGAAATACAACATCCCCGATGCGTATCGGCGAAAGCAAATGCGGAAAAGGTGTTTCCATATATCAGTCTCCTTTAACTTATCCTAATGATGGATTAATTAATATTTTCAGATGTTTTTTTCGATCCGGTCTGTCGAGACCAAGCTCTACACATTTGGAAAGAGGGATCACATCTGTTACAAGATCATTGAATTTTAATTTTCCTGAGGCAAGCATACGCAAATACATCTCAACCTCTTCTTCCGTATATACGAATGAAGATATAAGATTTACTTCACGTGGAATAATACGGTTTGGCGCGATTCCCATAGGTAGGCCGTTTGTCCCTACGAGCATAACCTGTCCTCCCGGCTTGACACAGTAGTAGGCACAATTCATAAGAGAGTCCGGATTTCCCGCACATTCAAATACAACATCAGCACCGACATCATGACCCAATATTTCAAGTATTCTTGCCTTCAGATCATCGCAAGCACTCAGATCGACAACCTCATCTGCGCCGAATGATCTGACCAGCTTTTCTTTTCCGGGACCGGTAATAAGTGCTATTATTCTTCCGGCACCTGCAGATCTCAGCAAACGCATTGCTGACAATCCAATAGGGCCCGCACCGCTGACCACGACGTCATCCCCAATATGAAATGCCGAACGCCTGATTGCATGAAAAGCAACACAAACGACATCAAATAATACAGCCTCTTTAAGATCTGCCCCTTCATTTATCGGAATAAGCATCGTATGAAGGGCGTCATGAATAAGCATGTATTCCGCATAACCGCCGTCATATGTACGGATTCCTGCGGTACGCATAAATCCGTGAGTACATATATTGGTCTGTCCGTGTCTGCAGGGAGTACAATCCTCTGCACAATGAGTCGGAGGCCCGCATAATATCTTTTCGCCTATAGAAAAACCTTCCACTCCTTCTCCGATCGCTGCAACCGTTCCGACATTTTCATGCCCGAATACCATTCCGGGCGGAATCATTCCGGCACGCTTGTATGATTCGATATCTGTACCGCAAATTCCGCAATATTCTATTTTTACCAACATTTGACCCGGGCCCGGTGTAGGAATTTCACGCTCTTCAATACGCATATCCATCGGCCCGTAATATACGGCAACTTTCATATTTTTACTGCTCCTTTGTTTATAATTTTTTTGTATTCACACTTTTATTTTCAAAATTTCTTACTTAAATACATTTTCAGACATTTGTTACCTTAAAAAGTTCAACCTCCGTTCTGAACATTCAGTCCCCGTGACCTGAAAATCTCCATGACCTGATTTAGTCTCTCATCCGAAATCTTTTGTGGAATCAATGTATACGGTTTTCCGAGCTGGGCATATTTGATCTTGCCATATTCATGTTCGGGAAGGATATCAACACGCTCTACACTCTTTAAGGACGCTATCAACTCTGCCTCTTTGTTTAATGTTTCATCTGAGTCGTTGTACCCCGGAATAATCGGCACACGAATGATCATGGGCTTTCGCAGATCGCTCATCAATTGAAGATTGCGTAAAATAACATCATTGCTTCGACCCGTATTCTTCAGATGATTCTCGGGATCTATGTCCTTTATGTCAAACAAGAGCATATCCGCTGCTTTCATCACCTCCACTGCGGCATCTGTTAATGTATAACCGCATGTATCAACATTCACGGAAATCCCCGCATTATGGCACAACGTAATAAGCTCATTCATGAAAGCCGGAAAACTTGTGGCTTCACCCCCACCGATGGTTGCTCCTCCGCCACTGCTGCGGTAAAACATTTCATCAGAGCGAATAATTTCAAAAACTTCTTCAGCCGTCATCCATTTTGCAAAGGGTTCCATAGCCCCCGTATAACAAACATCGGCGCACTTCATGCACCCGTTGCAGCGAACTCTGTCTATCTTAACCTTGTCTCCTGATATTTTGATTGCATTTTGAGGGCAAACATTTATGCACTTGCCGCATCCGTTGCAATGGTCTTCTGTAAATTTAAGTTCCTGCGCATATGATTGGCCCTCCGGGTTGCAGCACCATATGCACTTTAACGGACAACCCTTTAAAAATACCGTTGTGCGTATACCGTATCCGTCCACAAATGAACCATGTATGATATGAAACACCGGCGCCTTTTCGCTCATTTTCTTTTCCTCCGTTAATGCTCACACTCACTGCGCTCGATTATATTATTCTGCAATTCAGGACTCAGCTCGGTAAAATAAGCACTGTACGTAGCAACACGTACAAGAAGATCCTTGTATTTTTCCGGGAATTTTTGGGCCTCTCTCAAGGTTTCATTGCTCGTAAAATTGAACTGTACAAGATTTCCGCCATACTCAAAAAACGTTCTGAGCATATGCGAAAAATTGCGCACTCCCGATTCATTTTTTACGAGTTCCGGACTGACACGCACATTTAAAATACTTCCGTTGGCAAGCAATACCTGATCCAGCTTTGCAACCGACCTGAAGGTACTCGTTACCCCCGAGATATTTCTTCCCTGATGCGGTGAGATTCCACCTTCCGCGAGCGGCTCCCCGGCATGCCTTCCATCCGGAGTTGCCCCCAAGACAGCACCATACGGAATATTCGCAGTCATCGTGATAGCCGAACATGAATTGCGAGCATTCTTATAAATTTTAAATTGCTTGATATAATGGCACATTTCCGTCAGCAAATCCCTGAGTAATATGTCGACATAGTCGTCATCATTCCCGAATTTCGGTGCTTTTGTAACATAATAAAGTACATCATCATATCCTTCATAATTCGCATCCAAAGCATCGCAAAGCCTTTTCATCGATACCTTCTTGTCATCAAACACAACCTTTTTAATTGCCGCCAGGCTGTCGGCGACATTGGCAAGGCAACCGAGCCCGGTCGTATGGCTAAGCTGAGGATATGTGCCACCCTTGTAAATATCCACTCCCCGCTCAAAACATATCGGATAAAAAGAAGACAGCAAAGGACATGCGGAATGCTCACCGAACATCTCCATATCCGCGTTTTTAAAGGCAAATGTTGCACGCATCATATATCTGAATTGATCTAAAAATGCCTCTTTTACCTGATCAAAGCTCGTGAATGATCCGGCATCCCCAACCTTAAGCCCGAGCTGTTCTCCTGTTTTTCGAAATACTCCATTATTAAGCGCAAGCTCCAAAATAAAACCGCAATTAACAACATTTCCATTCGGGTCATGAGCCCGATAAGGAACTGTCGGATTATGACATCCAACAGATACATAATCCCTCGCATCCTCGAGTGGAGTACCCATTTGAAGCAACGATTCTATGGTCGTATCATCAGAAACAAACTTTAATTTTCCATGCAAATCACGTGCGACCTCACAGGCACGGATAACAAATTGTTCAGGATTATATCTGCTTATTCTTACCACAACGTCCTCGGCCGTAAGACCTATATCTGCCTCCGCATCTAAAAAAAGATATGTCAGCTCATTAACGGCATCACGTCCGTCAGGAGTAATTCCACCTATGGTCAGCCCTTGCATAACAGGATATCCGGAAAATGCCACGCTTAAAAAACCTTCCTGGAGGTTGATGGCTGCATTAAGCTTAATAAGCAATGCCGAGGCCAACTCAAGCGCCTCATCACGTGTAATTGCCCCGGATGCCAGATCAGCCTCATAATAAGGCAGCAAATATTGATCAACCCTGCCGAGACTCATTCCGGCTCCCCAGCATTCGATCATAAGGGGTACAAAAACAAGCCAAATACTTTGTATTGCCTCTCTAAAGGAATGTGCCGGGTTTTCCGGTACTCTGCGGCATATCTCAGACATTTGTTCAAGTTCCGAACGCCTTACAGGGTCTGTTTCTTCGGCTGCCTGAAGCATTGCAAGATCAGCATATCTGTTTGCATGACGTACAACAGCCTCCTGAACTATGATAACGCTCTCATAAAAATGAGCCCGGTCCATGTCCTCCGGTGAAAACGGATCCATCTCCGACAATTTTTTTCGTGCCTCATTGATACTTTTACGGAGTCCGTATTTAAGTACAGATTCATAATCCGCAACAGAATGTGCTTGATGATGGCCGTTACGACAGAAGCCACCCGTCTGAAGAATGTTTTCTAATTTTGACGCCCACTTAGGTACGGCACCAATCCAATAATCAGACAGTGTCTTTCCTTTCCAATACGGAAGAATCTCTCGTATTTTTTCTTTTTCGTCATCAGATAACGGCTGATACTTGTCCCATTGTCTGTCCTGGACGGTATCCATTTCCTCAGCTATCCAATCGCTGCGCATCTCGATGAGGAGAGCTCCTCCTCTTTCTTTACTTGTCTGCCACCCTGCCAGCAGCTCGCCTTCCTCTATTCGTACAGTCATTTTGTCGAGAATCTCAGCTAAAGCATGCGCTCGGCGCAAAATTATCGGAAGGTTTTCTGTTTTCCTATATGATTCTGTCATGTAATAAGCGCGCTCCACACAAATAGCCGGCGTAACCAGCATTCTTTCGCGCAATCGTTTTATTCGTTCAGTAGATGCCATATTTACAATCCCCCCTTGCCATGATGTTTATTCGACTGATTTTACATTTATGCAAAAATTATAGATTTTCCACATTTTCTATGTCAAAAAATGTGCTCTTTTTGTCGCATCTCGGTGTTTTGTTTTTTAAGGAAACAAAATATCTGAATCAAATCGGAATTATGTTTTTTCCTAACCCTACGTAAAGCGAAAACGCGAAAAAGATCTTCACCACAAAAAGCAATTTTTTTCAAATCAAGAAAAGATGCTCAAAAATTGACACCTTCTCACCGGGCCGATTAAAATCAAGAACAGAATTTTGTTTAACATATTCTCGGAAAGGAAGGAATGATTGTGATTAAGAATCATGTCTTGGAAAAACTAAAGAACAATGAAAAAGTTGTAGGAACATTTTTTCATACCGGCAGTGCCCTTGCTATGGATGCAATAGGACTGTCCGGGATGGATTATGTCATAATTGACGGTGAACATTCACCAATTGCCATTGAAACGGCCGGGGATATGATACGCACTGCCGAGGCTCATGACCTTACTGCATTTGTAAGGGTGAAAGAAATATCCAGATCATCCATATTAAAGCCTTTGGATCTTGGCGCAAAGGGACTTATCGTACCTCAAGTCGGAGGAATCTCAGATGCAAAGCAGCTCATAGAGTGGGCAAAATATCCTCCCGTCGGCAATAGAGGCATGGCAATGGGAAGGGGCTCTGACTTTGGCCTTGGTTCTTTGCCGATTCGCGAACATTGGAAGTATCATAATGAAGAAACCCTGCTCATACCAATGTGTGAGACTTTGGGTTGCCTTGATAAGATTGAAGAGATAGCCGCACTTGACGGTGTAGACGGTATCTTTGTCGGCCCATGTGATCTCTCGATAGCTCTCAACCACCCCGGAGAGTTCGACGATCCGAATGTTGTCTGTGCATTTAAACGAATTGCCAATGCATGCAACGACGCCGGCAAGTTTTGTCTTGCATTTTCTCCTTCCCTTGAGATGACCAAGCAATTTTTGAGTTGGGGTTATCACGGTGTCGCAAGTGCTTTGGATATTAATCTTTTGTTATCTTCTTATTTGAAATTAGTAAAAGATACCAAAGCATTATTCTGATTCTTCTTCATGCAAAAAAGAGGGTGCTTTGCTTTAAGGCACCCTCTTTTTTGCTTTCAGATTATAGAAATCTTGTTTTTCTTTATTTTATCTGTTTATTGTGGGAACCGAGTCGGGTCCACCGATAATATTGCTAAGGTGGAAGATTGTACGATATGTATATGTGATATGTTCTTCCATTTCGTTGCGGGCGACCGAGCTGTAATGTCTTTTTACAGCTAAGTATATACACTTGTGTTTTTCTAATGCATGCTCTGTATCTATTTCGGAGGTGGATCTGCAATAATTAGAAATAATATATCTGTAACGCTGTATACGAATATCTATTGTGTCATATATCATGTTCAAATAGCTGTTGTTTGCGGCATGCAGCAATGTTTCATGGAAAATTTTATCATATTCCGCGAATTCGTCGTATTCATGCCTATTGATGCATTCCTTAGCTTTTTCAATGCTATATTCAAGCTTTTCAATATCAGCTGTCTGTATATTATTGGATGCCATGTAGGCGGCTGTTCCCTCCAGCATGCGCCTTGAGTCACATAGATTAAAGCAATCCTGCATACTTACAGAAGTCACCTGATATCCGCGGTCACTCAATCTGATAATATGCCCTCCGTCCGCAAGCTTCTCCAATGCTGTCCTTATAGGTGTCCGGCTGACCCCGAGTTCACTTGCAATAGCGGCAATATTTATCCTCTCACCGGGAGCCAATTGCACACGTATTATCTGTGACAAGACATATTCATATATTTGATCACTGAGTACTGCTTCATTTCGATCAATTTTGGTAGTGTTTTCAGTCATATGTCAGCCCTCTTTCTTCCTATGAAAGCAATCCTGCATCAAGTAAAACGTGATATATGTGATGAAGATGATTTTCCATTTCCGTTTTTGCCACCATTGAATAACGGCTGCGAATGGCTCTATATATGACCTCGTGACGTTCCGTAATACGTTCCGGATGGAATCCGCCCAAGCTGCCATCTGCCACCATCGAATTTGTATATCTTTGTACCCAAAGAGACAATGTATTTGACATATCGAGATAATAGCTATTTCCCGACGCGCGGACAACGATTTCATGAAATTGCATGTCTAATTCGTTAAAGGCCGGAATATCTTCAGGAAAATTGCCTTTTTCTACTAATTTGTGGCATTTTTCGATATTTTGCTTCATCAATCTG
>CAZGVB010000042.1:0-5028 GCA_964528825.1 uncultured Parasporobacterium sp.
GCAATCACTGCGCTGTTTGCCCAGGAGGGTGCGAATGTTGTTCCTTTCTGCGTGCTACGGCAACAACATTCGCACCCTCCTGGGCAAACAGCGCAGTGATTGCCTTTCCCATGCCCGACGAGGCGCCGGTGACGAGAACAGTTTTGTTTTCAAGCTTCATTGTAACCATCCTTTCCTGAAACCCGCTTCCATTGAAGCATAAATTATTTATAATGACAAACTGATGATTTACAGCCGACCTTACCTCTTGCATAGCTTTGAGCTGTTTCTGTCAGCAGCAAACGTACATGCCGATTTCCGGCTTTGGTAATACCAAGCCTATTCTGATCATCTCCGCCGGTATTTTCTCCCGGCACAAGTCCGAGGTAGGCCGTAAACCTTTGTGCATTAGCAAAGCGCTTGAAATCTCCAACCTCAACCAGCACAGACAGAGCAGTGTGGGTTTTGTTCGACACGAGATAGTTTAATATAAATCTGACCTTTTTAAAATGACCGATTTAATTTTATTTTATAATGTCAGTTGAGCTTTCGGTTCTTGGGGGGTGCAGAAAATCTCCTCTAAAATGGAGACGGCCTCCGCCGTTTGCTCAGGGTCAAGACCCGCGTAATTGATGACCAGTATACGGGAATTTCGGATAGATTCCGACTTCGCGTAGTCCGAGAGCAGCGCGAGCCGGATGCCCTTTTCCTCCGCCAGCGCGTGTATTTGCGCGTCCTCGAGCGAGGTGTTCATTTGCAGCAAAAAGTGCGTTCCGGCCTCCGATTCGCGTATCCGGCAATGCTCGCTCAAGGGCGAGGCGGTGATGGCGGCGATGAGCCGGTCGCGCTTGCTGCGGTAATGCTGCTTTAGGCGGTTGATGTGGCGCTCGAAATAGCCCTGCGAAATAAAGCCCGCGAGCGTGAGCTGCTCGAAGGAGGAGACGGTGCAGGAGTAGAAGCTGAGCTGCTTCCGATACCGTAGGATGAGCTTGGGCGGCAGCACGGCGTAGCTGATACGCAGCGAGGGGACGAGGCTTTTGGAAAAGGTGTTGATATAGATGACCTTTTCGGCATCGTCCATTTTGTAAAGGGTCGGGATGACCTTGCCGCTGTAGCGCAATTCCGAATCGTAATCATCCTCGATGATGTAGTTGATGGGGCTGCTGTGCGCCCACTCCAAAATCTCCATCCGGCGCGAGACGGGCATGACGATGCCGGTCGGGAATTGGTTAGCCGGGGAGACATGCACCAGATTCGCCTTGCTCCGCTTGAGAAGGTCGCTCCGCATCCCCCTCTCGTCCACGGAGATATAGTCCCACATACAGCCCTGACTGCCTGAAATATCGGCAAATTTCTTATAGCCCGGATCCTCGATGGCGATGATGTTGCCGTCGCCGAAGAGGGCGAGGATGCGGCTGTAGAGATATTCCGTGCCGGCACCGACGATGATCTGGTCGGGATTCACGCTCATGCCGCGGTAGGAGTGCAGATGCTCCGCGATGGCCTTGCGGAGAGAATACAATCCGTTATACGGAACGGTCGTGAGCAGCTCCCGGTTGCCGCTGGAAATAACCTCACGCATGAGCTTCGACCAGATCGAAAGCGGGAACAGGGACATGGCCGAGGAGTTGGATTTGAAATCGACCCTGTAGTGCGGCTCCGCCTCCTCCGGCGGGATGTACGGCAGCGCCGCCGCCTCCGCGCCGTAGAGATGCGCCAGATTTTTCTTGTCCCCGTCGGGCATGTCATTGACGAAAAAGCCGCGCCCCGGCTCGGCGTGGACATAGCCCTCCAGACAAAGCTGCGCATAGCTGTTTTCGATGGTCGTGACGCTGATATTCATGTTCATGGAGAGCGCCCGCTTGGACGGTAATTTTTCTCCCGCCGCGAGTCCGCCGGAAATAATTTCGTCCCGAACGGCCTGATACAGCGCCTCATACAGCGGCAAATCTCCATATTTTTGCAGATTAAACGACAGCATTTCGGGAAAATCCCCCTTTTGGCACAAACTGACCTTATTGATAATTTATTTTCATAAGGTCAGTTTACCAGCCTCGCGCCCGCTTGTCAATCGGCGCGGTGCCGCCCGTGTGAGGCTTCAGAGCCACTACAAGATATAGTGGTGCGGAAATTTGATTTTTGTCAGGATCTCTTATAGATTTTTATTGAAAGCCTAAAGCTTTTAATAAATCTATAGGAGGTCTTTTATGACTATTCTTACGTTCATAACGAGCTTAAAAAGATAGGTGTGATGAGATGCACTGTCTTTTAAATAGTAACTTAATGCCATATGATGACTTTCGCATATAATATGTTACTGCAGGGTGATCGTCTGGGCGAAAGCCTCGCTGCCAACATTTGCGGCATATCACATGCGCAGTATTAAAACCGAACCATGACTGACCATCACGGCGTCTGCGAGACAACATCATCTTCCATCGGCTTTATCTCTTCGCCTGTACCCCTCCATGTAAAATCCTCTATGGCCTTTTTCAGAAAAGCCGCGGTTTTTTCGATATCGCAATGAGTTATATCAAGGCAAAGATTATAATCACATGCCATTCCCCATTCATGGCCCAAATGAAGTAGGTGTATCTCTCTGCGCTGCTTGTCGGCGTAGTTTATGATGGATTCTGCCTGACTTTCGCTGATATTAAATTCCTTTGCGGTCTCTTCCACACGCTTTTGCGGCTTTGCATGAAGGAAAATGTGGAAGAATGTTGGTCCTCTTCCCAATATCTTATTTGCGATCCTGCCGGCTATGATACAGTCTTCTGTCTTCGCAAGCCTGCGTATGACGCTTTGCTGTGCCTGAAATACCCTGTCCTCATCGTCTCCGCGATGTCTGTAAGGATAATTGAATCCGTAGTCGTAAATATATTGCATTATGCCCCTGCGGAAGCCGTCTTCTCTTCTTTGTACCTTTTCTATCGGCAGGCCGCTCTCTTGTGCCACCATAGGCACGAGCTCTTCGTCATATAATTTGAGGCCCGTGATCTCCGAAAGTCTTTTTATTATGACCGCGGCACGCGGATCAAATTCTCTGGCTATAGTAACAACAAGGTGCGACTGTCCTTCGGGAAGCTCAATCTTCTGAAACTGTGTCTTGATCTTGACAGTTGAAAAGATCTTGCTGTATATCTGCACGAGCATACCTACGGCAAATGCCGAGATAAAGGTGCCCTCCCTTATTCCCTCAAGCTTATGAAAGCTGATAAGTGAGATAACGACCGCAATGAGCAAAAGCGATGAATCAAAAGCGATCTTTATTTTTCCGAACTCCTTGCCGCTGATCTTTGTGATCGCGCTGATCAGGCCCTCCCCCGCAAGAAACATGATATCTGCTCTTACAGTCAGGTAAACTCCGAATGCTATAACAAACATACTAAGTATGCATATACCCAGTCTGCTCATATAATGCGAAGGTGAAAGGTCTTTAAGTATCCACAGCGAAAGATCCATCACCTTGCCGTATGTGAGCGCAAGCGGGATCTGGAGCAGATCCTTAGGCTTATATTTTTTCCTAAGCAGCAATATCTGGGAGATTATGAAAACAAAATGCATAAGGATCGTTATATTGCCCATCGTAATGGGAAATATAAGACTCAAGACATATGGCGGACTCGAGATAGGCGTTACACCGAGATTACATTTTGATGACAGTGCCACTCCAAATGACGAAATAAATATTCCGATCAAAAAGAGCATAATGCGAAACAAAAACAGTTTTTTATTCTTCATCCGGTGTTCCCCTCACATCAAAAAAAATCTGATATTATTTTATCGCTTATATCCATGCTTAGTGATAAAAAAATTTTATCATAATAATACTCTTTTTGGATGTGAGACCGAAGCATACCTTAGCGTTGTCATGCAGGGGTCACTGTCAATGTGCGAGGAACAGAAAACGCAGCTTGCCTTTGCGACATAGCTCACACGCGCGATGTCAAATGAATTGTTATTATGCCATAGCATTCATGAATAGATATAACAGCGGAACGGTGCCTATGCTTAATATAGTACACAATCCGCATGTAAGTGATGATGTCTCGTGGTCTCCCTCATATGCCACCGCCATCATGGTGATAGTGGATGCGGGAGGAACGCCTACAGACATCACAGATACCTGTGTTGCGGCACCTGCCCCAAAGAATGGCTTCAATACAAAGAACAATACCGCAGGTATGACGACAAGCCTGGATGCAGCGATGACATAATATCTCCAATTGCCGAACATCTTGGCAAAAGGATAAGATGCTATGGTACTTCCGGTGATAATGAGTGCAAGAGGAGACATAAGCTGTCCTATAAAGTCTATCGGCTGCATGATGATCTCGGGTACCTCAATATTCAGAAAGAAGATCAATACCGAAAGTACTATGCCTATAGTGCTGGTATTTATCATCTTAAGCAGATTGAACTTTTCTGACTTTCCAGCGCTCTTTTGACACAGATACAATCCGAGCGTGAACATCAATACCGTAAAATGTATATTCAAAAGGCCCATATACGAGACTCCGAGATCTCCGAAAAAGCTCTCGGCCAGCGGAAAGCCCATAAATCCGACATTGCCGAACAATATCAAGCTGAGAAACATGCAAAACAAAGGCTTGCTTCCATTGGATATAAGCTTGCTTATGATAATGCCGAATATTGCCAGAATTATATATATCAGCACTCCTATGATCATCAATGTCCCGACATCGGACTTATTTTCACTGTCCATGCCTACGATAGAAGAAAAGATCATACACGGACATGCCGCCTCAAGCGTCAATTTGGACATAGCCGATGTAGCCGCACTATCCAGCAGCTTGATCCTGCGCAGCAGAAAGCCAAGTCCGAGCGCGGCTATTATCTTGATCATTGCATTTACTACTAACATTTCTTCGATTCTATATCCTGTTATCCCTGATTTTGTATCCTATTTCTTCAGCTTTTATCTATATTTTCTGCTTTATATCCTGTGTCTTTAACTTTATACCCTATGTCTACTACTTTATGCCCTATGCAAGTTTTGAGTCTGTCTTAGACTGGAATTTTTCATTT
>CAZGVB010000042.1:5128-7172 GCA_964528825.1 uncultured Parasporobacterium sp.
CTACTTTATGCCCTATGCAAGTTTTGAGTCTGTCTTAGACTGGAATTTTTCATTTCTTATGATGAAGCGTTCATGAGTGCCGCCTCCTATGTGGCCCTTTTCGTCAAAAGCCTCAACCTTAAATACGAGGCGTCTGCCGTCTATCTCGACAAGCTCCGACTCCGCAACCACCTTCATGCCTATAGGTGTAGCGCTGTCATGTGTTATGTTCACTTTTGTTCCTACGGTACCCTCACCCTCTGCAAGATAAGGAGCAACACCGTCACATGAGGCCTTTTCCATCAATGCGACCATCATAGGAGTCGCAAATACATCCAATCCTCCACTCCTGAGCGACTTAGCCGTATTATTCTTATCTACTACAGTCTCTGCCTTGAATTTCATTCCAACCTTAAGCTCTCTCTCTTCCATCATAACGCCTCCTGTATTTTCTCGTTTTTTCTCGTTTTTTATATCATTTTCCATTTCCCGGTTTAGGTCACAGATCACATATCCGTGCCGCTGTGCTCTGCTTTCAGATATCCATCCCGTTATCCGTTCGCATCAAGCATATCCGCAAATGAGACCATCTCTATATGCTCTGCCATATCCGGCATGTCCACGATCCCTGCGTCCTTTTTTGCAACATTCTCATATGCTATGCATATGCTGCAGCAATAATCCGAAAAGCATGGGTATTCCCGAAATGCGAACTCTCTCTCATCCGCGGCCTGCCTTACAGATATCCCTTCTTCTTTTACAGATATCTCAAAGCTGTCAAGCCTAAGCCCGAGCCCCCTTCCCGTTGCCTTGATGAAGCTCTCCTTAAGCGTCCACATCCTGTAAAAGTGTCTTTCGCTTATCTGTGCAAAGCGCTGCTCTTCTTTTGTAAAATATCTTTGAGCTATCCGCGTTCTGCCGCTTTTTACAAATTCGATATCGCATCCGACCTCGACAGGCGAGACGGCACATATGACCATATTATTTGAATGGGATAAATTAAAAAATACATCCCGTCTTCCGCCAAGATACGGCTTGCCTTTTTCCGAAAAACACATATCATGCTCGAATATGCCGTGGCTTTTAAGGACATATTCAAGCAGCAAGCCTGCACCTGCCGATTGCATGGCACCCTTGAGATTGCTGCCATATTTCAAGACCTTTTCCCGTCTTTCTCCGTCAAGTGCCATGACCACCCTCTCATACATGCCGGGCATATTCAGTTCATTTATATCTGCCGCATAGAGTACGGCCTTTTCATGCTTCATTTATATATCATCTTATGCTGCGGCTTGTCATGCATTTTTCATTGCTGTCCCGAGCTGCTGAGGGCTTGCCGGGTGTCTTTTCGTTGCTGTTCTAAAATACTGAGAGACTTATCAGGCGTCTTTTCGTCGCTTTTCCAAGAACTCTTAAAATCATTGCGGCCTTTTGATTTTACTTATCAGGCGTCTTTTCGCCGCTGCCGCAAGATACTGAGTAACTCATCTGCTGCACACTCTGCCACTGTCATTTTCGCGGCATGTCTATCCTTCTCACAGAGCTTTTCTATGTGAAAATCATATACCTTGTCATAGATAATTGAAAAATAGATCTCACCCGGGACGCTGTCTTCATTTGCGGGGTCGACATTTGCAAAGCTGCCGGTAATGCCTATGCCTATATCCGCGTTAAAGGCCTTGATGCATGCCCTTGCCATGGCACGGGCGGTCTGCTGCGAATATACTCCGTAGGTATTTATTACCTCCTGCGGCACGCCGCACATGAGCTTGGCGACATTGCTGTATGTGACATATGCTCCCTTTATGACAGCCGAGGCTCCCTCAGTATCTGCAAGAAGGGATATGATCAATCCGGCTGTACAGCTCTCCATGGTCGTGATCTGAATATTTTCACGTATCAGCGTCTCTGTTATTCTTTTGTATTTTTCTCTACATGAGATATCGTCTCTCATCTGTTCTTCCTATTACCGAACGCTTTTCTTTTGCAGTTCGCTTCACTTGATATCGGTATGATCGCATCAAGCCGCATTGCCCTTATAGGTATTGATTTTATAAGTATTGAT
>CAZGVB010000042.1:7272-8561 GCA_964528825.1 uncultured Parasporobacterium sp.
TTTTATAGGCATTATCTTATAGAAATTGCATTTATGATCAAAAAATAAAACGCCGCCTGCAGGCCATACCCGGCCTGCAAACGGCGTGATACACTCACCCAAGTATCATTCTGTCATTTGCAAATTCTTCGCCGTCCGCGGCTACAGAGAACTTCTCAAGAAGATCCTCTACAGTGAGCTTCTTCTTCTCTTCTCCAGAAATATCAAGGATCACCCTGCCGTCCTTCATCATGACCAGCCTGTTCCCGTGAACTATGGCATCCTTCATATTGTGAGTGACCATAAGCGCAGTGAGATGCTGTTCGTCTATAATCTGTTCCGTGGCCTCAAGCACCTTCGCGGCTGTCTTGGGATCGAGTGCCGCTGTATGCTCGTCAAGCAGGAGTATCTTCGGTCTCTTTACTGTGGCCATAAGAAGCGTAAGTGCCTGGCGCTGACCGCCTGAGAGCGTGCCAACCTTTGCACTCATACGGTCCTCAAGTCCGAGATTGAGGCCGGCGAGAAGCTCGCGATAATGCTCCCTCTCTTTTCTTTTGATACCGCGTCTGAATATCACACGCGGCTGACCTCTTCTGTATGCCAATGCGAGATTTTCATCTATGCCCATAGTGGCGGCTGTCCCTGTCATGGGATCTTGAAATACTCTTCCGAGCATTAGTGCCCTCTTATGCTCAGGATATGCGGTAACGTCCTTTCCGTCAATAATGATCTGACCGTCATCAACAGGCCAGACACCGGCGATAGCATTGAGCATGGTCGACTTGCCTGCTCCGTTGCTGCCTATGACCGTAACAAAATCTCCCTCATCGAGATGAAGATTCACGCCGCACAGAGCCTGTTTTTCATTTACCGTGCCAAGATTGAATGTCTTGTGTATATTGATAAGATCAAGCATTGCCGCTGCCTCCCTTCTGAGCGTTTCTGCCCGCTTTTTTGAATGAGGATATCCTGCGGCTTCTGATATATGGCACAGCAAGGAATATAGCAACTATCGTTGCCTGCAAAAGCTTGAGGAAGTTGGAATCCAGCTTGAACCAGAGCACGATTATGATAAAGATATAATACAAAATGCCGCCTATAACGATAAAGCCGAGTCTGATCCAGAAGTTGATATGCTTCTTGAGTATAGCCTCTCCCAGTACCTCACCTATGATTACCGCGGCAAGACCTATTACTATGGCTCCGCGTCCCATATTGATATCCGAAAAGCCCTGATATTGGGCCATCAGACCTCCCGAGAAAGCAACAATGGCATTTGACAGAGCAAGCCCGATCACCTTCATGAGCTT
>CAZGVB010000042.1:8571-10468 GCA_964528825.1 uncultured Parasporobacterium sp.
CTTGATATTGATGCCCTGCGCCTTTGCCATGGCATTATTGCAGCCTGTGGCTCTGAATGCGCATCCGAGCTCGGTGCCGAAGAATCTGTAGAGAAGAGCGATGATGACCGCGGCTATGATGCCCACGATCAATATCGCACTCGCGACATGTCTCGATGATATGATCAGATTGTATTTGTCAACGCTTATCGCCTGGTTCGCCTTCATGCCCATTATGGCAAGGTTTATGGAATACATGGCAAATTGCGTAAGTATTCCCGCAAGTATCGCCGGGATACCCAAAAGCGTATGCAGAAGTCCCGTGATCGTACCCGCGGCAAGTCCGCATATAAATGCTATGATCATAGCGATCCACGACGGTACGCCCGCGATTATCAGCATTACCGTCACTGCCGCTCCTGTAGTAAACGTACCGTCTACGGAAAGGTCGGCGATGCCGAGTATCCTGAATGTTATATAGACTCCTATGGCCATAATGCCCCAGATAAGTCCCTGCGCTATTCCTGCCGGTATATTGCCGAGCAGATTAAGCGGATTGAGAGACGCGAAATAATTCGCAATTGCCATTTTTACTCCCCCTGCAAATGTCTTAGAAGAAACCACAAGGGTGTCACAGCTATGACACCCTGAAATATAATTTATTTGCCTTATACCCGATGGCAGACATTATTCGCCGATCGCCACGTAGTCATCCGGAATATCTATTCCCAATGTTTCTGCTATATCGGCATTGTATTCCTTTGTAACGCTAGGTGCGAAACGTATCTCCATTGAAGAGATATCTGCGCCCTCTACAAGCACCTCGTATGCCATCTCGCCTGTCTCATATCCGAGATCGTAATAGCTGATGCAAAGTGTAGCCACTCCGCAGCCTGCAGCCGTTCCTTCATCTCCTGTGACTACAGGAACCTTTGCAGGTATAACGACATTTGCGATAGCTTCTGTGCATGATGCTGCTGTATTGTCTGTAGGAATATAGATAACATCACATTCATCACAGACGGTCTGTGTTACCGATGCCACATCATTCGTATCCGCGAATGTATATGTCTTTACGGAATATCCGAGATCCTCCAGATAAGGTGTGATAACGTCAGATTGATATTTTGAGTTCGGTTCTGCCGAGCAAAACATTATTCCTACCGTCTTCGCATCCGGGAAGAGCTCCTTGATGATATCTGCCTGCTCATCAAGAGGTGCAAGATCCGATGTTCCGGAAATATTGATGCCGCTGGCTCCTGTCCAATCTGCAGCATCCACATCAAGCGCTGTGGCATAATCCGTTATGCTGGTACCGAGGATCGGAATGGTTGATGTTGCCGCAGCAGCTGCCTGAAGAGGAGCTGTAGCATTGGCAAGTATAAGATCTACTTTGTTTGTATTGAATGATGTAACGATGGTCGAGCAGGTAGCCGCTTCTCCTGCGGCATTCTGTACATCAAAGGTCACGCTGTCGCCGAGCTTTTCCTTGAGAGCATCCTGAAAGCCTTCTGTTGCTGCATCAAGAGCTGCATGCTGAACCAGCTGGCATATACCGATCGTATATGTGGTGCCTTCTGCCTGACTGCCGTCTGTAGCTTCCGTGTCTGATGAGCCGCTGCCTGAGCTGCCTGATGAGCTTCCCGAATAGGTACTTTCCATGAAGGTGCCCTTCACCATGCTTTCAAGCCCCTCAGCCGTATGCACAGATGAGTTGTACTTATGGTCCAGGAACTGGAATACATACACAGAATCAAGGAAGTTCCTGGGATCCATGTAATAACGTATGATATCCTCGCTCGCCGCGACCCAGGCGCTTCCGTCAAAGCCCGGCCATGTGCCCGTGCCCCAGTCGTAAGCTCCGTCTTCCGTAGACTTCCACGATGACTTGCTTGAGGTGTAGACGAGGTTTCGTCCT
>CAZGVB010000043.1:0-10166 GCA_964528825.1 uncultured Parasporobacterium sp.
AAGAGTATACTACATCCAAAACGATTAAACAAATGTTTAACCGATAAACAAATATTTAACCGATAAATAGACATTTAATCGAGGGGATAAGACAATGATGCAAAGATATAATATTGATGTAGATTGTGCGAATTGCGCAAATCTTATGGAAGAGGCTGCAAACAAGGTTGAAGGCGTGAAAAATGCCGTTGTTAATTTTATGGCTCTGAAGATGAATGTCGAATTTGATGAGGGAGCGGATCCGGAAAAGACGATGAAAAAGGTTCTCAAAGCATGCAGAAGAGTAGAGCCGGACTGCGATATAGAATTATAAGCATGTTGATGCAGATTTTTAAGTGACAGATCACGGTTAATTCGATAAAGATGCAGTTGCAGCATCGATAGCATTTACATACAGTGTGGGGGGAGCGTAAAGATATGTCAGCCAGACAGAAAAAGGATCTTATAAGGATAATAATCTCGGCGTTTCTTTTGATACTTTTGAATATCATACCTATAGGAAGTATAACAGAGTCCATATTTTCAAGGATATGTTCTGATGATGCGGCTCTGTCACATTTGCCACTTATAAAGGGTTATGTGAGACTTGTACTTTTTCTGATACCGTATGCGGTCGTAGGCTATGATATTCTTATAAAAGCAGGAAAAGGTATAAAAAATCTAAGACCGTTAGATGAAAATTTTCTCATGGCACTTGCCACTTTAGGAGCTTTTGCCATTAACATTTATGAGGACTTTGCAAATGCGGATTACAACGAGGCGGTAGCCGTAATGCTTTTTTATCAGATAGGCGAACTCTTCGAGAAGATTGCTGTCGGTAAAAGCAGGAAAAATATCGCGCATCTCATGGATATCAGGCCGGACTATGCCAACATAGAGCGAGACGGAAAGATAGTACAGGTGCCGCCGGATGATGTCTCTATAGGAGATATTATCATCGCAAGACCGGGTGAAAAGATTCCGATAGACGGCGTGGTGACTGAGGGAGAGTCAGTTCTTGATACAAGTGCACTTACAGGAGAGAGTCTGCCAAGGAATGTATCGTCAGGCGATGAGGTCATAAGCGGATGCATCAACATGACCGGAGTCATCAAGATAAAGACCGAAAAGGAATTCGGGCAGTCTACGGTATCCAAGATCCTTGAATTGGTTGAAAATGCCGGCTCCAGAAAATCCAGATCCGAAGAATTCATATCAAAGTTTGCCAGAATATATACTCCTATAGTCGTAGGCTGCGCTGTGGCGCTCGCGGTCATTTTGCCTTTATTCAGGATGCTTATCCTAAAAGAGCCCGCAATGTGGGAGGATTGGATCTACAGGGCACTGACATTTCTTGTAATAAGCTGTCCGTGTGCGCTTGTTATCAGCATCCCGCTCAGCTTCTTCGCGGGAATAGGCGGAGCGAGCAGAGAAGGAATATTGATCAAGGGATCAAATTACCTGGAGGCTCTGGCGCATGTAAGCATTGCTGTATTTGATAAGACAGGCACGCTTACAAAGGGACAATTCGGTGTAAGCGGCATTTGTAATAATGACATAGACAAAACGAAGCTGCTTGAGTATGCGGCCTATGCGGAGAGCAGCTCGAGCCATCCGATAGCGCAAAGCATAAAAAAGGCTTATGCCGAAGCGGTCGGTATCACAGAGGCGGACCTTGATCTGTCAAAAACTGCGGATATACAGGAGCTTAGCGGAATGGGCGTCATAGCCAAGGTAGACGGGCACAGCGTTGCGGCAGGCAATCTGAAGCTCATGTCAAAGCTTGGCATAGAGGCAGATGGATGCAAGGATGCGGGTACTGTCATTTATATGGCCGTAGACGGCGCGTTTAAAGGCTATATAACGATATCCGATATGATAAAGGAATCCTCCCGTGAGGCAATAGCGGCTCTTGAGTCAATGGGTGTTTCAAAGACTGTTATGCTGACAGGTGATGCGGACAGTACGGCGCATGCGGTAGCAGAGAAGATAGGAATAAGCGACGTATACAGTGAGCTTCTTCCGGTAGATAAGGTCGAGATAGTAGAAAAGCTTTTAAAAGAAAAGGAGCCGCATGGCAAGCTGGCATTTACAGGTGACGGTATAAATGACGCCCCGGTACTTGCGCGTGCGGATATAGGCATAGCTATGGGGGCTATGGGCGCAGATGCGGCTATAGAGGCCGCCGATGTCGTACTTATGGATGATGATCCGATGAAGATAGCAAAGGCAATGAAGATAGCCCGCAAATGTATGAGGATAGTATATGAAAATATATGGTTTGCTCTCGGCATCAAACTGGTATGCCTTGTACTCGGTGCTCTCGGCATTGCGAATCTGTGGCTTGCTGTCTTTGCCGATGTCGGTGTCATGGTTATAGCTGTATTTAACGCGGTCAGAGCCCTTCATACAAGATCCTTGTAAGGATCCTTGTGAAGATCATATCTTAAGTTGATATTTGCAAAATCAAACGCAAGTTCTATAAAAAGATAAAGAGAAAAAGATAAAGAGCATTTCATAGGTTGCAGGCGCAGCCAATGAAATGCTCTTTAAATTGTCGGATATGCCGGGATACCAGTTTGCATCACTATCTTACCTTGGCATATCCGTTTTGTTCTGTCTTGCTGCCGGTGATCCGGGCTTATTCCTCGCTGATAGCGCCGATAGGGCATTCACCCTCGCATGCTCCGCAATCAATGCATTCATCCGGATTGATGACTGCTGTATCCTGCATTGAGATAGCCTCAACAGGACAAGTCTCTACACAAGCGCCGCAGCTGATACATGAATCTGAATCTACTATACGAGCCATTATAATCTACCTCCTTATCTTCGAACCAATCAATTTTGAATTATCCTAATACCAAAGCATTTTAAAATCAAGATATAGATTTTAAAAATAACATATCAATATATATTTATTTACAAAATTTATTTGCACTTGGGCGTTTAATTATGCATTTCAACAGTTTGCATAATGCCGTATTGAAAGCGGGATTTTCTTAAATTATAATGCCATCTGTGTATGGGTAATTGTGACACGATCGATCTGAAAACTTCGGACATAGCCTGTGATATCCGATTATGATAACGGATACCGATTGCTGATATTCTATAGGGATATATTGTGCGGAAGATGGCGATGTTCTTAAAGGGGGACTGGAAGTTATATGAAGATTACAATGGAAACGACGGTCGGGGATATCCTGAAGGCGGATGACCGTCTTGTACCTGTTGTGCTTGAAGTGGGTGTGCACAGCCTTGACAGCGAAGCCGTGCAAAAATCGACACTATCGGAGATATGTTCCATATATGGGACCGATCCCGAAAGGATCGCGGCTAAGATGAACGCATTGCTGGAGCACTCTGCATAAGGATCTTAGTTTATGCTGCAGGCGGCTGCCGACGTGTATGAGACACGCGGCAGCCGCCTTTTATATTTGGCTATGACGTATATATACGGCATGGCCATTTGTTTTTGAAGGTTGTTTTATTTTTTGGAGAATGAGATAATCAAAAAGGATCGAAGGCTGCAGCTGCGCCGCATATAAGCGGCATGGCAGCAGGTACGGACGGAGGGACATTTATTATGTCAGAATTGTTTGCGCGAACAGAACTGCTGATGGGTGAGGCAGCCGTAGAAGAGCTATCGCATGCAAGAGTTGCGGTATTCGGGATAGGCGGCGTAGGCGGATATATATGTGAAGGCCTTGCAAGAAGCGGCATAGGCGCTCTGGATATCATTGACAATGATACGGTTGATATATCAAATATAAACAGACAGATCATAGCAACGAACAGGACGATCGGAAGATATAAGACGGATGTGATGAAAGAGAGGCTTTTAGATATCAATCCCGATATTGATGTTGTGTCATATAAATGCTTTTGTCTTCCGGAAAATATCGATCAATTCCCGTTTGACAGATATGATTATGTTGCGGATGCTGTCGATACGATCACCGCGAAGATCGCGATAATCACAAAATGCAAAAGCATGAATATACCGGTTATAAGTGCCATGGGTGCCGGAAACAAGCTTGATCCTACAGGCTTCAAGGTCGCCGATATATATGATACGGCCATCTGTCCGCTCTCAAAGGTAATGCGGAGAGAACTCAGAAAGAGAAATGTAGGGGAATTGAAGGTGGTTTATTCACAGGAGACGCCCGTAAAGCTCACGCAGGATACAAGATGTCCCGGAAGCGTATCCTTTGTGCCGCCTGTTGTGGGATTTATCATGGCGGGAGAGATAATAAAGGACCTTGCGGCGCAAACAGAAAAACGAACGGACATATAACGACATATAATGATATAAAGCAAAACAGTGCAGGATGCGGCATTCTATACATCAAATGTGCTATGACTATACTGCAGGGAGGGGAAGAATCTTGCAAAACAAAACGGATACACTTACAACAGAACACAGCAGGGACGATATTCCTGTTGAAAAAAAGAAATTCAAGGATATGGATAAGCATGAGAGGGCCAACAGGATCCTGTACTTTGCGGTATTGCTTAGCCTTGCGGTGCCTGTGGTATTTTTGATATTGCGGATGATATTTTCAAACGGTGAAAATCCGAACGCGGGATACCATTCGGAGGCGGATTATGCCCTGATGCTTGTGCAATGCGCTATGGGCATAGTCGCTATACATATCCCGATGATGCTTGAGAGGACCTTTAAGTTCGATATTCCCATCATACTTTATTCGATGTATATAATATTTCTCTATTGCGCTATCTTTCTGGGAGAGGTTGGCAGCTTCTATTACAAGGTGCCTTTTTGGGATACTATACTGCACGCATTCAGCAGCCTTATGCTGGGAGCCTTCGGATTTATGCTGGTGTCCATATTGAATCACAGCGAGAGGGTGATGGTCAGCCTGTCACCTGCATTTTTGGCAATATTCGCATTTTGCTTTGCCGTTGCCATAGGCGCGATATGGGAGATCTATGAATATACCTTTGACGGACTGCTGGGCCTTAACATGCAGAAATTTATGACTGCGGACGGCACCGTGCTTGTGGGGCATGAGGCATTATCGGATACGATGAAGGATATAATGGTAGATGCGCTTGGCGCGGCTGTTTCATCTGTTGTCGGATTTGTATCCATAAAAAAAGGACTCTTTTGGCTGATGCCGAGGCTTCGCAGAATGTAGGATGCGATCCGCATGAACCCTGCGCAGGGGCTGCGAGGGGGTTATAATGCATAAATGCAGCGCCGCACTATATAAGCTGTGTTTTGCAAAGATATAGCACAGCAGGAGGTGACAGAGCATGAGATATGATATCGCCATAATAGGTACGGGGCCTGCCGGAATATCGGCAGCGATAACCGCAAAGATCAGAAATAAAAATATAATACTTTTAGGCAGCGGGGGCATCAGTGAAAAGGTAGAAAAGGCACACAAAATAGAAAATTATACAGGCATGCCGAATATCACGGGCGCAGAGCTTGCTGCGGCTCTTAAGAAGCATTTGGATGCGCTGGATATCGATATAACGGAAAAAAGGATAAATGCCGTATATGATATGGATGGTTTCTTTTCTCTTCAGGCCAGTGATGACTTTATCGAGTGCAGCTCTGTGATCATCGCATGCGGAGTCATGCATGGCAGACCTCTTAAAGGGGAAGAGGAATTTCTCGGCAGAGGTGTAAGTTATTGTGCTACATGCGACGGAAGGCTGTATAAGGGCAAAAGGATCGCGGTGCTCGGATATAGTGATGAAAGTGCCTCTGAGGCGCAGTATCTTTCTGAAATAGCAGATGATGTATTATATTTTCCGATGCAGGAGGATATCCTGCCGGAGGCGAATGAACATTTGCATATAATAAAGGAGAACCCCAAAGAGATAAAAGGAAATGCACATGCTGAAATATTGGTTACCGATGACGGCGAACATATGATAGAATGTGTCTTCGTTCTTAAGGATATATACTCGGCCGCGACACTGGTTCCGGGTATTGAGACGGACGGGCCGCATATAAAGACGGATATCCGTATGAGGACCAATATCCCCGGTATATTTGCATGCGGAGATATAGCAGGTAAGCCTTATCAATATATAAAATCCGCCGGACAGGGAAATGTTGCGGCGCTCTCGGCGGTGGATTTTCTGAAAAAATAAATATAGTCGCTGCAGGTTAACCGACTGCAGCATTCTCATACAGACAAATTTCAGTATTGCGCGTGTGTGATATGCTGCAAACGCAGCATATCTTTGCAATGTATCTTTGCAGCTTATCACGTGCAAGCATGTTGACATAAATATAATGAATAAATATAGTAAATAAAGTGAATAAAAGCCCTTGAGCAGACAGTGTCAAACGACCTATGAAAAACTGAGCTGAAAAAAAGGCTCTTGGGCAGATAGGAGTATTTATATGATAAATGTAATAAGCGGAGAAAATTTTGAGGAAGCTAAGAAATGCGATATAGCTCTTATTGATTTTTCGGCAACATGGTGCGGTCCGTGCAAGATGCTCGCACCGATAATGGAGAACCTCTCTGAGGAATTTGCAGGACAGGTGGATTTCTTCAGCTGCGATGTTGATGAGAATCCCAACCTGGCATTTGAATTTAAGGTCGTATCCATACCGACGGTGATCATATTGAAGAAGGGTGAGGTTATAGCCAGAGAGACCGGCTTTCAGCCAAAGCCTGCAATGAAGCAGATGATCATGGATAATATAAAATGAAATATGATCTGACAAAGGGAAGCGTGCTTAAGAATCTTCTTAGGTTTTCGATTCCTTATTTGGTCGCATGTTTTTTACAGACATTTTACGGGCTTGCAGATCTTTTTATGATAGGCAGGCTGGGAGGAGATGCAGCATCTACGACCGGTGTATCTGTGGGATCGCAGATCACGCATATGCTCACAGTCATTATAGCAGGGCTGGCTATGGGCACGACCGTATCTATAGCATCAAGTGTAGGAGCGGGAAACAAAAAAGCCATAAGCAGGGCAGTGGGAAGCAGCATAGTGCTGTTTTCAATCTTTGCGGTGATAGCCACGGCTCTTCTTATGTTGTTTACAGATCCGATACTTCAGATACTTTCGACCCCGAAAGAGGCTCTTTCGGAGACCAGATCATATGTGCTTATATGCTTTGCGGGCATTGTTTTTATAACGGCATATAATGTTATAAGCAGTATCTTCAGGGGTATGGGCGATACAAGGAGTCCGTTGATATTTGTATTCATCGCGGGCATCATCAATATCGTTCTTGATTACATATTCATAGGTCCGCTTGACAAGCATGCCGCGGGTGCGGCACTTGCGACCGTGATATCGCAGGCCGCGAGCGTCATTATCTCGGTGATATTTCTGATAAAGAAAAAAGAGTTTTCTCTGTCGCTGCGGGATCTTATACCGGAGAGACTCTCGGCATGCAGAATACTCGGCATAGGTGCGCCGATAGCATGCCAGGACGGCTTGATACAGATCGCATTTTTAGTCATAACGGCTATAGCAAATGCGAGGGGCGTGCAAAGTGCCGCAGGCGTAGGTATAGTCGAAAAGGTCATCACATTCTTATTTCTTGTGCCGTCGGCCTTCCTTTCTGCAACCTCGGCTATAGGAGCACAAAATGCAGGCGCGGGCAAGCATGAAAGAAGCTTTAAGACATTAAAGGCATCCATACTCATCTGCGTCATATATGGCGTCGTGGCGGTGATTCTCTGTGAAATATTTACAGAGAATATTGTAGCGGCATTTACAAAAGATCCTGAGGTGGTCGCTCTCGGTGCGACATATCTGAGGTCTTACGCATTTGATGTCTGTCTGGCCGGCATACATTTCTGCCTTTCGGGATTTTTCTGCGCATACGGCAAGCCGCTGTATTCATTTATATCCAATATAGCCGCAATAATAGCCATCCGTATACCGGGAGCATATCTGGCATCAGTCTTTTTTAAGGATACATTGTTTCCGATGGGATGTGCTGCACCGGCAGGATCATTGTTGTCTGCCTGCATATCGCTGCTGCTCTTTGTTCATTTAAAAAGGCTTATAGATCACCGGGTAAAATTTTAATCTCACACACGTAGTACTAAAAAAGTCTGGATGAAAGATTTGCAGGCGATTACTTGACAGTTACAAATGACGATAGCTGGGCTTTATGCTTTGACATAAATGTACAGCAGTCTTATAATGGTGCGGGTTGGCTGAAAAACCCGTTGAGGCGGCAAAATAAAAAGAAAAAAACATGTGCCGTCTTATTGAATGTGTATGCCTCTTACAGGTATCACTTAAATGAAAGGCGAAAGAAAAAAATGAATCCCATTGATCTGACAAAATATGGCATTACAGGTGTAAAGGAGACGATCTACAACCCGTCATATGAATTTCTGTTTGAAGAGGAGACAAAGAGCGGACTTGAAGGATATGAAAAGGGACAGGTAACAGAGCTTGATGCCGTAAATGTTATGACCGGTATATATACGGGAAGATCTCCTAAGGATAAATATATTGTGGTCGATGACAATTCGAAAGATACAGTTTGGTGGACCACACCTGAATATCCAAATGACAATCATCCGATGACACAGGAGACATGGGAGAGTGTAAAGGCTATCGCAAAGGAAGAGCTGTCAGGAAAGAGACTCTTTGTTATGGATGCTTTCTGCGGTGCGAATAAGGACACACGCATGAGCATAAGGTTCGTAATGGAGGTGGCATGGCAGGCTCATTTCGTAAAAAATATGTTCATAGTGCCGACAGATGAGGAGCTTGAGACATTTGAGCCGGATTTTGTCATATATTGTGCTTCCAAGGCAAAGGTGGATCGCTATAAGGAGCTTGGGCTCAACTCAGAGACCTGCGTAGCATTTAATATTACCGAGCGCGAACAGGTCATAATAAATACATGGTACGGCGGAGAGATGAAGAAGGGTATGTTCTCAATGATGAACTATTATCTTCCGCTAAAGGGCATAGCATCGATGCATTGCTCCGCAAATACCGATATGGAGGGAAAGAATACCGCGATATTCTTCGGCCTTTCGGGCACGGGAAAGACTACACTTTCCACAGACCCCAAGCGTCTTCTCATAGGCGATGACGAGCACGGCTGGGATGAGAGAGGCGTCTTCAACTTCGAGGGCGGATGCTATGCGAAGGTCATAAATCTTGATAAGGAATCCGAGCCCGATATCTATAATGCGATAAGACGCAATGCACTTCTGGAAAATGTAACAGTAGATGCAGACGGAAGGATAGATTTCGCGGACAAGAGCGTAACCGAAAATACCAGAGTATCATATCCTATAGATCATATAGAAAATATTGCATTAAATGTAAATAAGACATCATCGGGACCCGATGCAAAGAATGTCATCTTCCTGTCGGCAGACGCATTCGGTGTGCTGCCTCCGGTCTCCGTACTTACGCCGGAACAGACAAAATATTATTTCCTCTCAGGCTTTACAGCAAAGCTTGCAGGTACCGAAAGAGGCATAACGGAGCCGACACCTACATTCTCCGCATGCTTCGGACAGGCATTTTTGGAGCTTCATCCTACCAAATATGCCGAGGAGCTTGTTAAAAAGATGGAAAAGAGCGGTGCAAAGGCTTATCTTGTCAATACAGGATGGAACGGTACCGGAAAGAGAATATCCATAAAGGATACCAGGGGCATAATCGATGCGATATTAAACGGCGATATAAATGTCGCAGAGACAAAGAAGATACCTATATTCGGTCTTGAGGTGCCTGTGGCACTTGCGGGAGTAGACTCGGGTATATTGGATCCGCGTGATACATATGAGGATGCCTCTGTATGGGAGGAAAAAGCAAAGGATCTGGCTGAAAGATTCATAAAGAATTTCAAAAAATACGAGACAAATGATGCCGGAAGAGCACTTGTGGATGCAGGACCTGCGCTCTGAATGGGTCTGTGGCGCTCATAAAGGCATGAGTCAGTGAGCAGCCGGTATGCATTGCGATCCGACATTTGACGGGTCAAAGTGATTTTTGACCGCAATATCATATATAAGAGCATAATATAAGAACATAATATAAGAGCATATCAGAAGACCTTCGGAAAGACGGATATCAGGTTCGTCTTCCCGGGGGTTTGTCTGTTGTAAAGAATATTGTTCTTAATGAGTGTTTGTGCTATAATTTTTCAAATTGTGCATATATTTACTGAAACTCTGTGTGGTTTTCAACAGCTT
>CAZGVB010000044.1:0-9934 GCA_964528825.1 uncultured Parasporobacterium sp.
GCATTTGAAAGAGCCTTTACCTTTACCTCACCGCTGTCATATATTTTTGTAACGTCTTTAAATTCTACGAATGCGCTCATTTGATTTCCCTAAGCCTTTATCCTTGCTGTTTTTCCTGTTCTCTCTGCTCAAACTATGCAATATGCGGCAGCCGATATCATGTTGTCTGAATGCTTCAGTCGATATCTTGCTGTCTGTAATGCCAATATGTCAGCCTGTATCTTGTCATCTGTAACGCCAATACAGCAGACAATACTCCATGATCATCTATTGCGCTCATGATAAGTTATCAGTGTGAAAAATCAGTTAAAAATAGCCTCAAAATATCGTGTTTTTCGAACATCAAAAAAATAAAAATTGATATGGGGACAAAATTGAGATAGAATAGAAAACATATTAAGAGAACACTTTGCCGGGCCTGTCGGCAGATCAAAGATTCTAACAGGCACAGGAGGATGATATGGCAAATTATAACGAAAAAACAAGAGAACCGAGAAATGTTGAAGAAGCACGCCTTCTTAAGATGATGGGCAATGGATATGTTTCTATGATGACTAAGGAACGCATCGCACTCTATACAGGTCTTACGACACAGCAGGTAGATTCACTTGCACCTGCGAATCTGTCGGCAGATGGAGAATGGGATATTTGATATAGAATATCAATAAATGATGATATTGACGTCGAAGCAAAATTTCAATCGGCATTGCACGTGCGGGTTTAAAATTGTCTGAAAGAAAGATTTGCGGGCGACTGCACAGCAGTGAAAATATTGCCATATGCTAAATTTAGTATTGAAAAATAACGCGTCATGACGGATAATATCCGCATTTATGAGAATAGATATTTTATTTATATTTAATAGTATACTTTTCGGTATCGCACTGGCAATGGATGCCTTTTCCGTAGCAGTTGCAAATGCGCTCAAAGAGCAGAAAATGGCGGCATCCAAACGCATATTGATCGCAGGTACGTTTGGATTCTTTCAGACTGCCATGCCGATGATAGGCTGGATCTGTGTGCATTCCATAGAACAGCTCTTTAATGAGCTGCAAAAGTTTATTCCGTGGATCGCATTGGCATTGCTTTTGTTCCTCGGCATAAAAATGATCATAGAGGCTGTGAAGGAAGATGGTGGAGAAAAGGTCGCCGTCGGCTTCGGCGGACTTATATTGCAAGGCATTGCCACATCAATAGATGCCTTGTCTGTAGGCTTTACCATATCCGATTACAGACTGCCTGAGGCGTTGCTGGAATCCTTTATAATCGGCATCGTGACATTTGCTATATGCATTCTCGGCATTTTTTTGGGCAACAGGATCGGCAGCTTTTTAAAGAACAAGGCAGGAATACTGGGAGGCATTATTCTCATCGGTATCGGTATAGAGATATTTCTTAAAGGGATATTATGATTCAAAATGAAATATTATCGTGTTGAAAAATATCTGTCTGATTTCATGGCAAAAAACTGTTGACAACAACTTTTTACTGTAGTAAACTACGAAACGTTGCAGGGCAACATGCGATAGTAGCGCAGTTGGTAGCGCGCCACCTTGCCAAGGTGGAGGCCGCGGGTTCGAATCCCGTCTATCGCTTTTTTTGTACCCAAAATCTGGCATCTGCGAATCTATATCATATCGTTTTTCGACTGGGCACCTGCATATAGACTGGGCTTTCGCCAAAATTCCTCACTCAATATTGATATTCATTCGTATATCACAAATTCTGCATCATATTGATTTTCATTCATATCTCACATCACAATACTATTGATTTCTTACCGGCATCTCATGTATTTTATTGACAGCGATCTGTATGTTCTGCATGCAGAACGTCTTTAAAGGTGATAGGCAGATTCGGCCCGCCATCTTGACATTACTTTTTATGTCATAATAATACAGAAAAAAAGAACGGCAAGGAAGGTATATATGAATTTCAAGACTGCGATCGCTCAAACGGAACTGTGCGAAAATATAGAGCAAAATATAAAAAAGGCTGCGAAAATGTCCGAGTACGCGGCCATGCAAGGTGCATCCGTGATTGTCTTTCCGGAGGTGTTTCTTTCATCCTTTCCCGCGGATACGTCAAATGAAAGACGACTTGAGGCTGCAAGGAAATGTGCGGCAGATGCTGTAAAGAGCATGCAAAAAATCGCAAAGGACAATAAGATATGGCTGATATTCGGTATGTATGAACCGGCAGATGAAACAAAAAACTACAACACGACTGTTGTGATAAATGATAAAGGGAATATTGAGGCAAGATACAGAAAGACACATTTGTATGACGCTTTTTCATATAAGGAGTCAGACAATATAGTGCCGGGCAGATCGCTTTTCACCCCTTTGGATACTCCCTTCGCGCGAATAGGAATTATGGTCTGCTATGAAGTAAGATTTCCGGAGATAGCAAGATATGAGGCACTTAATGGCTGCGATATCATTTTTATGCCCACCGCATGGTTTGAAGGCAAAGGAAAAAAAGAACAGCTTGAGCTGCTTACAAGATGCAGGGCACTTGAGAATACAGTTTTTGTCGCTATGAGCGATATATGCAAGGGCGGCAGGAGCGGTATGAGCATGATCGTAGATCCGCTTGGAAATGTTTTGGCTTCGGCCGGTGAAGAGGAATGTGTGGTCATAGCCGATATTGATACTGATATCATAAAAAAAGTGAGGAAAACGCTGCCTGTACTCGAAAATATCAGACCGGAATTGTACAAATAATACATATACGCAACATATTGTATATAAACGTGCAAATTTAAGTATATTTTGGAAAAAGTATGATATAATGCAGCATGATCTCTGCAATATTTGTAAGACAATATCCTGCGGAGGACTTGATAAATGAATCGGGACATAACAGGTCGATCCTTTAAGATAACAGATCGGTCGAAGATCCGCTCTCTAACAGAGACGGAAAGGGTATCATAGCTATGGGTTTTTCTGACATTATAGTTCTTTTGGGCGGTATCGCCCTTTTCCTGTTTGGCATGTCTGTCATGGGAGAAAGCCTGAAAAAAGTCGCAGGAAACAAGCTTGAGGTTATATTATATAAGCTTTCCAGCAATTCCATCAAAGGCATTCTTCTCGGAACGGGAGTTACGGCGGTCATACAATCCTCATCGGCAACGTCGGTCATGGTAGTAGGATTTGTAAATTCCGGTATGATGAAGGTGCGGCAGGCTATCGGTATTATCATGGGTGCTATACTCGGCACCAGTGTAACAGGATGGATACTTTGCTTAAACAGTATAGACGGAAGCGGTTCGAGCATGGCCTCTATACTCTCAACCTCCACACTAACGGGAATTTTTGCGATCATCGGTATCATTATGAGGATGTTCAGCAAAAAAGCTGTTATCAAAAATACCGGTGAGATACTTCTGGGATTTGCGATATTGATGTACGGAATGTCGGCAATGTCCTCCTCGGTTGCACCCCTAAAGGAGAGCCCTGAATTTATAGATTTTCTGACTCACTTTTCCAATCCATTTTTGGGTATTCTTGTGGGACTTGCATTTACGGCGGTTTTGCAAAGTGCAAGCGCTACGGTCGGTATCCTTCAGGCACTTGCCGTTACGGGAGCTATTTCCTTTGATATCGCGCTGCCGCTTATTATGGGCATAGGCATAGGTGCATCGGTTCCGGTGCTTTTAAGCGCACTTGGGGCATCTGTAAACGGAAAAAGGACAGCATTTACATATCTATTTATCGATCTTTTCGGTGCCATTATTGTCGGCATCATCTTTTATGCATTGAATGCGATTTTTTCATTTGATTTTATGACGCGTGAGATGACTATGGTATCTATCGCACTTGTAAATACCGCATTCAGATTTGCTACACTCATATTACTGTCGCCATTGATACCATTGCTCGAAAAATTGGTCTGCAGGATGTTCCCCGAAACAAAGGATTCTCTTGCCGAGCAGCAGGATTTTGACAGGCTTGAGCCGAGATTTTATGAGCATCCCGCATTGGCTGTCGAACAGAGCAGACTCGTTATCAATTCTATGGCCGAAAAGACACGTCAGGACATTATCGAAGCTATAGATCTCAGGGCGTCTTTTGACAAAAAGAGGATACAGGAGGTTTTCGCACTTGAGGAGACTATCGACAGATATGAAGATAAAATAGGCAATTATCTTGTCAAGCTGACAAGGAAGGAGCTCAGTACTAAGCTTGCCAATGAGGTCGGGCGTGCTCTTCAGGTTCTGTCGGATTTTGAGAGAATATCCGATCATGCAAGAAATATAGGTGAGGCTGACGAAGAGATATATGAAAAGAAGTTGATCTTTTCGGCTGAGGCAGAGCAGGAAATATTAACGCTCGAGAGGGCGGTCAGGGATATCGTTAATATATCGATCGACTGTTTCATAAGCGGCAATACGGAAGAAACAAAACAGATCGAACCATTGGAAGAGGTCATAGACGAGCTTTGCGATGAGATGAAGAAAAAACATGTTGACAGACTGCAGGACAGTACATGTACTCTTAAGCAGGGCTTCGTTTTTACCGATCTTATCACCAATTATGAAAGAGTTGCCGATCACTGCAGCAATATCGGCTTTGCGATAGTTCAATCCGAGCTTGGCGAGGTAAATGCGCATGAATATCTTGATGCACTTAAGCTTACAAAAAGTGAGGATTTTCAGAAATATTATAATGAATATAAAGAATGCTATAAGCTATGACCGTGATAGCTGCTTTATATTCGTATTTGCAAAGTAATATATACCGGGGAGTAATAAATGAAATGTCCTTTTTGCGGATGCCTTGATACAAAGGTTTCCGATTCAAGACCAAATGATTCTAATACTGCTATCAGGCGCAGGAGAGAATGTCTTAATTGCAAGCGTCGTTTTACAACATATGAAAAACTTGAAACAGTCCCTCTTATTGTTATAAAGAAGGATAATAATCGTGAGCCATATGACAGGACAAAGATACAGGACGGTATATTAAGAGCATGCTATAAAAGACCGGTTTCCGCCGAAAGAATAGAAAGTCTTGTGGATGATATTGAAAATGAGATCTTCAATCTGGGGACGCCTGAGGTGACCAGCAAAGCCATAGGAGAGATCGTGATGGACAAGATAAAATCCGTGGATCAAGTGGCATATGTACGATTTGCCTCCGTCTATAGGGAGTTCAAGGACGTAAATACATTCATCGATGAGATAAAAAAGCTTACCAGGGGATAAGTATGTTCAAACAGTTCTATCCGGATGTACGATATGATTCTGTATATGAGATCGATTTTGAAAAATATTATGAGATCGGATACAGGGCATTATTATTTGATATTGATAATACTCTTGTGGAACATGATGCTAAGGCTGATGAGCGTTCTGCTGCGCTTATCGGCAGACTGCACGATATCGGCTTTAAGACATGTCTTATCTCCAACAATGACGATGGGCGGGTCGCCCCTTTTGCAAAGGCAGTGGGCTCGGGATATATATGCAATGCCGCAAAGCCCGATACATCCGGCATAAAAAGAGCACTTGATATGCTGAATGTTTCGAAGGATCAGGCAATGATGATAGGAGACCAGCTCTTTACTGATATGTGGAGCGCTAAAAGAGCCGGGATATTTGCATTATGTACGAAAAGAATAGCAAAGGATCCGATATTCTATATACGTCTGAAAAGATTAGGTGAGGGGATAGTCCTGTTTTTTTACAATTTTTATAAACTTAGGCACCATAGTGAAATGTATCTGATAGAGAAAAAAGATTGAACTGAGAGATGTTGATCGATCACTGCAATATTCCAAACAAATATTTACAAAATGAAGAACATCTGATGTAATATCAATGGATGTATTTATCTGTAGACTTAGAAACGGAGGTGCAGGCAATGAGCAGGATCATTAAGATCAGAGAACTTGAGCTTGGTATCGGAAGACCGAAGATCTGTGTCCCCATAATGGGAAGAAGTGAGACCGAATTTCTCACTTCACTCGAGAATGCAGATAACAGTGCATGCGATCTTATTGAGATACGCGCCGATTATTACAGCTGTGCAGACGATCCGGGAAAGGTAAAATCCCTCCTTAGAAAGATCAGAAGAGGTACCGAAAAACCCATCTTGTTCACCTTGCGCAGAGCAGAGGAAGGTGGGAAAATACAAGTCTCATCTGAGTATTACAGAGAACTGCTTTCCATGGTCGCACTTTCGAAGCTTGCGGATCTTGTAGATGTTGAGTATTCTGCAGTGGCGGGAGACAAGAAATTTATAGAGACGCTTAAGACCTGCGGAACATATGTCATTATCTCAAAACATGATTTTGACAAGACACCGGACATGCAAGCTATCTTGGATTCATATCTCAAAATGGAAATGCTCGGCGCAGATATCGTCAAGGCGGCATATATGCCAAGTACAAGGCGGGATGTTCTCAATCTGATAAGTGCCGCGGAGGAATTCTCCGGAGACGGTTCACATTGCAATATCATCGCGATATCTATGGGCAGGCTCGGCGTTGTCAGTCGTGTGATGGGTGAATTCCTGGGAAGCGTAGTCACATTCGCATCTCTTGGGGAATCCTCAGCACCGGGACAGATAGATGTCGCAAATATGAAAAATGTTTTGGATATCCTTCACAATAATGATAAAAAGGTCATACTTGTCGGCTTTATAGGCACAGGAAAGACTGCTGTTGCAAATGCGCTCAGCAATTATTACGGGCTTAGAAAAATTGATCTGAATGCGTATATAGAGTTTAAAGAGGAAGCGGCAATATCGGATCTTATCTCGGATGACATGGAGCTTTTTCTCGATAAGGAGACTAAATATCTGCGAAGGGTTTTAAAAAAGGATGTACAGGTCATCTCTGCAGGCACGGGAGTTGCGCTCAGGGAAGAAAATGTGGAGATGATGAGACGCAGCGGATTTATAGTTTTGCTCAAGGCGAGACCTGAAACGATCGCTCAAAGACTTAAAGATGATCCCGGCAGACATACCATAAATGAGGTCATCGATCTTGAGTCAATGGATAAGCTTATGAGAAGCACATCCGGTGTATATGAGGATATTGCAAATCTGACAATAGACACTGATGAAAAAAATATTGAACAGATAAGTAAGGAAATAGTTGAAAGATTGGGATTTACAATGTAAAATAAATTGTATTTTGCCATTTAGGAGGGTTAATTATGATTTCAGCTTCTGATTTCAGAAACGGACGTACCGTTATTATAGATGGAGAGGCATGCCAGATCATCGAATTTCAGCATGTTAAGCCGGGTAAGGGTGCAGCATTTGTAAGAACAAAGTACAGAAAGATCATTTCAGGCTCGGTTATTGAGACATCATTTAAGCCTGAGGATAAGTTCGATGAGGCAGTTATAGAGAGAAGCAATGCGCAGTATCTTTATAATGACGGAGATTCTTATATCTTCATGGATAATGAGACCTTTGAACAGACTGCCATACCGAATGATGAGGCAGCTGAGGCAATGAAGTTTGTCAAGGAAAATGAAGAAGTAAAGCTTCTTATGTTCCAAGGAAAGGTATTTTCTATCGAGCCGCCTATATCTGTAGTGCTTGAGGTCACACAGACAGATCCGGGATTTAAGGGAAATACGGCAACTAATGCAACGAAGCCTGCGATAGTCGAGACGGGTGCACAGGTTATGGTTCCGCTTTTCATTGAGACAGGTGAGATGATAAAGATAGATACCAGAACCGGAGAATATTCTTCAAGAGCATAATAGGTAATATAAAAAGATAGAAAGCTGCAGAGGATCTCTGCAGCTTTTTTGTATCAGGCAATGCATTCGGCGGGAATCGAACCCGCATTTTCGGCTCCGGAGGCCGACGCTCTATCCATTGGGCTACGAATGCGCTTGGTTCATATTTTTGAATTTTTTTAAATATTTGTCAAGCAGAAAAGCATCGTTTTCTGTTTTTTTGACTGTTTTTTCGATGGTTTTTGTGATATCTCTGCGGATATTACTTTATATTTACCAAATGATTGTATAATTATCTGAACAAATTGTGCAAAAAAAATACTGTAAAAAAATTCGCCGCTATGATATAGTACTCGAGACTTTTTTGTTTATATATTTATACAATCGACATTCGAATTCACAGACACCGCATACAAGCGGCTTGAATGTTGCTTGAAAAAATGTTATAGGCTTATAATTTTTGGGAGGATTTTTTTACCATGTCGAGAAAGATGAAGACCATGGATGGCAACACTGCGGCAGCGCATGTGTCATATGCTTATTCAGACGTCGCAGCTATTTATCCGATCACACCATCGTCAGTTATGGCAGAGCTGTCGGATAAGTGGGCAGCTGAAGGTGTAAAGAACATTTTCGGCAGAGAAGTGCAGGTAACGGAAATGCAGTCAGAGGCAGGAGCGGCAGGCGCTGTTCACGGCTCACTTGCGGCAGGTGCACTCACGACTACATTTACAGCTTCTCAGGGTCTTCTTCTGATGATCCCTAACATGTACAAGATCGCGGGTGAGCATCTTCCGGCAGTTATAGATGTTTCGGCAAGGGCAATAGCTACACATGCACTGTCGATATTCGGTGATCATTCGGATATTTATGCCTGCAGGCAGACAGGATTTGCTTTCCTTTGCGAATCAAGTGTTCAGGAGGTAATGGATCTTACTCCCGCTGCACATTGCAGTGCTATAAAGGGCAGAGTGCCATTTGTCAATTTCTTCGACGGATTTCGGACCTCACATGAGATTCAAAAGATAGAGGAATGGGATTATGAAGACCTGAAGGACCTTATTGATCTTGACGCAGTAGCGGATTTTAAGGCAACTTCTCTTAATCCAGAAAGAGCTTGTCAGCAAGGCTCGGCACAAAATCCGGATATATTCTTCCAGGTAAGAGAAGCCAGCAACAATCATTATGCGGCACTTCCTGCTATAGTTGAAGAATATATGAATAAGATCAACGAAAAGATCGGTACGAACTATGGCCTTTTCAATTATTACGGAGCATCGGATGCCGAGCATGTCATCATCGCCATGGGATCTGTATGTGAGACTATTGAAGAAGTAGTTGATTTCCTGAACGGGCAGGGCGGAAAATACGGTGTTGTAAAGGTAAGGCTCTACAGACCTTTCAGTGCGCAGCATCTTATTAATGCTATTCCTGAGACTGTAAAGCAGATAAGCGTACTTGATCGTACCAAGGAACCCGGTTCTCTCGGTGAACCTTTGTATCTTGATGTTGTTGCGGCACTTAGAGACAGTAAGTTCCATAACACGCCTATATTCAGCGGAAGGTACGGACTGGGCAGCAAGGATACCAATTCCGCTCAGATCATTGCCGTATTCAACAATAAGGAAAAGAAAGAGTTCACTATAGGTATAAATGATGACGTCACACATCTTTCACTTGATGCATCATATAAGCCGGTTACGGTTCCGGATTCCATTATCAGCTGCAAGTTCTGGGGCCTTGGTGCCGACGGAACGGTAGGTGCAAACAAGAATTCTATCAAGATCATAGGTGACAATACTGATCAGTATGCACAGGCATATTTCGATTATGATTCCAAAAAATCAGGCGGTGTGACAGTATCACATCTTCGTTTCGGAAAGGACCCGATCAAATCGACTTATTTGATCGATCAGGCAGATTTCGTTGCATGTCATAATCCGTCATATGTGCGCAAGTATAACATGGTACAGGATGTTAAGGACGGAGGGACATTCCTTCTTAATTGTTCATGGGATGCAGAACAGCTGTCGGCCAATCTTCCAGGACAGGCAAAGCGTTATATAGCACAGCACAATATTAATTTTTATACCATAGATGGTGTTAAGATAGGCAAAGAGATCGGACTCGGAGGCAGGATAAATACAGTTCTTCAATCTGCTTTCTTTAAGCTCGCAAATATCATTCCGGAGGATGAGGCAAACCGTCTCATGAAGGAAGCCGCCAAGAAGT
>CAZGVB010000045.1:0-9359 GCA_964528825.1 uncultured Parasporobacterium sp.
AGACGAAACTGTGTAAGGTATCCGCAGAGACTGACATGCGTGTGGCAAACAACAGCGCTTATTCCCTGGAGGGCTCCGAATACGATATTTACAATATAAATAACGAAAAGATAGGTACTCTCATTACTGATGCGGAAGGTCTCAGCAATATCATAGAGCTGGATGAGGGAGAATATTATGCGGCAGAGACAAAGGCACCTAAAGGATATGCATTAAAGAATACAAAGGAATATTTTTCGGTAAGTGCGGAAGGCATTGTCACCATGAAGAGTACAAATGCAAGATCAAATGGTACGATAACAGTGACAGAAGAGACATATCCCGATCCCGAGCACCTTATCATATCGAAGACAGACAAAGCAGGGGAGCGCATCAGGCGGGACGATGCCGCCTTCAATGTGACATATACTTATACAGACAAGAAGGGCGAAAAGGTATCTGAGACTTATGTATATAAGACGGATAAGGAGGGCAGATGCGATCTCGCGGACAGCTCTCTTATAGTCTCGGGTGATCCATACATAGCATCGGACGGCACTGTGCAATTCTTTGCTGGGAAATTGACCGTGACTGAAAAAAGCGCACCGTTAGGCTATGTAAAGACAGACAGCACTGCCACATTCAATATAAGCGTTACAGATGGCAAGGCACAAATGAATTTGGAAGCACTCTCCTCAAATGATATGAAATTTGACAGGAAATCAGGGGAGATGACTATAGAAAATAAAAGCATATCGGGAGGAGTGCATCTTTACAAGACAATATCGGAATATATCGGAGAAGGACTTCAGAGCATTGTCTCACTTGAAGGATGTACATTTAATATCGTAAATGCGGGCAGTACAGATATAAGCATAGGAAAAAAGACATACGGGTCTGTCACGGAATATCTTGAAAAGACATATGCGGCGGCAGATTCTGGCAAGAGCTGTATTTATCCTGCACAGGAGGAATGTTCTCGCGAAGAGCTGATAAAGGCTATTGGGGAGGCAGCAGCTAATGGGATAGATGTGGTCGTCATGTCATTAAAAACGGATAAAGACGGGCAGGCAATTACTAAGGCTGATGCGCTTCCATATGGTACATATTATATCTATGAGGCTTCTGCTAATGACATCCTTAAGGTTGATGAGGACTGGGTGCTCAGATTGGAGATAAGGGAAGACGGCATGGTCGCAGACGGCGCCCCATATCCCGCACAGGATCCGATAGTGCGAGGTGATATCAGATTTCAAAAGACGGACGGATGTGGATCGGGGATGGCAAATATCCCGTTTCTGCTCGTAGCATATGACTCAAACGGAGAGGCTGTAGAGGCGCATGTGATAGTTACGGGATATAACGGATATGCGGATACGGGACATATATATACAGAGAATGCTGACGGCAGCGTGAGTCTGTCTGATAGAGATAATACATACGAGACGAACGGTCTTGACAAATATGTCATATATGACAGGGAAACAGGAGAATATTACATAAATGAAGAAGGAGAGGATCTCCTCGCAAGCGGTGAGGCCGCAAGATATGGCATTTGGTTTACATCGGGAAGTACAGAAGACGCACAGGTAAATGCACCGGATAGCTCTGTGTCGGGTATTGCAGGCAGCAGCGCCTTTGCCCCTTCCAATGAAAGGGGAGCATTGCCGTATGGAAAATATAAGCTTTTTGAGATAAAATGCCGTGCCGCATTCGGAGATGATCCTGTAAGCACGGCGGATTATATCTATGTAGATGGCGGGACGCCGATCATGGACGATCAAGGCAATGTGATCGCCCGGCCGGATTCGGTCACGGAGCTTACAGATGCCCTTTCGGATCTGCAGATCGATATCTCTACAGAGGCCTTTGATGTGCTTACATCAACAGATACGCGGCTGTCACATAGTACAGATTTAAAGTCAGATACGGTGCTTGCGGATAAAGTGACATATGAAAACCTAAGTCCGAACCATGAATATAAGTGGATAATCGATTTTGTAAAAACAGGCGATCCGGACTGCGTCCTTGCATCGGTAGTGGTGGACAGATATAGGCCGGTATATACCGAGAATTCGGGCTCAGGCACAGCCGCCACCGGAGAGTTCATTATAACCACGGCAGGAGTTTTTGAGAGCAACTGCTGCAATGGCGATCCTATAGTAAACACAAGCGGCAACATAGATACAACAAAGCTTTCCGGGGAAAGCATATCCGCAGTGGTCTATCTTTATGTATATGAGACGGGATATGATTTTGAAGAAAAAGGCAACAGCATTGTTGAGACCTGCAATCTGATAATGACACATAATACAGATCACAGCATAGAGAAAGAAAAGGTAGATTGCCCCAGGCCGTCTGAGCCTGAGAGACCGCATCCTTCAGTCCCGGGCACGGGAGATAAAGGCAGCCTGTTTGTTTGGCTGCCCATATCCATTGCAAGCTGTATCATCATGCTTGGCATGATATTTATTGCAAAGAGAAAAAATAATATGCATGAGTAAGTAAGGTTTACGCTGACGCTCTATATCAAAAATCAGGCTGCTGCATTCCCCGCATACCGTTTGGATCCCCAGGCATGTCATCGGCACCCCGGCCGCCTCCGCCCGGCATATCCATGCCGCCGTTCATACCGCCGTTCATACCGCCGCCCATATTATTTGTGCCGTCGGAGCTTGCTGTGCCTGTTTGAGAGGTGGCACTTGCAGTGCTTGTCCCGTTTACATATAAGCTGTAATCAGTCCCGTCTGCAAGATCACCGGATGAGAAAAATACATATTGAGCATTGCACATTGCATCACAAGTAAAAATCACATTCCCGTTATTGTCATTGATGCTTATCGTATCACCGTCATTAATAGTCCCTGCTGCTCCCGGAGTACCCATAGATGAGCCGAATGTCACATATGCCTGATCGGCGCTTATGGTGCTGCCCATGCCGTTCGATGCACCTGCGGCAAGTACCACACCGCCTGTTACATTTATCGTGCCGTCCGCATCCAGAGGCTGATTGTCGGCCATATTTGCAGACCATACAATGACCTGTCCGCCGGAAATATTAAGATCTCCGTTGGAATCAAAGCCGTCGCCGCCGCTTGTATATGCATTTATGCTTCCGCCGGATATATTTATCACAAAATCATAGTTTCCAAGGTCTGAATTGGCGGCATTAAGGCAGTCATCAGATGAAGTGATATTTATGTCACCCGACATGATATTCAGGGAAGAAGCCTCTATGCCCTCCACGCTGCTGCTTATGGTTATGGAAGGACCGTCTGTACCTTCAGATCCGATATTCAGTTCGATATCACTGTGAATGGCATCATCGGCGGCAGATATGTTCAGGGTGCCGCTTTCTATATTTAAAAGCTGTTCGGCATTTATGGCATCGTTTACAGATGCGGAAATATTTAATGTTACTTCCTTTATGGTCAGAGAGGCCTCACCCTCGGTATCCGTGGAAGCACCTGATTTTATGCCGTTTTTACCGTTAGATATAATATTTATCGTGCCGTCTCCGCATATGGTGACATTGGATCCGTCCTTGCATTTTATGACTGCATTTTCGGCATCCGTATTATCGGTATATTCCTCGTCATTATTTTGAATGCTGTCAGAAAGCGTATTTTCAGAGCCGCTCATCGCCACGATTTTCACCTGTGTGGATTTCGCACAGACTATCGGTGCCGTATCTGAGCTTGAAAGGTCTATCCCATCAAGCAGCAATATCACGTCAGTGGTGCCTTTTTTTACGGTAACGGAGCCGTCACTACAGGTGCCTGTGATGAGATAAGTGCCGGGGCTGTCTATCTTAAGATCTGTTCCCGAGATCTCATATCCATCATTTGCACCGGATGCGCTGATGCTTGTTTCATCGAATGTAAAGGTCACGTCTGCCGAATATTCGTCTGATGCCGATATATCAGTGGTGGCCGTGATTTCGTAATTATCCGCGCAGGAGTCACCGACTGTTGTCTGATCCTCTGCATTTTGACCGGTACATGCGCATAGCTGCAGTGAAAGCAATGCGGCCAGGGATGTAACAGCTATCTTATATTTAATCTTATATCTGTTCATATTACACTCCATTCTTTCTTGATCGAATATGCATATTGAATGTGTTTTATGCGGGTTAGTTTAAGCATGAGACCTAAAAACAACTTAAATGTTTGCTTGAATTTGCAAATGTGTTTGTGCTTCGTGACGTGTGGATGCAGTACAGGGCTTTTAAGTTGGATTTAGATTTCTATATTATCATCTGCGGCGTAAGGAGGAATACCGATGGACGATAAGATTATATATTCTTTTAAAAGATATGAGAAAAAATATTGTCTGAACAGGGAACAGCTGCAGCTCTTTATTGAGAAGATCAGTCCATATATGAAAAAGGATAAATTCGGCAGATATACGATAGAAAATATATATTATGATACCGATGATTGGCAGCTTGTAAGGGCCTCGATCGAAAAGCCTGTCTATAAGGAAAAGCTGCGTATACGCAGCTACGGCATGCCTGCAAACGATGATAATATATTTGTAGAGATAAAAAAGAAATATAAAGGAGTCGTATACAAAAGGCGTATCAGCACAGCACCTGATGCTGCGGAAAGATTCCTGAGTCAGGGAATATCAGTACCCGAATATGGGCAGATAGGACGCGAGATCGCATGGTTTCAATCCTTTTACAGGACAAAGCCGAAGATATTTATAGGATATGACCGAATGGCATTTGCTGGGATCGAAGATCCTGATCTTCGCATAACATTCGACTCAAATTTGCGTTACAGGACTTATGATCTCGATCTGAGACTTGGAGACTATGGGATGCATGTGCTCGCTCCGGACGAGTTTATAATGGAAATAAAGGTATGCGGGGCTTGCCCCTTGTGGCTTTGCAGGGTAATATCTGAGGTGGGAGCAAGGCAGATCTCATTTTCAAAGATCGGATGCTGCTACAAAAAAATATTAGGAGGAAACAGCTGTGCTTGAATCAATTATCGGAACCGAAATGACATTAACATCTTTTTTAATATGTACCCTTACATCGGTAGTGCTGGGGGTCGGGATCGCTTTTGTGAGTATGTTCCGCGCAAGGACTACGCAGAGCTTTGTTGTCACGCTCGCCATACTTCCGGTGGTGGTCCAGCTTGTTATCATGTTAGTTAACGGTAATATTGGTGCAGGTATAGCCGTGGCCGGAGCCTTCAGCTTGGTAAGATTTCGTTCTGCACCGGGAACTGCGAGGGAGATAGGCGTACTCTTCATGTCCATGGCTATAGGATTGGCCACGGGAATGGGATATATATGGCTTGCTGTATTGGCCTTCTTCATTATCTCCGCGGTTATAGTGCTGCTTAGCGCAACAGGCTTCGGAAAGGCCTCTGAGGCTGAACGCATACTAAGGATTACCATTCCGGAGAATCTGGATTATGAAAGCTTGTTTGATGATATTTTTGAAGAATATGTAAGGTCATTTTCGCTTATCAGAGTGAAGACTACCAATATGGGTACATTATATGAGCTTGAATATCGTATAATATTAAAAGGTGATTGTGTGCCGAAGGAATTTATTGACAAGCTGCGCTGCCGCAACGGCAATCTGAATATTATCTGCGGACGAGAGATCGTCAAAGAGGCTTTATAAAATTACGGGATTGAACAGGTGATCTGAATGAAATTATTGATAGCTGAGGATGAAAGTGACCTGGCTGAGGCACTTACGGTATTTTTTGAAAAAAATAAATTTACGGTCGATGCAGTAGGCAACGGCATTGACGCATACGAATATGCCCTGTCGGGAGGATATGATGCGATCATATTGGATATCATGATGCCGAAGATGGACGGCATGCAGGTACTTGCACGTCTTCGGTCAGAGGGTGTAAAGACGCCGATCATGATGCTTACTGCCAAGGGACAAAAACAGGATCGCATAAACGGCTTTAATGCGGGAGCCGATGATTATTTGCCGAAGCCGTTTGATCCCGACGAACTTTTGAGCAGAGTCAGAGCTATACTAAGGCGTACAGAGTCATATATTCCGACGGAACTTTCATTTGGAGATATCATATTAAATTCTGATACCGGAGAGCTCAGCTGCGGTAATAATAATGTCAGACTCGCAGGCCGCGAATTTCAGGTCATGGAGCTTTTTATGCGCTCACCGAGGCTCGTATTTTCGGCCGAGCGTATCATGGAAAAGGTCTGGGGTTGGGACAATGATGCCGAGATAAATGTCGTCTGGGTCAACATATCCAATCTCCGAAAAAAATTAAAAACTATAGGCTCCAAGGTCGAATTGCATGCCAACAGGGGTCTCGGATATGTGCTGGAGGAAACGAAGTGATAAAAAGACTTCGAAATCGTTTTATAAGGATCACAGTCATAGCAGTCACGGCTGTTATGCTGCTGCTTGCCGCAATATTAAATGTCGCAAATTATATATCTACGGATAATGATCTGAAAGAGACATTGCAGCTTATCTATGAAAGCCAGAGTACACTGCCGGATGATCAGCCTGCAGAGGATGAGAGGGGAGACGGGACATATATAGACCCGCCTGATACAGGAGAGGCGGAGACAGGATCTTCCTATATCGGGGAAAATAATGATGCAGAGACGGATATAAAAAAGGGCATTCCCGGAGATATAGCCAGACATGGACATTTTTCACAGGAGACTATCTTTTCAATAAGATATTTTGTGCTCAGATATGATGACGAGGGTGTGTTAAAGGAGGCAGAGCTCGACAGAATAGCATCCGTTGATGAGGATGATACAGGAAGCTATCTTGCCGCGGCGCTTAAGTGCGGCGAGGGATATGGCAAGATCGGGGATTATTCGTTCCTGGTGATCCATACCGGGGATGACAGAAATATGGCCATTTTCTTAAACAGCCATCAGGAATTTTATATGGAGAGGATGGTGCTTCTGTGGTCGGCAGTCGCATGCGCGGTATGCATATTGCTGGTATTTGTGCTTGTCATTTTATTTTCACGCAGAGCTATAGATCCGGTGGTAAAGAGTGCCAAGGCGCAGAAGCAATTCATCACTGACGCCGGTCATGAGCTTAAGACACCTATAACTGTCATTGCGACAAGCCTAAAAGTGCTTGAAATGGAGGTCGGAAAGCAAAAATGGATAGATAAGGCCTACGGACAGACCGAAAAGCTTAAAGAGCTTGTAAATTCCATGGTGACGCTCTCACGCATGGACGAGGAGGAATCACCTCTCAAGACGGCAAGGTTCAATATCAGCGATGCCTTGCAGGAGACGGCAGAATCCTTTGAAGATATTGCAGCGGCGCAAGGTCATGAATTGAATATCTCCATAGAGCCGGATATATTTTACAATGGCGACGAATATGCCATACGCCAGCTGGTGTCGATATTGCTTGATAATGCAATGAAATATGCCGCATTGAATTCTGAGATCTCTGTGAAAATGAGGGCAGAGAGGCGCGGCATATTGATCGAAACGGCAAATAAATGTCCTTCACCTGAAAGTATCGATACAAGCAAGCTCTTTGACAGATTTTATCGTGCCGACGCATCCAGAAGCGAGTCAGGATCGGGCTTCGGCATCGGGCTGTCTATCGCTCGCGGTATAGCGGAGGGCCACAAGGGACATATAAGCGCGAGGATAGACGGCGAAGATATTATTTTTACGGCTGAGTTGAGATAGGCCGATGTTTATTGAACATTCTTTTTTCTGCTTGCGGAGACTATGAATGTACTTATCAAAAATGCGGCAACGAACAATATCAGGGTGAATATAAGTATATAGTCATATGTCTGATCTGTATGCTGCAATATGATCTCGGACATGTTATTTCCCGTAAGGCCAGCAATAGCCCATGCCGAAAGTGCCAGACCGTGTATCTTGCTGATCTTATCCATACCGAATCTGGAGGAGAGCAGAGCAGGCAGTGTGGAAAATCCGCCGCCGTATCCCGCATTAATGACAACAAGCAGCAGGATAACGAGCATGCCGAGGATAGGTATGCGGCTTCCGTTTGAGATGGCAAATGTCGCAAGTGAAAGTCCTGTCACGACAATACAGCTGATAAATATGATCTTATAGATCGTATTGCGATCCTTTAATCTGTCTGAGATCGTGGAATATCCTATACGTCCCAGAGCATTGAAGGCTGCGGTGACCGAGGGAACGATGCTTACGATAGCAGCAAGGGCAGCAGTATCCGCAAATGCCGTATTTAATATCTGTTTTTCATATGTTATAAGCGCAAGTCCGCAGTGGATATTTATAAAGAACATGAGCCAGATGCCGACAAACATCTTATTTTTGAACATTCCAATGAGCTTGAAATTCTCTTTTTTATCGTCAGGCTCGACCCATCCTTCAGGCTTCTTTAAGAGAAAGTGGCCAAGCAGCATCATCAGAAAGTAAACACCGCCAAGTATATAGAACATAGGTGCGATACCGAGGCTTTTTTGGATTGCCTCCATGAAGGGTGTTGCGATCGCTTTGGCAAGTCCGAAGCCCATGATGGATATGCCGGTAGCCAATCCCTTTTGTCCTTCAAACCACAGCATAAGTGTCTTTACGGGAGTGAGATATCCGACTCCCAGGCCGATACCCATGACACATCCGTAAAAGAAGAATATCCCGATCAATGCGACCACACCTTTGGCAAAATTGATGACGAGTCCCGTACCGATCATGCCTGTTGTAAAGCATATGCACGCAAGGAGTGAGGATGCATGAATGTTTTTCTCGACAAATCTGCCCGCAAAGGCTGCGGACATGCCAAGAAAGAAGATGGCCAGTGAGAATGCCCATCCTACGGCAAATGTGCTCATACCTATCTGTTCGGCAATGGCCTGCTTGAAGGTTGACCAGCAATATACCGTTCCGATGGAACAGTGGATCAAAAGTGCGGGGACAGCCGCGCGCATCCATTTGTTGTTGAGAAATTTCATTTGATCGTTGCTCCTTTCACTTTGCTTATAAAAAACTTTGCGTGCAAGCACGCAGGTCTGCACAGCCGCTTGGCAATGCTTTAAACATTGTGGTTATGAAAGCCGATTGCTCCGCGCCTTTGGCGCTCTCGCACTCGCCGTCGCCATTCGTGCTCTGGCCTATCGGCCTACGCACTCATGTCGTCTAGATTGCCAAATGTCTGCACATCCCTGCGTGCAAGCACGCAGGTCTGCACAGCCGCTTGGCAATGCTTTCATAACAAAAAGGGCAATACTTTGAAAAGTATTGCCCAGACGGTCGGCATGTGACCGGATTGTTCCGGCTGCTTCCTGCACTGTGTTGGTCACATTATCCGTCAGCAGGAAACATAATTGTATAACGAATCGGGGTGACAGGATTCGAACCTGCGGCCTCTTGATCCCAAATCAAGCACTCTA
>CAZGVB010000046.1:0-9174 GCA_964528825.1 uncultured Parasporobacterium sp.
AGGACTTCCTTCAGATCGGTATATTCAAAGCCGCATCTTACGGTTCCTATCACTACATCCGCCGATACTCCGTCCCTCTCGAGATCACCTCTGAGCCTGTCCGCCCTTATGGCGCTGGCGCAGCACAGTGTGACATGCCAACCGTCATGCTTGTATTTTTCAATATCCTCCGTAAGCTGAGAAAATCTGCCATTATATGAGGGCACGCTCTTTGCCCTCATCTGAATGATATGATCCGCCTTTATATCACAGTTCATACCGAGCATAGACATAAAAAGGCACGGGAAGGATGCTCTCTCAAAGGGCCTTATATCGAAGGTCTCGTTCTCCTGCAATATCCTTGCCGGCTCGTCAAATACAAAAAGCGTATTCTCGGGATCAAAATATGACAAGAAATCCGCGTCACCCTCATCTGCCTCGCTCTTGTCTCCTCCCGAAAATATCTCGACTTCCTCTGCCTCTTCTATCGACCTTTGAGTCTCTGCATCGAATATCTTGATATTATCTACGACATCACCCCACAGATCCAATCTGTACGGGGCTTCCTTTGCCCGCGGAAAGATATCTATAATATTTCCTCTTATTGAGAATTCGCCATGACCGTATACCTGAGAGGTATTCTCGTATCCGAGAGCTGTCAGCCTGTCCGCAAGAGCTCTGTTATCCACCGAGTCGCCCTTTTTTATGACCATCGATGCCCTTTTTATCTCGGCTTTCGACGCCAATCTGTCGGTAAATGCGTCCGGTGTGGTGAGGATGGTGATATCTTCATTATTGCAGATCCGCTTTACTGCCTCTATCCTCTGCTCGGTTATATAGCTGCCCTTTATATCAGCCTTATAGAACATCGGATCGCGCGCGGGATAATATACCGCATTCTTGTCAAAGGCAAGAAGATTTTCCAATATCTCCATAGCGCCTTGCGCATTTGCCGTGACAATGACCCTCTGGCTGTAATCTCTGCCGATCCCATATAAAAAATGCTCCTTCTGGGAGGGGACACAGCCGTTTACCTGTACTCTTTCCTTTCTCCCGAGATGAGCTTTAATATCATTTATTTCTTTTATTTTGTCGTATATATGCTCGAGCATTATCGTAATATTACTTTCCGAAGATTATTTCAATTGTAATTGTTCATGGCATGGTCTGTTCCATTTGCGACCATATCCTCCACGGCGCATGCCACATCCTCCAGCTTGGCGTCTATGACAGTTCTCTCTTCCTTCGGGAATCTTCCGAGGACGAAATCCACCATATCCATATATTCGGGCCTTTTGCCGATGCCTACCCTTATGCGCGCAAACTCCTCTGTTCCGAGAGATGCAACGATGCTCTTCATACCGTTATGACTGCCCGCGGAGCCCTTCTTCCGTATGCGTATCTTGCCTACGGGAAGGTCGCTGTCATCATATATCACCACAAGAGAGGTTGCAGGATCCTCCTTATAATATTTCATGATAGGCGCTATGGCATTGCCGCTCAGATTCATATATGTGAGGGGCTTTACGATCATTATCTTCTCGCCATTATATGTCCCCTGCGCAGCCATTGCCGCGAACTTCGTCTTTTTAAATACTATGCCCAGCTTTTTTGCGATGACATCCGCACAGTCAAAACCTATATTATGCCTTGTATGCTCGTATTCCTCTGTCGGATTGCCGAGTCCTGCAATTACAAACATATCTTCCTCTTTTCAAATACCTCAGCCGCGTCTATATCCTGAAAGTTCAATACAGGCTTTGCCTCATCCTCATGACCTGATATCATCTTTTCCATCCAGATCATGTCATACCATCTTCCGAACTTATATCCGCATTTGCAAACGATCCTGCCAAGTGATATCCCATATGCTCATGGAAATGCATGCTGTTGTTTGTCAGATATTCGTCCTCTGTCTGCGGTCGGCCTATGATCCTATATGTTCTATGTATTCTCTGTCGCTTCTATGCGGCCAAGGTCAGATCTTATATACTCTGCCTGCTGCTCTTTCTGCGGCCTTCGGAGCCTCACCGTCCGGATATCCCACGATGCAATGGCCTATGCCTTCCCATTCACCCTCGATACCGAGCTTCTTAAGGAGATTCTGCCATTTTTCCATCTCGAATTCTTCCTTTGCGCGGTGTACCCAGCAGCTGCCGAGCCCCAATGCATGTGCGGCATTTAGCATATTGCCCATCACAAGGCTGCCGTCATATACATGAGTGCGCATATCCTTGGCGGCAAGCACCACCAGCACGACAGGTGCGCCGTAAAACGGATCCGTACCCTCCTTCATGCCCGCGATGGCACGATTGTCCTCGGACAGGCTGTCTCTGGTCTCTTTATCCGTAACGGCTATTATGATGACCTTCTGATATCCCATGCCCGTAGGCGCATACAGGCCTGCCTCTATTATCTTGTCTATATCCTCTGCTTTCGGCATATCACTCTTATATGCGCGAATACTTCTTCTCTCTTCGAGTGACTTTATGATCTCGTTCATTATCTCCTCCTTACATTATCCCCGGGCCTGCAGATATTTTAGTGCCAAGCTTGCCCTTAATTATGAAAGACCGTGACGGCCATGAGCGCATGAGTGCACTTCTTCAGCCGTTTGATTCATTATCATTTCTTGTCTGTGTTTTTGCTTTTTCGGAAAGATCGAGTATCTTAAGATATTTTCCGAATATTCCTACCAGCCTTCCTGTCAGTATAACAGAGATGACTGTGCCTATCCATACAGACATGACCTTTCTGAAAAATATCAATTCAAGCGCAACCGATATGACAACCCATGTCGCATCACCCGCGATCTTTATCCTTGAGAGCGGCTGCCCGGATACCTGACTGATCGTGCGCATGAGTGCATCCGGTGACGGCAGCATGAGTCCCGTTCCCACGATGCATACTATCCCGAGTGCCGTTGCCGCAACTCCAAGGATGCAAAAAATATAGCATGCCCACTTGGGAAAGCCGTCAAATGCGATAAAGAGCATATACATGTCTATCATATATCCGAAAACAACCGATATCGGCATTATCAATATTGTCTTCAGATTTATCTTTCGGCCTATTATCAATATCATAATGAAACAAAATGTCTGGAATATGATAGTTGTCTTTCCGAATGAAAGTCCCGTCACATTGGTAAGTGCCGACGGTATGGAGCTGATCGGCGATACGCCTGTTCCCGCCTGTTTGATCAATACTATACCCAGAGACATCACAAACAGCCCTATGATATATTGTGCCCATTGTCTGAAATGCTTCAAATCTTCACCTGCTTATCTTTTCGAGTGCCAACAGACTCATCTTCCGATCCAGGCCTCCGGCATATCCCGTAAGGCTGCCGTCGCTTCCTATCACCCTGTGGCAGGGCACGAGCACTGATATCGGATTGTGTCCGACAGCGCCTCCTATGGCTCTTGCCGCATTTCTTGCAAGTCCTATTTTCTCTGCCAGCTCACCGTATGTGATCATCGTGCCGTATGGTATATCCCTGAGTGCGTTCCATACCTTGATCTGAAAGTCCGTACCGATAAAGTGGATCTTCGGACATTTTCCCGGATCCTCACCCTTAAAATATCTGTCAAGCCATTCTTTGCATTTTTTTATTTCGGCTGTTTCTTTTTCTTTATATTGCTCGGTCAGCTCCTTTGCATAGAATTTTTGACCTTCAAACCATACTCCTACTATTCCCTTATCATCCGCCGCGATCAATATATCTCCAAGCGCCGAACTGTAATGACTTATATATTGCATGATCGGTATTACCTCCGAAAAAAACATGCAAGTATTATATACTTTTTTAGATCGATTTTCATAAAAAATCAGGGTTATCTGCTCCTCGCTATCGTCCCTTGCAGCATATCATCACACCTTATGCTTAATACCACCAAAAGATCCCCTGAAAAGATATTTTTCAGGGGATCTTCCTGCCGCGACACTTGCGGTCGCATCCGAAATGCCGGCGGCTTTACATGTTTAATTTATAGGCCTTTTATCAATCTTCTGGGCTGAGAAGGCATACAAGCATCTGAACTGTCTCTTCGCTTGTATTAAGTACTGACTTGTTAACTCCGCCTGAGCAATGGAAAGAATCGCCTGCGTGAAGAACTGTTACACCATCATCTGTTGTAAGAGTCATCTCGCCGTTAAGGATGTAATAGATAGATTCCTTTGGATTTGAACCGAAATCTGTGCCGCCGCCCGGTACGAAGTATGTGATACCCATTACCATTCTGCCGCCTTCGATATCTGTTGCGCCGCAGCCTTCCTTGTCATAAAGACGAGTTGCTACACACTCGTTGTGTCCCTTAGCAACATACTCATAAACTGTGCTGCCTTCTCTGCCTTTTTTTCTCTGGATTCTGTACTTAGCCATAACAAAAACTCCTTTTTTTATACAATTTGCAGATGATCTCTCATCTGTACTATATATTTTAATGCGAAGTGTATTTTATCAATTATCACTAAATCTTTCAAGGGTATAAAAGACTTTTTGCAAATATTGACACACTTTCTTTTTTCTGTTGCATTTAAAAGGTCATTGTTATATCATAATTTTTAATAACTTTTGAAAACAAAGGCGTTTTCTCTGTCAGGAGGCTGTCGGCAGGCGGCTTTCTGCAGAGGAAGCGCCCTTTTTATTTCAGATCGGAGCTGATATTATGTGCGGTTTTGTGGGAATGTTTGATATCAAAGAAGACACGGCAGATTACAGAGAGCAGATCATCACTATGAGCAGAAAGATCCGCCACAGGGGGCCCGACTGGTCGGGAGTATACGCGGGCAAGGATGCGATCATCAGTCATGAAAGGCTTGCTATAGTAGACCCTCTTTCCGGCAAGCAGCCGCTCTACAGTGAAGACGGCACGCTTGTCCTTGCGGTCAACGGTGAGATATACAACCATATGGATATACGCAGAGAATACGAGGATAAATACCATTTTCTCACACATTCGGACTGCGAGGTCATATTGGCTCTTTACAAATACAAGGGGACAGACTTTCTTGACGAGCTGAACGGCATCTTTGCTTTTTGTCTTTATGACAGCAGCAAGGACATCTATATCGTGGGCCGCGACCACATCGGCATCATTCCCCTCTATCAGGGCTGGGATCAATGCGGACATTATTATGTCGCAAGCGAGCTCAAGGCTCTGGAGGGTGTCTGCACTACGATCACAGAATTCATGCCGGGGACTGTCTTCTCCTCAGAGAGCGGCAAGACCGAGAAGTGGTACAAGCGCGACTGGGAATCCTTTGATGCGGTAAAGGATAACGAGGCTTCCGTAACAGCCATAAGGGAAGGGCTTGAGGCCGCAGTAAAACGCCAGCTCATGTCAGATGTGCCATACGGAGTGCTGCTCTCAGGCGGTCTGGACAGCTCGATAATAGCGGCGGTCACTGCCAAATTTGCGGCAAAACGTATCGAATCGGGAGACAGTGAGGCCGCATGGTGGCCGAGACTGCATTCCTTTGCTATAGGTCTTGAAGGCTCCCCGGATCTGAAGGCGGCAAGGCAGGCTGCCGAATATCTCGGTACTGTCCATCATGAGGTCACATTTACCATACAGGAGGCATTGGATGCCATAGATGATGTCATTTATCATCTTGAGACCTATGATATCACCACGGTACGCGCGTCCACTCCTATGTTTTTGCTTGCGAGATTTATAAAGAGCATGGGCATCAAGATGGTCCTCTCAGGCGAAGGCTCCGATGAGCTCTTCGGAGGATATCTGTATTTTCACAAGGCACCCGATGCCAAGAGCTTTCACGAGGAGACCGTGCGCAAGCTTTCCAAGCTGCATCTGTATGACTGCCTCAGGGCCAACAAGGCACTTGCCGCATGGGGAGTCGAAGGAAGAGTGCCGTTCCTTGATAAGGAATTTATAGATATTGCCATGCGTCTGAATCCGAAGGCAAAGATGTGCAGAGACGAGGACGGCACACCGAGGATAGAAAAGCATATCTTAAGAGAGGCCTTTAAGGATTATCTCCCTGATGAGATCGTATGGAGACAGAAGGAGCAATTCTCGGACGGCGTCGGATATTCGTGGATAGATACGCTGAAGGAGACCACAGACAAGCTGGTCACAGACGTCCAATTCGCTCTCGCGGACAAGAGATTCCCGATCAATACTCCGTCCACGAAGGAGGAATATTATTACAGGAGCATATTTGCAAAGCATTTTCCGTCGGAGAGCGCTGCAAAATGCGTTCCTCACGAATCCTCTGTCGCATGCTCTACGGCCATTGCCCTTGAATGGGACGAATCCTTTAAGAAGATGAACGAGCCCAGCGGCAGAGCCGTATCCGGCATCCACGACGCCGCATACTGAGATATACAGGTAAATTGATCCGCACAGATGGAGCTTTGCCCGCGACAAGGTTAATTTTCAGTTTTCATCGTGCGTGTGATGATATGCTGCAAAAACGATAGCGAGGCTTTCGTCGCGACGAGCACACTGGCAGCGACCGGCGGGGCTTTCGTCTCAAATTTGCCCTTGCATGCTGCAATGCAAGGGCTTATACTTTAGCAGAATAATATATCACTGGGGGAGCTGGCGCTGAGAGTGCGTGCCCGGCCTCAAGATCCTATCTGAGACTGTCCGTCACGCAGACCCTTATGACCTGATCCGGGTAATACCGGCGAAGGGAAGTTGAGACTTGTCATATACCGACAGGAATTTATCTCGCCACACCCTCCTATATCCAAAGGAGGTTTTTTTATGCAATTTATTACCGAAGACGGCGGCCTTACAGGAGCCGGATATGCGCTGTTCATTGCCTTGGCGATCATCGCATTCGTGGTGGCCGTTATCCTTGCAAGGCACTTTTCACACAAAAGTACCTCATCAAAAAAGAGCGGCATGTCCGCAAAACAGCTTGCCTTTTGCGCCATGGGACTCGCGCTTGCTTACGTAACTTCTTATGTAAAGCTATTTGAAATGCCCTACGGCGGCAGCGTGACACTCTTTTCCATGCTTTTTATTGTCCTTGTGGCCAATTGGTACGGAGTCGGCACAGGACTTCTGGTCGGCTTTGCCTATGGCATTTTGCAATTCATCCAGGAGCCGTATTTCCTGACCTTCTTCCAGGTATGCTGTGATTATCTGTTTGCCTTCACCGCCCTCGGACTCGCAGGTCTGTTCGGAAATAAGAAAAACGGGCTATTGAAGGGATATATACTCGGTGCCCTGGTGCGTCTGTTCTTCCATGTGCTCGGAGGATATATTTATTGGATGGATTATATGCCGGAATCCTTCCCTCAGGCTATATCCTTCCTCTATCCTATCGTATACAACGGCTCATTCATATTGGCAGAGGGCGTCATCACTTGCATCGTAATATCGATCCCTCCTGTAAAGAAGGCTCTTGCGAAGGTGAAAAGCTTTGCCTTAGACTGAGTTTTTCGCCTTGAAACAGCCAAAGCGTCCCCAAAAAGTCTGTCTTTTTGGGGACGATACATTTTCAGGAAATCTTTTTCACTTTGCAGATTTTTTATGAATTATTTCGATTATAGATTTCCTTATGAATTCCTTCCGAGCTGGAATGCCTTATGATTCAGTTCCCTGAATTTTTCGGGAACTACCGCGTCCAATGCTTCCTCCCATGCCTCCAGCGGAAAATCATAATATTTTGAGAGCCTTCCCATGAGAACGATATTTACGGCCTTTTCCGATCCGGCCTCTCTTGCAAGAGCAAGGCAGTCCATAGCATCTACTCTTGCGCCCGTATCCTTGATCTTTTCTATCACATTCTCGGGATATGATGCTGCACCTGTTATGACAGGCATCGGGTTGATCTGCTGAGTATTGGTGATGATCATCCCATCCTTCTTCAGATAAGGAAGCCACCTCGCGGCCTCAAGTGCCTCAAATGAGATGATATAGTCACTCTCGCCCAGCTCAAGCAGCGGTGAGCATACCTCATCTCCGTATCTTACATATGTGACCACGCTGCCGCCGCGCTGGCTCATGCCATGCACCTCGGATACCTTCACATCAAATCCCTGCGACATATAGATCTGACCCAGCATCTTGCTGGCAAGCAATGTTCCCTGTCCGCCTACGCCGACTATCATGATATTTTTTGTCTCTGTCATCTTGCGCCTCCCTGTCATGCCTCTGTGCCATTGCTGCCGTCAAGGATCGCACCGAATCCGCACATCTGACTGCATACTCTGCAGCCTACGCATTGAGTCGGATCGATGAGTGCCTTGCCGTTTGCAAAGGATATTGCCGGACATCCTATCCTCATACAGGATCTGCAGCCCTTGCAGGCATTGGGATCGATACGTAACGGCGGCTTGCGCTTTACATATTTAAGGAGTGCACACGGACGTCTGCTTATGATGACAGACGGTGCCTGCGCAGCGAGCTCCTCCTTCAATACCTTGTCGCACTGTGCAAGATCATACGGGTCTACTATCCTTACCCTGTCCTTATCAAAGCCCACGGCATGGCAAAGTTCGACTATATTTATCTGAGCAGCCGGCTCACCGCGAAGATTGTAGCCGGTGGTCGGATTTTGCTGATGTCCCGTCATGCCCGTTATAGAATTGTCCAATATCACGGAGACGCTGTTGCTGCCGTTATATGCTATATTCGCAAGGCCCGTCATGCCGGAATGCGCAAAGGTCGAGTCACCTATGACACCTACCGTATGTCTGCATGACTCCTCACCTCTTGCTTTGTTAAATCCATGCATTCCCGATAACGAGGCTCCCATGCATACATTCAGATCCATGGCATTTAACGGCGCTACCGCACCGAGCGTATAGCAGCCTATATCTCCGTATACCATGCAATTGTTCTTCTTTAATGCATAAAAGATGCCTCTGTGCGGACAGCCCGGACACATCACAGGCGGCCTTGCGGGTATCTGTTCGTCTATGCTGCGATATTCCTTTGCAGGAAGCTGCATGCACTCGGCAACTATCCTCTGTGACAGCTCTCCCACTAATGGGAACAGGCTCTTGCCCTCTGCCTGTACGCCTATCTTCCTGCAATGATCCTCTATGATAGGATCCAGCTCCTCTATGACGATCACCTTATCCACAGATGCCGCAAAATCCTTTATCTTTTTTACGGGAAGCGGGTTGATCATGCCAAGCTTCAGGATGCTGTAGCGTCCGCCAAGCACCTCTCTGGCATATTGATAGCTTGTAGATGAGGTGATGATACC
>CAZGVB010000047.1:0-9129 GCA_964528825.1 uncultured Parasporobacterium sp.
GCTGCAGTCCGTATTCGAGGTGACGGGCAGGAGATTTGTGGATCCGCAGGCGGAGGGCATCGACGAGCATCTCGATCCCGACGGACGCGTAATGGACAGCATGCTGTCAGAGCATATGTGCGAGGGTATGCTGGAGGGATATCTGCTTACGGGACGCCACGGCTTCTTTGACAGCTATGAGGCTTTTATAAGAATAGTAGATTCTATGTTCGCTCAGCACGCAAAATGGCTTAAGATGTGCTCGGAGCTTCCGTGGAGACAGGACATTGCCTCCCTGAACTATATACTCGCATCCAATGTATGGCAGCAGGATCATAACGGCTTTACTCATCAGGATCCGGGATTTCTGGATCATGTTGCCAACAAAAAGGCAGATGTCGTGCGCATGTATCTTCCGCCGGATGCCAATTGCCTGCTCAGCTGCTTCGATCATTGCATAAAGAGCAGAAATTATGTCAACGTAATAGTCGCAAGCAAGCATCCGCGTCCGCAATGGCTGACCATGAGTCAGGCGGTAAAGCATTGCACTATGGGTATAGGTATCTGGGAATGGGCATCCAATGATAAGGACGGAGATCCGGACATAGTCATGGCATGCTGCGGAGATACGCCGACTCTTGAGACTCTTGCTGCGGTAACGATACTTAGGCATGAGCTTCCCGATCTTAAGATCAGAGTGGTAAATGTGGTAGATCTGATGAAGCTTCAGCCTCATTCACAGCATCCTCACGGCCTGACAGATGAACAATATGATATGCTCTTTACTACGGACAAGCCTATATTATTTGCTTTCCACGGATATCATACACTTGTTCATGAGCTGACATATAGGCGTCATAATAAGAATATACATGTCCGCGGATACAAGGAAGAGGGCACGATCACCACACCGTTTGATATGCGTGTAAGAAATGATCTGGACCGCTACAGTCTTGTTATGGCTGCAGTATCACTCCTTCCTCAGCTCGGCAATAAGGCAGCTTATCTTGTACAGCATATGACAGACAAGCTGATAGAGCACAGGCAATATATAAGAGATAACGGCACCGATATGCCGGAGGTCCTTTCATGGAAATGGAATGACGGTAAAGGCAATTATAAATAATACAAAGCTGCGAAGGGAGTGTCCCTAAAGCATGAAAAGGGCAGGCACAGTGAGAATATATTTAAATGCGGTGCCTGCAAGACCGGATCTGTACTGACAGGAGGCCGGGATATACAGAATAAGGAGATAAAATGGAAGAACAGATGAACAAGCCGGATTTTAATTATGTAACAGGAGATACACTCGTAGGAGAGATAGTAGCCAACTATCCGGAGGCTATAGATGTGTTGATGTCTATCGGCATGCACTGCCTCGGATGCCCTTCATCACAGGCTGAGTCACTGGAGGATGCATGTGCGGTACATGGCTTTGCCCATGAGGAAATCGTTGATATCATCAATGCAAGGATAGCTGAGTGCCGCGCGTAATGATAGAGTAATGGCATATGGCAGACATGAATTTATTCATTCATGTCTGCCATATGTGACTTTTAAAGTATATTTAGTCAGGGAGGCATATTATGTCACAAAGTGCCATGGTAGCTACGGTATTGGTGGCCGCGGCTACATTTGTATGTCAAAAATCTTTAGCCAATATCATCGCCGGCATTATATTGCAATGCTCAAGGCCGTTCAAAAAGGGTGATAAGATATCCGTAAAACAGAATATTTATGAGATCGGCTCGGGCAAGGTACTCAGAGTCGGGATAATGTATACAAAGATAGAAAATTATAACAGAGATGTGATGCTTATCCCCAATATCATGCTCACCGAAAGCCTTACCGTCACCAACAGCGACAAGAGCAAGGGCGTGAATTATACGCAGCATATCAGCTTTTCGCTTGAATCCGATCACAAGCTGGCCAAGGCACTGATCGCAGATATCGTGATAAATGACAGCCTGACATCCAATACCGCCGAGAACACGGATATCCTCTGCAAGATAAAAGACGGTAAGATCATCTTTACGTATAATGTGCGCACAAAGAACTCAGATACGTCCTTTAAGGCCTGCAGCGAGATATATGAAAAACTGCTGGACGAGATCGCAAAGCACGAGGAGCTGAAGCTTGTGTAAGCGCGTTTGTCATCCGATGTTTGATCTTAGAGTTAAAATTCTGATCGGCAAAAAAAGAAAAAATTTCTTTAATAGGTAGGACTCATGAAGGTCAGAGTGTGATGTATGTTGCAGAAAAAGCAGCTTGTCTTTGCTGCCATATCACACGCGCAGTACTGAAAATTGTCCGGATGAAAGATCTGCGGGCGGTTACCCTACAGCGTGGATCATATCTTGTAAAGTAAAAAAGCTTGACAAGCATGGCCTTCTGCGATATCATTGCAAAGCTATGGAAGATTTTGTCAGGGCATCATTGCTATATGATTTTTACGGAGAGCTGCTCACGGAGCATCAAAAAAAGGTCTACAGCACATATATTCAGGACGATCTGTCACTTACAGAGATCGCAAATGAAGAGGGCATCAGCAGACAGGGTGTCTATGATATGACAAAAAGATGCAGAGCCATATTGGAAGAATATGAGGACAAGCTGCATCTTGTCGAAAGATTTTTAAAGATCAGGGAAATAGCAAAAAGAATAGAGCAGACAGGCAATATTGATGAGGCCAGAGCTCTTTCGAAGGACATAATGGAGCTTTTGTAAATGGCATTTGAGAGCTTAACGGACAAATTACAGAATGTTTTCAAAAAGCTGCGCGGCAAGGGATTGCTGACGGAGGCCGATATAGATGCCGCACTCAAGGAGGTCAAGCTGGCTCTCTTGGAGGCAGATGTCAACTTCAAGGTTGTAAAGAAGTTCAACGCCTCTGTAAAGGAGCGTGCGCTGGGTGAGGAGGTCATGAAGAGCCTCACGCCCGGACAGATGGTCATCAAGATCGTTAATGAAGAGATGACCCGTACACTCGGCGGTGAGGTCGCAAGCCTCGAATTCGAGCCCGGTATGGAAAAGACCGTTATCATGATGGTAGGACTTCAAGGCTCAGGTAAGACTACTACGGCAGCAAAGCTCGCACTTAAGCTGAAGGAGCAGGGCAAGAGGCCGCTGCTCGTTGCCTGCGATATATACAGACCGGCGGCCATCGATCAGCTTAAGGTGAACGGACAAAAGGTTGATGTGCCCGTATTTTCCATGGAACAGGGGACAAAGCCCGCAGTTATCGCACAGAATGCTTTCGAATATGCCAAGACCAACAACAAAAATGTTGTTATCATAGATACGGCAGGACGTCTTCAGATCGACGAGAATATGATGGCAGAGCTTGAGGAGATCAAGGCTGCGGTAAAGATCAGCAAGACGCTTCTTGTAGTAGATGCCATGACAGGACAGGATGCAGTAAATATCGCATCCGGATTCAATGACAGGATAGGCATCGACGGGCTCATACTTACAAAGCTCGACGGAGATACCAGAGGCGGCGCCGCTATTTCGGCAAGAGCAGTTACGGGTGTGCCTATCATATATGCCGGCATGGGAGAAAAACTTACAGATCTTGAGCCATTTTATCCCGACCGCATGGCATCGCGTATACTCGGCATGGGAGATGTACTCTCTCTCATAGAAAAGGCACAGCAGAATCTCGACGCGGAGCAGGCCATAGAGCTTGAAGAGCGCATGAAGAAGAGTGAATTCACATTCGACGACTATCTTCTCTCTATGGAACAGATGCGCAAGATGGGAGGCATGAGCTCCATTATAAAGATGATGCCCGGCATGAGCGGACAGATCACAGATGACATGCTCCCGGATGAAAAGAAAATGGCACGCACCGAGGCTATCATAAAGTCAATGACACCAAAAGAGCGTACAATGCCGAAGCTCCTCAATCCATCCAGAAAGATGCGTATAGCAAAGGGCGCGGGTGTCGACATTTCAGAGGTCAACAGATTCGTAAAGCAATTTGAGGAGGCCCGTAAGGTCATGAAGAAATTCAAGGGCAAGAAGGGCAGAAAAAATATGATGAACATGCTAAGCAGCGTAGGCAACATGAAGGGCATGAGATTCTAAAAGAGTTGTTTATCGGTTAATACCGTCAACATAAAATAAATAAATCATAAAAAGAGGTAAAAAAATGGCAGTTAAGATCAGACTCAGAAGAATGGGAAAGAAGAAAGCACCTGTATACAGGATCATCGTTGCAGACGGACGCGCACCGCGTGACGGCGCATTTATCGATGAGATCGGCTCATATGATCCGAATACCGAGCCTTATACGATACAGATAGACGAAGAAGCAGCAAAGAAATGGCTTGGCAACGGTGCACAGCCTACAGATGTGGTTGCAAGACTCTTCAAGAATGCCGGTATCACAAAATAAGAGAGGTTTGGCATGAAGGAATTAGTTGAAGTAATTGCCAAGGCTCTTGTTGACTCTCCGGACGAGGTATCAGTGACCGAAAGAGAAGAGGAGGACGGCACGATAGTGCTTGAACTTCATGTTGCCGAAAGTGATATGGGCAAGGTCATAGGCCGCAAGGGACGCATAGCAAAGTCCATCAGGACAGTTGTAAAAAGCGTTGCGATAAGACAGTCACAAAAAGTGGTTGTAGATATCGCCGAGCAGTAAGATACATGGAGCCGATGCTGAGAGTAGGAGTTATCAGCACCACTCACGGGCTTAAGGGAGAAGTAAAGATCTTCCCGACTACGGATTCACCGGAGAGGTTTAAGCATATAAAACGTGTCGTGCTGAAGACTCCGAAAAAAGAGATAGAAACGGAAATAACCTCCGCCAAAGTATTTAAGAACCTGGCGATCGTTAAATTTGCCTTATACGATTCGGTAGAGGATGTTAAAGGACTTCACGGTACTGAGGTCTATATTTACCGTGAGGACGGGCAGCCGCTTGAGGACGGCGAATATTATATTGCCGATCTGATAGGCTGCAGCTGCTTTGATGACGACGGCATATATATAGGGAAGGTTAAGGATGTCCTGCAGACAGGAGCAAATGATGTATATGCAGTAGATACATCTAATGCCGAGGCAGGTTATCTTGCAGATACAGATGAGCTGCTGCTTCCTGTGATAGATGAATGCATCAAGAGCGTTGACATCGAACAGTCAAGGATCTGCATACATATGATGCCGGGACTTATATGATGTCATGATCATATCTATCCGTACCACATATGATGCTGCAGCTATGTCCATCCGTGCTCTGTAGGATGTCGCAGCTATGTCTATCCGTGCCCAGTATGGTGCTGCGGCTATGTCTATCCGTCATCACTTTGAGCTGCAGGAGAGACACTGTATGCCTTAGCTGATCTTGCTCATCCATTGACATATAAAAGAACGGATCTTGCAGATGCATTTTCATATAATGACTCTCTTTCCGGAGATGGTTTCGGAGGGACTGAATACAAGCATAATAGGCAGGGCTGTCAAAGCCGGTATATTGGATATCGAAGCTGTCGATATAAGAGACTTTTCCGCAGACGCGCATAGGTCGGTAGATGATTATCCCTATGGCGGCGGTGCGGGTATGGTCATGATGGCTCAGCCTGTATATGACTGCTACAGATCCATAGAAGAGAAAATACTTGCTGCCGGAAGAGAAAAGCCGAAGGTGATATATACTTCTCCTGCCGGCAAGGTGTTCGATCAAAAGAGGGCGATCGAGCTTTCCGCTTGCAGCGATATCGTGATATTGTGCGGTCATTATGAAGGCGTTGATGAAAGAGTGCTCGAAGAGATCGGCGCGGAGGATATCTCGATAGGCGACTATGTGCTGACGGGCGGTGAGCTGGCATCCATGGTTATGGTAGATGCCATAAGCCGTATGGTACCGGGCGTCCTTTCGAATGGGCAGTCAGGCATTGACGAAAGCTTTTCAAGCAGAGATCCGTCGAGCGAATTTACCAAAAAAGGACGCAGAGAGGTATATGGCGATCTGAAGGACCGAAAAGAGATAACGCTGCTTGAATATCCGCAATATACGCGGCCTGAGTGCTTCATGGGAAGGAATGTTCCCGAGGTACTCCTTTCTGGACATCATGAGAATATAGAAAAATGGCGCAGAGAGCAGTCAATAAAGCGAACAATGCAGCGCAGACCAGATCTGCTTGAGGATAAATAATAGCGGCTATGCTGTCTGTATAAGGCGGCATGCCGCCTTTGTCTTATAAAGAACATATGAAAGACCAAAACGGGTCGGACAGGCTTAAAAAATATTCCATATTGATGACGATCATAGCAGGAGTATTCCTTTTGATCATCGTTTTTCTCGCTGTAAACGGCTGTCAGGATAATGCCGAAAATGGGGATATGTTAAGCTCACCGCAGACTGATGCGGCGTCTGTGAATGAGCAGACGGGGACTGATCATTTTGATATTGATACAAGTACAGAAGACATGACAGCAGGAACCCGTACAGATGATGAGGCCTATACCGAAGCTGAGATCCGCGCAGGGGAAAAGTCATATATCGAGACTGAGACCCGCACAGGGGAAAAGTCATATACCGAGACTGAGACCCGTACATACGATAATACATATACTGGCGCTGCGGCTCGCGGTGAAAATATGTCATATGACAGTATCAGCGTTGGGGACATCACAAAGGATACAGATGAGGAAAGTGCCGCCTATTATGTGGCCCAGGGATGGTTTAATATGATCAAGAAGGCAAATATAGACGCCGATATCGTCTTCTTCGGTGATTCTCTTATACAAAGAAGCGATTTTGCAAAATATTTTCCGGAAAAGTCTATCATCAATCTCGGTCTTGGAGGAAGCACCATCTGCGGGGCCTCTCAAAGGGTAGGCATGATCCCCGAACTGAGTCCCGAAAAGATATTTGTCATGGTAGGTGTAAATGTATTGCGTGACGATACGGCGGATACCTGTCTTGAGGAATATGCCGCATTGATAGACAATATAAAATATGCCATGCCGCAGGCAGAGATATATATTCACAGCATCTTGCCTATATCACAGGGATATCGTGATGGCCTTCCCTGCTCGGCGCAGACCACAGAGAGCTTTAACAGCGCGCTTAGAGAACTGTCGGATCAAAAGGGCGTGACATTTATAGATATTTACGGATTGTTTGAGTCAGACGGCTGCCTGATAGAATCTCTCAGCGATGACGGAGTGCATATAAACAGTGCCGGATATGATATTTGGGCGGAAGCGATAAAAGAATATATCTATGAATGATCAGATAAAATATATCTGTGATCCGAAATATGAAAATCCCCGAAGTATGAAATCTCCGAAATATGAAAATCTTCAAAATATGATGATCTATGTCGGGAAACGACCTTACAGGCCGTCTTTGCGGATGATTCTTAGAATACAAATATATAACAGGCGATCTGTTAATCTGCTGCATACAGGTATGCAGCTATTGGGTTGGATAAAAAAAGAGGCTTCCTGAATGTGTCCGTCGCCATCGCTTTTAAAGTGGTGGTAGTTATAGCATCGGCACTTGTCAGGAGATTTTTAATTAAATATCTGGGATCCGAGATCAACGGGCTTAATTCACTCTATATAAGCATAGTCGGATTCCTCTCGGTGGCAGAGCTGGGTATAGGCTCTGCTGTCATTTATTGCATGTACAAGCCTATAGTGGACGGTGACAGAGCAAAGGTCATATCACTCTACAGGCTTATTGAGAAGGCTTATAGGATAGTGGGTCTGGTCATTCTCGGCATAGGTCTTTGTATCATACCGGCTCTTCCGAGTCTCGCGAAAGGATATTCGGTATCTCATACGGAGATGTATATCTCCTATGTCATCATGCTTATCTCTGTCGTCATTACATATATATACAGTGCGCGCGCATCCCTGCTTGAGGCATATAAGAACAATTATATAGCTACTGCCGTGACATCAGGCGGCATGCTTATCCAATATCTGCTGCAGATAGCAGCGGCTGTATGTACAAGATCTTTCTATGCCTTCCTGGCATGCAGGATTGTATCCGATGTCTTTCAGTGGATATTGCTGACTATATATACGAAAAGAAAGCATCCTGAGATCGTAGGCGGAAGAGAGAAAGCCACATACGAGACCAGACGCGAGGTAATAAAGAATGTAAAGGCCATGTTCATGCATAAGACGGGCATAATACTCGTAAATACTGCCGACAGTGTGATAATATCGGCATTTATAGGAGTCATCATGCTCGGCAGATATTCCAATTATGTGACGATAATGACATCCATGGTGCAGGTATTGCTGCTGTTCTTTACACCTCTCACGTCTATGATAGGGCATCTGTTTGCAAAGGAAGACAGAGCCGAGACATGCAAATATTTTAATTTTTTTCATATGTTCAATTTTATCCTCGGCGTCATTTTCTTTCTGGGGTATCGCGCCGTCATCACAGACCTTGTGGCGTTGCTCTTCGGTGAAGGCCTCGAGCTGGATTCTCCTCTTATATTTGTCATCACATACAATTATTTTATACAATTCATGCGCAATGCAGTAGTCATGTTCAGGGATGCGACAGGGACATTTTATTATGACAGGTGGGTATCTCTGATCGAGGGACTGGTTAATATAGTCCTCTCGATACTTTTCGTACTCATATTCCCGGAGGATATAAAGGTTGTGGGAGTCATAGCAGCAACCATAATAACCGATATATTTATCTGTCATATAGTGGAGCCTTATGTACTCTTTAAGCATGCGCTGAAGAAAAGAGTTCGGCCTTATTATCTGAAAAATTATCTTCTTATCGTTCTTTTCGGACTGCTGCTCGTATTGCTGGAGATGGTCATGCCGAGCATTCCGGGAAGATTTGCGGATCTTATGGTCAACGGCTGCATTTCACTTGCATTTTCGCTTGTTGTGGCACTTGTCGTATTCCTTCTTGATAAGGATTTCAGACAATATATGCTGAAGCTTCTTAAGCGGTCAAAGTGAAACTTTAGCCTGCATCCTGCGTGTGATGATATGCTGCAAAAACGATAGCGAGGCTTTCGTCGTGACGAGCACCCTGGCAGTGACTCCGGCGCTGGATGAAGCAGCAGGGCGAGGAAAGCAGGAGCCGGGGCGAATAAGCTGTGTGCGAGGAGCAGAAAATGCTGCTTGTCTTTGCTGCCTTAGCACACGCACAGT
>CAZGVB010000048.1:0-9097 GCA_964528825.1 uncultured Parasporobacterium sp.
GAAGCTCGTCGGGCTCATAACCCGAAGGTCATAGGTTCAAATCCTGTCCCCGCTATTCGACTTCTTAAGTCAATGCCCAGATAGCTCAGTTGGTAGAGCAGAGGACTGAAAATCCTCGTGTCACTGGTTCGATTCCGGTTCTGGGCACATGAAAGGATCGGGAGCTTTGTTTACCAAGGTTCCCGGTTTTTTCGTATATATCAATTTATAGACTTATAGTACAAATCGCTTGTACTCCTGATAGAGAGTGTTGATGGCTGGGATTAGCTATCAACACGTTTTGTCCTATAGCCCACGTTTTGTTCTATAACCCTATAACCCAGATTAAAGCCCGCCTGCATAGTCGTATGCAAGACGGGCAATTTGTTTTATTATATTGAATTTTTGCTCTACTTTATGTTTTTATCGAATTTTTGCTTTATTTTATATTTCCGAACAGTCCACGCAATATAGATGAGGCTCCGGTACGCATTACGGCACTTAAGGCGTTGGTTGCTGCTCTTTTTCCTATCGTACTTGCGCTTGTTACAGATCCCGATCCTGTGACAGAATTGATCAAATTTCTGCTTATTGCTCTGGATACTGTAGATGTGGCATTTGTCGCTGCAGACTTTGCGGCTTTATATGCTGTATCGCTCGCATTGATACCGGATGATGCGCTCTTGCGAGAAGTCTTTGAGGAGCTTTTTTTAGAGCTTGCAGGTGATGTATCATTTTTGCCGTCAACCTCGTTTGCTGCTGCGGCCTCTGCTTTTTTCTTTTTCTCAGCCAGGAATTTTTCTGTCATATTTGTATATACAGGTTCCTTTTCAGCTGCAGGCTGTACGCTTACGGCTGCGGCTTGCTCACTTTTGACAGCAGCTTGTCTACTTTCGTCAGCTGACTGTTTATCTCCGGGCACAGTTGATCCGCTATTGGCGGCTGCCTGCTCACCTTCAGCCGGCATGCTTTCATTTGTTGAAAGACGTTCATTATTGTTTCCCGCAGTGTCAGCTGAGTTTTCATCAGCAGAGTTTTCAGATGGATTTTTTAACAGAGCCTCTGCTTTCATTATTATCTCGTATGCAGATTCATTATCGATGCTTTCCCTGTATTTCAATTCGAATTCACCGCATTTGATGATCTGGTCGATCTTTTCCGCAGGGGCTGCGCCCATAAGACTTTGCGGAGGCAGAATATTTGCCTTTTCAACTATGCCCGGCACACCCTTTTCATCAAGCAGGCTTATGAGAGCTTGGCCTGTGCCGAGCGCCGAGAGAGCATCCTCTGTATCAAAGGCCGGATTAACTCTGAAGCTGCTTACGGCGGCCTTTACACCCTTGAGTTCCTTTGGCGTATATGCTCTGAGGCCATGCTGTATCCTGTTATTTAACTGTCCTAAGACATCGTCTGGTATATCCGAAGGATTTTGAGTTATAAAAAATATGCCGACGCCTTTAGATCTTATCAGGCGTATTATCTGTGTTATCTTTTGGTGCAGCGCTTTGGGCGTGTCATCAAAAAGACAATGTGCCTCATCAAAGAAGAAAGCAATGCGCGGCTTTGCTATATCGCCGACTTCCGGCAGCGTTTCATAAAGCTCAGTAAGCATCCAAAGCATAAATGTTGCATACGTTGCGGGACTTTGAAAGAGACGTTCACTGGAGAGTATATTTATATACCCGTGACCGGAGCTGTCTGTTCGTATCCAATCCTTTACATTTAATGCAGGCTCGCCGAATACGCCGCCTGCGCCCTCCTGCTCAAATGCGAGAAGCGCTCTTTGTATAGCACCGATGCTGGATGTGGCTACATTTCCGTACATTAATGTATATTCATCGCGGTTGTCACCGACATATTTCAGCATTGCGCGAAGGTCCTTAAGATCAAGCAGCTTAAGCCCCTGATCGTCTGCAACCTTGAAGACTATATTCAGAACCCCCTCCTGTACATCGGAAAGTCCGAGCAGTCTGGACAACAGCATAGGTCCGAGTCCGGATATAGTCATTCTTACGGGATGCCCCTTTTCACCGAAGATGTCCCAGAAACAGCAGGGATATGCATGATATGTCCAATCCTCTATGCCGAAGTCTGAGATACGTCTTTGCATATCCTCGGAATCCTTTCCGCTCTCACACATTCCGGAAAGATCACCTTTTATGTCACTTAAAAATACCGGTACGCCCATATCGGAAAAAGCCTCGGCGATCACCTTCAGTGTTATGGTCTTTCCCGTGCCGGTAGCGCCTGCTATCAGTCCGTGTCTGTTTGACATTTCAGGCAAAAGGTATATGCCCTGTCCGTTTGCATTTGCAAGCCATATTTTTCCGTCTTTCAGCATTTGATAATCCTCCGGTATGCGCCTGTGCAGGCGATTTTGATATATGGATTATAAGTCGGTGAAATGCCATATTTCAACCTTTTTAGTATTGAGATAAGCTTCTTTTATGCTTACAGTGATATTTTAACTGTCAATAGATAATAATAGAGGAAAAAAGTTCTTTTGGCGGAGGGGTTCTGACTTAAACACTGCGAGGTGTGATGATATACTGCAAAAACGATAGACAGGCTTTCGTAGGGACGAGCACACTGGCAGTAACTCTTTGATACGGATTTATTGACATTTTTGGCCTTGTAAGATAGACTTTTATAGCAAAGTGAATGTCGGATAAACGTCTGTGCGGCATGGATCACTTACTTTTTGTTCAGGACTCTTAATATAAGGACAGATATGATGTCAGAATCTGCTTTTTCGAAGGGAAATATCATAATAACAGATCTCAGAAAGGATTCTGCAAAATATTCCCTTAAGGACAATTCTTTTAAAGGACCAGTAGTATTACCCGGTTTTTGCGATGTGCATGTGCATTTGCGTGAACCGGGTTTTTCATATAAAGAAACAATAAAAACAGGCACGCTTGCGGCAGCGAGAGGCGGATATACCGCAGTATGCACTATGCCGAACCTGAATCCGGTACCGGACAATGCCGCACACCTTAAGGCGGAGACGGATATCATCAAAAGGGACGGAGTCATCCATGTATATCCTTACGGGGCGATAACAGTAGGTGAGATGGGCGAGCAGATCGCGGATCTTAAAGGTATGGCCGCGGATGTGATCGCTTTTTCCGACGACGGCAAGGGTATCCAAAGCGAAACTATGATGAGAGATGCCATGCGACAGGCAGCAAAGCTCGGCAAGATGGTTGTTGCTCATTGCGAAGACAATTCATTGCTTAATGGCGGATATATTCATGAAGGAATATATAGCGCATCTCACGGGCACAGAGGTATATGCTCTGAAAGTGAGTGGAGACAGATCGACCGTGATGTAAGAATAGCCGAAGAGACGGGATGTGCCTATCATGTATGCCATGTTTCAACGAAGGAGAGCGTGGAGATAATACGAAAAGCAAAGCTTCGCGGAGTCAATGTCACATGTGAGACGGCGCCTCATTATCTTGTATTTGATGAAAATGATCTCAAAGAGGACGGATGGTGGAAGATGAATCCTCCTCTTCGCGGCTGTGAAGACCGATTGGCTCTTATTGAAGGAATTAAGGACGGAACGATAGATATCATTGCTACCGATCATGCACCGCACAGCGCTGAGGAAAAATCGAAGGGTCTCGAAAAAAGCGCATTTGGCATCGTCGGCCTTGAGACGGCATTTCCTCTTTTATATACTAAGCTTGTGTTGACAGACATCATTTCGTTTGAAAAGCTCATTGATCTGATAGCATACAATCCAAGAAAGAGATTTGGGATACCTCTTGGTGATGACCATACCATATGGGATCTCGAACGCTCATTTGAGGTAGATCCGAACGAATTTTTATCCATGGGAAAGGCTCAGCCATATACGGGAATGAAGCTTTTCGGAAGATGCGTCAAGACTGTATGCGCAGGCAGGACAGTATATGAAGAAAAATGACCAATGTCCGGCGAAAAAAAAGCAGCTAAACAATAAGAATCCGAAGGTAACAGAATGATAGTCAGACACTGGAAATCATGAATGAATAAAGCAGCAGTCAGACACTGGGATTCGTGAATGGATAAAGCAGCAGTCAGACATTAGGAACCATGAAGGGACAAAGCAATAGACAGATAATATGAATCAGGGAACTTACGAAATAATAAAGAACAGACAGATAGCACCGGATGTCTATGAGATGACATTAGAGGGAGATACAAGTGCTCTTGAAAGACCGGGGCAGTTTATAAATATAAAGACAGACGGATTTTTCCTGAGAAGACCGATATCGGTATGTGATTGGGATGACAAGCAGCTTGTTATTATATTCAAGGTTGTTGGTGCGGGGACTATGGAAATGTCCGCAATGAAGATCGGCAAAAGATTGGATATCCTTACGGGACTCGGCAACGGATACGATCTTTCATTAAGCGGGAAGTCGCCGCTTCTTCTCGGAGGAGGAGCGGGTGTTCCGCCGCTGTACAGGCTTGCAAAGGAGCTCATATCTCAGAAAAAGCATGTCACTGCGATACTCGGTTTTAACAAGGCATGTGAGATCTTTTATGAAAAGGAATTTCGTGACATCGGATGCGATGTATATGTGACTACAGTAGATGGAAGTTATGGTATAAAGGGATTTGTTACAGATGCATTGCCTGAGGAATATACATATTTTTACACATGCGGTCCGAAGCCTATGCTGAAGGCTGTATATAACAGGCTTAAGACGCAGGGCGAATTCAGCTTTGAGGAACGCATGGGATGTGGCTTCGGTGCATGTATGGGATGCTCGTGTAAGGTAAAGGGCGGATACAAACGCATATGCAAGGATGGGCCTGTCCTTAAAAAGGAGGAAATATTATGGGAAGACTGAATACAGAGCTGTGCGGCATAATGCTCGATAATCCCGTCATCCCGGCATCGGGCACATTCGGATATGGATATGAGTTCGCACAGCTTTATGATATAAATTGTCTCGGCACATTTTCCTTTAAAGGTACCACGAGGGAGGCAAGATACGGCAATGAACTGCCTCGCATAGCAGAATGCCCCTGTGGGATGCTGAATGCGGTAGGATTACAAAATCCGGGCGTGGAGGCTGTGATAGGAGAGGAACTTCCAAGACTGAAAAAGGTGTTCGATAAGCCCGTAATGGCAAATGTCAGCGGCTTCTCGGCAGACGAATATATATACGTATGTCAAAGATTGAATGATGAGCCGCAGGTAGGCTGGCTTGAGATAAACATAAGCTGCCCGAACGTACATGGCGGCGGTATGGCATTCGGAACAGATCCTGATGCTGCGGCATTCATAACAGGTGAGGTGAAAAAGGCAACGACAAAGCCGGTGATAGTAAAGCTCTCGCCCAACGTTACGGATATAGTGCAGATAGCAAAGGCCTGCGAGGGGGCAGGTGCGGATGCGATAAGTCTTATAAATACCATGCTCGGAATGAGGATAGATATAAGGAACGGTAGACCGCTGCTAAAAAATATAACAGGCGGGCTGTCGGGCCCGGCAATATTCCCGGTGGCGCTTAGAATGGTATATCAGGTATCCTGTGCCGTAAGCATACCGGTAATAGGAATGGGAGGTATATCAAAAGCAGAGGATGTGATCGAAATGATGATGGCAGGTGCATCTGCGGTTGAGATAGGTGCGGCCAATCTGACAGATCCGTATATATGCCGCGATATCATAAAAAAACTTCCCGAGATCATGGATAAGTATAATATTGAAAATCTTGCCGATATTATAGGCAAAGCAAAGGAGTAAGCTGTATATATGAGCAGAGACGTTATTGTAGCATGCGATTTTTCAAGTGCCGGATCGATGTATGACTTTCTGGACAGATTTAATGAAAAGGAAAGAAAGCCGTTTGTAAAGATCGGCATGGAGCTTTTTTATGCCGAAGGACCCGATATCGTAAGAAATGTAAAAAGAAGAGGCCATAAGATATTCCTTGATCTCAAGCTTCACGATATCCCTAATACAGTAAAAAAAGCAATGAGTGTATTGTCCGGACTTGATATTGATATGGTCAATCTGCATGCAGCAGGCGGCAGCGCCATGATGAAGGCGGCGATAGAAGGTCTTACGAGGGCTGACGGGACAAGACCGATCCTGCTTGCGGTCACTCAGCTTACATCTACCGATCGTGAAATGCTGGAGAAGGAGCTGCTCATAAAGGAGCCTATGGAGGACGTAGTAATACATTATGCAGGATGCGCCGCATCGGCAGGGCTTGACGGTGTCGTATGCTCTCCTCTTGAGGCAGCAGCAGTTCACAGAGCATGCGGCGGCAGTTTCCTTACCGTAACACCGGGAATAAGATTTGCAGACAGTGCCGCAGGCGATCAAAAGAGGATAATGACACCGGCTCAGGCAAAAATAGAGGGATCCGATTATATAGTTGTAGGACGTCCGATCACGCAGGCCGCAGATCCTGTTGCGGCATATGAAAGATGCATATCTGAGTTTGTATGAGAGCAGACAGTATACAGACCGTGAGATCTTAATGTGACATATCGGCTGTTATATTCATGTAATCCTCAAAAGTCTGTATATTTTGATGGGCTGCATGACAGATGGCAGATGAACGATGACAATTTTGAAATAAAGGAGAATAAAATGGAATTAAAAAAGCAGATTGCCGAGGATCTTTTATCGATAAAGGCTGTTTTCTTCAGACCGAATGAGCCTTTTACCTGGGCAAGCGGGATAAAGAGTCCTGTATATTGCGACAACAGGCTTATTCTTACCGCACCGAGGATCCGCGATCATGTAGAGGATGGCCTTGCAGTTCTTGTAAAAGAAAATTTTCCTGAGGCAGAGGTGCTCATGGGCACGGCCACAGCAGGTATCGCGCATGCCGCCCTCACTGCAAATATTCTGGATCTTCCGATGGGATATGTGAGATCGGGAGCAAAGGATCACGGCAGACAAAACAGGATAGAGGGAGAGCTTAAGGCCGGAGAAAAGGTTGTGGTGATCGAGGACCTTATATCCACAGGAGGAAGCGTTATAGAGGTTGTTGACGCCTTGAGAGAGGCGGGAGCAGATGTGCTCGGCATAGTTTCTATATTTACATATGGTATGAAGAAGAGCGAGGAGAGGCTTAGGGAAGCAAATATCCGCAATATTTCCCTGACAGATTTTGATACAATGGCTCATGTGGCGGCGAAAGAGGGATATATTGATGCCGGCGATATCGAAAAGCTTATCGCATTCAGAAACGATCCGTCCGATGAGAGCTGGATAAAAGGAGACAACAAATGAGAAGTGCCATAGATATCGTGGATTTTTCCACACAGGAGATCGAGGAACTGTTGACTACCGCAGAAGATATTATCGCAAACCCTGCGGCATACAGCAACATATGCAGAGGCAAGAAGTTGGCAACACTCTTTTTTGAGCCGTCGACGAGAACAAGGCTCAGCTTTGAGGCTGCAATGTATGAGCTTGGAGGCAACGTCCTTTCGGTAACGGACAGAGCCAGCTCATCTGCATCAAAGGGAGAGAGTGTAGCGGATACTGTCAAGGTCGTAAGCAATTATGCAGACATAATAGCCATGCGTCATCCGAAGGAGGGTGCTGCGCTTGTTGCTGCCAACAATGCGGCTGTTCCCGTAATAAATGCGGGTGACGGAGGACATTGCCATCCGACACAGACCATGGCGGATCTTCTTACTATCCGAAGAGAAAAAGGACATTTTGACGGACTTACGATAGGCCTTTGCGGCGATCTCAAGTTCGGACGCACCGTGCATTCACTTATCAATGCTATGGTAAGATATCCAAATATAAAATTCGTACTCATATCACCTGAAGAGCTGAAGCTGCCAAGCTATGTGAAGAAGGATGTATTGCAGGCGCAGAATATACCTTATGTCCAGACCACAAGCTTAGAGGAGGCAATGCCGGAGCTTGATGTACTTTATATGACAAGAGTGCAGCAGGAAAGATTCTTCAATGAGGAGGATTACCTGAGACTCAGGGATACATATATATTGGATATGAAAAAATTGGAAAGTGCTAAGGAGGACATGATCATCATGCATCCGCTTCCGCGTGTAAATGAGATAAGCGTTGCAGTTGATGATGATCCGAGAGCATGCTACTTTAAGCAGACTCTTAACGGCAAATATATGAGAATGGCACTCATTTTGAAACTTCTGAAGGAGGCTGGAACCATATGAATATAGATTCTATCGAAAACGGACTGGTCATTGATCATATACAGGCAGGGCAGGGCATGAGGCTTTATGAGCTTCTCGGACTATCACAGCTCGACGTACCTGTGGCCATCATACAGAATGTCATCAGCCATAAGCTGGGCAAAAAGGACATAATCAAGATAGATGCGGACATTGAGGTCGATTATGATATCATAGGCTATGTTGATCCCGGCGCAACGGTGAATTTCATCAAGAACGGCTTGCGCGTCAAAAAAGCAAAGTTTGAGATGCCGGAGACACTCACAAATGTGATAAAGTGCAAAAATCCGAGATGCATCACGACTACAGAGCAGGAGCTGCCGCAGATATTCAAGCTGAGAGACAAGGAAAATAAGATTTATCGCTGCCTTTATTGTGAGGCAAAGGCAGGAGGCAAATGATGAAAAAGATCGGTGTGATCATGGGAAGTGATTCAGATCTTCCGACAGTAAAAAAGGCAACTGATGTACTTAAAGAATTGGAGATCCCTTTTGAGGTACATGTGTATTCCGCACATCGCACGCCGCAGGAGGCAAGGAAGTTTGCACTTTCCGCAAGAGAAGAAGGCTTTGGCGCCATCATATGTGCCGCTGGAATGGCAGCTCATCTGGCAGGTGCTGTGGCAGCCGTCACGACCGTACCTGTTATCGGTATTCCGTGCTCGGGATCGTCGCTGCAGGGAATGGATGCCCTGCTTTCTACGGTACAGATGCCGGGCGGCATACCTGTTGCCGCGGTTGGTATAGACGGGGCCAAGAATGCAGCACTTCTTGCGGCAGAGATACTTGCGGTGAGTGACGATGCTCTTGCAGAAAAGCTGGATGCCAAGCGAAAGAGCGATGCAGAGGCGGTTCTTGCCAAGGATGCTATTATCATGCAAAGGATCTGATAAAATACAACGATCATTTGAAAGGAAACAGGATATGAG
>CAZGVB010000049.1:0-8798 GCA_964528825.1 uncultured Parasporobacterium sp.
GTTACCCTGCAATTACCCTGCAGCAACCCACAGTGAAAAAAGAGCGCCTTCATGAAAGCTGATTGAATATATGCTATAATTCGGTGTTATGTCTGTACAGATACGACTTTTAGGCAACAAAAAGAATATATCTCATCTGTCAGAGGCTCTTTCAAAGGGCAGGCTTTCCCATGCCTATATCATAAATGCCCCGAAGGGCGGCGGGAAAAAGACATTGGCCGAATATCTCGCATACGGGCTTCTCTGCGACAGCATAAATGCCCAGTCTGCGCGTACTCTTGAGGACGGCCCCTGCGGCACGTGTCTTTCATGCATAAGAGCCTTTTCCGGCAATCATCCCGATATGATACGCGTCTTCAAGGACAAAAAGGATAAAAGTATCTCGGTGGATCTCATAAGGGAGCGGATCATAGATGATATCAATATCAAGCCATATTACGGCAGATACAAGATATACATTGTCGAGGACGCGCACTTGATGAGCGAGAGCGCGCAAAACGCTCTGCTTAAGACCATCGAAGAACCCCCATCTTATGCAGTGATATTATTGCTTACGGAAAATCCCAAGGCCTTCCTTCCTACGATTCTCTCAAGATGCATATGCCTTGACGCCGAAAGACTGCCCAGACAGCAGATAGCGGACGTCCTGAGGACGGACTGCAATGTCTCCCAGGCTGATGCCGAAAAATATGCCGATTATGCAAGCGGCAATCTCGGCCTTGCAATAGACCTTGCAGGTGAGGGTACAAAAAAGGCACTGATAGAGGATATATTGGTATCTTTAAAGAAGATGCATGCCATGGATGCAGGTGAGATCTATGAATATGCTGTACGCCTTTCGGAAGAGAGCATCTCAGAGGTTCTTGATATTTACAGAAAATTATTTCGGGATATTTTGATGATAAGATCAGGATGCCAAAAAGACAATGGCAGACAAAGCCTTTATTTCAATGCCGAGAGCACTCTACTAACGAAGGCTGCGAAAGAAATGACATATGAACAGATAAATGGCGCATTTGCCGCAATAGATACGGCAGAGCACAGGGCGCAGGCAAATGTCAAGGCTGACGCCGTGCTGGAGGCTCTCCTTTTGTCGCTGCGCGGCCAAATGTGCTTTGACCTATAAGGATTCAAATGAGGATCATAACTTTATGAAAAAGATAATCGGTGTAAAATTCAAACAAAACGGGAAAATGTATTATTTTGATCCGGGAGATCTGGACATCACATTAGAAGATGCCGTAATAGTCGAGACGTCACGGGGCATCGAATTCGGAAATGTAGTCCTCGAGCCGAGATCGATCGATGACGGCGAGCTTCAGGCTGCTCTCAAGCCCGTCATCAGAACAGCTACAGAGCAGGACCGCAAGACCGTAGAGGAAAATGCGGAAAAAGAAAAAGCCGCATTTGATACGGCTCTTGAAAAGATCGCAAAACACAAGCTGGACATGAAGCTGGTAAATGTCGAATATGCCTTCGACCGCAGCAAGATCCTATTCTACTTTACTGCTGACGAACGCGTAGACTTTCGCGAGCTTGTAAAGGATCTTGCGAGCATATACAGGACCAGGATAGAGCTGCGCCAGATAGGCGTACGTGACGAGACCAGAGCCAAGGGCGGTATAGGCGTATGCGGAAGAGAATTCTGCTGTCATTCATTTCTTTCCGAATTTCAGCCTGTCTCTATCAAAATGGCCAAAAACCAAAATCTCAGCCTCAATCCCACCAAGATATACGGCGAATGCGGAAGACTCATGTGCTGTATACGATATGAGGACGAAACATACAGAGAATTGAACAGGAACCTGCCGAGAGTGGGCGATACTACTACGACCGAGGACGGCTATCACGGCGTCGTAAGTGCCATAAATATATTAAGGCAAAAGATCAAGGTCATCGTCGATATAGGCAATGATGAAAAGGAAGCAAGAGAATATGACGCCGGAACTCTTACCTTCGAAAGAAGAAAAAAAGGACCTGAGGCCAAGCCCTCGCCTGCCAAATCCCGCGGCGGCAAGCAAGGCCCGGGCGAGCATACAAGTAAAGACAGCTCCGACAGCGAATATAGCTCAGACGATGACGGAGATATGCAGTGATGGATGTCACTCTTCTTGAAGGAGAACGGATAGACGACCTCGAACGCGGCGGATACAAGATTATCCAGGATCCGTCAAGATTTTGCTTTGGTATGGATGCGGTGCTCCTTTCCGGATTTGTCCCGCCTGCCACCCGCGGGCGCATAGCAGATCTCGGCACAGGCACAGGCATCATACCTATATTGCTGCGCGCAAAGACGCTCTCAAGAGACATTTCGGGGCTTGAGATCCAGAAGGAAAGCTGTGATATGGCCATGCGCAGTGTGCTTTTAAACGATCTGCAAAATGACATCCATATCATCCACGGTGATATCTGCAGCGCATCCGATATCCTGGGCAAGGGTGCTTTTGATGCTGTAACATCAAATCCTCCTTACATGAAAGCAGACAGCGGACTAAAGAATCCGAGCATGGCAAAGGCTATCGCAAGACATGAGATAAAATGCACATTCTTTGATGTCGCATATCAGGCCGCCTCTCTTCTTAAGACCGGCGGCAAATTCTATCTTGTCCACAGACCCGAGCGACTCGCAGAGATAATGGATATCTTAAGAGAGGTACATCTGCAGCCGAAGCGGCTGAAAATGGTTCATTCATATGCTGATTCGGACGCGGTCATGTTTCTTCTCGAATCCTCTTATAAGGGCAAAAGCGGGATGAAGGTGGAAAAGCCGCTTATCATCTATAAAGAACCGGGCATATATACAGATGAAATATATGATATATACGGATTTTGATAAAACGAATGCTATAACATATGCATTTTTGATACGGCGGATTCTATGGTTGTATACAATTCTCGACGCAGCAAATACTGTTGCATATACTGATCCGATACCCGAAAATAATAAGCGGGCTATAGGCTATACATACTAAACTATCAAAGGAGAACAAATGATACCTACACCGCACATCGCAGCAGGCAAAGAGGATATAGCAAGCACGGTCATAATGCCGGGAGACCCTATGCGTTCCGAATGGATAGCAAAGACATTCCTCTCTGATGCAAGGCTTGTGAACAATATAAGAGGCGTAAGAGGCTATACAGGCCGCTGGCACGGCAAGGAAGTGACCGTAATGGCAAGCGGTATGGGCATCCCCTCTATCAGTATTTATGCCTATGAACTTTTTAATTTTTATGATGTAAAGACCATTATAAGGACCGGTACCGCAGGCAGTATCCGCAGGGACGTAAAGGTAGGCGATTGCATAATCGCAGATATCGCATATACCAATTCATCATTTTTGGATCAGCTAAGCCTCCCTTCAGACTATCTTCCTGCCGCAGATAAAGAGCTGTTTGACTCGGCCGGGGCGGCAGCAGCATCACTTATCACGGATGCGCAGATACATACAGGCCCTGTCCTTACGCAGGAGATATATTACAGCAGCGAGACAGATATTGTTGAAAAATGGGCAGCACGTGGAGTCCTGGCTTTTGAGATGGAGGCTGCGGCTCTCTATGCCAATTCAGCGGCTGCGCATAAAAAGGCGCTTGCGGTATTTACCGTATCAAACAATATCCTCACAGGTGAAGAGATGGACCCCTCCCTCAGGGAGCATTCCCTTGCCGATATGGTAAACATCGCTTTGATGGGAGCATTTAATGAATAAATATGTCAGGACCCTTGTCGAGTCAAATTGCGATGCTCTGAGCGGCTGCAAAACGATTGAAAATATCTTCAATATCATGTTCTCGCGTCCCAACGAGATCATGGCACAGTGGCTTGAGGCGGAAGAAGAAAAAAGCATGACCTTCGGTGAAGGAAAGGAGCGTATCCTGTCCGCAGCCGAACGCCTGTATGCACAGATACCCCAGAAGGGAGCCTTCGTTGCCCTGGATATGGACAACAGCGTCAGATGGATCATATGCTTTTGGGCCTTGCTCATGATAGGCTGTAAGCCTTATCTGGTCAACAAGAGACATCCGGCACCGCTTACGCAAGGTATCATAAACACTCTGGGAATATTCTACTCTGTCGCGGAGGGAGATACCTCCTATCCGTGCATGTATATAGATGCAAATGAGATCTCTGCCGAGGGCGGAAATGCCATTTCTCCCGACAAGATATCCTTTGCGGATGAAATAGCCATATCCACATCCGCCACTACGCTCAAAGAGGTCGTATGTATCTATAATGGCGAAAGGATCGCGAATCAGATATTAAATTGCAAAAGTATATTGCTGCAGAACAAGCAAATGCCGAAATTCTATCATGGAGCCTTGAAGCAGCTCGCTTTTTTGCCCTTTTATCACATCTTCGGGCTGATGGCGGTCTATTTTTGGTTTTCCTTCTTCGCAAGGCCTATGGTCTTTATAAAGGATTATTCGGCATCCTCCATCCTCTCTACTGTCAAAAGATTTGAGGTAACGCATATCTTCGCCGTTCCTATGCTGTGGCATACCATAGAAAAGCAGGTCATGGCAAAGGTCGAGGCCGGAGGAGAGGCGCAGATAAAGAAATTCCGAAAGGGCATTGCATTATCTCTTAAGCTCCAGGAGACCTTCCCGACCTTCGGCATGTTTCTTGCCAAGCGCATCATGAGGCAGGTGACAGAGCAGCTCTTCGGATACAGTCCCCGCTTCCTGATCAGCGGCGGCGGATATATAAGAGGCAGCGCCTTGCAGCTTATAAATGCACTCGGGTATCCTCTTTATAACGGATATGGCATGAGTGAGACGGGCATCACATCCGTGGAGCTGCGCAGCGATATCAAGTCGCGCCTTCAAAATTCCGTGGGAAAGCCGTTTGATTCTGTAAGATATGATATAAACAGTGACGGCACATTGCAGATCTCGGGCAATTCCTTATGCAGTCTTTTGATACGAGAAGGCCGCGAGATCGTGATCGACGATCATTATGATTCGGGCGATATCGCATCAGTCGATGAGCATGGCAATTATTATATCCTCGGAAGATCCGGTGACCTGATCATCACAGAGTCCGGTGAAAATATCAATCCGGATGAAATAGAAAAGACGTTTGCCTTCCCAAAGGCCGAACAATTCTGTATATTCGGATACGGAGATGTCTCATCTCAGGAGATTGCTCTGGTCATACGTTTAAGGAGAGATATATCAAAACAGGATGCAAAGGCGACTGCAGACAGTGCATATGCCCTCTCTGATAAGCTTCCGGATGTATATAAGATAAAGAAATATTTTTTTTCCTTTGATCCTCTTTGCGCCGATGGTTCCATAAAGGTCAGCAGAGATTATCTGAAAAGAGGCATATCAAACGGAAGCATTCATTTATTTTCGTTTGATGATGTACTAAGCGGATCTGTATCGGGAAGAGAAAAAGTCTCCGAAGAGGATCATCTGGCAATGCTGATCAGATCCCTTTTCGCGGAATTTACAGACAGAGATTTAAATGATATATATATGGATGACCATTTCCTATATGACCTCGGTGCGACGAGTATAGATTATTTTTCACTTATCATGAGGATAAATGAGGAGCTTGGCATACATATCATGTTTGATAAAGACGGCGCATGCCATACGATAAGAGAATTTTGCGGATATATCGAAAGACTGCCGGAATACAGATCAGATAGGAAATGAACAGATTTTTTCTTTATTTTGTTAAGATAACAGGCTATCTTCCGGCCAAGGTCTTTTTTAAATGGAAGATATATTATGAAAACAAGCAGGTGCAGACCACTGCCGTGCATAAGGGCGCAATGATCGTCTCCAACCACAAAGCTATAATGGATGTGCCATTTTATACCATATTATTTTTTAAGACTCCTGTACGTTTTCTGGTAGCGGATGTGGTCTATGATACCAATGTAAAGATCGTAAGCCATATGCTGAATCGCATGGGATGCCTGAGAGTAGACAGAGCGACCATGGATTTCAGCTTTATAGATGAGAGTGTAAAGGCACTTTTGCAAGGTGACCGTATATGCATTTTCCCGGAAGGTCAGCTTCCGAGAGAAGGAAAGATGTCCCGTTTCACCCCGAGCTATGTGATGATAGCGCTTCAGTCGGGTGCAGATATCATACCCGTATATACGGACGGCTGCTACGGCATGACCAAAAGAGCGCATGTGACCATAGGCGAGCCTATTAATCTCAAGGCGATCTGCGATAAGGAATATCCTTCAAAAGAAGATATACAGATGTGCAACGATATCGTATTGAATAAGATAAAGGAGCTCGGAAAGGAAACGGAAAGGAAAAAGGCAAAAGTATAAGATGGCGGAAAAAAAGCTCACAGCGATGCAAAAATTGGCCATGGATATCGGGAGAGGCTGCCTTTTAACCACCATTCCCTATTACAGAGCAAAAAAGATATATACAGGCGGTGAAGAGACAAAGGCTGCTATCAAAAGCCTTGAGCGCGGCATCATAGCCGCCAATCATACGGGCTTTTCGGACCCGATATTGCTTAACTCCTGCTTTTGGTACAGGAGATTTTTCTACGTCGCGAGCGAAGAAGTCATGGCAGGCTTCAGGGGCAAGCTCCTCACAGCTGCCGGATGCATCAAGATAGACCGCAGGGGCGCCGACATAAAAGCAATAAACAGATGTGCTTTCATACTCAAGGAAGGCAATCTGCTCGGTATGTTCCCTGAAGGAACCATAGGCGGAGGCGCCGCAAAGGGAGGAATATTGCTCATAGCAGCTATGTCGGATGCACCAATTGTCCCTACATATATCAGAAGGAGGACAAATATCGCGGGCAGACATATAGTCGTCTTTGACGATCCATTTAAGGTATCGGATTTTTGCGACAGTAAGCTTCCGTGCAAAAAGGATATTGACCTGCTGCTCGGCATACTCGATGATCGCATCGAAAAATGCAAAGAGCTTGCGGAAAGTATATAAATTACAATGCATTTGATGATGCCCCAAAAGCAGGGGAGAAAGGATAAGACCGTTTTTCTTAGATAACGGCCAAAGGATATACAAATGGAAGAAAAATTGAAAGAGATCGTAAAACAGTTTGATGAAAATATAGATGTGGAATCTCTGTCCCGCGAATCCCGTCTCAAGGAGGATCTGAACCTCAGCTCGGTATCGCTTCTTTATCTTGCGGTATCTCTGGAGGATGAATTCGGTGTAGACCTCACAGGCAGCAATCTCGGAGAGATCAAGACCATCGGTGACCTTATCGACGCAATAAAGGCTCAGCAGTAAGACTCCATTAAGAATGAAAAAGAATGACATTATCCAAACAGATATAACGGATATGAGCGTAGACGGTCTCGGCATAGGCAGGGCATCCGATTTTACCTTTTTTATAAAGGGCGCTGTCACAGGCGACAGAGTATCTGCCGTGATAACGCGAATGAATAAAAATTACGGATATGCAAAGACTCTTGAAATATTAGAGCCGTCCCCCGACAGGATATCGCCCCCATGCCCTCGCTCTTCAAGATGCGGAGGCTGTCAGCTCATGGAAATGTCTTATCCCGCTCAGCTCGCATTCAAGGAAGCCAAGGTCAGGAACGATCTTGAGCGCATCGGCGGACAAAGTGACTTTTTATTACAGCCGATCATAGGAATGCAGGCTGCAGATCCGGGCTGCAATGAGGATGCCATGCACCGATGCATTCCGCTTCATTTCAGAAATAAGATGCAATATCCCGTAGGCACCGACAAAGACGGCAATATAGTATGCGGCTTCTACGCGGGACGGACACATTATATCGTAGAAGGCAGTGACTGCCCCGTCTCCAAGACGGATGCAGATAAGGTGCTGGTGAAGATCAAGGATTTTCTCACTAAGCATAATATCTCTGCATATGATGAAACTACCGGTTGCGGCATAGTCCGTCATATCCTCATAAGATCAGCCAAAGACCGTTCTATGATGGTCTGCCTTGTGATAAATGCCCCGTCCCTTCCGGATAATGCCAATGATCTGCTGGTGCGTGAGCTTAGAGACGAATTTCCGAACATCAGCAGCATATGTCTAAATATAAATAAGAAGAAAACCAATGTGATTCTCGGGACAGAGACCAAATGCCTGTTCGGGAATGATTATATAGAGGATACCATAAAAGACCTGAAATTCAGGATCTCTGCGTTGTCATTCTTTCAGGTAAATCCTGTGCAGACAGAGCGTCTTTATGATAAAGTCCTTGAATTTGCAGACCTTACGGGAAAAGAATATGTATGGGACCTCTATTGCGGTGCGGGAACAATATCTCTTTTTCTGGCAAAAAAAGCCGCCAGAGTCTGCGGCGTGGAGATCGTAGCTCCCGCAATTGAAAATGCAAAGCTAAATGCACAGCTTAACGGCATAAAAAATGTCTCTTTCTTCTGCGGTCCGTCTGAGACCGTTTTTCCGCAAATGGTCCTTTCAGATAAAGGAATGAGGTCGGATATAGTTGTACTTGCCCCGCCGCGCAAGGGCTGTGATATGGCTCTCCTTGATGCTATCTTAAGTGTACTTCCCGAAAAGATAATATATGTAAGCTGCAACAGCTCCACTCTTGCCCGTGATATAAAGATCCTCACTCAAGGCGGCTGCTATAAGCTTATCAAAGCCGCCCCTGTCGATATGTTTCCGCATACAGTGCATGTTGAGACGGTAGTATTGATGTCACGCGGCAAGGAATAATGGCCGAAAATCGCCTGTTTTCAGGCTTTTTTGCGAGAAATATTCATATTCAAATCACTCACTCAAGGTGCCGAAACTGTTCGAGAGAACATATCCTCGATTGTAAAAATCGGCCGTAAAAATT
>CAZGVB010000050.1:0-8766 GCA_964528825.1 uncultured Parasporobacterium sp.
CCATAGATGCTCTCGCAAGTGCACTCAAGAGTGTGATATATACGATAGATCCGGGAAAGATAGTGCTCTATGGCAGGATATTCGACAATCCGTATTATCTTGCCAAGCTTATGGCACAGATGAGAGAGGGCGTGGATCTGCGCCATGATATACCGATAGAAAAGAGCAGATACAACCAGGAGCTTGAAAAGTCCGCGGCAGGACTTCTTATGGTAGAGAACTTCTTTGAAAGGGGAGGAATGAGATGAAGCCGGAGCAGCTGAGGCTTAAGAATCCGCATCTTGAGATATTTGATATATATGATAAAAGGTTTGAGGCATACGGGCATGTGATCGATATAGGCGGCATGGAGCAATTGCATCTCGCCATGCAGAAGATACCTATACCCGAGGAGGGCAATTGCTATAAGGCAGCAGATGAGTCTCTTATGTCTTTGGACATTATAGAAGAAATAAAGAGATCAGTCTTTGGAGATATGCCAATAGAGGCGGGCTATTGCAACGGGCACAGCTATACCTTGAACGCACTCGAATATCACCGCTGCAGCGAGGTGAATTTTACGACGAGCGGCTTGGTATTGCTGCTCGGCCGACCCGAAGATATATGCGAGCGAAGGATTGACAGCAGCAGACTGTCGGCCGTCTATCTTCCGCCGGATGTTTTGATAGAGATATATCCGAGAGTATTGCATTTCGCGCCATGTCGTATAGAGGAGGATGGTTTCAATTGCCTCGTTGTATTGGCAGACGGCACCAACAGTCCTTTGGACAAGACAGACAGCACGCTTGCGGGCGAAGACGGAATGCTCTGGATGAGAAATAAATGGCTGCTGTGCCATCCGGATTCTCCACAAGCCGAAAAGGGTGCGTTCGTGGGCATTACGGGAGAAAATATAAAATTGAATATATAAGTTCGTAATTGCGAATAATCAGTATTCAAAAAAGTCAAAAGCAGCCTTATCATGAGAATGTGATAAGGCTGCTTTGCTGCAAATGGCGATTTAACAAGCCCATGTGCCGTCTGTAAATATGGCCTCCGTACTGCCGTCTGCGCGTATGCCCGTGATACACAGATCATCTGAGCCTATCATGAAGTCCACATGTATCAATGAATCATTGACGCCTTTTGCGTGTATCTCATCATCGGTCATTTCCATAAAGTCGTCCAGGACCTCTGAAAATCCCTGACCTACAGCCACGTGACAGCAGGCATTTTCATCAAAGAGAGTATTGAAGAACATAAGTCCCGACATATTGATAGGTGACTCCTTCGGAACGAGCGCTACCTCACCGAGCATAGATGCACCCTCATCCATGGCAAATAATTTGCGAAGTATGTCTTCTCCCTGTGCGGCCTTGCAATCTGATACTTTGCCGTCCTTAAAGTCTACGACAAAGTCATTGATGACCTGTCCCGACCAGCTGAGAGGCTTGGTGGATACCAGGCGTCCTTCGCATTGACCCTTCATAGGACTGGTAAATACCTCCTCTGTGGGCATGTTAGGCACATAAAAGGCATTATTTGCGTGATTGATATCACCTGCGCCGCTCCATTTGGCATCCGGTATCAGATCTACCGTAAAATCTGTGCCGTTAGCACTCGTATAATGCAATTTGGTAAAATGCTGTGCATTCAGCCAATCGGCCTTTTGAGTCATCTTGTCCGTATGAGCCTTCCATATCTGTGTGCTGTCGCAGCCTTCCTTAAGATAGAGGCAATCAAAGATAGCATCCCAGAGCTTTTCCGTGGCTATATCTTCCGTATCATTCGGAAATACCTTCTTTGCCCATTTTGCGGATGCTGCCGCCACGATGAGCCATTGATGCTTTCCGTCTATCTCGTCACGATATTTTTTAAGGACGCTTGCACGCATCCTGCCGACAGTGGCAAGAAGATCTGCCGATATGTCGCTCATCTCATCCGGATCTGCGGATTCTATGAAGATACGCACGGGAAGATCTACGGTCATCTGCCTGAACCGCTCCTCCTCCCAATGCGGCACGGCACCAAGGACATCAGCGGATGCATATTTGTAATGCAGCTTCGATATATCACCGCATGACCATATGATCTCAACATATTCGGCGCCCGCCTTGTAGCATTCCTCTGTAACTGCAGCGACTATTTCCACCTGATCGGTCTCAGCCTGCAGACGCACGCGTTGACCCTTTTGTACATTCGCACCGACCTTTACGATCAGCCTTGCATATTCATTTAATCTTTCTTTGTTCATATATGATCCTTTCATTTTTCGCAGGCGAAACCCAATGACTATAGGTGACGAGCAGCTGCCTGTATTTTCTTTCCCGACTGCATGACTAAATTGCTATCACAGTATTTGTATTATTTATCATTTTTGCGGATTAGACAAGAGAAAAATGCTTTTGCAAGTGACAGGCTGCCCTTCAATGCTGCGTGGCGCCCTTCTGATTTCAAGGGCTTCTCCAGCGCCGCGCAAAAGCAGATCGCGACCGACATGTATGCGATTGATGATACCTTTAGGGCGTCGGATATGATATAGTTAACGGGTTGGTTGAAAAAGCAATCAATAATGAAAAAGTATTAACGAGTTAATGAAAAAATATTAGTGAGTTAACGAAAACGTGACATAGGAACATAGCATATACATGGCAGGTATATGGAATCACACTTTTTGAAGTGAATATCTGCGGCCAAAAGGAAGAAGGAACAAAAACCATGGAATTCAACAAAGAAGAGGAGCTTAAGCATTACAGAGAATTGTGGCAGTCGAGGAAAAAAAGCGGCATGAGCCACGGCAGCGCCGATTGGGACAAAAGGTCGTACGGCTGGGTCAAGGAGCTCAAGGAAAATCCGGTACGCAGCGCAAGAAGCAAAAGGCGAGTAGAGGAGACTGCAAAATACTTAAGAGGCAGAGGACTGCTTACAGGTGATGACCACGTCATAGATATAGGCTGCGGGCCGGGAAGGTTTGTATGCGAATTCGCAAAGAGCGCAGGATCTGTCACGGGTACCGATATATCTGAGCAAATGTGTGTATTCGGAAGGGAATATGCTGATTCTCTGGGACTTTCAAATGTGACATATACACCATGCGATTTTTCACAGGCGGATATCGATGAGCTTGGCTGGAGAGGTGCTTTTGACCTGGTATTTTCATCGATCACTCCCGCTATGAGCACATATGAGGCCATGAAAAAGGCAGAGACGATGAGCAGGGGCTGGTGCTTTCAGAGCTTATTTATAAATATATCAAATAGTCTTGCGGATATCGTACTTAAGGAGGCTCTGCCTGAGGAGCTGCAGCCTGTAGAGCGCAATATCATGCCATTCTATGCACTTTTCAACATATTGCTGCTGGAGGGCAAGAGGCCGGAGACTAAGTATTTTAAGGAAGAAGAGGACGAGAGGGCACCCGCGGATGATGATTTCGTAAGAGAAATGCTGAAAATGGCACCTAAGGCATCACAGTCTGAGGAAATGACCGAAAGAGTAAAAGAGGCACTCATGAAATATGCGGATGCAGACGGTATGGTGTCTACCCATAAGGAGTGGCATTACGGCTGGATATTGTGGCATGTATAAAGGTGCTTTTCAGAGAATGCGAAGGGTGTTGCAGTCGAAAAAAGGCACAGGCAGCAGAAAAACTCAATAGAAAATTGAAAAAGACACAGACAGAATAAAACAGATAACCTAAAAGATACAGATAACAGAGAAAATGAACAGTACAGATATTAAGAAAATAGCCATAGGCGGCGCGATACAGATAGGCAAATCAACGCTTGTGGAGAGATTGACGGCAGATATAAATATACCGATATCGGGCTTTTGCACCAAGCTTGACAGGGGTCATTTTGATGAAAATGGCATGTTTCCGTTGTATATTTACCCGGCATCCGTGCCGCCGTCTGAAAGAAAAAATTCAGCGGATAATTATCTCGGCGCCTGCGCGGGCAAAAACAGGCATAAGGCATATACGGAAAGATTCGACAGGCTTGCTACATCTATGATAGAAAATGTCCCCATGGGCAATGTCATCATAATGGACGAGCTCGGATTTCTTGAGTCCGAGGCGGAGAGATTCAAGCAAAAGGTAAAAGAGATATTGGCACAGGACAGGTATATCATAATGGTCATAAAGGAACGCTTTGACGTCCCGTTCTTAAATGAACTGAGAGGCCTTAGCGATGTCTCATATTATACGGTCACGGAGCAGAACAGAGAATTTCTTTACAGGGAACTGTCCGGCATTGTCGGAAAGTGGAAGGCCTGAATATATGATAAAAAGACACTAACAGAAAAATGGAAAAAGAATTATTAAAATGGCAGACGGCAGAACGCAGCATACAGAAGAGATTTCGCAAGGAGCTGTGGACTCCGTTTGTAAAGGCTATAAAAAGATATGAGCTGGTAGAAAAAGACGACAAGATAGCTGTATGCATCTCGGGCGGCAAGGATTCTATGCTCATGGCAAAGCTCTTTCAGATGATCCGGCGCATAAGTGATGTGCCTTTTGAACTGGAATTTCTTGTAATGGATCCCGGCTATAATGAGATCAACAGGAAAAAAATAGAGGATAATGCGAGGCTGCTGAATGTTCCTGCTACTTTTTTTGACTCGGATATATTTGATGCTGCATATAGTGTGGACAAATCTCCCTGCTATCTGTGCGCACGCATGAGAAGAGGATTTCTTTATGCGCAGGCAAAGGAGATGGGCTGCAACAAGATCGCTCTCGGGCACCATATGAACGATGTCATTGAGACTACTGTCATGGCGATGCTTTACGGTTCTCAGCTGCAGGGAATGATGCCGAAGATACACAGTACCAATTTCGAGGGGATGGAGCTCATCAGACCCATGTATTGCATAAAAGAGGAGGATATCATCGCATGGCAGAGATATAATGATCTTGAATTTATCCGCTGCGCATGCAAGGTCACCGAAAAAAATGCTCATTGCGATGGCGTGGGCTCTAAGAGACAGGAGGTTAAAAATCTGATAAAAGAGCTCAAAAAGACCAATCCCGACATAGAAAAGAGTATATTTAATGCCGTTCATTCCGTCTGTCTGGACACATTCCCGGGATATAAGAGCGGCGGTGTGAAAATGGAATTTACAGATATCTACAATGATAAAAAGAACAAATAAGGCAACAAATAAGGCAGCAATAAGACAACGAATAAAACAGCAAATAAGGCAGCAATAAGACAACGAATAAAACAGCAAATAAGACAATAACAAGACAATAATAAGACAACAAATAAGAGGAAGGGCGCTGCCCTTCCTCTTATTTCGCCATGACGTGAGAAAAAGTATATCTGCCTTTCGCACGCATGTCGCATCTTACCTTACTTTTCATTGCCCTATTTCCACATTTTCCCGGAATGCGTGTATTTTCCGTGCTTTCTCGGAATACTCTTATTTCCCGTGCTTTTCCTGGAACTGTTCATAAGCGACCTTGCGGCTCGGAGCCTGCGCCTTTATATTCTTTTGCGCGGTCGAGAGCATGAGCTTGATCCTGTTGAGCTGGTTGACCTCGCTGGCACCCGGATCATAATCTATAGCGACGATATTTGCTTCCTTGTGAGCGGCACGCAGCGACTTGATGACACCCTTTCCTATGATATGGTTCGGAAGGCATCCGAACGGCTGAGCACAGACAATATTCGGTACGCCTGTATTTATAAGCTCCAGCATCTCTCCTGTAAGGAACCAGCCCTCACCGCATTGGTTGCCGAGCGAGACGAAGTCTTTCGCAAGATCCGCGATCTCTGATATAGGAGTCGTAGGTATAAAATGCACGCTTTCACGAAGAGCCTTGTTTGCGGGAGCCCTGAGATGCTCCACATATGCTATGCCTACATCTGCGAGCAATCTGCTCTTCTTTTTTATATTATAATTATCGACCTTAAAATATATATTCTGCAGGCAATAAAGGAAGAAATCGAGCAGACCCGGCATTACGGCCTCGGCTCCTTCCGCCTCCAGCTTGTCGACTACATTATTATTTGCGACAGGCATGAACTTGACGAGGATCTCACCGACCACACCTACGCGAGGCTTGACTATATCGAGCCTTTCAAGAGAGTCGAATTCCTTTACTATCTGACGGATCAGCCTTGTCGCGATCCCTCTTCCGAATGAAGGCTTGCCTATGGCATCGATGACGATGTTCTCCCACTTCTTATGGAGAGCATTTGCACTTCCCGGCACCTTCTCGTACGGCCTTGTGGCATAGAGGACGTTCATGAACACATCGCCTATGACAAGTGCATATATGGCCTTTCTAAGGAGTGAGAGCGATATCTTGAATCCTGAATTCTTCTCCATTCCGAGGCTGAGTGATATGACGGGCACCTGCTCCATGCCGGCTTTTCTGAGAGCTCTCCTTATAAATCCGATATAATTTGATGCCCTGCAGCCGCCTCCTGTCTGGGTCATGATGAGCGCAGTCTTGTTGATATCATATCTGCCGCTTTGCAGGGCGTTTATCATCTGTCCTACGGTGATGAGCGCAGGATAGCAGGCGTCATTATTGACATATTTGAGGCCCGTATCTATGGCATGCTTGTTGTCATTATCAAGAATCTCAAAATTGTATCCGCAGGAGTTGAAGGCTTTGGCTACAAGATCGAAATGTATAGGAGACATTTGAGGTGCGAGGATAGTATAGCGGTCCTTGCGCATATCCTCTGTAAATTCCACGCGCTTGTATTCTGCAGATACAGGTACAGGCACATCGCCCTGCTCCTGCTTTTCCTTAAGTGCTGCAAGGAGCGACCTGAGTCTTATCTTTACGGCACCAAGGTTGGTTACTTCATCTATCTTAAGTACCGTATATATCTTTCCTGAATCCGACAAGATGTCATTGACCTCGTCGGTCGTGACTGCATCTAAGCCGCAGCCGAAGGAGAAGAGCTGGACAAGATTGAGGTTGTCTGATGTCTTTACATAGTTAGCAGCTCTGTACAGTCTTGAATGATACATCCATTGGTCTAATACGAGCAGTGGATGCTCGGCGTGTGCCAGATGTGATACGGAATCCTCCGTAAGCACGGCTATACCGTAGGATACGATAAGCTCTGGGATGCCGTGGTTGATCTCGGGGTCTGTATGGTATGGACGCCCTGCGAGCACGATGCCCTGTCTGTTATTGTCGGTGAGCCATTTGATGACTTCTTCGCCCTTTAGCTCTATATCTCTCTTTGCCCTTATGAGCTCATCCCATGCCTTGTGCGCAGCGGCCTTGATCTCGGCGGCCGGAATGCCATATTCCTTTGTAAATACATGTATAAGTCCCGCCGTAAATGTATCGCAGTCGTTCATGGACAGGAATGGATGAATGAATCTGACGCCCTTCGCATTAAGATCCTCGACATTATTTTTGATATTTTCGGGATATGACTGTACCATCGGGCAATTGTAATGATTGTTAGCCTCTGGACTTTCATTTCTCTCAAATGCGATGCAAGGGTAGAATATGGTCTTTATGCCGTTATTTATGAGCCATTGTACATGGCCGTGAGATATCTTCGCGGGATAGCACTCGGATTCTGACGGTATAGTCTCCAGACCCAGCTCATATATCTTTCTGGTCGTATAGGGCGAGAGCACCGCAGAAAATCCGAGCTCCTTAAAGAATACTGCCCAGAATGGGAAGTTCTCATACATGTTAAGGACACGCGGGATGCCGATCGTGCCGCGGCTTGCCTCCTCCTCTTTCAGAGGCTCATATCCGAATATGCGTTCGTATTTGTATTTGAAGAGATTGGGTACGTCTTCATTTTTGCGGCCCTTGCCGAGTGGGCGCTCGCATCTGTTGCCGGAGATGAATTTTCTCTTGCCCGTGAAGGTATTGATGGTCAGCAGACAGTTGTTGGTACACAGACCGCATCTGCGAAGATCTGTCTTGAATTCGAGATTGATGATCTCATCAAATGAGAGCATCGATGACTGTCTGCCCTTGCATCTTTTGCGAGCTATGAGCGCGGCACCGAAAGCACCCATGATGCCGGCGATATCGGGTCTTATGACCTCGGCGCCTATCGTTTTTTCAAATGCCCTGAGCACGGCATCATTGTAGAAGGTACCGCCCTGTACCACTATCTTTTTGCCGAGGTCTCTGGCATCCGATATCTTTATGACCTTGTAGAGCGCATTCTTTATAACGGAATATGACAATCCTGCGGATATCTCAGAGATGTCCGCGCCCTCCTTTTGAGCCTGCTTTACATTGGAATTCATAAAGACGGTGCATCTGGTACCGAGATCGGTAGGAGCCTTTGCAAAGAGAGCCGCCTTTGCAAAATCCTGCACCGTAGTATTCATGGATGTGGCAAAATTCTCTATAAATGAGCCGCAGCCCGATGAGCATGCCTCATTTAAGAGCACACTGTCGATGGCATGATCCTTGATACGGATACATTTCATATCCTGACCGCCTATATCCAATATGCAGTCTACATCGGGCATAAAGAATTGTGCCGCACTGTAATGGGCTACGGTCTCCACCTCACCCTCGTCAAGCATGAGAGCAGATTGCAGCAGAGCCTCGCCGTATCCCGTCGAGCATGACCATGCTATGCGGCAGTCTGATGGCATCTCGCTCTTTAATTGCTCTATCGCATGCTTTGTAGTATCTATGAGATTGCCTCTGTTGCTCGCATACCAAGACCAGAGCAGTGCGCCGTCCTCGCCGACGAGTGCTATCTTAGTAGTAGTAGATCCGGCATCGATGCCGAAATAGCAGTCACCGTGGTATTGAGACAGATCGCCCTTCCTTAC
>CAZGVB010000051.1:0-8303 GCA_964528825.1 uncultured Parasporobacterium sp.
GACTCCACTGCACTCTCGAGAGAGAGCTTCTTGTCGTCCGTGAAAAGCAGCTCATTCCCATCCATTCGGCATGCTTTTCGAGTATGGCTCTCTGCACCAGACACCTTGGAATATATTGTCTTGGGCCGGGAAGAACCTTGAAAAGATCTATAAGCTCGGGGGCACGGTCCTTTTGCTGCTGCGTGAGAGAGAATCTGTTCATCTCTATATCAGCGGGGACATCGCCCTGTACGGTCCTTGTGGCATCGCATATATGAGGAACTGCAGGTATGAACTCCGGCGTATATGGTACGGGATAATTCTTTGCCCACATGCTCCATTCTATCATCTTGCATTGATGTACGCCGGGCTTGCCGAGTCCCTGCATGCCGAGCAGCATGACCTCAAGACGGGAATTCTCGGTCGCATAGGGGCCTCTTATGGCACTTCCGCCGTTGCCGTGGCAGATAGATACTGTATTTTCAGCCCAATAGTCCGCAAGAGCTTTGATAGTCCATGGCTTTATGCCGCATTTTTCACTTGCCCATGAAGGAGTCTTCGGTATGCCGTCCTCTCTTCCGAGAACATAATCTTCAAATTTATCAAAGCCGTACGTATGCTTTGCTATATATTCTTTGTCATAGGTGCCCTTGGTGAGCCACTGATATGCTATCGCCAGCTGAAGTGCGGCATCTGTTCCCGGCAATATGGGTATCCATTTGTCTGCATGGATAGCGGCGCCGTAGTTAAGATCGGGGCAGATATAAATATTCTTTATGCCAAGCTCCGAGAACCAATAGCATATGAGAGTCGGGACCTTGATGCCGAAGCCGTGCGGCGTAACCTCGGGGTCACAGCCCCAAAAGAGCAGGCCGTCACTGTGCTCTGCCATATCGGGTATAAGATTGCCCTGCGGGTTCTGCTCTCCTACAGGCTCACATCCCCATACATGCTTGGCACCCCAATACCAGCCTTCCCAGGAGTCCATATTTCTCATCTGCTGCGTATATCCGCCGAGGAGAGAGAACATCCTGTTGGGACAGCCATGTGATGGCGCGATATTTTTTCCCTCGCCGTGCATATCCGACTCTACAAGTACGGCCTCGGGGGCGTACTTGCGTTGGATCCTTTTTATCTCATCGGCGCACAGCTGCGCGGCCTCATCCCATGATATGCGCACGTAGCCGCTTATGCCGCGTGTCTCGGGATGACGATCGCCGTTTGGATCCCAGTCGACCCTCTTCATCGGATAGAGTATGCGGTTCGGGGAATAGACCCTCGTCTTGTAGCATAGACCCATATGTGTGATATTTATACGCTCGGGGGCTTCGAAGGTCTTGCCTCTTGCTGTCATCTTCCATGGATGACAGTGGGCATTTACATATTCTTTATCAAATTTGTATGGATTTATTCGCGTGATCTTGCCGCAGTCGCAATCAACCTCGCACAGGGCACCGCTCTCGGGACCCATGAGACTGAAGCTGACCAAACGGCTGTAATTTCTTTTGGAGTTTAGGTTGTAGCGATCGTAGGTTTTTTTTCCTTTATCCTGCGTAGGCTTCATTTTCCGCCTCCTTATGACTTGAGGGATACAATCTATAGATATATCACCTTATTTTTGGATGATTATATCAGAATTGCATAAAAAGTATATACTTGATGCAAAAAATGCAATGATAATTGCGCATTTTGAATTGTTATGCGAAAGCTGTACCAAACGACGTCTTATGAATAAATGTCAGGTCACTGCCAGTGTGCGAGGAACAGAAAACGCAGCGTGTTTTTGCGGCATATCTCACACGCTCAGTACAGAAAATCGCCGGGATGAAGGATTTGCGGGCGAGTATTCTGCAGTAACTTTTGCATACTTTGGGCCAATCCTAATGGAAAAAGATCGCATAATATGATATTATGCTGAAAGCGACTTGAAAAAGTCCGAAAAACATTCAGAAAGAAGAAAAGTAAATGAAACTCAGTAAGGATTTTCTTGATGTTTACCGTCACAGCCTTGCGCATATACTCGCAAAGGCTGTAATAGAGATATACGGCAAGGATGTTCAATATGCCATCGGGCCGCAGATAGCAGACGGCGGATATTATGATTTTGTGCTTCCGCAGGGCAAGACCATATCCGATACCGATTATGCGAAGATCGAAGACAAGATGAGAGAGATCATCAAGAGAAGAGAGGCATGGCAGAGGAGAGAGGTTTCCAAGGCAGAGGCACTGGAGATCTTCAAGGATCAAAAATATAAGACAGAGCTTATAAATGACCTTCCGGACGGTGAGATCATCACGATATATACTACGGGCGATGATTATGTCGATCTGTGCAGAGGACCTCATGTAGAGAATTCGCAGGAGCTGATGAATGCGGCATTTTCTGTTCATTCCGCATCCATGGCTTATTGGAGAGGCGATTCGAAGAGAGATCAGATGCAAAGAGTATATTTCTATGCATTTCCGTCAAAGGATCAGCTTAAGGAGCATATAAAATTTATCGAAGAGGCAAAGGAACGCGATCACAAGAAGATCGGCGGCAAGCTTGACCTGTTCATGTTTGAGGATACGGCACCCGGCATGCCTTATTGGCTTCCGAGAGGCTGGGAGATGTATCAGGCTCTCATGAAATACTCACGTGAGATTCAGAAAAAGCACGGATACTCAGAGATCGCTGCTCCTCTTGTAAATAATAAAAAGCTTTGGCTTATCAGCGGCCACTGGGCTCATTATCTCAACAATATGTTCATCGTACCGGGAGCTTCGGGCTTCCTTAAGGGCGACCTTACCATAGATGACCTTAAAAAGGGAACGGATGGCGATGAGACGACATCCGTGACGCTTCCAAAGGATGCAGTCGTATACAGCAGGGATGCCGTGGATACCATGGCGGCAAAGCCGATGAACTGCCCGAATGCCATGACGGCATATAAGAGGACAAATCATTCATATAAAGAGCTCCCGATCCGTTACAGCGAGTATGATGTATTGCACCGCAAGGAGAAATCCGGTCAGATGAACGGACTCTTTAGGGTACAGGAATTCAGACAGGATGACGATCATACATTTGTTATGGAGTCTCAGATAAAGGATGAGATCACGGATATCATATCAATAGCCGATGAGATCTACAGCACATTCGGATTGACATACAGAGCTGAGCTGTCCACAAGACCCGATGATTATATGGGCGACCTCGAGGTATGGAACAGAGCAGAGGCGGACCTCAAGGCCATATTGGATGAGAAATATGGTGAGGGCGGATATGAGATAAATGAAGGTGACGGCGCGTTCTATGGACCGAAGATAGATCTTCAGATAAAGGATGCCCTCGGAAGAGAATGGCAATGCGGCACCATACAGCTCGACTTCCAGCTGCCGTCAAACTTCGGCCTGGAATATACTACCGCCGAAGGCACACTGGCTATGCCTGTTGTAATACATAGAGCTATATACGGATCACTCGAGAGATTCATAGGCATCATCATCGAGAATTTCAAGGGCGATTTTCCGTTCTGGCTCAGTCCTAAGCAGGTCGCTGTGGTACCGATCAGGCCTGAGCATAATGAATATGCTCAAAAGGTATGCTCTATGCTTGAGGAAAAGGGCATCAGAGTAGAGACTGATATGGCTGACAAGAATATGAGAAATAAGATAAAGGTATTCAAGCAATTTAAGGATCCTTATATCATTGTACTCGGTGATCAGGAAGCATCCGAAAATACCGTATCTGTCAATGTCCGCGGCTCGAATAAGCAATTGCAGAATATACCGCTTGAAAGATTCATAGATATATGCTGCAGGCTTAACAGTGAGCGTACATTGGAGCTTGACCAGACCATGGAGGGCTGACAGTAAAATGCAGCTGATCTGCAAGCCGCAGATAGGGCATATGGCAAAGGCCTAAGAAAGCGAGCGGCATCGCGAAAAAAGCAGCATTAAGAGAAAAACGGAATAGATATATCAGATGTAATGACCGCGGCAGGGCGCAACAGGGGATATCGCCATGCCGTGGTCTGTATATATGGGGGAGTATATTATGACAGTTGTGATAAGCATAATATTGCTGGTATTATTTTTTGCTCTCATGGTGACAGTGGGCATAAAGACACGAAAAGCTGCCAGAGGTGTGGAAGGCTTCGTCCTCGGAGGAAGGACTGCGGGTCCGTGGATCACGGCATTTGCCTTCGGCACGTCGTATTTCTCTGCGGTCATATTTGTGGGATATGCGGGGCAGTTCGGATGGAATTTCGGTCTTGCATCTACATGGGCAGGCCTTGGAAATGCCTTTATAGGTTCGCTTCTCGCATGGAATATACTGGGAAGGCGCACCAGGATCATCACGCGTCACTTAGATGCCAATACGATGCCGGATTTCTTCGGCAAAAGATTCAGATCGACTCCGCTCAAAATATTCGCATCAGCTATAGTATTCATATTTCTGATCCCATATACAGCGTCTTTATATAATGGACTTTCAAGCCTGTTCGCGCTTGTATTTTCGGTACCATATTGGGTAGTCATCGCACTGATGGCGGTGCTTACGGGCGCATATGTGATATTCGGCGGATATATGGCGACGGCGATCAATGATTTTATACAGGGCATAATAATGCTCATAGGCATAGTCGCTGTCATAGCATCCGTTTTATATAATAACGGCGGCCTCTTAAATGCGATAAAAGAGCTGTCACAGGTCAGTCATGAGGGCTGGGCCGGAGGCGCATATACATCATTTCTTGGGCCGGATCCTCTCGCACTCCTTTTTGTTGTAATATTGACATCGCTCGGCACATGGGGATTGCCGCAGATGGTCACAAAATTCTATGCGATCAAAAGCGAGGATGATATCCAGAAGGGTACGGTCATTTCCACATTATTTGCCATAATAGTTGCGGGCGGATGCTACTTTTTGGGAGGCTTCGGCAGACTGTATGCCGATAAGATCACCTACAGCCAGGGCGGTTCAACACCTTTGTATGACTCGATAATCCCGACCATGCTCTCGACACTTCCGTCTGTCGTGATAGCTGTGACTATAGTGTTGGTGCTGTCCGCGTCCATGTCGACATTATCATCGCTTGTCCTCACCTCGAGTGCCACATTTACGCTTGACATGATCGTGCCTGCCGTGAAAAAGGAAATGAGCGAAAAGAGCAAGGTCACTGTTATGAGATTGTTTGTGGTATTTTTTATAATAGTCTCCGCCGTGATCGCTATCGTCAAGGATGCGCATCCGGAGATGACTTTTATCGCTCAGATGATGGGAGTCTCATGGGGAGCTTTGGCAGGAGCTTTTCTCGCGCCGTTCCTCTATGGCATATACTGGAAGAAGGTCACAAAGGGAGCATGCTATGTATCCTTTGTATGGGGATGTGCTCTTATGGTATTTCAGATGATAATATCACTCGGAAAGGTCGATGTATCGGCATGGGGTGACATACTCGGATTTATATTCGGATCGTCCGTCAATTCGGGAGTTGTCGCCATGCTTGGCAGTCTTTTGATCGTTCCGATAGTGAGCATGTTTACAAAGAAGCAGGATGCGCAGGACGTTGAATGGATGTTCTCGTGCTATGAGGAGAGAGTATCCGTCCCGAAGAGAGATGCACTTGACTGATATGACCTCGCAAAAGAGAAAAAAATTAATCGATATCGGATTTATCGCTGCATTTGCCGCCATATTGGCATTTCTTCTCTGGAAATGCAGATACGGCTTCGGAAGCAGTGATGAGGCCTTTTATCTGGCTGTGCCCTTCAGGCTTACGCAGGGAGACGGCCTTTTCTCGGACGAATGGCATCTGTCGCAGATGAGCTCATTTCTTATCTATCCATTTATGAAGATATATATGCTCATAAAGGGTGATACAGAGGGCATCATATTGGCGTTTCGTTATATCTATACGCTGCTTCAGGCGACAGCAGCCGCCTTTCTGTATATAAGACTGAAAAGGATATCAGGACCGGGTGCGGCTGTCGCGAGTCTCTGCTTTTTCATATATGCACCCTTCGGCATTATGGCCATGTCATACAATTCGCTTGGCATCATTACACTTGCTCTATCACTAACAATGCTGGTCACAGCAAGGGAGCATATAAGGCTTTGGCAAGCTCTCTCAGGCTTTTTCTTTGCATCTGCCGTGCTTTGCTGCCCTTATCTTATAATACTCTGGATCCTGTATCTGCCGGCATCCCTTATCATAGGAGCGGTCAGAAAAAAAAGATATGCCTTAAGCGGCTGGATATTCTTCAGTATAGGTGCTGCATGCTTAGCTTTGATATTCGGCATATTTGTACTTTCGAGAATGAATATTGCGGATATTCCTTCCTTGATAGAGGGTATAATGAGCGATCCCGAGCATCAGCCGAGGAGTGCCTATGACCTCATAAAAGGATATTTTGCCGGTATATTTAATGCGAATCGCTTCTCGAAATATATTTATATATTGCAGATAGGATTATTTGCCGCGGCAATAATAGATAAAAAACGCAGATCGCACAGGAAATTTTATTTCATCTTTTCCATTGCGCTTTGCATGCTTCTTTTGATATCTTCCATGGGAGAGACAAGATATATCAATTATGTGATGCTTCCGGTAAATGCAGCTGTGCCGCAAATGGTGCTGCTTTTTGAAAAAAAAGAGATCAAAGATATGTTTTTCGGCGCATGGATATGTGCTCTGTGCTATACTTTCTGTATTCATATGAGCTCGAATCAGGCATATTATGTTATATCCTCGGCATCTGCTGTCGCGGCTGTATTTGCGATAATGATGATCTTCTGCGCGGCTGAGGTGATGGTCTGCGGCTATAGGGAGATGCCCGCTGAAGACATCGGAGTCAGTGATGGAGCAAGAAGGGCCTTATATATAATACCTGCCATAACGGCTGTCTTTATGTGTTTGCAGCTTGCCTGTGAGATAGGCATGAGATATATCTCGGTATTTGATTATGTGAGCGTGCCGAAGGAGAGCATGAGCAATTGTACCTATGAGATGCCGTGCGGGCCCGAGAAGGGTATATTGGCAGGCGAATATAATTACAATGATTATATGAGCTTTACGGAAAATGCGGCACTGATATCAAGTGAGTATCCGAATGCGAAAAGTATACTTATAAGGTCTCACAAGACATATGGATATATGATATTTGAGGATCTCACATGCTCTGCATACTCCGCGTGGCTGTCTGCAGATTATGAGGACGGGACGGATATTGACAGATTGATGCTGTATTATGATATCCATCCGGCAGCCGTCCCCGATCTTATATATATTGAAGCCGAAGGGGTTAAGGATGCAGAGAAATTCGACCAGATCGGGAAGTATACACAGGAGGAGCTTTCGGGCGGAGCCGTATTGCTCGTAAGAGAAGAGTAATACCACGAAAAAAACAACTCAAAAGAGAAGAGTAGTATCACGAAAAAAACAACTCATAAGAGAAGAGTAGTATCACGGAAAAAAGTTCGTAAGAGAAGAATAGGCTGCGGAAAGAGTAATTCAAAAGAAAGAATATAAGAGAAGGATCATAATAACGATAGCAATTAATGATCACATAGATGAACCGAATAAAAGTGTGACCATCAGAATAAATAAACGGAAAGTGTGAAAAAATGGATACAGAAAGAGCTATACATATAAGCGGCATACAGAATATCCGTGATCTTGGCGGACTTGTGGGTCTTGACGGCAGAAAGATAAGAAAGCTTCAGGTGATAAGGAGCAGCAGATTGATCAATATGGGAGAGGACGGCTTCAGATTCTTTAAGGATATACATCTGTCGACCGTCATAGACCTGAGGACCAGCGCCGAGGCCGAGAAGAGGCCGAATCCCAAGATGGATGGCGTCACGATGTATCGCATAGGAGTACTTGGCGAAGACAGGATGCAGATGGGTGAAGCCTACAATACGATAGCTCATTCACAAAATGAGGACGATGCAATGGTGGCCATCATGGAGCGCGGCTTTGATATGAGCAATGTTTATATGAATTTTATCAAGCTGCCGAGTGCCGTTACGGGAATGAAGAGGGCATTGGATATCATTGCCGATCTGCCGGAAGGAGAGGCCATCTTATATCATTGCAACGGCGGCAAGGATAGGACAGGTACGCTGACGGTATTCCTGCTTACGATACTCGGAGTAAGTATGGATGATATAGCGGATGATTTTGAGATGACCAATCTGTTTTTTAAGGATGAGATTGAGCGACTTAAGGATTATGCAAGGACAAAGACCACGGATCAGAGGGTGATAAACTCTATGCAGGATATCGGCGGTGTAAGCCGCAGGAATATGCAGAAGGTGGTAGATACATTGACCT
>CAZGVB010000052.1:0-8075 GCA_964528825.1 uncultured Parasporobacterium sp.
GCACGCATAGCCAGATCAAGCGACTCCTCGTCAAGTGAGCCAAAGCCCTCATCAACAAACATCGTATCAAGCCTGACTCCTCCCGCAGATGCCTGAATTTCGTCGGAAAGTCCCAAGGCCAGCGAAAGTGATGCTTTAAATGACTCTCCGCCCGAGAGAGTTTTTACACTTCTTTCCGTGCCGTTATAGTGATCGATCACATCAAGATCGAGCCCGCTTTGGCTCTTATTATTTTCCGCTTCTTTTCGGCGTTTTAATTCGTATTGTCCGCTTGACATGACCATAAAGCGTGTATTGGCACGTGCTATAATGCGGTCAAAATATGTCATTTGAATATATGTCTCCAGCATTACCTTTTCCTTGCCGGAGATGTTGCCGTTTGCCGTATTTGAAAGCGACTTCATCCAAGAGCATCTCTTTTCAAGCTCTGCAAGGCTGTTTGCTTTGTCATGGATATTTTGAAGGACCCTTCCGTTCGTCTCTATTCTGGTATGCAGCACCTTGGATGCGTCATCGTCCTTACGTTTTTGCTTTTCTATTTCTTCTTTCTTATTTGTTTCTTCTTCCTTGTCAAGCTCACATCCGAAAGAAAGCTGCCTTGAAAGCTCCTCGATAGCCGAATTGTACCCTGCGATTTTTTCATTTGATGAAAGCATGCGATTTTGTGCACGTTCATAGGCTTTTTTCATTTCATCAATCTCAGTCTCCAATGAATGCACTTTTCTCTCGGCTGCCTCCCTATCTGCAAAGTGAAGCATTTTCTTTTCATGTTCAAGCTGTTTCTTTTTTTCCTTTAAAGACGACCTCTTTGATTCCAGGTCCATGGTACAAGAGGCAATATTTTGTTCCTTTTTCTTTATTATATCTTCCCTATCCGGAATTATTTTTGCAAGCTCCGCCTTTTGCGAGAGTTTTTTATCTTCCGCTGATACAAGAATATTTAATCCGGATATCTCGGACGAAAGATTTTCCTGTTCACTTGCAAGAGATGCCTCGGCATCTGATATAGAGATGCCCTTCCACAGATCATTGACCTGTTTTTCCAGTGTTTCCGTTTTACTATCAAGGGCAGCCTTTGCCTCTCTGCACATTGCACTTTTATCTTCAGCCTCCTTGCGCGCATCCTCTGCCCGCCTTTTTGCCCATTTAATATCTTCTTCAGATGGTGCATACTGCGATTTCCGTGCAAGGTGCGGATGGAGCCTTGATCCGCATACAGGACATGGCATGCCTTCCTTTAATGTCTCTGCAATGATCCCTGCCTGTTCATCCATAAATGCACGGCTTATCTCCTCATAGTAATCAGCTTTATTTTTTGAAATATCTGCCGCACATTTGTAGTCCTGCCGGAGCTTTTCCAAATCAGCACCCAGCTTATGGCAAGTATCAAATGAGGCTGAAAGTTCACCGAGGCTCTTTTGTCTGTCATTAGCCCTATTAAGTTCATTTAAAAGTCTTTCTTTATTCTCACCTGCATTTGCCAATGATTCATATTGTTTTTTTAATGAATTAAAAGCGTCAACAGACTCTTCATATTGCGATTGTTCTTTCTTCAGTCGTTCCTCACCGTCTGAAATATACTTCTCTGCGCTTTTAATCTGACCATCCAGCTTTTCTATGCTGTCATAGCGCGGATATTCTGCTTCAATCTTTGCCTTTTCCTGCGTGAGCTTTTCTCTTTCGGGGATTTTTTGTTCTTCGGCTGAAAATACATCTTTCAATAATTGATTGCCTTTTACTTCAGATGCCAATCCGTCACGTGCCTCCGAAAGTGAGCGTTTTGCATCTTCATAGGTCTTGATCTTTCCCAGGTTCGCATTGATGAGAGCGAGCTGCCTATCGGCCTTCTCGATCGATTCTTGCAAGCCAGAAAATGCCTCACTGTCTGCCTCCAACAGTTTCTCAAGCAGGCAGGCTGCCTCATCTGTGGGAAGAAGTCCCTCCTTGGCTTTTTTCACGTCTATGCTTAAAATATCACTCTCGTCACAGGATATTTCGTCAATATATTGCCTGATACCGTTTCTTTCCGCCTCACATTGCGTATACAGTGAATTAAATTCCTTCTTTAGTCGGTCCTGCAATATTTGATATGATCTCGTCTTAAATAACTGGCGGAATATAGACTTGCGTTCCTCGGTTGACGCGTTCAGGAGCTTTAAAAAGTCTCCCTGAGCGATCATCGAGATCTGCATGAATTGATCACGATTTATGCCCATTATATCTTCAACGGCTTTGGTTACCTCTTTTTCCTTTGTGACGACACGGCCATCCGGATATTGCAGCATTGCCTCGGCCTTTTGTCTTGTATTTCCATCACCTCTGCTCTTTGGACGCTCATATTCGGGATTTCGTTTAACAATATATTCCCTGTCCGCATATAAAAATGTGAGTTCTACCTCTGTGGGCACCGCATGATCGGCATATTTTGAGCGGAGCATGGATACCTCACGGGTATCCCCGCTTGGCTCCCCATATAAAGCATATGTGATCGCATCGAAAATAGTAGTTTTGCCCGCGCCTGTGTCTCCGGTAATAAGATATATTCCGTTTGTCCCGAGCTTTTCGAGGTCCAAAACGATTTCGCCCGCATAAGGACCAAACGCGGATAATCGCAGCTTTATAGGTCTCATTGTCTGTCCTCCCATATATTTTCGATTAAGTCGCGCACAAATTCGTTCTGTTCGTCCGTCATAGGCTGATTATTCTGAAGCTCATAAAATTCCGAAAAAAGCTTCAATGGTGATTTGGATTCAACATCGGATGTACCATAAATCTTTGCATTGTTTCGTGTACGCAGATTGTCATAATCCAGTTTCATAAGATGATGATATATAGCACGCAGTTTCCCTACAGCATCCGGAATATCCTCTTCGTCCGTAAGCGTAATATGCGTATAATCCTCCTGCCATGAGGTATTTTCATAGAAGGATTTCAATGTTAACGCTGCGTAGGTTCCTTTCAATTCTACAAGATCGTGCTTGGGAATGAGATCCACTGTCTTGTATGCGGCATTGCCTTTCTCGGCAAGTTCTACCACTGTCACTGATTTTTTATCTTTTGCCTCTGAAAATGAATATTTCAGAGGAGTGCCGCAATAGCGAATCTTATTTGACCCGCAATTTTGCGGAGAATGAATATGCCCAAGTGCCACATAATCAAAAGGATCAAATACAGAGGCATCTACATTATCTGTACCGCCTACCGATATTTCTTCGGATTCCGAGCGTCTTGCACCTGTAACAAATTGGTGGGTTATCAATACATTGCGGTTGTCAGGATTGATATTCATTTTTGATATGGCATATTTTACCGCATCGGTATATGTGGTGATCTCATCATCACAATGTCTGCGTACATGCGCAGGCTTGATAAACGGCAGCATATAAATATCTACTGTGCCGTATTTGTCCTGCATTGAAATCGGTTTGATATCACCGTTGTAGACAGGTGACAAGTGAATACCATCCGCATCCATAATGCGGGAGCCAAAGGCTATCCTCTCAGGGGAATCATGATTTCCGCTTATGACAAAAACACGCAGGCTCCGTCTCGCAAGACTTACGAGAAAATCATCAAACAGTCCCACGGCCTCTGCAGGCGGTACAGACTTGTCATAAATATCTCCTGCTATGATCACACCGTCCGGTTTTTCGTCGTCTATGATATTGATGATCTTTTTGAGTATGTCCTCCTGATCCTCAAGCATAGAATATTCATTTACCCTTTTGCCCAGATGAAGATCAGATAGATGGATGAGCTTCATATTATGTCCTTTTTAATTCAACTCTTTGCTGCTTATATTTACTCTATGTACCTTTACTCCTTTTCTAACAGATATCATAATCCATTAGATTGGGTCGTTACGATCATAGTTTATCACAACTCACCCCCAGCTTTTCCCTATACTCACCGAACATCTCCAGATATTCTCTCTCTACTTCCTCAAACGGCCTTATGGAATAATCCGGTCTGACAAGGACTCTTGGCAGCTCTCCCGTATATGGCTCCATGAGCAGCTCTGCGAGATCATATGCCAGCATGGCATTATCGATCTCTTTTAACTGATCTGCCTCCTCTGCCTGCAGATCACTGCCAAGGAACTTCTTATATATCTTGCTTAATAAGAGATCTTCCTTCTTGCGGTATTCGGGCAGCATGTCCTTAAACGGTCTCGGCACATCCGACATATAGCATTCGCTGGCATCATGCAGGAGACATGCAAGGACCATGCGTTCTGAATATCCTCTCGCCGCAGCCTCCTTTGCACAGCAAATGCAATGCTGGCCCACAGACCAAAATGTATGCACATGGCCGTTGCCTCTGCAAAGCAGAGAGAGAGCATGCGCGATGTCTTCTATAAATATATTATCGGGATCCGGATCTGCGGGATCAATGTGATATCCGGTATATGTTATGATGCAGCTCATATATTCCTCCGATCGTTGGTTTTGTCATAGTTTTTTCTCTTTTGAATTCTATTTTATCGAAATTCATTAATCAGTTTCCACTGTCTGATATGAATAATATATCTATTGCTGTCCGATAAAAAGTATCATCTCACACGCGCAGTACTAAAGATTGTCCTGATAAAAGACTTGCAGATGATCACCCTGCAGTGACTTTAAACAACTGTTTTTGCTTGCAGCTGCTTGACAATACTCCTCAAATAATATATAAACCATGATGTGACTCGGAGGGCGAGTTATTCACAGAAATGACAGCCGGACAAGAGACAGACTGAAATGTCTGTTGCTTGTCCGTTTTTTATTTATATTGGAAGATCAAGGAGAGCATGTCCATGAATCTGTTAAACGGCAATGTCAAAAAAATATATCTAAAATACCTTTCCGCGGCCTTTGGCAGCTCATTGATCGCATCGATATATTCTGTTGTGGATACCGCGATGGTCGGTCAATATCAGGGGCCTGACGGGACGGCGGCTCTTGCTGTCGTTGCCCCTGTCTGGAATATCATATACAGCCTGGGGCTCCTCGTCGGCATCGGAGGCAGTGTCATTTTCAGCATGAGAAGAGGCAGCGAGGATAATGACGGCAGCGAAAATCAATTTTTCACTTCCTCTGTGATAGGAGCGTTGATCCTCTCTGTCATCGCATGGGCTGCGATCATAATATTTGAAAAGCCTATATTGACCTTTTTCGGTGCAGACAGCTCGCTTCTTCCGCTCGCACAGGAATATATGCGTCCAATTAAATATGTTTTTCCGTTCTTTTTATTCAACGAGATGCTGTCATCATTTCTAAGAAATGACAATGACCCCACTCTGGCGACGGTTGGCGTATTGGCAGGAGGTATCTTCAATATCTTCGGGGATTACTTCTTTGTATTTACCTGTGATATGGGTATCTTCGGTGCGGGTCTTGCAACGGCCATAGGATCAGGCATTTCATTCATTGTAATGCTGACTCACTTCCTCAGACGCAAGAATACACTGCGTCTTGTAATGCCTCAAAATATCCTGCAGCAGCTGCGAAGGATCGCCGTTACCGGATTTCCTACTTTTTTTACAGACGCGGCAATGGGTATATTGACGGTATTATTTAACAGACAGATCATGAAATATCTCGGTTCTGACGCGCTCGCTGTATATGGCCCCATCATCCAGGTCAGCACATTTGTCCAATGCTGTGCATACAGCATTGGGCAGGCGGCTCAGCCTGTCATTTCCACAAACTATGGCGCGGGATACGGAGACCGCATCAGACAGACCTTGAAGCTGTCTCTCTTTACGGCGGCATTTTTCGGCATATTCTGGACTGTTCTCAGTATGACCTGTCCGAATGTCTATATCCGCATTTTCATGTCCCCGACTGCAGAGATTCTCGAAATGGCACCTGCAATTATCCGTACATATGCCCTGTCCTTCCTGTTGCTGCCGTTCAATATTTTCTCGACATATTACTTTCAGGCGATCATGAAGCCCGGAGCGGCATTTATAGTATCTGTAGCCAGAGGACTGGTCATCAGCGGCATCCTGATCATGGTTCTCCCGGTCATAATAAATGCGGATGCGATCTGGTTTGCCATGCCTGCCACCGAATTGCCGGTCATGATCTATGCCGCTATCACGACCTACAGATATACAAAGGCCCTGCCGAAAACAAATATAAAGTAAGGCTCTACTGCAGATCCTATTCCCGGCCTCGTTTTTTCTGTTTCAAATGCTCGCGTGTCAGGCGCATAACTACTCCGGACAGGCCGACCAATGCTATCAGGTTCGGCAATGCCATGAGACCGTTGAGTGTATCTGCGATATCCCATGCGAGAGACAGGTTCATCGTAGCACCGACAATACATATCGCGATGAATATGATCTGATAAGGACGTAAGCTCTTGGGCCCAAGAACATATTCACAGCAGCGCATTCCATACAATGCCCAGCTTAAGACAGTAGACAGTGCAAACAGGGAAATACCGACTGCAAGTATGATCGCACCTACCTTATCTCCCATGACCGTACCGAATGCGCGTACCATCAGGTCGTTGCCGCCCTTGATGCCGTAATCGAAATCGATACCGCTGACCAAAAGCGTGATACCTGTCAAAGAGCATATAACAATAGTATCCATGAAGACCTCAAAGATACCATAAAGGCCCTGATGTACGGGATCTGACTCGCTGGATGCGGCATGTGCGATAGGCGCCGAGCCAAGTCCTGCCTCATTTGAGAATACTCCCCTCTTAACGCCCCATGTGATACATGTACGGATCGTCACGCCTACTGATGCGCCTACAACCGCGCTCGGAGCAAATGCTCCCTCGAAGATCTGAGCAAAAACATGTCCGATATTTTCAAAGTTACAAATAATCACTATAAGGCATGAAATGACATAAATGACACTCATGAACGGCACAAGACGTTCCGTTACAAGACCGAGACGCTTAATGCCTCCGATGATCGTCACGCCGACTATAGCAGCGATAACGATACCTATAATGAGATTCATCAGATTAAAATTCACGCTTTCCGCATTTGGATGAAAAGCATTGACCGCAGCATCGATCGAGTCGATGATATTGCCTACCTGAACGGCATTGCCGATACCGAATGCCGCAAGTGCGCCGAAGATACCAAAGAGTATGCCGAGCCAATTCCACTTTTGTCCGAGACCGTTTTTAATATAATACATAGGTCCGCCGACCCAATCTCCATGCTTGTTGCGTTCACGGTATTTGACCGCCAAGGTTGCCTCGGCGAACTTTGTACACATACCGAACAATGCCGTCACCCACAGCCAGAAAATGGAACCCGGGCCGCCAAGTGTAACTGCCGCGATAACTCCCGAAATATTGCCTGTGCCGACCGTCGCCGCCAGTGCCGTAGTTACCGCCTGAAACGGCGTCACCTCGCCCTTTCCGGCTTGCTGCTTGCGGAACATTTTCCCGACAGTATTGCGCATGGCATATCCGAAGCGGCGGAATTGAAAGCCGCGTGTCAGGATTGTCAGCAAGATGCCGGTACCAACCAAAAGTACCAACATGGGTACTCCCCATACGATATTATTGACCGCCGAATTGCCCTTGGCGATCGCATCCATGATCTGCTGCATAATATCTTCCTTCCCTGAAAATAATAATATGTTGCATTTACAATGCTGATCTTGTGAATAATAAAAAAGAGCGGTACGCGGGAAAACGCGCGTCCTCTCCCAAAGAATGAAATAACGAAAATAAGGAAAACAGTCCTATATTTTTTCTGTAAATGTCACTTGGCAGAAGCTATAGTGAACTTAGTTTAATATAAAAACGTCGCAATTGCAAGCAGATGAAAGGTTCGTATGCCTTTCGTGTCGCTGTTGATTATTCTAAATCTTCAGAGCCACCTGTCTGAAGCGTTAGGATAATCATTCTCTGCTCCGCCAAGTCACAGATAACGGATTGGATCTATTTTCCCTTGGATACATGCAACTTTTGCGGAAGCTAATTGGTCCTGAAATAATAGGTATTTTTTCCTTTGCCCTCTTTTCTAAGCTCGCCTGCAGCAACCATCTTTCGGAACGCACCTTCAATGGAGCTGTCGCTGAGCGTTGGACACAGCTCGCGAATGTCCTGCTTTG
>CAZGVB010000053.1:0-7769 GCA_964528825.1 uncultured Parasporobacterium sp.
TCTGGACTTTCTCTGTATCCACCCGTTCCGGGACGGCAACGGCAGAATGTCCCGCTTGCTCTCGCTGCTGCTGTTATACAAAAACGGCTTTGACGCAGGTAAATATGTGTCCTTTGAGGAGCAGATCAACAACTACAAGGTATATTATTACGAAGCTCTGCGACAATCCTCTGCAGGGTGGGAAACGAATGAGAACTCCTATTTTCCCTTTATTGAGAACTTCTTGTCCACTCTCTATATGTGCTATAAGGAACTGGACAAGCGGTTTGCGGTGGTAAACGGTAAGAAGATTACAAAGAAAGCTCGCATAGAGGCGACCGTCTTAAACAGTCTGACCCCGCTTTCCAAAGCCGAGATTTGCAAAATTCTCCCCGATGTCAGCCCCACAACCATCGAGGCTGTCCTCGGCTCAATGATCAAAACCGGTTCCGTAAAGCGGATCGGTGCCGGGCGGTCGACAAGATATATAAAAAATAATTAAGATATGTTTTTGTAGCATCCTTTGTGATACTGATACTTACTCTTGAATCAGTGAACAACAGGCTCGGTCAGCAACGACCGAGCCTGTTTAATCACAAAGTCCATTTGGAATTTAATCGTTCGGCAGCTTCTCGCCGCGCCATTTTGACAACTTCCACAGCTTCTTTTTTCCTTTTTGCCCTTTTTATCGCCAACTGATTTTCCGATTGCCTTTTTTTCTGCCAACTGATTTCCCGACAAAGAATGCTATTGCAGCCGCGATCATTGCCGAAATACCGCCAACCAATATATATTTTCCGTTCGTAAATATGCTGGCAGCAAACGCGTTGCTGTCCGTATCATAGAAAACGTATATACCTTTATTAGAATCGGCATAGGTGTAGCCGGCATTTTTGTTCGTCAGGTTCTGGGCAGAGCTTTCGTCGAACATCGAAAGCGGCGTTCTGTCGCCTGGTATATTCGTGTCATTGTACTGAACCGCAAAATCCGTCGTGATCGGATCTCCCGCAGCGGAATCCGTAGTGGTGTAAAGCGCAACCCATTGCTTGCCCACATCGCCGTTTAGATCTCCTATGTCACCGAGGATCTTGGAGGCGTCTGTAACCATGCCTTGTTCTACTCTGTTGCATTTGACCGCCTTGTAGTACGTGTAGACTTTTTTATCGTTTTCATCAATGCTTTGATTTACCATATTTGACGGAATAGGCGTAAACGTGGCATTATAATATGTCTGAAGGTCCTGCCATGTGCTCCATATTGAAGCGACCAAAAGCGCAACGGTGATGCAGGTTATAGCAACGCTGGCAATAGTTATTACCCTTTGGAAAAGCTTTGCATTGCCGCAAGCCGTCGAATTTAATTGTATATCAGCTTTTAACCGATCGATTTCCTGCTGCATTTTAGCTCTGACTTCTACATATTCCGTACGCGTTGTACTTAATTTCCTGGTCAAATCCGTAAGCTCTCTGTTCAGCGAATTGACACCAAGTTGTATATCTTCGAGTCGGCTGCCGAGTATGCTGCTTACTCTCGAATTATATACCCAAGCACCGATTGTACCGGCAAGTGAAACAGCAACGCTGGCATATAGAGCTATCGAGGCGGTGGAAATAGAATCGGTCCAATTATACATTGGGCTAGTGCCATAGGAATGCTGGAGTCTATACGCATCGCCCGTAAGAGCAACATCCGCGCCAAACACGGAGCGGTCTATACCGCTGTAAACAGAGGTTTGTAAGTCCTGAACCTGGTCTATGTCTATTTCATCCGTTGCCTGCTCTGTGGCCTCGTCATTATTCGTGCCGAGGCAAACTATCTGATACATCGTCAAGAAATCAAGGCAAGCTCTCTGCCCGTCGGTCAAAACCGAAACGAGTGGATAAAGCATACTTCTGTTTTCCACGACGAGATCATAATCAACGCTTGTGATTAAGTCATAAAGCGAAACATCATCTTTCACGAGCGTCTTAAGCATTTCATATTGCGTGCCTGCTGCAAGCCAATTTTCTATGTCGAAATCTTCGTGTTCATTCTGATATGCAGAAATTTCGTCTTCTGTGCTTTCAAATGAAATATCCGAATTTGTATACTGTTCAAGATATGTCTTGTAATCTTCCAGCTTGGTTGCTATTGAATACGCATCGTCGTCATACTCGGCGGCAAGCTTTTTCTCTGCCTGGTCAACGGTGAGGTCTTCGCTTTCCATGAGTTCATCGACCATTTCATCATATGTCTTGGCGTTATCATATCTTTCGAACCAAAGCGTATCGCCCTCATCCGTTGCCGTAGCAATCGTTTGTTCTATGGTAAGAACAGCGTCTGCATTACCCTGCATGAGGATAGTGGTCATATCGCCGACTTTCGCTTTTTCCTCATCAGGCAAAGCATTGTATTCCTCATCAGTGTATTCTTCTCTTACCTTGTTGAGGAGCAGGTCGCCCATATACTGCTGAGTATCATCTTCATACAGCATATTGAGCATATCGTGAGCAGCAATTGCACGCTGCTGACCCGCATTATAATTGTTTCTGTATTCTTTAACGGCTATTTTGAAATCATCAAAAAAGTTTTTGATGTTGAGCTTTTGCTCATCAAGAAGCATCTGATAATCCTGAACACTGTAGCCGCCCTTCATGTTCATGAGCTTCATATCAGTTATAGCTTCGTCTGCATCATCGGTTGTCTTGTAACCGATGTAAACAGCTCTTTCCGTTGAGAATGAGTCGTTAGCACCCTCGTTGAGGTTATAGTTGAGCACCTCATAGCCGTTATCGGTAAGCCATTTATGGGCCTCCTTCTCGGTTTCGCCGTAGCTGATAATTACTTCCTTAATGTACTTGCTGCTGCCGGTGGCAGCAAATGTGTTCGCGCAGGTACCGGTGCATATGGTGACCGCCAGAATAAGACTGACCAAAGCGCGGGAGAGCTTTTTTAAATTCATTTTTCTGTTCCGTTTCTTGATTTTATATTGCTGCTTAAAAATATATCGATATCCGGCCGGTGTCAAGTAATCTGAATGAAAGATTTGCAGGCTGTCACTTGACAGCAACTTTCCTTATCCGATAACATATCGTCATATCTGTAAAGAGAAAGGAAGTATTGTATTTATGGCATGTACGACTATTCTTGTAGGAAAAAAAGCAAGCTTTGACGGCTCCACCATGATAGCCAGAAATGATGACGGACGTTTCGATGAAAAGCGTCTGACTGTGGTGCTCCCAAAGGACCAGCCGAAGGTCTATCGCAGCAAGATAGGACATTTGGAGATTCCCCTGCCGGAAGATCCGATGAGATATACATCTACACCATCTGTGGATCTGAAGGACGGAATATGGGCTGCAAATGGTATAAATGCGGCAAATGTAGCGATGACTGCCACCGAGACTATCACGTCCAATCCACGTGTTCTTGGAGCTGATCCGCTTATAGAATATGTGCCAGCAAAGACCGGCAGAGGAAGGTCTGTTGCGGGAGGTATAGGCGAGGAGGACATGGTATGCATAGTCCTGCCTTATATCCATAGCGCCAGAGAAGGTGTCGAGCGTCTCGGATCGCTGCTTGAGCAATATGGTACATATGAGTCAAATGGCATAGCTTTTTCAGACAGCGATGAGATCTGGTGGATGGAGACCATCGGCGGTCATCACTGGATCGCCTGCCGTGTACCTGATGAATGCTATGTGATCATGCCGAATCAATTCGGTCTGGATCATTTCGATTTTTCAGACGCATTCGGCGAAAAGAAAGAGTATATGTGTTCTGCCGATCTGAAGGAGTTTGCCGCGGATAATCATCTGGATCTTTCACCTTGCGGTGATTTTAATCCAAGACTGGCATTCGGTTCTCACAGCGATGCGGACCATGTATACAACACGCCTCGTGCGTGGTTTATCGGAAGATATTTTAATCCTAAGACAGCAAGATGGGACGGTCCCGGTGCGGACTATACTCCGGAGAGTGATGACATTCCGTGGTCATTTGTGCCGGAGCATCTTATCACGGTAGAGGATGTAAAATATATACTTTCATCATATTATCAGGGAACACCGTTTGATCCGTACAGCAAGGATCCGCGCAGCCATGCCAAGTACCGCCCGATAGGCATCAACCGTACCGGTGTCATGGCTATATTGCAGCTACGCGGATATATGCCGAAGGAATCGGCTGCGCTTGAATGGATCTGCTTCGGTGCGAATCCGTTCAATGCGGCGCTGCCTCTTTATACTAATACCGACAAGATGCCGGCATATCTTGACAAGGTGACAATGGATGTTTCAACAGATACCTTCTATTGGGCCAACAGGCTGATAGGCGCCCTGGCCGACGCTGATTATGGCGCATGCATCCAGCTGATCGAGCGTTATCAGGCAGCAATTGCCGCCAAAGGAACGGCAATTGTCTGTGAATATGATAAAAAAATGATCGATTCGGGAGATTTCTCTATGATAAAAGAGGCCAATGCGGCATTGGCAGCTATGGCCAAAAAAGAAGCCTCCGCCGCACTCAGAGAGGTCCTGCATCAGGTCAGCACCGATATGCATTGCGGTTATCAAAGATCTGACAATTGAGACCATGGCGGCTGAATGCTTGGCGAGTCTTATCTTTTGCCTGCATTTTTGGCCGCCATATATCCTTTTTATGATTATTTTATGCCTATTTTTGCGAGATTTTCGCGGATATGATCACAGCTCTTGTGAAAGCCTTCAAGCTCATTATCCGCGAGATCGAGCATGTATACCTGCTCGACGCCGTTTGCACCGACCACACATGGAAGAGAGGTAAATACGCCCTCCTCACCATAATGTCCCCTCATAAGAGTTGATACGGACAATACAGCATGCTCATTATGCAATACGGCGGCGCAAATGCGGGCGGTGCAATTGGCCACGGCATATTCCGTGCATCCCTTGCCGGCAAATGTTACATATCCGCCTTTGCGTGCCTTCTCTTCTACCTCAGCTCTGTCAAAGTCATATTGCTCGGGATATTCACGAGCAAGCTCTGTAAGGCTCTTGCCCGCGATGGATGCGGCTTTCCATGCCGCTATCTGTGAGAAACCATGCTCGCCTATCATATATGCATCTATTGATTTCGGACTTATGTTTGTTACCTTCGATATCTCAGAACGCAGACGTGCGGAGTCGAGTCCGCAGCCGGTGCCTATGATCCTTGAAGGATCGTATCCCGTAAGCCGCCATATGGACGTGCATACGACGTCACATGGATTGGATACGGAGATCAATATGCCGCGAAATCCGTTGCCTACGATCTGCTTGCCGAATGTATTTGCGGACTGAGCGGAGGAGAAAAGCTCACCGTCCCTGTTCGTCGCACATAGTGCCACATTGCCTGCACAATTGATGATGATATCACAATCAGCCAATGCGTCATAATTGCTGCTGCAATTAACTATATTCGTATTATAAGGCACAAAGCTGAGCGAATCATGAAGGTCCTGTGCCTCGGAGATCACCTTCTGGTCATGAAGACCGCATAGATAAAGCTCATCTGCTATTCCCTGCAGGAGCAGACTGTTGGCGACATGAGCGCCTACATGACCCAATCCTATGATGCCTATTTTGCGTTGTGAATACATATATTTTGACTTCCCTTTCTGTAAGGATCTCTCTGCAACGCCTATATTTTACCACTGTATGAGAATATTTGACCATATTTGCCAAGGGGTTTTGATGGCAGAAAATGCCGGTTAAGCACCCAAAAACTCCAGTTCGGAAAATGAAGTTGTAAAAATTGTTTTTAATATATATGATTTGCGGCAAAGGATATATGCAATATCGCAGGTATCCGCATCTGAGAGACAGAAAAAGTCTCTGCAGATTCATACAGCAGATTGCCATATGGCATTTTGCAAGGTGATTATAAAGTGCATGCCGATCTGAAGGCATTAAATCAGCACGAAATTTCCACATTTATGCACATTGAAAACCGAATATCAGCACAGAAATAACATAGGCTAAAAAGGTAAAACAGCAAAATTATAAGAACAAAGGTAAAGGCAAGGATCATATATTTCATTACGGAGATAACTTAGAAAGATGAATAAAAGAAATTTTTTAATAATGCCGGTCGTTTTTTTAGGCATGCTTTTTGTTTGCACCTCATGCATAGACGCAGGTCTTGATGATGGTACATATACGCAGGAAACCGACTCTGTACAGACGACATCCGATGCAGATTCGGGCATTCGCAATGTATCTGAGAAGTCTGCAGACTCCTCAGACAGAGAACGGGCGAATAAGGATAAAAAAAGCAAGGAGACATTCACAGACGCAGGCACGGGAAATACGTCACCAGGTGCATCCGCAGAAGGAGACGCAGAAAAGACATCCTCGGGATCATCTGAAGATGCAGGTGAGGGTAAGACATCGAGGGACATATCTTACGAAAGCCCCGGCAAGTCCTTCGGTGGATCATCATCAAAGAAGGAGGACAATAAGGGCAATTACGAAGGTCAGTCACAGCCTTGCAGCACGCAGAGCGGTACAGATACACGCGGGGACAAGACGAGCACAGATGCAACGAGTCAGTCTGAAGACGAGGTGCAGACCGAATGCCGGCACAGCGAGTGGGAGCCTGTATATGATGTGATCCATCATGACGCGGTGACCGTGACAGAATATGTAGATACCGGAAAGACACAAACCGAGGTCGTGGATGAGGTAGTAAAAAAGAAATGCAGATGCGGCGAGTTTTTTGATACATATGCTGATTGGCAAGATCACGCATATCCATATATCGATGCGGGGCTCGGTGCGCAGCACTCGGGATTTCAGGATTGGCCTGTGCCTGTATACGGCGAGGTGCCGGTATATGAGGCTAAGGTCACCATTATACAGGAGGCATGGGACGAACAATGTATCATAAATTATAAGTGCAGGGCCTGCGGGATAAGCAGGTGGTAATATCTTGAGATGATCTTTGCCAAGTAGCCGACATACCGCCTTTAGGCGGCGATTATTTAAAGGTGAAAGGAGAGATCAAATGAAGATCAAAAAAATTATGATAAGTACAGCGGCTGTATTTGCAGCCATTATATTTCTTATGGCAACTTTTTTCCCATATATGATAAATGCGGGAGAGCTGTCCGGGAGGGAAGTACAGAACGAAATGGCAGAGGATAATGACGAAATATCCAAGGAGAGGGTATGCACCGCGAAAATAGAGAGCAACAGTATCTCTGTCGTGACGGTACGCGGATATGATACCGCATATACATATACATCCTCTGAATTCGGCAAGCTGAACCTGCATAGCTACAGTGCAAACGGCAATTACAACATGTATTGTGTTCAGTTCGGCATAGATTATGAAGAAGGCGGATCGTATTATTGCGATAATGTTCTTCATACAGACGAAAAAAGCTTGCTTGCCGCGAAGATAAAATATTATCTCGACAGCGGAAAATATACCTCGTCAACAGGCGGCAGACTGCTGGATATATATCAGCAGAGATGGATCGTCCAATATTATATGTGGGAAAATAACATATTCGGCGGCAATCTTTCAGGAGGAACATGGTCGTTGAATGACGGAGGTATCGCGGATGGCTTTTACGCTGATATCGTGTCTGCGGCGGGACAGCTCACATATATAAAGGGAGGAACATATCTCTATACATCGTCAGGCTATCAATCTCTTGCGCAGGTTTATTATTATGCGGAAAAGATAAAGACGAAACTGTGTAAGGTATCCGCAGAGACTGACATGCGTGTGGCAAACAACAACGCTTATTCCCTGGAGGGTGCCGAATACGATATTTACAATATAAA
>CAZGVB010000054.1:0-5315 GCA_964528825.1 uncultured Parasporobacterium sp.
TCCATACTCGCATATGTTATCACTTATATCTGTCCAAAATTTTCCGCACATATTCTTTCATTTCTTCTACCACATCTGCGGGCTCCGTTACCGTCACCTTGTCGCCAAGGCTCAATATCCATGCGAAAAATTGCGGGCTGATCGCCACATCAACGCGTATGCAGGAGGTATTGTCATCTACGGGGAAGATCATTATGTCCTTGCCGAACCTGTCAATAAATACGCCTACCATGTTATTGTCGAATTCTATCTTTACATTTTCCTTGCGGCCGTTATACATTCCGAAATTCATCTTTGAGTATGCCGCAATGTCAAAATCCTTGAATGCGGCCTTTCCTTCGCGCATCTCATCAGTGATCTGAATATGCTTCATCTTATCTACGCGGTAATGCTTGATCTTCCTGTCATAATCCGAAAAGGCGACAAGATAATAATTTTCATCATCCCAGATAAGCGCCCACGGGCTCACTACAAATACGCTGCCGTGATTTCTCTCTTCAAGCTTCTTGTTTGTATTCCATCTGTAATATTTGAAGGTAATCTTTTTATTATCAAGGATGGCCCTGTGGATATCATCTACATTGTAGTAGATGCTCTCATTCATGGTCTTGGCTCTGCCTTTTACATATACCTGGCGCTGCAGCTGCGCGGCCTGGTATTCGCTGACAAGTGTCTTCATCTTCTTGATGAGTTCATTGGACTTCTTCTCTGTGATGAATTTTGATGACTGGACGGCATCTATCAAGAGCTTGACCTCGGCAAGCTCGAACTCTCTGCTTGCCACATGGTAAAGGGTCTCTCTGCCGACCTGCTCCTTGATGATCTCTATGCCGAGCTTGTCTGTCAGATCCGCGAAATCGGCATATATGCTCTTTCGCTCCGCCGTAACTCCCACGGCGTTCAACTCTTTGGTGATCTGAGCGAGCGTAAGGGCATGATCTTCATCAGTCTTTGCAAGCATTATCTTTGCAAGATATGCCAGCTTTAATTTTTGATTTTCGCCACGTGACATGATATGTACCTTCCTTTGTGTTTTTCGCAGGCAAGCCTTCGGCAGACGAGGGATGACATCGCTTAGCGGACGAGGGACTGCTTATTACAGGTTGGATTTATTATCGGTTGGGTTTGGACTCAGTATACCACGGACGGGATAAAGTGAGGAAAAGAAAGATCGCGAAAAGTCGCGGAAGATCTTATAAAGATCACAGCGGCAAGGGCTCTCGTGGCAGGAGATACGACCGGGAGGCGGCGAAGATACGACCGGGGCGTGGCAGAGATACGGACGGGAGGCAGCATTGCGGTATCTTTGAGCATGCGAGGGGTAAGGATATCCGCGGTATTCGGTGTGAGATATTTTGACTAATTTTTTTACTTAAACAGCGGCGGTTTTTGTTGTTTTTTTCTAAAAGTCATGTAGACTTGGTGTGTATTGCTGCAGATCTGAGAGACCTTCAATACACGACTGTCTTTTCATCAATTTTACCTGCGAAATATAAACGCAGTTCATAATACTATATCAAAAGGGGATACTTAAAAATGGATGAAGAAAAGAAAAGGAAAAAAAAGAAATTCCCGGCGAAGATCCTGATCTGGCTGCCGCTGATCATAGGGATAATCGCTTTAGTTATCTTAGTCATGAAGGGAGGCAGCGATGCTCCCGAAGAGGAAACGGTCGAGATACTCACCGAAACCACGCTGGTCAACACGGTTGATATTGCCGAATTATCAACTGCCGAATTTACTTACAACGGCATTGCCGAAATACCCAAGGAGGATGATTCGGGTGAGATCAAATGCACAGTGCGATATGAGGCAAAGGTAAAAGCCTCTGTAGATATGGAAGATATCCAATTTGAAATTGATGATATAAACAAGACCATCAAACCGATCCTTCCGAGAATTACCCTCACGCCTGTCCTTGATGACCAGCAAGGATTCTCATTTATCCCGGAGGATTCAGCTGTCGATCTGCAGGAGATAATCAAAGCCTGCAAAGAAGACATTACCGCGGAGGCCGAGGAAACAGAAGAGCTTCGCGATTCGGCAAAGGAAAATCTAAGGGATATCATACAGGCACTTACATATCCGATAATAAGTTCAAAAGGATATGTGCTTGTTTGGGAATAAGCGAGGTGAGAGACATGGAAGAAAAAGAACTTAAAGAAAAGAAAAGCAGTTCATTCGGAAAGAAAGAAAAGATAATACTCGCCATCAATGTCGGAGCGTTGGCGATACTCATAGCTGCCGGAATTTTTATAACAAATTTCCGGGGCGTTGCAGAAAAAGAGAAGGAAAAAGAGACTGTGGCGGTTGACTTTTCGGGAGTAACCAAAATCTGCGAATTGTCTACGCTTAAATGCTACTATCATAATGTCGCCGAGCTGATAGACAACAAGGGGAAAATATTTAATTACGGATTTAAGAAGCTATGGCTCGAATATACCGGAACTATAGAGGTGGGCATTGATGCCAATCAAGTCCAGGTAAATAATCCGGATGAAAACAATGTTGTTTATGTATATGTTCCCAATGCAAGCATTAAATCAGTAAATGCCGATGCAAATTCTATGAGCGACCCTGTTTCGGATACCGGATTGTTCACCAAGATCACAACAGATGATCAAAATACAGCCTTTACGCAGGCGCAGCAGGAAATGCTGGAAAAGTCAGAGGGCGATGCCACTATCCTGAACCGGGCAAAAAATAACGCGAAAAAATTGATAGAAAGCTACATCGTCAACGTGGGTAAACAGATCGGGGAGACTTATACAGTGAACTGGCTTGAAGAGCCAAAGAGCACTACAGATCATACGGAAAATGAAACGGAAAGGTAATCAAATGCTTGATGAATACGGCAACGAGGCTGCAAATAATGAGATAAACGAACCGATAAAGAATACGATAGAAGCCAATCTTGATAGGGCCGAGGATGTATATGACAATGCCCCTGCCGTCGGGAAGGTCGGACTCAACATTGCCACGGGTGCAATCCCATTGTTGGCAAAGGGTTTGAGGAAAGGTCTGCAAGTTGTAGATTCAAAGCTTTACAGGCCGATATCGTCTGAATGCATCAATTCTCCTGATTTTGTAATGCCCAGAATGTTGCTCCTTGCGGACGGAAGTGAAAGAAAAAGAATAAGATCATGCAAAAATGCGGAGGGGCGCCTTGTTTCCATAAAGAATTCAGACATGCTATATTTATATGACGATTCAAGCACGGTGAAAGCCTTGGAATTTTATCCTCATCCTGACAATAATGTAATATATTATGCGGACCCGTATGAACATAACCGTTTCATCAATGTCGATCAATTGTCGGCTTATTTTCAAAGGCAAAAGCTTGCCGAGCTTCTTGATATCGGATCATGGCTCGGCGCCAAAAGATTGCTGGTTGAGATACTCGACATCGAAAAAACAGTCAAAAACACACACGCACGACATCACACGGCGGCAGATATCAAAATAGTTTCTGCCGAAAACCTGGCAACATGTGATAAAAAGGAAAATACAAACATTACAATACGGTCAACGATCGAACGAGAATGCACTGCAAATAAATATTCTGCCAAGCCGAAATTAAAATGGTTTAAGCGTGACCCTGTTCTAAGTTCAATAATAAAGAACGCGGGAGATAAGATCATCTGCGACCTTGAAGGTTCGTCATATGTCGGAATTTCCAAAGAATATGTCGGGAATATAAAGCTTGCAATAAAGAAAATAGGCGCGAGCAACTCTTTAAATTTCGATTCCAATATAATTAAGGATTATACCTCGAAGATACATATTGAATTTTATTTTTAATCCGCAAATATTACATCTGACTTTGTGACAATGGAAAAGGGATGTGTATATATGATTTTAATTCGCGAAGATTACATCCGCTTTTATGAGTACTGTGACACGAGATGTGCATATTTATCTGCGATCCTGATCTGCGAAACCAGCGCATCTCTTTATTGAGAGGAGATCAAAAATGATATATTTAATCATTATTGGAATGATAGTCCTTATGGCATTGCTGTCGTGGCTTCTTGATCTGGCCGGCATTGTCCTGATCAAAGCGGTCGTAATAGGCAGTTTGGTAGGAGGCGTGGCAGGAGCCATAGCGATCCTTGTTTGGCTATTTACTTAGCAGCAATAGCCTGATCTGTGGGCATGAGCTTTATTATTTCGGATAAATGAAGCGGCTCTGGTGAGTGCATATAGCACCACCAGCAGACTGCTTTTATTCTTCTTTCGACGGATAACCCCTGCGATTTCTCAACATTTCCCGCAATCTTGAATTGATTCCGCATAGTGGTCAAACCGGTAGGAAAAGACCTGACCATAGCTGACAGTTTGAGAGTAGTGTAATTTCTTATTATCTAGCCACGGAAATGGCCAGTTAAATGGCCGGATAAGCGAGCTTGAACAATCAGTACTGCATGTATCTGCTCTCCAAAAACGATACGTCGCTTGCCAAGTAAGCCTGCGAACATGGCAACACAATGGCAGCAAAAAATCGGATAGTCGATATGTATCCGATAATTCAAATAATATAAATACTCTCTGCTAAATTGCCTAACTAAACTTGTTTAAAATGTTTTTTCAGAGGGCAAGTGGAAATGATCTCAAGATTTTAGGAGCCGAAGGTCGCCGTACCTTCGGCTCCCTGTGTTCATCTTATTTTCCGAATTTCAATTTCAGCTCGATCGTAGATCCGTCGATCCATGAAATATTAAAGGACTTTGTATGCAGCAAGACCTTGTAAAACGGATCCGGTTTTTCACGTTTAAAGAAGCCGCGTGCGAAAACGCACTTCAAAGTGACCGTTTTTTCTTGCCTGTCGATTTCGATGTTGTCACTGCCGTCAAGCAGCAGATCGTTGTTTAAGCAAATATCTGCAATGTAGATCGCATTATTTATCTCGTCGCAATATTCTTTAAAATTCATTATTTTCTCTCCTCTTCATTAATAAACTCAGTCAATCCGTCAATACCGATATTTATGCTGAGTGTGCCGTCTGTATATGGATGTATATCAATATCGTCACCGAGTGATATCAATGCGACGAACTGTCCGGCGTCTTTCACGCAGAACTCCTTACATCTCATTTCGATAATGGCGCTGTTCTTGCATGGCTGGTGGAGCATATATTCGACTTTTGCCTGATCCCCATAGTATTTTTCCAGTTCATGCGCAAGAGCCCCTACAAGCCTTACCTTGTGTTCCACCGTCCTTTGGGGGAGCTTATCCATCTCTTCGAGTGCTGTGCCTATTTGGCGGATAAATGCCATCAATTCATCTTCTCGCTCTTCCTGCTCTGTCTTGAATTT
>CAZGVB010000054.1:5415-7452 GCA_964528825.1 uncultured Parasporobacterium sp.
GGCGGATAAATGCCATCAATTCATCTTCTCGCTCTTCCTGCTCTGTCTTGAATTTTCTGCTTTCGTTTTCCATTTTTTCTCCTTGCTAATCTGCATTTGCGGGTGTCACTAATAATACATAATAAGTGACATTTTGTTTTTTTTCAGAAAGTGGGGAGCGAAGGTCCGGATATGCCGCTCAAGCATCCAAAAGAGAATAAATTTTGTGATCTGATATATGGGATGAGGGGGATTGTTATCCTAATAGTTAAAATGCGAAAAATGGCATTAAAATGCCCAAAAATGGCATTTGACCGTTTTCGGGCGGGAAGAAAATTTGTGTAAAAAAATATTGACGAAATTTGCAGGTGGGTTTTGTGGGAATTGTATAGTGTCTGGCTTTGGCAAAAAGCTTTGCCATCATTTCAAGCCCTGGGCCCATTCTTTTATAAATTCCTCAAGCAAATGGATCTCTGCTCTTGTTTTTTCGTCTCTCTTTACGATCAAAAATAAATCAATGTTGCAGTTTTCGCTTTCTGCAAAAGGCACCGCCGCAAGATTCGGATATGTTTCCGTAACACGCGTATTTTTAACAACATTTTCAACAGAGATGACGATGCCTCTTCCTTGGCTTGCCATATAATGCGCCGTTTCCAGATTGCAGGCGTGATATGCTATTTTCGGTACAAATCCCACCTTCATGCAACGATTCATATTATTTTCATATGCTGCGTATGCTGTGGACTGTATGATAAGCGGCTCACCCTTCAGATCGGCAAATGTAAGGCTTTCCCTCTTTGACAGAGGATTTTCTTTATTTATCACAAGGCAGTGGCGGCAATGATGCAGGAAATGTCCCCTAAAGAGCTGGCTGTTGATAGGACCCTCGCATATTCCGATATCTACCGTGCCCTCCAGGATATGCTTTTGTATCTCATGATCAGAGCATTCGTTCAATATAATCTCCGTACCCGGATTGCGGTCCATGAATGTCTTTATCTGCTCAAATCCGAAATATTCGATCTCGCCGTTTGTGATATCCATGTAGATGGTCTTCGTCTCGCTCTGAATGTCCGGATTTAAGAAGCGCAGTGTATATATGCTTTCCAGCTCGTCTATGATATATCCGGCCTTTTTCTGCAGCAGCTCTCCTTCAGGTGTCAATATCATTCCCTGACGCGTACGATAAAACAATGATACTCCAAGGTCTTCTTCCATTTTTCCTATGGTTTTTCTGAGACCTTGCGGCGTGATATAAAGAACCTTTGCGGCCGCTGCTATATTCCCGACCTTGCTAAGTGTTAAAAATTCACGGAGATGCTTTGCATTAATGCTGTTCATATATCCGTTTGTCCTCCTTTCGCGGCAAATATTACAACCTTTATGTATCAGGACAGTCCTGTTTTCCTTATTTTTTAATTATCAATCGTAAGAAACCCTCTGACAAAAGCCTCGGGAAATGTAAATGTTTTTTCACCGTCATTAAATTTAACGCGCAGCTTCGTCCGCACCTGATTTATAAAGATGATCGTGCCTTCACCAAACGATTTATGCCTGACCATATCACCGATCTTGACATCAGGAATCTTAATCTCTTCTTTCGGCTTTTTGATGATTTGCGAAGATCCTTGCGTCGGCACGTTTGCGGGAGCTGCACCATATTTTTGTGTGATCGATCCGGCTGCCTTCGGTATACGTGCACTGCTACCGGGCTCTGCAACCATCGCCGCCCCGTAGTCTTCTTCCGAATCTGAAGGATCCTCGTCTGCAGGGAATGAAAACGCAGACTGGATCGACAATGTAGCCTGCTGATTTGCATACAACGCATTATACTCTGCCCTGAGCAATACGGTATCCCATCCGCCGATATCCTCGCCCTCATGCATATCAATGCCGGTGTAGTTGAGACTCGAGTTCTCATAACGGCGGAATCCGAATATTCCTTGATTCATCTTTTCGGGATCGAAAAGTCCGATATCGCAGAGTACATCAAAGTCCTTCACCGAAAGGCCTGTGACCTTCTTGAAAAGGTCGGGTTCGAGCTGAGTAATAACATCC
>CAZGVB010000055.1:0-7435 GCA_964528825.1 uncultured Parasporobacterium sp.
GGAAGCCAGCCATCAGAGACCGCTGCAGAGGATAAAGCAAACAAGGAAAGCACTGCTCAGGTATACAGCTGTGATATTACCATAGACGGCGGAGAGGAGCTTGGAATAATATTTTCCGGCACTATAGAATATACAGGGTCTGCGTCGGTATATGATATATTATGCAAAAGCGGTGCAAACATCACCGGAAGCAGCTATTATATAAGTGCTATCAACGGTCTTGCGGAAAAAGAGCATGGTGCGATGTCAGGCTGGCTCTATCAGGTAAACGGCGTGACACCCATGGTATCCTGCGGAGCATACAAGATCGAGGACGGAGACAGCATATACTGGTTCTACCAGTACGATGATACCGGGATCTAAAGATCAAATTCCGACGTAAGCTTGCTTACAGGAGTAATTTAACCTAAAACACGGTGAAGCCCAAAATGGGAACTTCACCGTGTTTTGCATAATACCTCGTTATAAATGCATGCCTTGCGGCAAGGGGCCTTCATCTCCCCTGTTTTTCTTGATCGGCATCTCCTTTTATAGAATGTTATCCAGCACCTTGACGTGAGTCTTTATAAGAGAATAGAACTTGAGACCGTTGTCTTTGCCATATTTGTTTTGAAGCGTGGCACGCAATGAATTGAGATTTTTCTTGCCATCTCGTGAGCGCATCACTACTTGCGCAAAATCGTCGGGACATTCTGTCTCGCTGCCGCCTGCTTTGAAGGCTAAATGGCAATATTCGTTTTGCTTTTCCTCAGTACTAAGGTGCTTGTGATCGGCGATATATGTATTATATGCCGGGTCGGACTTGAATGTATTGTACAGGAATTTGCATTTTATATTTCCGTACATTTGCATCAAGGCCTCATGAAGGTTTGCAAGGTTTTCCTTGCCGACGCAATAAAGAACCTCCTTTGCGTCGTCTGTGACCGTAAGATCTTCACTGTATCCGTCAGATGTCGCATCCGCAGCAGCGGCAGATCCGCCCGTGGATATGCAGGATGCATCAGATACAGCTGTCATTTGCGCATTACTTTGCGAGGTGTCCTCCGACTTGTCGGATATATCGGAATTATCCGTTACATCGGTTGCCGAATCTTCGGCAGAAGAGGCTGCCTTAGAAGCAGCTTTTTTGGATTGTTTCTTGGCCTTCGTCGTGGATGTGCACGACGGGTCATCCTTTGCAAGAGATGTTTCGAGTGGTGCAGCCTGGATGGCGTCTTCAAGCGATATATTCGCTTTTTTCGCGGCTTTTCTCCGATCCTTTGTAGCTTGTACCTGTCTTATGGCCTCATCTACAAGCTCATTGAGGCTCGGTCCCTTTGACTCATCCTGCTTGTCGGTTACGGTTGGTTTCTGTGCGAGAGTGTCAAATTTGCGCATTGTTCCCGCACTCATGCAAGCCTTGCTGGTGATACGGCGGATACGTGTATCGTTCTTTTTCCAATACTTTACGGCGGCATCAAAGCCGGTATCGTTGGATACTATCACATATTCGTCACCGCTGTTTGTCGCAATGCGATATCCCAGCTCGCTTACAAGCTGAAAATCCAGAGCGTTGTTGCCTTCGAAGCATTCGATAAATATGACATCCTTAGGTGAGGTCTTAAGGTGGACAAGATTACAGTAGTTCATATGAGGGCTTCGCTTCGTATAAAAAACTATTATCTTATCGTCTGCGTCTACATTATCAAGCATGAAGGTCCAGCAGTCACCGACATTTTCACTGTCAACAAAATATAATGTGCTCATATCGTTTACAGCCGATCAAGTGACGTCATTATAACATGTGATTTAAAAAGATGCTATATACAGCCGATCTTAACTCTGCGCAGGTAATCATTGGCATATCCTTCATCCGGACAATTTTTAGTACTGCGCGTGTGAGATATGCTGCAAAAACAAGCTGCGTTTTCTGCTCCTCGCACACGGCTTATTCGTTCCGGCTCCTGCGTAACTCGCCCTGCGGGCTCAGACAACGCTGGAGTCACTGCCAGTGTGCTCGTTGCGACGAAAGCCTCGCTATCGTTTTTGCGGCATATCATCACACCTCACAGTGTTTAATGTCAGAACCCTGCCATCGAAGGAATTTTGCCAATTAAAATCTTACTTTATGCCTGCGATGATCATTTGGATAAGGCATCCTTGATCGCAGCAAGAAGATCGTCATATTCTTCAAATGCGGGAATATCTGGATAATCCGCCTTGATCTTTTCTGTGGATTTGAATAAAAAGCCTGCTTTGCTTGCCTGTATCATGCCAAGGTCGTTGAAGCTGTCGCCGGATGCGATAGTGTCAAAGCCTATAGATTGGAGTGCGAGCACGGTAGAGAGCTTGCTCTTTTCACATCGCATCTTATATCCTGTTATCTCGCCGTCACAGCCTACCTCGAGTGTATTGCAAAAGATAGTAGGCCAATCCAGCTTCTTCATGAGAGGAGAGGCAAATTGCTCAAATGTATCGCTGAGTATAACGACCTGGGTGATAGCTCTAAGCTCATCTAAAAAATCCTTTGCACCCTTCATAGGCTCGATGCCTGCTATGACATCCTGAATCTGCCTAAGGCCCAGGCCATGCTCCTTTAATATGCCTATGCGGTATTTCATGAGCTTGTCGTAATCAGGCTCATCTCTTGTGGTCCTTCTAAGCTCCGGTATATGCGTTGCCTCGGCAAATGCTATCCAGATCTCGGGTACAAGCACGCCTTCCATATCAAGACAAACAATATTCATAATAATCCTCCAATACAGCCGATAAGTTCCGCGCAGCGGCATCAGCTCAGGATACAGCTGATAAGCCATCTTGGGGCGGCATCAAGCTTTAATATACACAAAAAAAACATGATTATTCAATGCTGAATATGTTACCATAAAAGGCAAAACATTTGCATATAAATATAAATTGATCCGCATTTTTAAGACAAAAAAGGATATTCGGCATGTATTCATGCATATCCCTCGCGGCGGCAGGGAGAATCATCCCGATATAGAAACGGAGACAGGAAAGTGGGAAATAATATAACGGAAGATATAAAAAAGGATGAAAAAAAAGAACAGAAAAAAAAGAGAAAAGGCCTGATAGAAAAGACGAAGGATATAGATATAAAAAAGATCCTGCACTATATGAAGGGCTGTGTAAGGGAATATAAAAAAGCGTCAATACTCACACCTATATTTGTGGCAATGGAGGTGCTGCTCGAGTGCATATTGCCGTTTGTCATGGCAAAGCTTGTGGACAGTCTTTCAGGAGACCATGTCAATCCTATCGCATTGTACGGACTCATACTCCTGGGGCTTGCGATGCTTTCGCTTTTTTGCGGCTTTATGTCAGGCAAATGTGCAGCCAAGGCAAGCGCGGGCTTCGGAAAAAATGTCAGAAAGGATCTGTTTTATAAGATACAGGAATTTTCATTTTCGGATGTGGACAAGTTTTCTTCAAACAGTCTTGTAACACGTATGACGACCGACGTGACAAATGTACAGAACGCATATCAGATGATCATAAGGATCGCGGTGCGTACACCATTAATGCTGATATTCTCTGTCATCATGAGCTTTACGGTCAATGCGAGAATGGCATGGATATTTCTGGCGGTAGTACCGTTCCTGGCAGTGGTCATATTCGGGATAATGTTCAAGGCAATGCCTACATTCAACAGGATATTTAAAAAATATGATGCGATGAACGAGTCCATACAGGAAAATGTATCCGGAATAAGAGTAGTCAAATCATTTGTAAGAGAAGAATATGAGAAAGAAAAATTCCATAAGACATCGGAAGAGGTAAAGAGTGACTTTACAAAGGCTGAGATACTCTTAGCATGGAACACGCCCGCCATGGATGCATGTATCTATATAGCTATGCTGCTGCTCTCATATCTGGGAGCAAGGCTCATTATTAACAGTAAGGGATCCATGTTCAGTACAGGCGAGCTCTCATCCCTGATCACTTACGGTATACAGGTGTTGATCGCTATCATGCTTCTTTCAATGGTAGTAGTCATGATCTCTATGGCGGCTGAATCTTCAAAACGTATCGTTGAGGTACTTGAATATGAGCCGTCTCTCGTATCACCGCAGGACGGCATTGTGCAGGTGAAGGACGGCAGTGTGGATTTCGACAATGTTTCGTTTAAATATTTCGAAAGAGGCAAGAGAAAGGCTCTGTCGGATATCAATCTGCATATAAGCTCCGGCGAGAGCGTGGGTATCATAGGCGGTACAGGATCGTCCAAGACGACTCTCATACAGTTGATCCCGAGGCTTTACGATGTGACAGAAGGTACCGTGAAGGTCGGAGGGATAGATGTGCGGGAGTATGATCTTGAGGCATTGAGGGATGCCGTATCAGTCGTACTTCAAAAGAATGTGCTCTTTTCCGGTACGATAAAAGAAAATATGCGCTGGGGTGATCCAAAGGCCACGGATGATGAGATAGAAGAGGCATGCAAGATAGCACAGGCAGATGAATTCATAAAGCAGATGCCCGATAAATATGATACATGGATCGAGCAGGGCGGCACAAATGTCTCCGGCGGACAGAAGCAGCGTCTGTGCATCGCAAGAGCGATATTAAAGAAACCAAAGATACTTATCATGGACGATTCTACTTCAGCAGTAGATACAAAGACAGACGCCCTTATATGGGAAGGCTTCAGGAAAAAGATCCCCGAGACTACGAAGATAGTCATAGCTCAGCGTATCTCATCCGTACAGGCATGCGATGTTATCCTTGTAATGGACGGCGGCAGGATAGCTGAAATGGGCACTCATGAACAGCTCATAGCCGCAAACGGTATCTATAAAGAGATATTTGAATCTCAGACTAAGAAAAATGAAGAGGAGGAGGCTTGAAAATGAGAAGGAATATGCAGCCGGCCTCAAAGATAAAAAAGGGTACCTTCGGCAGAGTACTGAAATATATATTTAAAAGCTATCCCGTCCATATAGTAGTAGTCATCGTATGTATTGTATTTAATTCTCTTGCGGCTACTATCGCGACGGTATTTATGCAAAGGCTCATAGATGAGGCCATCATTCCGGGTATGCAGACGGGCCTTGAGAGCGTCATTGATAAGATCATAAGCATAATCGGCACAATGGCTCTGTTCTACCTGGCAGGTACGGTAGGCGGCTGGCTTTATACAAGGCTTATGGCAATAGTCACTCAGGGAACGCTTAAAAATTTCCGTGACGATATGTACAGCAAGATGGAGACTTTGCCGATCAGATATTTCGATACGCATCTGAGCGGCGATATCATGAGTACGTATACCAATGATACCGATGCTATCAGACAGATGATAGGGCAGAGCATTCCATCGCTTATACAAAGTGCGGTCTCAATAGTTTCTATCATGATCATGATGCTCAATTACAGCATATGGCTGACTATAGTAGTGGTGGTCATGATATATTTCATGATACTTGTGACCAAAAAATTCGGTGGGGAAAGCTCGGAATATATGAGAAGGCAGCAGCAATCCCTTGCAGCTGTGGAAGGATATATCGAGGAGCAGATGAACGGTCAGAAGGTGGTCAAGGTATTTAATCATGAGGCCGCAGGCGAGAAGGCTTTTGACGAGATAAATGAGCTTCTGTATGAGGATTGCAAAAAAGCCAATACCGCGGGCAATGTATTGATGCCGATATTGCTGAACATGGGCAATATCCTTTATGTCCTTGTAGCTATCGTGGGCGGCTTTCTGGTATTTTCCGGCGCTACCAATTTCAGCCTGCAGGGGGCATCGGCGATCACTATAGGTGTTATCGTATCGTTCCTCGGCATGTCAAGACAGCTTTCACAGACAGTCAGTCAGATATCCATGCAGACTGCTATGATAGCCATGGGTATGGCAGGTGCGAGCAGAGTATTTGAGCTGATGGACGAGGAACCGGAGCATGACGAGGGCGTCGTTGAGCTTGTAAATGCCAATATAAGCGCAGACGGCGTGATCACAGAAAGTGAAAAGAAATGTGATACATGGGCATGGAAGCTCGTAGATAAGGACGGCAATGCATCATACAGACCTCTTGAGGGCAAGATCGAGATGGATCATGTGGATTTCGGATATAATGAAGACAGACAGATCCTCTATGACATAACATTATATGCAAAGCCGGGACAGAAGATAGCATTTGTCGGAAGCACAGGTGCCGGAAAGACCACAATAACCAATCTTATAAACAGATTTTATGATATTCAGGACGGCAAGATCAGATATGACGGAATAGATATCACCAAGATCAAAAAGGGTGAGCTGAGAAGATCTCTCGGAATAGTGCTTCAGGATGTTAATCTGTTTACCGGTACTGTCATGGACAATATACGTTACGGCAGGCTGGATGCCACGGATGAGGAATGCATAGAGGCTGCCAAGCTTGCGAATGCAGACGATTTCATCACCAGACTTCCAGACGGCTATGATACTATGCTCACTGGCAACGGTTCTCAGCTCTCGCAGGGCCAGAGACAGTTAATAACTATCGCAAGGGCAGCAGTTGCCGATCCTCCTGTTATGATCATGGATGAGGCGACAAGCTCTATAGATACCAGAACTGAGTCGCTCGTTCAAAAGGGCATGGATAACCTGATGAAGGGAAGAACTGTATTTGTTATCGCTCACAGACTTTCTACAGTCCAGAACAGCGATGCCATCATGGTACTTGAGCACGGTCATATCATAGAGAGAGGCACGCATGAGCAGCTCGTGGAGCAAAAGGGCACATATTATCAGCTGTATACGGGAGCATTTGAGCTGGAATAAACAGCCAAAAAATAGTACTTAATAAGATAAGCTGTTGAATTTTTATCTAAGTGTGGTAGAATAAGCAAGTCTTTCGGGGTATGGCTCAGTTTGGCTAGAGCGTACGGCTGGGGGCCGTGAGGTCGCAGGTTCAAATCCTGTTACCCCGATCATATCGAGTATTCATAAGGGATTTGACCTATGAATACTCGATTTTTCTATATGATACGGTTTTATGTCAGAGCAGGTATGAAGCCTACTCTTTTGTTTTATGAGGCTTTCGGCTCGGTGAGGTATTCTACCGCGACGCCCTGTCGTGGTTCGGCAACATAATGCTCCGTCAGCGGCGCTGCCGGGATGTCTATGTATCCCACGAAACGGTTAGGGAACAAATTTGCAATTCACAGCAAGATTTGTTCCCTAATAAATGATGCTTAGTGTTCTATTGTTTTCCAGCAGCGTTCTTTCATAAAGCCCGCAATAACAGAGGGGTCTTCGCCTTCATAATACTTCACAAGCAGTTTCTTGAACTCCGGCACTTCGTTTTCGGGAATGACCAAAAAACCTCCGCCGTGAGCAATAAGATAATGATTTGCAAAGATAACAGAAGCACGCTTATTACCATCCAAGAATATTTGGGCCTTCATGCAGTAAAGACAAAGTCTGATGGCAATATTAATGGCATCGTCCTCTTCA
>CAZGVB010000056.1:0-7400 GCA_964528825.1 uncultured Parasporobacterium sp.
TGCACAGGTGGTGCTCCCAGTGCCAAGCCGTATCTCAATATATCCTCTGCCTGCATAAGGCCCATAGTAAGGAGCACCACCTGTGCACCGCAAGCCTCCTTTATCTGCAGCGCCGCCTCTATAGCCGCCTTATCGGCGGGATTTATGACACTTGCGAGCGCCGCCCTGTTTATGGTCCCGTCGGGATTGTATTTTACGCCCTCAGTCGTATCCGGAACCTGTTTTATACATACTGCGATCTTCATATGAAAGCTCCTTTCTATCTGAGCACGCTGCCTGAGATGACCATTCTCTGGACTTCGCTTGTTCCCTCGTAAATCTCCGTGATCTTTGCGTCTCTCATCATACGTTCCACATCAAAGCTCCTCGAATATCCATATCCGCCGTGCAGCTGTACCGCCTCGCTCGTCACCTCGACCGCGATCCTTGATGCGACCAGCTTCGCCGTTGCTGCCTCCACAGTAAATGACTTCTTGCTGTCCTTTGCGATCGCCGCCTTATATACGAGAAGCCTTGCCGCCTCTATCTTTGCATACATATCCGCAAGCGCAAATTGCGTATTCTGGAACTTGCATATGGATTTTCCGAACTGCTTTCTCTCCTTCGTGAACTTCACAGTCCTCTCGAGTGCTCCCTCCGCAAGACCGAGTGCCTGCGCGGCTATTCCTATCCTGCCCCCGTCAAGGCTCTGCATAGCAAGAGAGAAGCCTTTTCCTTCCTTTGAAAGCAGATTTTCAGCCGGAACGCGGCAATCCTTAAATACAAGCTCGGTAGTCGATGAGGCCCTGATGCCCATCTTATCCTCAGGTGCCCCCGATGAAAAGCCCGGGAAATCCCTTTCCACTACAAATGCGGATATCCCCTTTGTACCGAGAGATCTGTCCGTCATCGCGAACACTATGAACGTATCGGCGACTCCTCCGTTCGTTATGAATATCTTGGAGCCGTTTAGTATATAGTCGTCTCCGTCTCTGACGGCTCTTGTCTGCTGCCCGGATGCATCTGTACCGGCTCCCGGCTCGGTAAGTGCAAATGCACCTATCTTCCTGCCCGATGCGAGATCCGGCAGATATTTTTTCTTAATGATATCCGAGCCGAACTTGTATATCGGATCTGCCGAGAGTGATGTATGCGCCGACGCTATTACGGCTGTTGTCGCACACACCTTGGCAAACTCCTCTATCATCAATATGTATGTCAGCGTATCGCAGCCCTGTCCGCCGTACTCGCGGGGGATCGGGACACCCATCATCCCGTATTTTGCAAGCTTTTCCACAGTCTCCATGGGAAAGCGTCCGGTCTTATCTATCTCCTGCGCAAGCGGTCTCAATTCATTTTCGGCAAATTCCCTGAACAGCCCCCTTGCGGCCTCATGAGCCTTATCCAATGTAAAATCCATTTATGTCCTCCTATCGGTCCTGCCGCTAAGTGCATGTATCTTTTTCTGTCAGATATAGGTCCGCGCTCTTCTTACCCGACGGTGCCTGTCTGATGCTCATATTTCTTCCGAGCAGATTTTCTTTCGATCAAATGTTCTTTTGATCAGATGTTCTTTTGATCAGATGTTCATGGGAACAGGATTTTTCGGATCTGAATAATCATAAAATCCCTTGCCTGTCTTTCTGCCGAGCAAGCCGCCTCTTACCATCTTACGCAACAAAGTGCATGCGCGATATTTGCCGTCTCCTGTTTCCTTATAAAGTATATCCATGATATCAAGGCATACATCCAAACCGATCAGATCGCCGAGAGCAAGCGGTCCCATAGGATGGCTCGCACCGAGTCTCATCGCCTTGTCTATACCCTCTACAGATGCAATACCCTCGCTGTAGATCTGGATGCCTTCATTTACAAGAGGAACAAGCATGCGGTTTACCACAAATCCCGGTGCTTCCTTTACATTAACAGGCTCTTTGCCAAGCTCTATTGCTATTCTCGTGACCTCATCCACAACCTCCTGCGGAGTATTCACACCCGCTATGATCTCAACGAGCTTCAGCACCGGCGCCGGATTGAAGAAATGCATTCCGACTAACGGTCTGCCTGCCTTTGTCATGATCTCGGTGATCGAAAGTGAAGATGTGTTGCTTGCAAATATACATTCCGGCTTGCATATCTTATTGAGAGCCTCAAAGGTATCCTTCTTTACCTCCATGCTCTCAAAAGCTGCCTCGACGATAAGATCGCAGTCTGTGCATATATCCTTTGTACCCGTCGTTATATTGTCAAGGATCGCATCTGCCTTCTCCTGCGTCATCTTGCCCTTTGCAACCTGAACTTTAAGCTGACTCTCGATCTTGCTCTTGCCTGATGCGGCAAATTGCTCATTTATATCACACAGCTTTACCTTATAGCCTTCTGTTCTTGCAAATACCTGTGCTATTCCGGATCCCATTGTTCCCGCGCCGATTATACCTACTATCATTTTCATACTCCTTTTTTATGTCTTTTTATATCCTGAATATATTGCCTATATGCCGCATCTTATGCTTGTATTGTTCTGTATTTTGCTTTTCTTTAATAAATTTTTCCGTCTTTTGACATTTGGCAAATGATGCATACATTTCCTTTTGGCATCTCATGATCTGTTCAAAATCTGTTCGGGACCGTCCTCCGCGGAGGCGCCCCGCATCGTCACCTGTTGTTATATCTTTCGACCTTTCTCTTTTCCAGGAAGGCCTTCATTCCTTCCCTTTGATCCTCACTTTCAAAGCAGTCCGAGAAAAGTTTCTCTTCTATCTCGATGCCCTTATCTATGGATGTTCTGAGGCCTTCATTTACCGCCTTTTTGCATGCTCTTACTGCTATAGGAGCGTTCTTTGCTATCTTTTTTGCCAGCTTTAATGCCTCCTCCATAAGCTGTTCCTGCGGATAGACGGCATTTACAAGCCCTATCTGCAAGGCTCTCTGTGCCTTAATATTCGATGCGGTAAAGAGCATTTCCTTAGCTAACGCAACATTTACGATACGAGCAAGACGCTGAGTGCCGCCGTAGCCGGGCGTAATGCCGAGTCCTGTCTCCGGCTGGCCGAATATAGCATTTTCGGAGCATATCCTTATATCGCAGCTCATGGCCAGCTCACAGCCGCCGCCGAGACAAAAGCCGTTTACGACAGCGATCACCGGAACTGGGAAGTTTTCTATCTTAAGAAAGAGATCGTTTCCTTTTTTTCCATATGCCAGGGCCTGTGCTCTTGTCATATCGGACATTTCCTTGATATCGGCACCTGCAACAAAGGATCGCTCACCCGAGCCCGTGATCAGCACGGCTCTTATCGCATCTGTGTCGATGGCATCAATAGCTGACTCCAAGTCATCCAACACCTGCGTATTCAGCGCATTTAATGCCTCCGGGCGGTTGATGACCACGATACCCACATCTTCCTGAATACTGTAATCTACATATCCCATTTTTCCATATGATCTGATCGTCATTTGACGGTCGGATCTGCTCCTTTCTCCCGTCCCTGCGGGTAATTTACGCCGCTTAATGAGCAGCAATATTGATCTTTGTCAGGCCTGCATACCCATATCGGATAGTGATCCTGCAGCTTACGCTTTGATGAAAATGTCATTTTTTTAACAGTGCCGTTAAAATATTAACGGTGTTGTTAAAAAAATATCACTCTTTACTCCGTAATGCAAGAAAAAATTTGAGAGCCCATATCAAAATATTGTGATACGGGCTCTATGTGTCTGTTCCGGAGCATAATAAATGCTCCTTTGCACTGCGGTGATTTTTGACATTTTATCATGGCATTTTTCTTGACGATTTGCCGCGGACATGGTAGAGTTTACGCTGTTAAGGGAGTAGTCAGCGCCTGCAAATGGGCGTGATGGAGCCAACAAACTCGGTGCGCGTTGAATGTGCCCTGGTTTCGTATGAAATGACGAGACTTATCTGTATCAGACAGATAGGTCTCATTTTTTTGCCTGATACAGGAAATGGAATATGGGACCACACACATATGCACAAAAAAGGAGATTTCAAATGAAAGCATATCTGCAATCCTCAGCCGAAGTCCTTAAGGAACTTGATTCATCCATAGAAGGACTTTCATCAGAGGAGGCATCAAAAAGACTTGCCTCCGTAGGGCAAAATAAACTGGCTGAGCCTAAAAAGACACCTTTGATAGTCAAATTTCTCAAAGAATTCGCAGACCCCATGATCATCATATTGCTTGCGGCGGCATTGGTATCCGCCATTACCGCGATATATTCGGGTGAATCCTTTGCGGACGTGATCATCATCCTGATAGTAGTCATCATAAATGCCGTACTCGGACTTTTGCAGGAGAGCAAGGCCGAAAAGGCCATCGCGGCTCTTCAGGAGATAGCCGCGGCTACATCGACAGTCCTCAGGGATTCTCATCCTGTTGTCATACATAGCTCAGATCTGGTACCGGGAGATGTGATATTGCTCGAGGCGGGCAATTCGGTACCTGCCGACTGTCGTATACTGGAATCCGCGAGCATGAAGATTGAGGAGGCCGCTCTTACAGGTGAATCCGTACCCGAGGAAAAGCATACAGAGCAGCTGAACCTCGGCTCCGAAAAGGATATACCACTTGGTGACAGACGCAACATGGCATATATGGGCTCCACCGTAGTATACGGACGCGGAAAGGCCGTTGTCACAGGCACGGGCATGAATACCGAGATGGGCAAGATAGCAGATGCGCTTACGGCAGCTAAGGAGGAGCAGACGCCTCTCCAGCAAAAGCTCAGTCAGCTCAGCAAGATCCTGAGCATACTTGTACTCGCCATATGCGTAGTAATATTCGCGGTAGATCTTTTCAGGGCATATCCGGATATCACAGGACCGAAGATCCTCGATACATTTATGATAGCCGTAAGCCTTGCAGTTGCCGCAATACCTGAAGGACTTGCGGCCGTAGTCACTATCGTGCTCTCTATCGGAGTTACGAAAATGTCCGCAAACAAAGCTATCATCCGCAAGCTCACAGCCGTGGAGACGCTCGGCTGTACTCAGGTCATCTGCTCTGATAAGACAGGAACACTTACTCAAAATAAAATGACTGTCGTCGAGCATGAAGGAGCCGATGTCAAGCTTCTTGCACTTGCCATGGAGCTGTGCTCAGATGCAGAACAGGATGACTCAGATGCGGCAGTCGGTGAGCCTACCGAATGCGCGCTTGTAAATGACGGCACGGCACTTGGCTTACCGAAGAGAGACTACAAGCAGAAATATCCGAGGATAGGCGAGGCTCCATTTGATTCCGGACGAAAGATGATGTCTACTGTACACAGCACACCGGAGGGCGGCATCATACAATTTACAAAAGGTGCTCCGGATGTTGTACTTGAGCATTGCACAAGCTATTGGAACGGACATGAAGCCATCCTGATGAGCGCAGAGATCAAAAGTCAGATACTTGATGCCAACAAGAAAATGGCAGATCAGGCTCTCAGAGTCCTTTGCGCAGCAAAGCGTGACTGGAGTGAGGCTCCTCAAAGCTTCAATGCAGAATATCTTGAAAATGATCTTTGCTATATAGGTCTTGACGGCATGATAGATCCTATACGTCCTGAGGTGGCTGCGGCGATCACGGAGTGCCGCGAGGCGGGCATCAGACCTGTCATGATCACCGGAGATCACAGAGATACCGCGGTAGCTATCGCAAAGCAGCTTGGCATCCTTACCGATGACAGCCACGCTATCACAGGCGCGATGCTCGATGATATATCCGATGAAGATCTGGCAGAGCGCATAGGCGAATTTTCCGTATATGCCAGAGTACAGCCCGAGCATAAGGTCCGCATAGTAAATGCATGGAAAAAGGCAGGCTACATCACCGCGATGACAGGAGACGGCGTAAATGACGCTCCCTCTATCAAGGCCGCCGATATCGGCGTCGGCATGGGTATCACAGGTACAGATGTTACGAAAAATGTAGCCGACATGGTCCTTGCAGATGACAATTTTGCGACTATAGTGTCCGCCGTCGAGGAAGGACGCCGTATCTATGATAATATAAGAAAGGCTATCCAATTTCTTCTCTCATCCAACCTCGCCGAGGTGCTGTCAATATTTGCGGCTACACTCATGGGATTTACCATACTTCAGTCCGTGCATCTGCTGTGGATCAACCTCATAACGGACTGCCTTCCTTCACTAGCTCTCGGCATGGAGGAAAGCGAAAGCGATATAATGAAGAGAAAGCCTCGCCCGTCCAGAGACGGCATTTTTGCGGGAGGTATGGGTGTAGATGTGTTGATACAGGGTATATTGATATCCGCACTGACTCTCGCAGCTTATTTTATCGGACATTATGTAGAGGCAGGAGTTTTTGAGATCACCGACAGCGCAGACGGTACTACAATGGCATTTTTGACACTTTCCATGGTGGAGATATTCCATTCGTTCAATATGAGATCCAGAAGAAAGTCGGTATTCTCTATCAGAAAACAAAATATATGGCTTTGGGGATCGATGATACTCAGCCTGATCCTTACATCTGCCGTTATATACATACCTTTCCTGTCCAATGCATTTAGCTTTGAGCATATCAGCTTCGGCGAGTATATCATCGCATTAGGACTTGCGATCCTGATCATACCTATCATGGAGATCATAAAGCTGATCCAAAGAGGGTATGAGAGACGCAGCGGCAAACAAGATTAATATACCGTAATCTCAACTTGCGACTTACAAAAAGACAGTGCGGCTCGGATGCTATGACCACATAAGGAAGCAATTTCAAAATAGCGTGGCAAGGCAAAAGCAAAATGAAATAGGCATCGTAAATTGCAGAAATGCTTTTTACGGTGCCTATTCCTTATCGATGGTGCGACATTAGCCTGCGGCCCAACCGCCGTCGACCAGCAGCACATCACCGTTGACGTAGCTGGAGTCGTCAGACGCCAAAAACAGCGCTGCAGAGGCGATCTGTTCGGGAGAACCAACGGCAGGTGCTGTGGCCATAACATTTTTCACACGATTATAGCCGTTCATATTCGGAATCCCCATAGAACTGCTGATTTCCGTTGCGATTCCGCCGGGAGCGATGGCATTGCAGCGAATTGCATTTGGAATATACATATATGCCGTGTTTTTGGTCAGCGAAATGACTGCTGCCTTTGAGGCACAATATACTGCGCCGGCACATGAGCGCAGGCCGCCCAGAGAAGCAATGTTGATGATATTTCCGCCATTGCCCTGGCTGAGAAAAACCTGTACGGCCTTGCGCATGGCATACATCGGGCCAAAGACGTTTGTGGAAAAAACCTTTTCGATGCGTTCGTCCGTGACTTCACCGATTGGACCCATGTCGTCCATAATGCCGGCGTTATTGATCAGAACATCCAAGCGACCAAATTGCTGTACGGCAAAATCAATCATGTCGGAGCAGACGTTTTCCTGGGAGACGTCCCCGACA
>CAZGVB010000057.1:0-7169 GCA_964528825.1 uncultured Parasporobacterium sp.
AGTGTGCTCGTCCCTACGAAAGCCTCGCTATCGTTTTTGCAGCATATCATCACACCTCGCAGTGTTTAAAGTCGCAGTCCCGCCACCAGAAGCAGTTTTTGCCATTTTTAGGAATCATCTTTTAAAATTGTCATCTCGGGATGTTCAAGCGTAGATACGGAAGCAATTTTTCAAACCATAAGGTACGAAAGACGTCTTCGTAAAGCGTGGGACAGAGCTAAGTTCGGTGACAACGGACTCGCAGGCGATTACCCTTCAGTGACCTGCAGCTACCCGCATACAGACGCAACAGTTGATTTTTTGTCATTATAATGTAAAATTGCATTAGCCGGTTCTAAGTGTTCGGTATGGAAAGTAAGAAAAATACAGCAAAAATGGGACTCAAAGATCGTTTGCAGATATATAGAAATGATCTTTTGATGATGAGACAGATTTGTCTCGGAGATGATAATGAAGGATAATTACGGAAGAGAGATCACCTATCTGAGGATATCGGTGACAGAGCTGTGCAATCTGAGATGCCGCTATTGCATGCCCGAGGACGGGATATGCAAGCAGACGCACGCGGATATGCTGACAGAAGAGGAAATGATCATGGCCGCACGGGCGGCGGCAGAGCTCGGTATTACAAAGATACGCATAACGGGAGGAGAGCCTCTTGTAAAAAAGAACATAGTCTCTATCTGCGATCATATTTCGCATATTCCGGGCATAAAAGAAGTATGTATAACGACTAACGGCGTTCTGCTGCCGGAGCTTGCAAGGCCTCTTAAGGAAGCGGGTGTAAAAAGATTCAATATAAGTCTGGATACCTTGAATCCGGAAAAGTACAGATATATCACCCGTATAGGAAGCCTGGACAAGGCAATGGAAGGGATACAGGCTGTACTCGATGCGGGTTTTGAACGGACGAAGCTGAATGCGGTCCTTATAGGCGGATTCAATGATGATGAGATAGAAGATCTTGCCGCATTGACGATGAAAATGCCGATTGATATGCGCTTTATAGAGCTTATGCCGATGTATGACAGCGGGGATTTCGGACCGGATGCATTTATCAGTGCGGATAAGGTCAAAGAGGTATTGCATCTGGAAAATGCGCAGAGCGTGAGCTCCGGAGACGGAGTCGCACAGCTGTACAGGCTGGACGGTGCTCTCGGAAATATAGGACTCATAAGACCGGTGAGCGCACATTTTTGCGGGACTTGCAATAGGCTGAGGCTGACAGCAGACGGCAAGATAAAGCCCTGTCTTCATTCTGAGACTGAATATTCGCTTAAAGGACTTACTCAGGATGAGATGAAGGAGGTCTTTAAAAAGGCAATAAACGGAAAGCCGCAATGGCATGGTGTGATGAGCTATGTCGAAAGGTCTCATGCAAACAGAAATATGAATCAGATCGGCGGATGAGAACTATGCCGATCGGGGGCTCTTGGATGCAGGTATGGCAGCAGCGGCAGAGCAAGCGGCGCTGATAGGGAAAGATATCATAATGGCAGAGGAATTTAAGGAACAGATAAGCAATAAAAGAAAAAAGGTGCCGGTCATCGGCTTTGCGGCATATTCGGGAACGGGCAAGACAACGCTCATAGAAAAGATCATCCCGCTGCTTAAGCGCAAGGGACTTACCGTGGCTGTTGTTAAGCATGACGCACATGGGCTCGTATTTGATACCGACGGCAAGGATTCTTCCAGATTTTCAAAGGCGGGTGCGGCATATTCCATAGTGAGCGGGCCGGGTCAGGCGGCTGTCTTTGTGGGAAGGAGCCTTGAGCCTGAGGAGGCTATATCCTTTGCACAGGATGCGGATCTTGTGATAGTAGAAGGGTACAAAAGGGGCAATTTTTCTCAAATAGGTATCAACAGAATGGCTACGGGCAAGGGATTTACAGATGAGATGAAGAGATTTGTCGCAGTCGTTACGGACGAGACAGATCTTGTATGTGATATTCCTGTCTTTGATATAAATGATGCAGAGGGCATAGCAGACTTTATATTCGAAAACAAGGATAGCTTTACGGCATATTAGAGGAGCAGATCTTATGCAAAATATGGAAGATTTTACACATTTTAATGAACAGGGCAGAGCCAAGATGGTAAATGTCGGAGAAAAGCCGCAGACGGAGCGGACTGCTACGGCATACAGCTGCGTACTTGTAAGCCCCGAGACCTTTAGGCTCATAAAGACGGGAGGCATGAAAAAGGGCGACGTGCTTACAGTAGCTCAGATCGCGGGAGTAATGGGCGCAAAGCGCACCCCCGACATCATACCTATGTGTCATCCCATAAGCATTACCGGCATAGATCTGAATCTGTCCCTGAATGAGGAAAAATATTCTGTAGAGATAGAGGCCACGGTATCGTGTACAGGCAGGACGGGAGTGGAGATGGAGGCTCTGAGTGCCGCATCTATCGCGGCTCTTACCGTATATGATATGTGCAAGGCTGTTCAAAAGGATATGGTCATAAGCGAGGTAAAGCTGCTTGATAAGAGCGGCGGCGTGCATGGTGATTTTCACAGAGAAAGATAAAAAACATAAAGACAGAAGAACATAAAGACAGAAGGACATAAAAACAAAAGAACATAAAGATAAAAGAACACAAGGACAAAAGAATATAAAGCCAAAAGAATACATAAGCAAAATGAAAAATGCTCAGATCACAGATCCGAGAGGGCATATGATAATCAATAAAGAAAAGCAAGGAAAGGCGGAAAAATGATGATATACAGTGCGGCAGTGATAACTATAAGTGACAAGGGCTCGAGAGGAGAAAGAGAAGATACAAGCGGACCTTCTCTTTGCAGGATGCTCAAGGAGGCGGGCTATGATGTAAAATATACCAATATCTTGCCTGATGAAAAGGAGGAGATCGCAAACGAGCTCATCAAATGCGCGGATCAGGAAAAGATAGCTCTTATCCTGACGACAGGTGGAACAGGATTTTCTCCGCGTGACGTTACTCCTGAGGCGACAATGTCTGTCATAGAAAGGCCCACTCCCGGCATTCCGGAGCTTATGAGAGCGGAAAGCATGAAGATCACGCCTCACGGATGTCTTTCAAGGGAGGCTGCCGGAATAAGAGGAAGGTCCCTTATTGTCAATCTCCCGGGAAGCGAGAAGGCATCGAGAGAAAACCTTCAGGCTGTTCTTGGCTCCCTTGCACATGGGCTCAAGATGCTTTATTCGGAAGGCTCGGCAGAATGCGCGGCAGAGCATCCGGCAAAATAAAAGAGGCAAAAACAGACTTATAGGACAAAAAGTATAAGAAAATGATTGCAAAAAGACAGGGCGTGCCGCAAGACCGCTCTGTTTTTTATACCAAAAATCTCTTCGCAAATGGTATGCTGTTGAGTCCCGCGGATATGGCAAATGATATTATGAATGTAATGATGCCGATAACGGGCACCGCAAGTAATGGAAAAAACGAGACTGCATTCAGATGGAATATCCGATCAAGCAGCAGCAGGATAAAGTCATGTACCAGATATGCGCCGAAAGAATATTCGGAAAGCCTTGCCGGGAGCGATGCGGGCATACATTTGGGGACAGAGCTTAGGTGGTTCATGAAAAAGATAAATGTTGCTGTAAGCGTAAGTAGGACGGCAATATTAAAGTTGCCGTGATAGATATCTGAGGGAGTCTTGGATGCTGCCGAATCTACAGATGAAAGGATGGCAGTGACCGGTATAGCGAGGATGCCCAAGATATAGATAATAGCCTCGGCCCTTCCTTGGATACGCTTTGCTCTGGAATACTCTTTATTCAGATAATAGCCGAGCAAAAAGAAAAATGAATATCCGCATACAGTATACATATGCATCTCTGTCATGCGGTCATGCAGACCCTTCATACATGCGTTGATCCAGCCGGGGGCAAATGTATCCGAAAGATTGAAAAGCGTAGGCAAAAGAAAGGAAAATATAAAGGAAAGCAGCAAAAAATATCTCAGCAGCTTTTCAGACCTTATGATGGCATTGAATATCGGAACGCACATATACAGGCATATCAGCATGAGCAGAAACCAAAGGTGATAATGACCGTAAAAGAGTGAAAAACCAAAGTACCACAGTCCCGAGCTGCCGTCTGTATATGCGCAGTAGGCTACAGTCCAGATGATATAAGCGGCAAGCAGTCTGAGGATATATTTGAGATATAATTTCTTTATAGGGATGTCTCTGCCCAGAAAGAGCGCGCCGCTGATCATGACATACAAAAGCACCGCATGATCTGTCAGAGCCTTCCATACATTAAGTATATTCCAATACAGGCTGCCCACATCGAGCTCGTTCCATTTATATGCGGCAGCATGAAGCAGCATTATTAAAAAAGCCGCAAATATCCTCAAATGATCGAAATATACAATCCTCTCTTCCCGCATCACACCCAGTGTGCCTCCGTCAACATCGCCTTTTCATGAGAATAACATAAAAAAAAATAAGGCACAAGGAGGCAATCTTTGGAATCAGTATCATGATTGGCAAGACTTTTTAGTAATGATGGCTTTTGTGTTGCGAGGAGCAGAAAACGCAGCTTGTTTTTGCGGCATATCTCACACGCACAGTACTAAAAAATGTCTGAATGAAAGATTTGCAGGCGATTGCTTGACAGTGACCGTGTCATATAAATGATGTCATTTCATTGAATATATCGGAAAAAATGTATATAATCCATGGATAGGCTGCATCGGGAAGGATGCTGATTCCCGAAAGACTTATGCCTGCAAAGGCAAAAATAAAAAATGCGGCCATGGGAGAAATATTATGCCGATCATTGATTTACTTGAAAAGAATGCCAGATTGTACGGCAAGGAGATAGCTCTCGTCGAGCTGAATCCGGGCCAGCAGGAGACCAGAAGGGTCACATGGAAGGATTATTCCCTTATTCAGCAGACAGAGTACCGACCCTACAGGCATACGATCACGTGGAACATATTTGATGAAAAAGCCAATCGTGTCGCCAATATGCTGCTCGAAAAGGGAGTCGGCCGCGGTGATAAGGTGGCCATATTGATGATGAACTGTCTGGAGTGGCTTCCGATATATTTCGGCATATTAAAAACAGGAGCTATAGTAGTTCCTTATAATTTCAGATATTCATCGGAGGAAATAGAATATTGTACTAAGCTTGCCGATGTAAATGTGCTCTTTTTCGGTCCGCAGTTTATAGGACGAATAGAGGCTATAGAGGAAAAGCTGTCACAGGGAAGGCTGCTGATATATGTAGGAGAGAGCTGTCCGACCTTTGCCGAGGATTACAGGGAGCTGGTGCAGGATTGTTCCAGTCAGCCGCCGCTCATACCGATAGATGATGACGATCTTGCGGCTATTTACTTTTCATCAGGAACCACGGGCTTTCCGAAGGCCATACTTCATAAGCACAGGTCGCTCATGCATGCGGCAACGGTAGAGCAAAAGCATCATCATCAGACTCATGACGACGTATTCCTTTGTATCCCGCCTCTGTATCATACGGGTGCGAAGATGCATTGGTTCGGCTCGCTGCTCACAGGCTCAAGGGCTGTCCTTCTTAAGGGCACGACACCTGACAATATACTCGGAGCTATTTCGGATGAGGGATGTACCATCGCATGGCTGTTGGTGCCGTGGGCGCAGGATATACTTGATGCACTCGACAGAGGAGATATAAAGATAAACGATTATAAGCTGTCACAATGGAGGCTGATGCATATAGGGGCACAGCCGGTACCGCCGTCGCTTATAAGGCATTGGAAGGATTATTTCCCGAATCATCAATATGATACCAATTACGGACTGTCCGAATCTATCGGACCCGGCTGTGTACATCTCGGGATAGGAAATGAACATAAATGCGGGGCTATAGGTATACCGGGATACGGCTGGCAATGCAAGATAGTGGATCCGGACTATAATGAAGTAAAGCAGGGCTGCGAAGGCGAGCTGTGCGTAAAGGGTCCGGGCGTCATGGAATGCTATTATCATAATGAAGAGGCTACCAAAGCGGTATTGCCGGGAGACGGCTGGCTCAAGACCGGAGATGTGGCAGTGCAGGATGAGGACGGATTCTATTTTCTGGTAGACAGGATAAAGGATGTCATAGTATCCGGCGGAGAAAATCTTTATCCGGTGCAGATAGAGGACTTTTTGCGCTCCAACAACAAGATCAATGATGTCGCGGTAATAGGATTTCCGGATGCCAGACTCGGTGAGATAGCAGGTGCCATCATCCAGCTTAAGGAGGGTGTGAGCGCTACGGAAGAGGAGATAAATGAATTCTGCATGGAGCTGCCAAGATACAAGAGGCCGCGAAAGATAATATTTGCAGAGGTCCCCAGAAATGCCACCGGCAAGATCGAAAAGCCGCTGCTGCGCAAGCGCTATGGCGCGGAAAAGCTGGTAGCAAGAGAGGTGCAGATAGAAAAGAAGGAAGAGTTTTAAGTATCGTGGTGATACAGAAATTATCCTGAAGAGAAGATAAAAAGTGATTGAAAGGAAGATGGCAATTGAAGCAGTTGATGCTGGGCAACAAGGCTGTTGCAAGGGGTATGTATGAGGCAGGCTGTACGTATATCTCAAGTTATCCGGGAACTCCGAGTACAGAGATAACGGAAGAGGCCGCAAAATATGATGAGATATGCTGTGAATGGGCGCCGAATGAAAAGGTGGCTCTTGAGGCCGCATTCGGGGCGAGCCTCGGCGGCGCAAGAAGTGCATGCGCAATGAAGCATGTAGGACTCAATGTGGCAGCAGATCCTTTATTTACGATATCATATATCGGAACGGATGCGGGGCTCTTGATATGCGTCGCGGACGATCCCGGTATGCATTCATCGCAAAATGAGCAGGACAGCAGGCACTATGCTGTAGCGGCAAAGCTGCCTATGCTGGAGCCTGCCGATTCGCAGGAGGCCAAGGATCTTGTCATAAAGGGATATGAGCTTTCGGAAAGATTCCATACACCGGTAATGCTGAAAATGTGCACAAGGATCGCTCATTCGCAGAGCATAGTGGAAGAAGGCGAGCGAGTCAAAGTGCCGCTTCGTGAGTATAAAAAGGATCAAGAGAGAGTAATGATGCCCGCTCAGGCAAAAAGAGCCCATTGCAGAGTGGAGCAAAGGACGCTTGATCTTATAGAATTTGCGGAAACGGATGAGATCAATTTCGTGTTGCCCGGAAGTGACAGATCTAT
>CAZGVB010000058.1:0-7000 GCA_964528825.1 uncultured Parasporobacterium sp.
TAAGCCGTGTGCGAGGAGCAGAAAACGCAGCTTGTTTTTGCGGCATATCTCACATGTGTGATATTAAAGATTGTCTGGATGAAAGACCTGCAGTGATGACAGCATTATCGCGAAATGTCAGATAAAAATAAAATGCACAAGCAGCATATAGGCTATGGTGCCTGCTGCGATGGAGACAAGCATCTGCCTGAATATCAGATGTACGATCACGGTTACCGCGATGGCGATGAGCTCAGGCAGTCCGTGCGTGCCCGAGATAAAGCTTATGTCCTTAAGGCAATAGATGACAAGCAGGCCAAAGACAGCGGACGGAAGCCATTTGCCGATATATTCGATAAACTGCGGTGTCTTGCGTTTTTCCGAAAATACAGCGAACGGAAGAAATCTCGTTATCTGGGTTGCGAGTGCGCAAAGCGCTATGATGATGATCTGCTGCGCTAATGTCATATCATGGCTCCTTTACAGATCGTTCAAGAGGCTTCTTGAATATAGTAAGCATCAGGATTATCAGAGCCATGGACGGGATCATGAAGGAGTCCGCTCCGAATATCACGAGGCAGAGCGCAGGCGCTGCAAGCCCCAGGATAGAGGAAAAGTGATTTTTCTCTTTAAGAAAGCTGTCTAAGAAGATGACGACAAACATCGCCGTCATGACGAATTCTATACCGCTCGTATCAAAGGTGATGAGCGACCCGGCAAGGGCGCCTATCACAGCACCGGCTACCCAATAGAGCTCATTAAGCAAAGTCACGAAGAACATCGCCCAGCCTCTGTCTATATCCTGCGGCACATCCATCGAGAAATTCACCGAAAAGGACTCATCGCACATGGCATATATCATATAATACTTTTTCGCTCCCAGGCCTTTGAACTTATCAAGCATGGAAAGGCCGTAAAAAAGATGCCTTGCCTGTATGAGCAGCGCCATGAAGAATGTCTGAACAGGGGCAAAGGGGCCGAGCAGCATCTGCGCCGTCACGAATTCCAAGGAGCCTCCGAATATCACAAAACTCATGAAAAAAGGGTACAAAAACGAAAAGCCCGAGACATTCATATATATGCCGTAGGCGGCGCCGAGAAAAAGGAACCCCGCCATGATAGGCAATGTATGCGGAAAGGCAAAGCGCAATGCTTTAATCTTCATTGTTGAAATAAATCCCCTTGATATTGTAAAATTAAGCGTTTGATATATCTGCGATCCGAAAAATACCTTTTGAGCTCAATAATCTTGATATTGAACATATAAAATCTTAGCATCCGCACTGTCATGCCGCAAGGGACAGAATGCAAGGAAAATAATATGAAAATAAAAGAACTTTTATTGAAATACAGGGAATACATTCTTTATGTGATCTTCGGCGGTCTCACGACCGTGGTCTATTATGCCGCATATATATTACTTACAAGGCTTACGGACATGAATGTGCTGGCGGCAACAGCCATAAGCTGGATATTGTCCGTTGCATTCGCATATGTCACAAACAGAAAATGGGTATTTGAAAGCAAGGCAAGGGGAGCCTCCAACATCCTTCGTGAGGGCGGCGAATTTGTCGCGGGAAGGCTCTTTACTCTGGGACTCGATGAGCTGCTTTCACTGATATTTATAGTTATCTTAGGCTGCCATGATATAGTGATCAAGATCATCGCATCTGTACTTACGATCATCTTGAATTATATATTCAGCAAGTTCATCATATTCAAGTCCCCGGATAAGAAAAATGGTAAAAATAATGAGTGACATTTCGGTAAGCAGCAATATTCACAATAAATTCATTTAAACTTTTTCCCGTTGTGTGTTAACTTTATTAGGACAAAATCAATGCAGGAAAGGCAATAAAATGAGAAACTTTTTCTCAAATATGAGATACAGAATGCAGCAATGGATGACAGGAAGATACGGCAATGATGAATTCAACAGATTCCTCTCGGTGGCCGCATTCGTATTTTTGATCATCTCATGCTTCGGAAGACTTTGCACGGCATTGTCTTTTTTCTATATACCGGGCACACTCTTATTGATATATACGATCGTTCGTTCGTTATCGAGAAATTTCAGCGCGAGATCGAAGGAAAGAGAATTTTATTTCAAAGTGAAGGACCGTATCACGGGATTTTTCAATCTGCAAAGAAGAAGATGGATAGGACGCAAATTGAGCAGATATTACAGATGCCCTAAGTGCAGGACTATCGTGCGTGTTCCGAAGGGCAAGGGCAAAATACAGATCACATGCCCGCGCTGCCGCAGCCAGTTCATCAAGAGAACGTAACGGACGGGCGGCTCTTAAGGCTGCACAGACATATCATGAAGCGATATTTTAAAACTGATATGACAATCACAAAAGTATATACGTTGACCCGGCGCGGGAAAGTGACACATCTGCCGCACGGGCCATGGAGACGGAAATGATAAATGATCCCTATAGCGTTCTCGGTATATCAAGGGACGCGAGCAAGGAGGAAATAAAAAAAGCATACAGAAAAATGGCCCGCAAGTATCATCCGGATATGCATCCCGATGATGCTGATGCCGCGAAAAAGATGAACGAGATAAATGAGGCCTATGATATGCTGATGAATCCTGAAAAATATGAAAAGGCCAGGGCACAGCAACAGGCAAATGAGGCCTACAGATCGGCTCAGAGCGGATATGGCAGCGCAGGCTATGGCGGATCCGCATATTCAGGTACCGGATATGGAGGTACAGGATATGGCGGCAATTATTACTCGGGCACGGGTTATGGTCAAGGCTACGGTCAGGGCTATGGCAGCGGCTTCTACGGATGGGGAGACTTTTCGGACTTCTTTACGGGAGGCGGCGGACAGAGCGCCTATGAACAGCCGTATCAGGGAAGCCTGAATCCTCATGCGCAGGCATCCGACAGCGCGCAGGTACAGCGTGCCATCAAATATATCAATACAGGTCAATATCCCGCGGCACTCAGTACGCTCGGCAGCATACCGGCATCCTGCAGAGATGCCAGATGGAATTATCTGGCAGCGCTTGCATATTATGGCGGTAGAGATATGACTCATGCCACGGAATATATGCAAAATGCCTGCCGTATGGATCCGGACAACAGGATGTACAAGCAGATATTGGTCAGATTCATGACACAGGAAAGTCAAAGGCAGAGTGCATATTCGTCACAGACGTATACAAGGACCGCAAGATTCTCACTTTTCAGGCTGATCATACCGATCATTATCGTCATGATGCTCTTCGCATGGGGCAGAAGCTGCCTGGCAAGAGCATATTACAGATCGGGCATATATGCAGACTCAGCATACACATATGATGTAGATGATGATAATGATGTTAATGAGAATGACACCGCCAAACGGAGCAGCGCATCCGCTGCGGGCGGTGACATATCTGCAGAGAATGCGGATATAAGCGGTTTTTCGATGGGAAAGTAGCATAGGCTATAGCAAAGGAGTTATTTTGGGCAAGACAATAGGTATAGATCTCGGAACGACCAACAGCTGCGCTGCCGTAGTAGAGGGCGGCGAGGTAGTGATCATACCAAATGAAAAAGGCGGCAGGACCACACCGAGTGTTGTAGCATTTTCAAAAAGCGGAGAAAGACTGGTAGGTGAGGCTGCCAAGAGACAGGCAGCAGTCAATCCGCAAAGGACCATCAGCTCTGTAAAAAGAGAAATGGGCACGGATTGGAGCATCAAGATCGACGGCAAGAGATATTCACCGCAGGAGATCAGCGCGATGATACTCAGAAAGCTGAAGGAGGATGCCGAAAAATACCTGGGTGAACCGGTCACGGATGCGGTCATTACGGTGCCTGCATATTTTAATGACATACAAAGGCAGGCAACAAAGGACGCAGGCAGGATCGCGGGACTTAATGTAAAGCGTATCATCAATGAGCCTACGAGTGCATCACTTGCCTATGGACTCGATCATGCAAAGGCACAGAAGATCATGGTCTACGATCTCGGCGGAGGTACATTTGACGTATCTATCATAGAGATAGGCGAGGGCGTCATAGAGGTGCTTGCGACCGGAGGTGACAATCACCTCGGCGGTGATGATTTCGATATGCGCATAGCAGATCATATAGCAGGCGCTATAAAGAAGGATTTCGGCATTGATCCCGCAAAGGACGCTGCTGCGATGCAGCGCATCAGAGAGGCTGCGGAGCAAGCCAAGAAGGAGCTCTCCGCCTCCGAACAGACAAATATCATATTGCCCTATCTGATGATGAAAAAGGGTGAGCCCATAAGTCCGGAATACAGATTGTCGAGAAAAAGATTTAATGAGCTTACGGCCGATCTCGTTGACAGGACGGCAGGCCCGGTACAAAATGCTCTTATGGATGCGGGCATAGCAGCCTCTGAGCTTGGTATGGTATTGCTTGTGGGCGGCTCCACAAGGATACCCGCGGTACAGGAAAAGGTAAGAGAGCTTACGGGCATCATGCCCTCAAGGAGCATCAATCCCGACGAATGCGTAGCTCAGGGAGCGGCCATACAGGGAGATACGCTCTCGGGAGGAGCGCTTGTTTCCTCAAGCTCTTCTTCAGGTCTGCTGCTGCTTGATGTAACACCGCTCAGTCTTTCCATAGAGACTGTAGGAGGTGTGGCTACCAGAGTCGTAGAGAGAAATACCACACTTCCCGCGCATTATTCACAGGTATTTACGACGGCGGCACCATATCAGACCAATGTGGAGATACATGTATTGCAGGGTGAGCGTCCTATGGCAAGGGACAACAAGACCATAGGCAGGTTCAGGCTTGGCGGTATACAGAGAGCCGCGGCCGGCGTACCGCAGATAGAGGTGACCTTTGATATAGACACAAACGGTATTTTGTGTGTATCGGCAAGAGATCTTGCGACCGGCAGACAGCAATCTATCACCATTTCCGAAAACGGGAAGATGAGTGAGGAACAGATACAGCAGGCTATCCGCGACGCAGAGCAATATGCCGCCGGAGATCAGATATTAAAGGATGCCGTAAGTATAAATAACGAGGCAAATATGCTGATATCAAGGGCTGAGAATGCCGTAAGCAAGCTCGGCAAGGATCTGAGTAAAGACGATAAGAAGCAGATCAAGGCGGATATAGGCGAGCTGAGACACCTTGTGATGAAGAACAAGCCCGACAGATCGAGCGAGAGTCAGATATCGCAGATAAGAGAGGCTATGTCAGCACTGGAAAGGTCAAGCGCAGATGCAATATCAAGAGCAGACAATTCTTAAGAAACGCCCTGAAGTGCTTGCACCGTGCGGATCATGGCAATCCATGGAGGCTGCCGTGAAGGCGGGCGCAGACGCTGTCTATCTGGGCGGCAAGCTCTTTTCGGCAAGGGCATTTGCGGAAAATTTTGATACTGAAGAGATATTAAGAGCTATAGATTATTGCCACCTGTACGGGGTGCGCGTATATATGGCTCTTAATACCTTGCTTAAGGACGACGAGATCGCCTATGTCACAGATTATGCAGAGCCCTTTTACAAGGCCGGTATTGACGGCATGATAGTGCAGGATATGGGGGCCGCAAGGATCCTTGGTGCAAGCTTTAAGGATCTGCCGCTGCATGCATCGACGCAGATGAGCATTTCCTCCGCATACGGGGCATCATTTCTGAAAGAGATAGGCTTTACAAGGATAGTACCGGCCAGAGAGCTCTCTCTTGCCGAGATTTCAAAGATAAAAAAAGAATGTGATATAGAGCTGGAGACATTTGTCCACGGTGCCATGTGCTATGCTTATTCAGGCAAGTGTCTGATGAGCTCCTTTATAGGCAGCAGGAGCGGCAACAGAGGCAGATGCGCGCAGCCCTGCCGTAAATGCTGGCAGCTTGAAGGTGCGGCAGATACAGCAAAGGAATGCGGACATACAGATGCAAGATATGTCATGAGCATGAAGGATATGTGCACGATCGAGATATTGCCGCAGCTCATAGAGGCAGGCATAGATTCCTTCAAGATCGAAGGCCGCATGAAAAAGCCGGAATATGTAGCCATCGTCACCAAAAGCTACAGGACAGCCGTGGATATGTACTATAGCGGCACATGGGATGATGAGGCCATAAGTGAGCTTATAAGAGATATGGCCGATATATACAACAGGGGCACCTTCAGCGAGGGATATTATTTCAGACAAAACGGCAGGGAGATGCTCTCGGATAAGAGGGCGGGCCATTGCGGTGTCTATGCGGGATGTATCAGCCACATTACACCGCCTTATGTCTATGTAAAGACTGCGATCGATATACACGAGAGGGATGTGCTTGAGATAAGGACAAATGCGAAGACAGCGACGGGCATCAGCGAGAGTGTGGAGCTTACAAGTACCTTTGACTGTATAAAGGGACGTAATCTTACGCTCAACGGACGCGGCTTTAAGAAGCTCAGGCCCGGCATGAAGGTATATCGCACGCGCAACAACAAGCTGATAGATGAAATCAATAAAGAGATATTGATCCCCGAGAAATATATTAATGTAAAGGCATTTGTAAAAGCAAGAGTGGGAGAGCCGCTTACGATCACTCTGGAGTTCGGTGATGCCGCGGTGATGCTGAGCGGAGCGTATGTTCAAAGGGCAAGCAGCAGACCGGTGACAGCACAGATCGTAGAGCAGAAGATGAACAAGAGCAAGGGGAGCGGCGTGCGTCTGGACGTAAGCTGTGATATAGACGAGGACGCATTCATACAGATGAGCGATCTGAATGCCCTGAGGAGGGATGCGATAGCGGCACTTAAGAATTGCATAGCAGGCAGATACAGAAGAACAAGCAATAAATAAGAGCAAACAATAAATGAGAACAGACGACAGGTGAGAATAAGTGACAAACGAAAACAAACGGCAAATAAGAGCAGACAACAGATAAGAACAAGCAATAAATGAAAATAAGTAATAAATGAGAATAAGCAGCAAATGAAATTTTTCCTGAGGATAAGAGACGAGCATCAATTACATATAACGGCATCCGAATACAGAAAAAACGAGGCACTTGGAAGGTGCCTTGCTTATGCCAT
>CAZGVB010000059.1:0-6372 GCA_964528825.1 uncultured Parasporobacterium sp.
CACGGCTTATTCGTTCCGGCTCCTGCGTAACTCGCCCTGCGGGCTCAGACAACGCCCGCCGTCACTGCCAGTGTGCTCGTCCCTACGAAAGCCTCGCTATCGTTTTTGCGGCATATCATCACCCTTAGCAGTGCAAAAGCTTACTCATGCGAAAACATTGTAAGCGTTTGCCCCGCAGTGACCTTGTTTATGCAAGGCTCTTGCGGTAAATTTTATCAATAAAATGATTGCATCAGAGCGCTGATATATGTCATACTACACAAAAGTATTCAAACCATCTTATATCATGTATATTCTCATACATCCTTACAAAATGGGAGGACGCTCGCATGCTTGAGACAGACAGAAAGCAACAAAATGAACAAGAATCACTGCTTAAAGCATATGAGGAAGAGAGGATGCGCAATGTCCGTATCCGTCACTATGCTAAAGCGATGGGCATTATCTATCCGCTGGTTATCAGCATAGATTATACAAATGACCATTATGCAATGCTTGAATATGACAACTTTCTCAATAAGACCAGCCCGCCCTCCGGTACTATTGATGAACTTGTTAATATAGGAGCGTCAACGATACCCGATCCAAAGGCGGCGGAGGCATTTCTGTCATTATTTAATAAAGAAGCGGCCGTTGCAGCCTTTCGCCGGGGAAAAAGGGAGCTTACATTGCGTCATCCGCAAAACGGCGATGACGGCAAGATACACTATATGGAAACTCATATCATCTGCACGGAATGCTCCGATGATAAGATCACCGCTATTTCCATGTCAAAGTGCATCGATGAGGAGGCCGAACGTGATCATGCGCTGCAGCAGGCCACCGAGCATGCAGAAGTTATAAGCGCACTTTCCACTATTTATACGACCATCATGGAGGCCGATCTGCTGACTCACAGCTATAAGATCATACAGACAAATTCACCGATGAAGATGGTCGTAGGCGGCAATGATCAGGGCAACTTCGATAAGGTCATGGAAGATGTGCTTAAGTTCTATATGCACCCGGACGACATCGACAGAATGCGGGACTTTATTGATCTTGCGACATTATCATCTCGTCTCGGCAACGACACAACACTTGTAACAGAATACAGAGCGCCCTATGGCAAGTGGTTTGAATCCAGATTCATTGCCAAGAAGTGTGATGAGAACGGACATGTCATATCCGCTATCTATGCCGCGAGGGATATTACCACTGAAAAGGAAAAGGAACTGAGCTACAGAGAGCAGCTGCGTCTTGCCGCAGAAGCTGCAGAAAGAAGCAACAAGGCCAAGACCGAATTCTTGCTGCGCATGAGCCATGACATTCGTACGCCTCTAAATGGCATCCGCGGGATGCTGGATATTGCCGATCATTATGACAGTGATATTGAAAAGCAAAGGGAATGCCGAGGTAAGATACGCGAGTCATCGAATATATTGATGGAGCTTATCAATGAAGTACTCGACATGAGCAAGCTTGAATCCGGCGATGTGGTGCTGGAGCATGTACCATTTGATCTTGCAGGGATAACCCGCGAGATCTTCTCTGTCATTGAAAAGCTGGCAGAGGAGGCAGATATCGAGATCATCGATGACTTTGATATGCCGCATACGAGATTTATCGGCAGCCCGATACACTTCAAACGCCTTCTTCTGAACATTCTGGGCAATGCCGTCAAGTACAACCGTCCTCATGGCAAAGTCTACGTTACTTGCCGCGAGTTATCATTTGACGGCACCACTGCTGTGCTTGAAGCAGTGATCCGCGATACCGGTATAGGCATGAGCGAGGAATTTCAAAAGCATCTTTTCGAGCCTTTCCAACAGGAGGATACCTCTGCACGTACGAAATACGGTGGCACGGGTCTCGGCATGTCCATAGCCAAAAGCCTTACAGATAAAATGGGCGGTACGATCAATTTTAAAAGCAAAAAGGATGTCGGCACGACATTTACTGTTCGGATCCCATTTGAGGTAGATCATGCAGATCATATCGATGCTGTACAGGACGATGAGCCTATCTCTATCTCAGGCAAGACGCTGATGCTGGTCGAGGATAATGATCTGAATCTCGAAATCGCCCAGTTCATATTGAATGAGGCAGGTGCCAATGTCATTGTGGCGCACAATGGCGAAGAGGCGGTCTCTGCATTTGAGGCATCACAGCCGAATGAAATCTCCGCCATACTCATGGATCTGATGATGCCTGTGATGGATGGCTATGAGGCCACGCGCCGCATTCGTGCCATGAGCAGAGAAGATGCCGAAAGTATTCCCATCATTGCTATGACTGCCAACGCCTTCGTCGAAGATAGGATCGCAACAAAAAATGCGGGCATGACTGCACATATCTCCAAACCGCTGGATACCAAGAGGCTCATACGTGTCATTGCCGAACAGACTAATAAAATAGACTGATGTAATACAACAGCGAGGCTTTCACCCAGATGAGCACACCGGCAGAGACGTTCGCATTATAACTCAGAATTAAGTCTTGACAAAAGCCCTGTCAAAGTTGTAGGATATGCAATGTTGATGTGTGCATTTAGCTCAGCTGGATAGAGCGTCTGGCTACGGACCAGAAGGCCGGGGGTTCGAATCCTCTAATGCACGTAGTAGATAAGCTGCTTCATGTACAGGATGATGCAGCTTATTTTTTTGTCCCGAAAGTCTAAAATGTCAATTTTTTTCAAGAGAGAAGATTATGATATACAACCTTACGGCACCATGCCATTTCGGACTTGAGTCCGTACTGAAAAAAGAAATCTATGACCTCGGATATGAGATCGTAAAGACCGAGGACGGTCTGGTAACGTTCGAAGCCGACGAGGAAGGTATAGCCAGGAGCAATATCTGGCTTCGTACCTGTGAAAGAGTGCTCATCAAAACGGGTGAATTTGACGCAGTTACATTTGATGAGCTTTTTGAAGGCATCCGTGCCATCGAATGGGAAAAATACATACCGAAGGATGGAAAATTCTGGGTAAAGAAAGCCTCATCCGTCAGATCCAAGCTCTTCAGTACCTCTGACATCCAAAGTATCGTAAAAAAAGCGATCGTATCCAGACTCTCGGATGTATATGGGATACAATGGTTTGAGGAATCAGGCAGCAGCTACCCTATCAGGATATCTATCCGCAACGATCATGTGCTCGCAGCTATAGACACATCGGGAGATTCTCTGCACAAGCGCGGCTATAGGGCCGTCTCCAACGCCGCGCCCATCTCGGAGACATTGGCAGCCGCTCTTATCAAGCTGACTCCATGGCAGCCTGACAGGATCCTTGTGGATCCTTTTTGCGGCAGCGGCACCTTCTGCATAGAGGCCGCGCTCATGGCCGCCAATATCGCACCGGGAATAAACAGAGAATTCGAGGCACAAAAATGGCCCAATATCATCTCTGCTAAGACATGGTATAACGCATCTGACGAGGCACGCGATCTTGTCAATAAAGATATCCGTACCGATATCCAAGGGTATGATATTGACAGCAGATCGGTAAGTATCGCAAGAGGCAACGCAAAGGCTGCAGATGTGGCCGAACTGATCCACTTTCAGCAGCGTGACGTGGCAGATCTGCATCATCCGAAAAAATACGGTTTCATCATTACCAATCCTCCGTACGGCGAAAGATTAGAGGATAAGGAAAGCCTGCCCGCAATCTATAAAGCCTTCGGAGATAGCTTTAGTGCGCTGGATAGCTGGTCTGCCTATATGATCACGTCTTATGAATATGCAGAAAAATATTTCGGGCGCAAGGCGGATAAAAACAGGAAAATATATAACGGAATGATCAGGACATATTTTTATCAATATCTCGGGCCAAAGCCGCCGCGCAGGCCAATCGAAAAAAACGGACAAACAGAGATCGCAATAAAGAGGAAAAAATAATGAACATAATAATGGCAACGGGCAACCTGAATAAAGTGCGTGAGCTTAAGGAAATGCTGGGCGGCACCGACCTTAATATCATAATGATGAAGGATGCAGGCATAGATGTTGAGATAGAAGAGACAGGAACAACCTTCGAGGAAAATGCCGCGATCAAAGCGGAAACCATACGCGATATCACAGGTGAGACGGTCATAGCAGACGATTCCGGCCTCGAGATTGATTTTCTTGGCGGTGAGCCCGGCATTTACTCGGCAAGATATATGGGAGAGGATACACCATATGAGATAAAAAATGCCGCATTATTAAAAAGGTTGGAAGGCGTTCCCGACGAAAAAAGAACAGCCCGCTTCATTTGCGCCATAGCTATCGCGTGGCCGTGCGGCAAGACAAGTGTATTTCGAGGTGTATTTGAGGGAAGGATAGCTCACGAGCCGGCCGGAGAAAACGGATTCGGATATGACCCGATATTCTATGTGCCTGAAAAGGGATGCACAGCTGCCGAGCTCGATCCTGAATACAAGAATGAGATCAGTCACAGGGGTAAGGCCATGCGCTTGGCCGTAAAAGAGCTCAAGCTTTAGATTGCCTTGCAAGCTGTGCCGGAATTGTGGTAAGGCCGTGCGCTTGGCTGTAAAAGAGCTCAAGGGCGAACCGGACAATCTGCATAAATATTAAAAAAATGAATATCCTATTTTAATTTTATATATCGCATGATAAAATGTACGCACGTGGGTAAACACGCGTAAGTATTTAACTAATAGGGAAAGGATATATATAATGGGATTTTTAACTGGTAAAACTGCTCTTATCACAGGTGCAGGTCGTGCCGTACTCAGTGACGGACGCTGCGGCTCTATCGGATATGGTATTGCCACCGCTTATGCAAAAGAGGGTGCAAACCTTGTCATCACCGGCCGTGATATGAATAAGCTTGAAGGCGCAAAAAATGATCTGGAATCCAAATATGGCATAAAGGTACTTGTACTCCAGGCCGGCATCAGTGCCGGCGCTGACAACGAGGCTGTAGCAAATAATGTTGTTAAGCAGGCTGTAGATACCTTCGGCGGGATTCAGGTACTCATCAACAATGCTCAATCATCTGCCTCAGGCGTAACTCTTGCCGAGCATACCACAGGGCAATTCAATCTTGCTCTTTATTCCGGTCTTTATGCCGCATTCTATTACATGAAAGCATGCTATCCTTTCCTTGCCGAATCACATGGAAGTGTTATAAATTTTGCATCAGGCGCCGGATTGTTCGGAAATTACGGGCAATGCTCATATGCCGCTGCTAAGGAAGGTATTCGCGGACTTTCACGTGTTGCTGCTACAGAATGGGGCAAGGACGGCATCAATGTAAATATCATCTGCCCGCTTGCATGGACAGCTCAGCTTGAGCAATTCGAGAAGGCATATCCTGAAGCATTCAAGGCAAATGTTAAGATGCCTCCTATGGGACATTTTGCAGATCCCGAGGAGGAAATCGGACGTGTATGCGTACAGCTTGCGCATCCTGATTTCAAATATCTCTCAGGAGAGACTCTTACATTAGAGGGCGGTATGGGTCTTCGTCCGTGATCATATATCGAGCTTGATCATAATATCAGTCTTTTAATAAGAGGCTGTCTCACTATTTTTTTATCAATAGTGAGACAGCCTCTTTTAATTTGACTGACCTGCTTTTTTATCCGATCTTTTTCTTTGACTGAACTGCTTCTTTACCTGATATACCGCTTTGCCCGATATACTTCTTTGCCTGATTTACTTCTTCACCTGAACTACTTCTTTGACTGATTTTCTTCTTTGCCTGATTCCCTAATCTATCTTCCTGCATTCCGGGCAAATACCTTCAAAGACCAATCTGTGACGGATGATCTCGAAGCCGGATTGCTGCGCGGTTTCTTCATCAAGGTATCCTTTATACGGATAGGGCGCATCTATGACCCTTTTGCATTTTATGCAAAACATATGATAATGCATCTCAGTGCGCAGGTCATAACGATCTGCGCCGGGAACGCGCACATGAGCGACCAGGCCGTCCTCCGACAGGCAGTTCAGATTTCGGTATACTGTTCCCTGACTGACCTTCGGATCCTTTATATGTACATCCTCATATATCTGCTCTGCCGTCGGATGGTCATATCTTGACTGCACTGCCTGCAGCACCAATGTGCGCTGTCTTGTCTCCCTTCTCATGGTCATTTCCTTCATCCTTGCTTTGATGCCCGCCATGTCTGCATGCGACATAGCGGGCATCCGTTGTTCTTTTTTATTACTTTTTATTGTTGGATCACTTCAAATATTGCATGATATTGGGCCCAAAAGGTATTTTGATCCCAATAATAGCCGGATTGCTGTACGCTTTGCGCCCCGGCAAGCCTCAAAGCATTCATAATCCGCTCATTTTGCATCAATAATTTTCAACGTTCAGCTCAAAGTAGCTCTGCGGATGATTGCAGGTTGGGCATACCTTAGGAGCTTCCTTACCTATAA
>CAZGVB010000060.1:0-6225 GCA_964528825.1 uncultured Parasporobacterium sp.
TTTTATTTGAACTCGCAGTGCAGATCTGTAGGGGAACCACAAATCGCAGGTTCATGATATTACAGGCGGAGGAAATTGTCAAATGGGTGAGAGTAAAAAAATTTATTTAGGACTTGATATCGGTACCGATTCTGTGGGATGGGCCGTTACGGACGATAAATATAATCTTTGCAGATTTCACGGAAATGACGCATGGGGCAGCGTGGTATTTGACGCGGCATCACTGAGCAGCGAGCGCAGAGCCTTCAGATCAGCCAGACGCAGACTGGACCGCAAAAGGCAGAGAATACAGCTTGTACGAGAGATATTCGCAAAAGAGATATCGAGGGTGGATCCGAGATTCTTTATCCGACTGGATGAGAGCTTTAGGTGGCGTGATGAGACGGATGACAGATATATATTTTTTAATGACGGTGATCTTACAGATGGCGAATATGCAAAGCGCTATCCGACTATACATCATCTGATATGCGATCTTATGAATGACGGCAGTGTACATGATGTGCGACTGGTATATCTTGCATGCTCATGGCTTGTATCTCACAGAGGTCATTTCCTTAATAACATCAATACTGATAAGCTTGAGGAAATCACGGATATCAGGGCTGTTTATGACAGCTTTATGAGCTTCTTTGATGAAAAAGGGTATAGCAGGCCATGGGAAGATGTGGATATAGATGTATTTGCCGCGGCATTAAAGAAAAAAGAGGGAGTCACATCTAAAGTAAAAAGACTTACGGAGATTCTTCTGAAAGGGAAAAAGCCGGAGAAGACGATAAGCTCGGATCTGCCTTTCAGCAGGGACTCTATCATCAGATTGCTCTCCGGCGGCAAATGCAAGATTGCCGATATATTCGGAAAGGAAGAATATGCGGATCTCGGTGCTGTCTTTCTCGGGGATGAAGAGGAAAAGTTTGCCGAGCTGTCCGCGAATATAGGAGATGACTGTGATCTGATAAATGAGCTCAGGGCATTATACGACTGGAGTGTGCTGGCGGATATCCTCGAAGGAGGATCGGGGATGAAGACCATATCCGCAGCCAAGGTGGACGTTTATGACAGACATAAAAAGGATCTTAAGACCTTAAAATACTTTATACGCAAGTACAAGCGCGAAAAATATAATGAGATATTCCGTAATGCAAAAGCGGATAATTATGTTGCATATTCATATAATGTTCCGGATGCGATCAGAGCTGAGGTTAAGGGCAAGGCCGGTATCGAGGAGTTTTCAAAATATATACTTAAGATCGTCGAGAGTATCGTTCCAAAGGAAGAAGATATAAAGGAATATGATGATATGATCGAAAGATTGAAAATAAGATCATTTATGCCAAAGCAGAAGAATACAGACAATCGTGTAATCCCGCGTCAGTTGTATGAATACGAACTGAAAAAAATATTGGAACATGCAGAGGCTTATCTTCCGTTTTTAAAGGAAAAGAAAGATGGAATGACAGACAGTGACAGGATATTGTCTATATTCAGGTTCAGAGTTCCATATTATGTAGGTCCTTTGAATAAATGCTCGGAGCATGCGTGGATAGTAAGAAAGCCGGGCAGGATAACGCCGTGGAATTTTGAGAAGATGGTGGAGGATGATGAAAGCGAGGAGGCCTTCATCAAGAAGATGACCAATAAATGCAGCTATCTTCCGGGAGAGGATGTTCTTCCCAAGGATTCATTGTGCTATCAGAAATTTATGGTATTAAATGAGATCAACAATCTGAAGATAGACGGGAGAAAAATCTCACCCGAGATAAAACAGAATATATATAAGGACCTGTTCGAAAAGCGTAAAAGGGTACGAAGAAAGGACATCGAGGATTATCTGACAGCGAACGGATATGTTGACAGAGAATCTGTGGGACTTATAAGCGGCATCGATATTCAGATACATTCAAGTCTGTCATCATATATTTCATTTAAAAGATTTATGGAAAACGGTATTCTCGGTGAGGATGATGTAGAGAGAATAATCGAGAGAGCGTCATATGCGGAGGATAAAAGCCGTGTTGCAAAATGGCTCTGCAGGCAATATCCGCAGCTGACAGAGGATGACATTAAATATATCTGTAAGATCAAGATAAAGGATTTCGGAAGGCTGTCAAGAAGACTTCTTACAGAGATAGAAGGCGCGGATAAAAAGATTGGCGTTATTACCACGATCCTTCGTACAATGTGGGAGACCAATGACAATCTTATGGAAATATTGTCTGATAAATATACATTTTCCGATAACATTTGGGAGATCACCGAGGAATATTACAAAGCAGGCGCAAAGAATTTGAAGGGGCGCCTTGACGATATGTATGTTTCAAATGCCGTAAGAAGGCCTATCTACAGAACACTTGCCATCGTTAAGGACGTTGAAAAGGCATTCGGACGGCCGGATAAGATATTTGTGGAGATGACGCGCGGTACAATAGAAGATAAGAAGGGCAAGCGTACAAAGACCAGATATCAGCAGATCGCAGATCTCTATGAGCAATGCAGGGATGAGGATGTGAGAGATCTGAAGCACAGCCTTGCACAGATGGGTGAGCATTGTGACAGCCGTCTGCAGTCAGACAGATTGTTCCTTTATTTTCTGCAGTTCGGAAGATGCGCATACAGCGGTGAGCCGATCATCCTCGAGGAGCTTATGTCTGATTCGGTAAAATATGACATAGACCATATCTATCCGCAGGCTTATGTACAGGATGACAGCATAATAAACAACAAGGTACTTGTAAGGTCAGAAATAAACGGAAGCAAGAGCGATATATATCCGATAAGGCAGGATATAAGGAGCCGCATGTACGGCATGTGGACATGGTGGCACAGGGTAGGCACGATAAGCGATGAAAAATACAAGAGGCTTACAAGGTCTACACCGTTTACAGATGAAGAAAAATACGGCTTTATAGCCAGACAGCTTACAGAGACCTCTCAATCGACGAAGGTCGTGGCTCAGCTGCTGAAAGAAAGGTTCCCGGATACGGAGATAATATATACAAGGGCCGGGCTGACATCAGATTTCAGGCATGAATTCGATCTGCCAAAATCCCGTATATACAACGATCTGCATCATGCGGTGGATGCATATCTGAATGTAGTTGCCGGAAATGTATATCATATGAGATTCACATCGCGCTGGTTCAATGTCAATTCACCATACAGCATTAAGACCAAGACGATATTTACGCATCCCGTAAAATGCGGGGATACGGTGGTATGGGATGGTCAGCCTATGCTCGGTAAGGTCAAGCAAGCAGCGGCAAGGAATACGGCGCATTTTGTAAAATATGCGAAGTTTAAGACGGGCGGCCTGTTCGATCAATTGCCGAAGAAAAGATCTGAAGGAGGGTCCGATGTACTTATCCCGTTAAAGAAGGATCTGCCCGTGTCAAGATATGGCGGATACAACAAGTCGGGATGTATGTTCTTTATTCCTGTCAGATACAGGCAGGGCAAAAAGACGGAGATATTCATAATGCCGGTAGAGCTCATGTATGGGGAGCGCTTCCTTGGAGACAGTCAATTTGCGGAGAAATATACCTATGACAGACTGAAGAGGATACTTGGAAAAGCTGTGGAGGAAGTATCATTTCCTATGGGCATGAGGCCGTGGAAGGTCAATACAGTGCTGTCGCTTGACGGATTCAGAGTATGTATCTCGGGAGTGAGCGGCGGTGCAAAATGTCTGATAGCACAGCCGATCATGCAATTTTCTTCAGATAATGAATGGAAAGAATATCTCGCAAAAGTGGAAAGATTTGCGGCGAAGACCGGAAAAAATCCGAAGCTTATCTATGATAAGGATCATGACAGGGTATCTGCAGAGAAAAATGAAGTGCTTTATGATCTATATATAGACAAATTGCAAAATACGATCTACAGAAAGAGAGTCAACGCACCGACGAAGACCTTGATTGACGGACGAGAAAAGTTCGGTAGGCTTGAAGTACCGGACCAGTGCAAGGTGCTTTTGAATATTCATGCGGTCTTCGGAAGACTTTCATCCGGAACTGATCTTTCGTTGATAGGAGGGTCCGTACGCAGCGCAGCAACGGTAGCCTTCAGTGCATCGATGTCAAATTGGAAAAAGAATTATTCAGATGTAAGGCTGATAGATCAGTCACCCTCCGGTATGTGGGAGGTGAGATCTCAGAACCTTTTGGCGCTGTTATGAGCTGGCGTGTTGTTGTAATCTCCAATCAATCCAAACTGGATTATAAGATGGGATATCTGGTCGTAAGAGGCTTGGAGACGAAAAGAGTACTCTTGGATGAGATGGCAGTGCTTCTGATCGAAAATCCCGCGATATCCATGACAGGTGTGCTTATAGAGGCTTTGACAGAAAAGAAGATAAAGGTGATATTTTGCGATTCAAAAAGAAATCCGATCGCGGAACTGACCGCCCATCACGGATGTCATGATTGCTCGGCTAAGATACGCACGCAGATTACCTGGGAGCAGGCAGTCAAGGCTTCGGTGTGGAGAGATATCGTGAGCGAAAAGATCAGAAAGCAGGCAGATTTCCTCAGAGATAAAGGAAAAACAGATCAGGCGAATCTCTTGTCACAATATGTAGGACAAGTGGAGCTTGCGGATGCTACAAATCGTGAGGGCCATGCGGCGAAGGTGTATTTTAATGCGTTGTTCGGGATGGATTTTACAAGGAGCATGGATATACCTGTAAATGCGGCATTGAATTATGGATACAGCCTGATACTTTCTGCATTTAACCGTGAGGTAAGCGCCAACGGATACCTGACGCAGCTTGGCATATTCCACGATAATATGTTCAATCATTTCAATCTTTCATGTGACTTGATGGAGCCATTCAGGATACTTGTTGACAGAATGGTATGCAGCGCGAACATGACCAGGTTTGAAAAAGAAGAAAAGCATTATATGTGGGGATTGCTTGATCAAAAGGTCATCATAGACGGACAGAATCAATTTGTCCTGAATGCGATCAAGATATATACCAGAAGTGTGTTTGATGCGATGAATGATAAGGATTCCTCAAAGATCAAGTTTTACAGTTTGATGTAACGGAATGCGGAGCTTAAGAAAATGAGCGGGTTTAGATTTATGAGATTAATGGTATTTTTTGATCTGCCGACAGTCACTCTTGAAGATAAGAGAAATTACAGAAATTTTCGTAAGCTTCTTATAAAAAACGGATTTTTGATGATGCAGGAATCCGTATATTGCAAGATGCTGACCAGCCCTACAGCGGAAAATTCAGTAAAAAATCTCATTCATAATAACAAGCCGCCTAAGGGTAAGGTGCAATTGCTTACGATCACGGAAAGACAATTTATCAAGATAGATTATATCGTCGGCGAATATACGTGCGATGTGATAGATTCCGAAGAAAGGCTGATCATATTATGAAGGTCATTTTGCCGCAGATAGATTATGTATTTGAGTGTGAAGGTGATAGGTGCTGCAGCATTGTGATTGAGAATCAAAATACCTTTTTAAATGCTGTAACTGATATTTTCGCCCAAGTAGACGGTGGGGAGGGCAAAAGCGTCCTGTCGGAGGATAATAAGGTCATTTCTATGGCAAAGCATTGCGAGATAATATCTCAATATGTCCCTTTTGATATAAATCAAAAGAGCATTTTGAACAAGGTTGCAGCCAAGATGCAGAGCATTGCAATGGACGAGGTTCATTATATAAAAACAAATGAACTGATGGGCGCGCTCGAAAGCCATCTGATGGAATTGTCATTGGAGATGGTTGGAAATTTTGATTTTCCAAAGATAAATATTGATTCCATGATCAAGGCATCGGGAGTACGCATTAATGATCTGTATGCAGAGCTCGGAGAAAAGCTGTTGGATTATTTCGAATTAGTTCGGGAATATGACACGGACAAGCTATTCGTGCTTGTAGGTATCAGGAACTATATGTCAGATGATGAGATGGAAAGATTCTTAGAAAGCATATTGACCAGAGAAATCAATATATTGATGATAGAAGGAAACTGCAGAGCGCTGCTTGAAAACGAAAAAAGGCATATTGTGGATGAAGATCTATGTGTAATATGCTAAAATGCACATGGATATGAAGGGGTTCCCCGGTAAGGCACAAAACGATTCGCAATCGTTATTTCAAACATTTGAGGTTTGAGAGCTGTGCAGATTTGTAGGGGAATCACACAGATCGCATTGCTTACACGGATGAGATGTTGTTTGAGAGCTGTACAGATTTGTAGGGGAATCA
>CAZGVB010000061.1:0-6103 GCA_964528825.1 uncultured Parasporobacterium sp.
ATCAAGGACGCAATACTGCAGGACCGACGGCAACAATGCTTTCCGTTGCTTCTTTAAGTCACGAAAAGCTGAGAAACGGATCTGTATTAAATATGAGATTTGACCCGGAAACACTTAAGACCGAAGACCATATGAATAAGTTTACAGATATGCTTCTTACATATCTCATGAATGGAGGTTTCTTTGTACAGTTTAATATTGTGGATACGGAAACCTTGAGATTGGCACAAGAAGATCCTGAAAAGTATAAGGATCTATTGGTCCGCGTAGCAACATACAGCGCATATTTTGTAGAGCTTAGCCCCGAAATGCAGGAAGATATCATCTCACGCATGGAATTCGGATCTTTGTAGTGAAATAAGCACTTATGAACAAACAATTTAGTGGATTTCGTAGCATGCAGCGATTACATTTAAAATCAAAACTGTAAAAAATGTCATAAAATGTGCTTATTTTGACATTGGAAAATGTAAAAATATATACTTTGTGCGCAGGGTTAAGTATCCCGGATAAAAAGATAAGGAGAAAAGAAGAAAATGAAAATACGTAAGCTGATCACACTTGTAACAGCCTCATCTCTGTGCCTGGCTATGTTGGCAGGATGCGGCGACACAAACACTTCTGATGAGACCAAGTCTTCTGAAGAGGGGACCACATCCGGCTCCGGAGAGACATCGGACATTGATTTCTCGGAAAAGGTAAACCTGGTTTGGGCAATCGGAGGAGCTGCAGGAAAGGGTACTGCTGTTGCCAACCAAAATGCGATTGATATGATTTATGAGCGCTCAGGCGGCGCTATTGAAATAGAACTCAGCGCAGATGGTGCTCTCGGCAATGAGGCATCCTTGGTTCAACAGGCAATGGAGGGCTCATGCGATATCGTTGGTGCCGCTATCGGAACAGTATCATCATACAGTGAATATCTTTCGGTATTCCAGATGCCTTTCTTGGTAAACAATTATGAACTTGAGGCAGAGGTTCTCAAGAGTGATGCGTGGAAGGCTCTTGTTGATGCTGCAAATAAAGAAATCGGAACAGCAACAATAGTTGGTGCGACAGAGTTCGGTATGCGTGGAATAGCCACTATTGATAAACCGGTTACCTGTATTGATGACGTTGCCGGACTTAAAGTACGCACAGGCGGAAATCCTGTTATTGATGAGGCAATGACACTTATCGGAACCAATCCTGTTTCCATTCCATTTGCAGAATTGTATTCATCTTTGCAAAACAAGGTTGTTGATGCGGAAGAGATAAATCTGACTTCAGTTTCCATGCAGAAGCATTATGAGGTTGTTAAGTATTTTACAGATATCGGTCTGTATCCGTGGCTTAGCCTTACACTTATATCAAACGATGTAGCTGAAAGCCTTCCGGATGGATATTATGAACTCATTACTGAATGCATAGCAGAGGCAGACGCAGATTATATGCAGAATGAGCTTTACAATTGGGTAGGAACCGCTAGCGAAGATTGCGAAAATGCAGGCCTTGTTATATCAGAACTTACTGATAGAGATGCGTGGATCGAGCGCATGTCACCGCTTTATGAGGAGTGGTCAGCTAAGGATCCGCTTATCGCTGACTTCATCAGTGCTGTACAGGCAATGGATAAGTAAGGATAAAAGACTTTCCCTCACATATATGACGGAGCCTTTGACCTTTCTCAAGGGCTCCGTTTCATTAAATTGATTAAATCTTTAAGGAGGAACTTTACATATGAAGGTGTATCATAAGATCTCCAATTTCCTATATCAAGTTCTTCGTTGGGCTACCGTGGTTACCGTTATAGCAATGTTATTGTTAATGCTTACGGAGGTTGTCCGTCGATACGCATTCAATGCAACTTTCTTATGGTCTGACGAAATTATCCGATATCTCTTACTTTACTGTACCTTTTTGGGTGGTGCGTGTGCATATTATCAAAAGGGTCTTGTAGCATTTACATTGATATTTGATAAGCTTGATAAAAAAATTCAGGCCATATTGATGCTTGTGACAAATGTCATTTGTCTCATATTTTTTTCATTTCTGTTTTATTTTGCGATGCAGAAGGTCACAAGTCCGTCTGTTGTTAAGAGCATCAGTACGGCATCAGGCCTGAGCCTGTCGGTATTATATGCATCGGTGCCTATCGGATTATTTTTCCTTGTGGTCTTTACCATAGATTTCTTCCCGGAATTAATCGGAAATATCCGAAATGCAGTAAAGCCCGAAGCCGGAAGGGAGGAATCTAAGTCATGATTATTGCTATCATTGTTTTTGCAGTCGCACTTATCATCGGGGTTCCCGTGGCATTTGCTCTCGGCCTGATGGGTTCGGTTCATGTTATATCGCTTGGAAATTCGTCTTATTATCTTGTTATCATTCAACGTCTGGTTGATCAGGTAAACATGACGAGTCTTACATGCCTCCCGTTTTTCATTCTCGCAGGTGAACTTATGAACGGCGGAGGCGTAACCAAACGACTTCTTGATTTTCTCAGGTCGTTGCTCGGTTGGCTCAGAGGCGGTTTAGCTTACTGTACAGTTGTAATAGCGGCTATTTTGTCGGCAATACTTGGATCACCGAATGGTGTTGCGTCAATGCTTTGCGGAATACTTGTTCCGGAGATGCGTAAAGACGGCTATCCGGAGGAGTTTACCGGATCTTTGGTTGCTGCAAGCTCGATACTTGGACCTATTATCCCGCCGTCAACCTCATTCATCATGTATTGCATGATGACCAACTGTTCCATTAAAGCCCTGTTTATGGCAGGTATAGTACCCGGAGTTGCTCTTGTTATCATGTTTTGCGGTCTTGTAGCTTTTTACGGAAGAAAGCTTGGCCTTAAAAGAGATACAAACGGAATACAGCTGCGTGCAGTAGGTCGTTCGTTTATCAAGGCATTGCCGGCATTGATAGTACCTGTAGTCATGATGGGCGGAGTTGTTACGGGACTTTTTACTGCTACGGAATCGGGAGCTGTTGCATGTCTTTGTGCAATAATTGCTGCAGCTATATATCGTGAAATGAATTGGAAAAAGCTTCCGGAGATGCTTCTCAGAGCAGCTGTTACCGGCGGAGGAATCCTTTTAATGATCTCGTTCGGCGGAGTCATCGCTTGGTCAATGACACGTGCGGGCATACCGAATCAGGTAATCGGACTTGTTACAAGTATTACAAGCAGTAAGGTATTGCTTACGCTCTTAATGATCATCATCCTGATGATCGGCGGAATGTTCCTTGATACAGGAACATTGACGATGGTATTTTTGCCTGTAATGTTTCCTTTGGCAACAGCCATAGGCATGGATATAGTTCACTTTGGTCTTATATTCTCAGTAATGACTATTATCGGATATATCACTCCTCCGGTAGGTGTCGTATTGTTTGTCACGTCGAATGCCTCGGGGATACCGTTTAATAAGCTATGTAAAACAATATGGCCGTTTGCTATAGGTGCGGCGATCATAACAACAATGCTTGCTTTCCTGCCCGATCTTTGCCTTTGGATACCGAGACTTACAGGATATGCGGGATGATAAAAAATTATTTAAGATGATAAAAATAATTTAAAAGGAGAATAAAAATGCTTGACAGAAATTTTCTTCAGGGAGTTTATGATATTCATGTTCACGCGGGACCGTCTGTCGCAAATCGTAAGGTAGATGCATATGAAATGCTTCGTCAGGCAGAAGAGGTCGGATATGCCGGATTTTTGGTGAAAGACCATTATGTGCCGTCTTGTCATGGCTGTTTGATGATGGAAAAACACTTTTCAACAAGCTGTCGTGTATTCAGTTCAATCGCAATGAATAATTCTGTCGGCGGTTTCAATATAAATGCTTTGGATGCAGCCTATAATATGGGTGCAAAAATTGCTTATATGCCGACTGTATCATCTAAGCTGCATATAGACGGACACAAGGGGAAAAAATTCCACGGCTCAGGAAATATGACAGCCGAGGAGAAGCCGATATATTATCTGGACGAGGATGGAAAGCTGAAACCTGAGGTATTGCGAGTGCTGGATTATATGGCCGAGCATCCGGACTTTGTACTTGCCACGGGACACGGCAGCAAAGAAGAAATCGATGTTCTTATACCGGAAGCGGTAAAACGCGGCGTAAAAAGAATATTGGTAAACCATCCGCATTTTCAGATAATGGCGACCGAGGAGCAGCTGGTAAGATGGGCCGGACTCGGTGCCATGATCGAGATCACAGCAATGGAGCACGGCATGGTTCTTGAGGACCGTGACGATCTTTTCAATAGTATTGATCTGGTAAAGCGTGTTATCGACTCGGGAGTTCCGGCCGAAAGGATAGTAATAGACTCGGATTTTGGCCAGAATGTTTCACCATATCCGGTAGACGGATTATATAAATTCCTGAATCTGCTATACGAAAAGGTCGGCATTGATGAGGAAACGCTGGCGATAATGGTCAAGAAAAATCCCGCTTGGCTGATGAGCATGGATGAATAGAAATTGCTGTAATTTTGTCTTAATAAGGTGAAAAGGATTATAACTTAAAATCAGGAGAAAATTGCCATGTCCAATACCAATAACCATGTAAACTGGGAAAAAATCGAGCGACTTAAGGAACAGTATGGGGTTGGTGCTATCTTCAATTTTTATGCTGACTATGAGGGCGTGGACCCGTCGCATTCAGCATTACTGGATGACAGCGTAGATATTCAGCCACCGTGGGATATAAGACCGAAGGTTGCCGTCACGACAGCAATTGTCGGTGCCATGTATAATAAAAGATTTAATCCCAATCAGCCGATGACACCGGATGAAATTTATCAATCTGCACGTGAGGCATGCCTGGCGGGAGCACCGAGCATTCATCTTCACGTAAGGGATGAAAAAGGCTTCAGTGTACTTGATCCGGACCTGTTTCATCAGGTCATAGACCCTCTGCGCGAGGAGTTCCCGGAGGTTGTCATTGACGGTTGCCTTGTTTGCGAAAATAAGAAAGAATGGGATACCATGAAGGCTCTGCTAAAGGAAAAGCTATTTGAGGTCACTCCCGTAAATACCCAGGCAACCTATAACGGAGATATGCTTTTCGCAAAGCCGGCACATTTGATGATTGAAAAATGTCGCCTTGTGCAAGAGGCAGGGGTAATTCCACAGGTCACTTTCTATTCATCCGCAGATGTTGATAATGCAAACCGCTATTTAATCAGATCCGGGCTGCTGGAAAAACCATATCATTTCTTATTGTTGTATGGCCTTCCGGGATGCAGTCCAATGAACAATCCTGTTGCCATGATGGAAACTATGTTGAATACATACCACCAATTGAAGGATATAGATCCGGATTGCCAGATTGCAGTATGTTCTGCAGGACGCCCAAGCAGCTTTTTGACTGCTCAGACGATGCTGATGGGACTGGATGTCAGGGTAGGCATGGAGGATACGGTCTGGAAATATCCGCATAAGAATGAAAAGATCGTAAGCAATGCGGAGCAGTTTTTAAATGCAAAGACAATGGCCGCTACCATTGGAAGAGAGATTATGACTGCCCGTGAATACCGCGATTATATGGGATTGCCGCAGAAAAAATAAGGAGATACAAAATGAACGAAAATACAGAACTTTTTGATCTTGAAGAACGCCAACCGAATGATAAGATGCCGGGAGGTCGCACATGGTGTTTTCAGGGATCGGATTTTATGACTATAAAATATTCCGAAATGTGGGATCCGGCTCTTGTAATGCATGAGCACCCGGAGGAGCAGGTTAATCTTGTCATCGGAGGACGTGCTATATTCCGCGTAGGCGATAAGGATTATGAGCTTCATCGCGGATGCATCATTCGCATTCCGCCGAATCAACCTCATGGCCTTGTAAAGAAGCTCAGCCGTGAAAATTTCCAGGTTATACAGCTTGTAGCCCCGGCACAGAGGCAAACACCCGAAAGCTTGCGCACAGATGATAACGGCAATGAGGGATGGCCGGGATTGTAAAAAAGATAGAAAAATCAGAACTACCACAAAACCAAGCTATTGCGCAGGGGGCGAATGCCCCCTGCGCAATAGCTTTTTAAAGGGAGAAAGCTGCAGCCTCGATGTTCCGTCTGCGTCCGCCTTTACGAATAAGCTTTTTAGA
>CAZGVB010000062.1:0-5982 GCA_964528825.1 uncultured Parasporobacterium sp.
TATGTATCTTTATTTTTCCATCCAGTACTACATCTCCGGCGTCAAGCTTTAAGAGACCGTACAAAGCCTTGCCCACAGAATGTATCCCCGAATCCGACAATCCGCAAAAGCCGAGTATCTCACCCGCATGCACGTCAAATGTGACATCATCAAGCTCTCCGCCTGCTTGCATATGCTCTGCATGCAATATGATCTTTTCAGAACAATCGGGCGCATGGTCACTTCGGTAATAATCACCCTGCATCTTGCGGCCTACCATCATTCGTTTTATCTCGTCTGCAGTAGTCTGCGACGATATGACGTTTCCTACCACCTCTCCGTCCCTAAGGACTGTGATCGTGTCTGATATTTGCAGCATTTCCTCCACATCATGAGTGATCAGGATTACGCTCTTTCCCTCGCTCTTAAGAGTGCGAAGGACTGCATAGAGCTTCTCACGGTTGTTCATGGACAGAGACTGTGTCACCTCATCCAGAAGCAGAATATTCGGTTCTACCGAAAGTGCGCGAGCAAGCTCGATCATCTTTCTCGATTCGATGAGCATATTTCCGGGATATTCATTTAAAGGCGGCATGGGAAGATCCCATTTTTCGAATATCTCCTGTGCTTTTTTATTAAGTGCCTTAAGGTCGAGCACGCCGCAATGAGTAAATTGCCGCGTGCGTCCCAAAAATACATTTACACCCACAGGAAGAGTGCTTATGACGCCAAGCTCCTGCAGCACCATCGATATCTTATGATCATATGCATCCAGCGGACTGCGCGGCGCATATATTTCACCTGCAATGCGCATCTCACCCGAATCATGCGGATATATGCCCGCTATTTGCGATATCAATGTCGACTTGCCCGAGCCGTTTTCACCTATAAGTCCTCTGATCTCACCGCGACTGATATCAAGATCTACATTTTTATTTGCATATGTAGGCCCAAAATGCTTATTCAGCCCTCTGATCGTAAATACAGCATCACTCATTTTACGACCTCCTTTGAGCCTCTTTGACCTATGACTCCGAAGGCTATTACGAATATACAGAGAAATACCTCCTGAAGAGTTCCCGACGGAATGCCGAAAAAGGTCATAATATTAAATACAGCATAGATAATGACAGAGCAAAATGGCACTGCTATGATGATATTGATCTTCTTTTGCAATACCTGTGCAAGCAGCGCAATAGCCAAAGGCTTAAATATCATCTGTATACTCGTAAGTCCGGTCGTTGCAAATGTCTTGCCGTTGTAGCTCTCCTGTATGATGCACGCCATGCCTACCAAAGCTCCGCATATCAGACCTACAGCCAATATGGTCTTTGGTATGCTGATGCCCATGGCCTTGGCAACGGCGCTGCTGCCGCCTATGGCCCTTACATTCATGCCTATGGATGTGCGATTATACACAAAATAGATCACAAGAAATCCGATTATGAGTAATATAAAGTTCCATGGCCATTCACCGAGTGCTCTGTATGAGCGCATCAGCTCTGTATCCACATACGGCTTGGTCAGCTTCCAATTGCGCGTAAATACGCTGATTGCCTCATATATGAGCGCCAAGCTTATGCTCGCTATCCATGACGGAATATGCGTGACAACGAATATTCCAAAATTGATAAATACGAGCAAGGTACCCGCAAGCAGTCCTCCTATGATGACACCGGGATATCCCCATGCATTGCCGAAGGCGCATACGGCAAATGAGCCAACTACCAGCACTCCTCCCATAGACATATCTGTATATCCACAGGCAAAGAGAAAACACAGACTCCATGCTATGAAGGTGGGATATATGCTGTTAGAGATAATGATCTCTATATTTTTCGCGGTCAGAAATCTTCCGCCCACACATATATTTACTATTATGCCGGCAACGACCATAGCTGCTATCAATATCACAAGAGCAAGCCATGATGAGCCTCCTTTGGCACCTGTCTTTTCACGATCGGATTTCTTCAAAGTATTCACTCCTGTTTATTTCCACATTTCGACGATACTGTCAAGCTGCAGCTTTTCATCTATAAAATTAACGAAATCATCATATGACACGTCATTGTTGTAACGCCATAATAATGTCTGAATGACTTCTGCTGGGAATGGCTCACCCTTTGTCTTGAAAATCTCTTCAAAATCATCGATATTGTCAGCATTTACAAGGAAGCCTGCATTGGTAAGCTCAGGTGACTTGCCATCATCGTCAAGTATCTGATGTCCGTCAAGATAATTGATGAGCAGACATGCTGCAACAGTACCTACAAGATCGTTGCCAGCTGTAGCAGCTACCACGCTGCCGTCACGGATATATGATATGGTATCGGTGTTTGCATTTGCGCAATAAACAGGCATCGAAACACCCAAAGTACTCATAGCATTTATTGCACCGGGTACATAATCACCAACCATCGCGAATAGGCAATCAGCGTCCGGAGATGCGGATATCATGGCGTTGGCCTTTTCCTGTCCTTCACCAGGATTGGAGCATCTTGCCTCATCAAGGATGGTCCCGCCGCCTTCAGTTACGAACGACTGTGTAAATCCCTCAATACGCATCTCAAAATGTGCATCACCTACATTGCCCCCGAGCAAAAGAGCTGTTTTGTGTCCATCCTCAATAGCAGTCTTGCCCATCAGATAGCCTTCGGCATACATATCGGATGTAACTGTGCCGAGATAATATGGATTGGTGCCGTTTACATCCGCGCGATCCTCATCCGTACCGGAGAATGTGCTCATAACAAAGGGAATCTCGCTCTCCATGCACTCCTCCGCTGCCTGCGGGAATATGGAATCAGCCGTTGTCTGCATGACTATACCGTCTACTCCTGCCGAGATAAAGTTCTGAATATTTTGCAGCTCCTTATCTGCCATATGATCGTCACTTGATCTGCTGTAGCTTGCACCCGCACTGTCTAATGCCTGTTCAATGACATCAGCCATAAAATCAAATGTGGCATCGCCGGAGCCCCATGTATTGTATCCGATATTCCATGATATATTTTCGCCGCCTGCCGAGCCGGAGCTGCTGTCTGAGCCGCCGTCTCCGCCTGAACCTGTACCACATGCACACAACCCTGTGCACAATGCCGTCACCATGATGATAGCCCCTGTTTTCCTTAACATTTCAACCTTCCTCCCATTTTTCAGATTGTTGTTTGTGTAATCTGCACAATTTGCTGTACAATTACTTTTTATTCTTATACATTCTGTTAATAAAATAGTACAATTCTTACTGCGTGTCAATATATTTTTATGCAGATTTTCCAATTATTTACTATCAGTTAATTGTCTACAGTGGCCTAACTTGTTGTCAAAGTAAACTTTCAGTCTGCATCACATGTGTGATGATATGCTAAAAAAACAATAGCGAGGCTTTCGTAGGGACGAGCACACTGGCAGTGACCTAACTTGTTTTGCAATGAAAAAATGTTTGAAAAAGCAGATGCTTGTTGTTATTATTAATTTCGTTAAGTGATTTCGACCGATGATGTTTTTTAACTGCCGCCATTTTAGGGGACGTAGCTCAGCTGGGAGAGCGCTGCCTTCGCAAGGCAGAGACCGAGGGTTCGAGTCCCTTCGTCTCCATAACATATAAAAATCCGAACTTATTTCCCACAGGAAATGCGTTCGGATTTTTATTTTGGTCAAATGATTTGTTGCCGATAATGCGATATCACGCAGCCCGTATGCCCCATTTAATGATCACCGCATCAAATGCCCTGCGATCTCTGCCTTCTTCTCTGCCATTTCACCGTATCTTTGCAGGTAGTGTTCTATGGACTTTACATTTTCCTGACGGATCATAGATGTCATGATGCCTGCCGCGCGATTTGGATTTTGTACCTTTTCATCCAGCAATATCTTCGTAGTGCTGCCCGCGCCGAATGCAAGGATGCTCTGTACCTCTTCCATGATCATGATATTGTAGACAGATTCACAGCCGGGTGCGGCATAGCCGATATTTTCATGGTTGCCCGCTATGCTCTTTTGCCTGTAAAGATAATAAGGGAAAAGACCCATGTCGTCCGCACTCTGCGCGGCAAGCTCCGTCATGGCATCTATCATATCGCTGTCTGTGCTCTGGGCTGTCATCTCAGCCGCCCTCTTTATAGCAAGTGAATGCACGGTAAGACTGTCGGGTGCAAGAGACCTTACCTGCCTTAGCGTATCATCAAAATCATCTGTACTCTCACCCGGCAATCCCATGATGAGGTCCATATTTATATTCTTAAAGCCCGCATCTCTTGCACTTTTATATGCATCATATACCTGCCGCACGGTATGCCGTCTGCCGATACGATCCAGAGTTTTTTGCTGCATGCTCTGCGGATTTACAGAGATACGGCCTACGCCGCAGCTAAGGGCGATCTCCAGCTTTTCCCTTGTGATCGTATCCGCCCTTCCGGCCTCGAGTGTATATTCCGCAGCATCTGTGACATTAAAATATTTATTTATTATGCCAAAGAGTCTGTCAAGCTGTCTCTCATTAAGCACTGTCGGTGTACCGCCGCCTATATAGATGCTCGTCGGTGACAGCGACTTAAGGCACCCGGATACTGCCCCCATCTCACCCTCGAGCGCATCCAGATAAGCATCCAGCTTATCCTTCCATACACCCAGTGTGCCCGAACTAAAGGAGCAATATGTACACTTGCTCGGACATATAGGTATTCCCACATAGATACTGTAGGAGTGCGTGTTCCTGCCTACACCGAGCGTATTTCTTATTATATTTTGCTCCCTTGCCGCTATGTTATAACTGAGCAAGGCCTTTTGCGGGCTGACTCTCCTGGTCTTTTCTATATATTCGGCATATTCGCCTGCGCTCATTTGCCCAAGCATCGCACTTGCGAGCTTTACAGGACGCACTCCCGTCAATACTCCCCACGGAAGACTCCTGCCGCATCTTTCCTTAAGAAGATCATACAAGCCAACCTCTATGCTGTATTTGTCCGCGGCGTCCTTTACCTCGTATATGATGCCGTTTTCATCTTCTACTTTAAGGAAGCTGTCATTGCACGGCGAAGCCCCCGACTTGACCTCGGCCTGCGGGAAGAACGCTTTCAATATATGATAGATACTGTTTCTTATCGCTTCATTATCGCAATATACATATATCTTATGTCCGCAGTCCATTATTAATCGATTCCTCTGTAATGATGGCCGCTGCATACTCTTATCCCGAAAAGCTGTCTGTTGGCATCTATATCGCCGTCCGCATAATTGGCTATGCCCTTAAGTACGGCTCTTATCTCATCGTCGGATTCGAGCGATAGATCCGCAAGAACGCTCTCATAAGGCTGCGCGTCCTCATCCGTAAGCATATTTACAGGCTCATCCGTATAAATGCATGAATATCCGAAGTTCTCATCCGCGCATATGAATCTATCCTGCTTTGAGGCAATGACTATACACTTAGAGCTCTTTCTATTCCCAATATTGCCATTCTCAATATTGCAATTCTCAACATTGCCATCCACTGCATTTCCGTTTTCAATATTGTCATTTCCTGCTGTATCGAAATAATTGCCTCTCATGCTCTGTGCTGTCACCATTGCCTTTATGCGCCCGTATATCTTATATATATGGTCACCTTCGTGATCAAGCACTTCAAGCTCGCTGTCATTCAGCTCATCGGGAGCCATAAAAAGCATCCCCGGGAATATGCTCTTATAAAAGGCTATCGCCTCCTTGTTGTATGCATAAAGTGAGGAATCACCGATGATATAAAATCCCTCCGCGTCATTGCATGGCCTCGTGCATCTCTTCACCATCTCGATCTCATCAATATTATGTATGACTATGCCATCTGCCCAGGATTCAAGTGCCTTATCCAGTGCATTCCCTACATCCTGCGCGTCCTTTTCTCTGAGAACATCCGGAAGATCTGCGATATATATGATCTTTTTTTCGTCCATCTGTGCTTTCTTTATCTTATTTTGAAAGTCCGAGACAATATCTTCACTCATCCGGACAGGGCATATGGCATAA
>CAZGVB010000063.1:0-5868 GCA_964528825.1 uncultured Parasporobacterium sp.
CAAAATTTTTTAGCGTCCCTGGGCGGATTCGAACCGCCGGCCTTTCGCTTAGGAGGCGAACGCTCTATCCTGCTGAGCTACAGAGACAATTATGAGATTTCTGCAATCGTATGCGATCATTTACGCAACGATGACCGCATTTCGTATTCTACAATATTATCTCATGAAATTCAATTGATAATTTCAGGTGCGTCACGTCACTGTAGGCGATCACCCCTGCAGTGACAATCGGCATACAGCCGATATATTTTTATCGCAAAAACGCAGGACAGCATATAAAATAGAAATAATAGACGGCGTAAGGAAAGAATTGCAGATAACATATAGCATATAAGATACGGCATATAGGATGTAAGCTATAGGATATAGGACAAAAAATATAGGATATAGGATATAGGCTAAGCGCTGCAGACAGCATATAAGATGCGTGCGCATGGAGAAAAAGATGAAGAATATAACCATGATAGGAGCGCCCTCAAGCGGCAAGTCGACTGTAGGTATATTGCTCGCAAAAAGACTTGGGATGGGATTTACAGATCTGGATATCCTGATACAGCAAAGGACGGGAAAGCTGCTTAAGGAGATCATATCACAGCAGGGCATAGAGGCTTTTTTGAATATCGAGGAAATGACAGCATGTTCACTGGATGTGAAAAACTCTATAATCGCACCCGGAGGATCGATCTGCTACGGAGCCAAGGCGATGAGGCATCTAAAGGAGATATCCACGGTGATCTATCTGTATATCTCATATGATGAAATGCTCAAAAGGATCGGAGATGTGACCGATCGGGGTGTGATCATCCCGAAAGGATATACTCTGAAAGATCTGTATGACGAACGTGCGGAGCTCTATGAAAAATACGCAGATATAACGATAGATGAGACCGGAAAGGATGCGGGTCTGGTGGTTGATGAGATAAGAGCCTTGATGAATGCAACTTTCTGTGATACTGCCATAAAGTAAAATCTGATACTGCCGCATAGAAAAATAAGATATTCTATATATATCTTAATGCTCGAATAGCGAGGTATCATAAAATGAAAACGATCAATGAAAAATTGGATTTTACCGGAAAGACTATTATTGTCACGGGAGGATACAGAGGCATAGGTCTCGGTATTACGAAAAGCTTTGTACAGGCAGGTGCAAATGTTGCCATATGCGGCAGAAATGCACAAGCAGGAGAGGCAGTTGCGAAAGAATTGCGTGAGGGTGGTGCGGATTGCAGATTTTATGCCGCCGATGTTACAAAATGCGATGATATCGAAAGATTTGTGGATGCGGTAGTCAAGGATTTCGGCAAGATAGACGTGCTTATAAACAATGCCGGGATAACGGATCATACACCTTCGGAAAAGGTCACGGAGGAGGCTTATGACAGGCTCATGAATACCAATCTCAAGGGGGCCTTCTTCATGAGTAATGCAGTCGCAAAGCATATGATCGCGGATAAGATAAAGGGAAGTATAGTTATCATATCTTCAATGAGTGCTTTCGTTGTAAATATACCGCAGCGCCAGGCTATATATAATATGTCAAAAGCAGCACTATGTGCTATGACTCAGAGCATGGCTGTCGAATGGGCAGAGCATGGCATCAGAGTAAATGCTATCTGTCCGGGATATATATTGACCGAGATGCATGTGGCTGAGTTGTCGGATAAATGGCTGAGCATGACGCCTATGGGTCACTTTGGCGAAACAGAGGATGTAGGCGCTCTGGCTCTTTTCCTTGCATCTGACGCTGCATCTTATATGACGGGTGCAAAGGTAATGATAGACGGCGGATACAGCTGTATCTGAAAATGATAAGACTATAGATGACAAAAAGCAGCAGCCTTACCCGGATAAAAGGTAAGGCTGTTGTTAGATATTGTTAAGCGATATTGTCACCATAAAAGGTCAAGCGGAGATTTCAGTTGGCATATCTCACACGTGCAGTACTAAAAATTGTCTGGATGAAAGATTTGCCGGCGATTACCCTACAGTGACCATGTGCAGTACTGATATAACATTTTATCGATAAGATACCGCTAAAATGTTACGGTAATAGTAGTGCCCTTTCCAGGGATACTGTCTATACCTATCTTGCCATGATGATATTGCACGGCATGCTTGACTATGGATAGTCCCAGTCCGGTGCCGCCTGACTGCCTTGAATGGCTCTTGTCTACACGGTAGAATCTCTCGAAGATCTTGTCCTTATGCTCAGGCGATATGCCTATGCCTGTATCGGCAACGGAAAGTCTGACCTTGTCGCCCTCCTTTGAAGTAGTCACATCAACCGTTCCGCCGGGCTCGGTATATTTGATCGCATTGTCACAAAGATTATATATGATCTCATAAAGGAGTCTTCTCACCCCGTTCATGACACATTCATCTCCGCTGTATGAAAGGGAGATGTCTTTTTGACTTGCGGCATTTGAAAGTGTCTCGCAGACCTCTTTTGCAAGCTCCTTTAAAGAGACATCTTCACATGGCATCTCGACACCCTCATCAAGCTGTGAGAGCCTTATGATATCGTCAATAAGGCTTACCAGTCTTGTGGCCTCTTTGCGGATGCGCTTTGTAAATTCGGGGATATCTTCTTCCTTTACTATGCCGTTCTCCAACAGCTCCGCAGATCCGATGATCGATTGCAGAGGTGTCTTCAGCTCATGAGAGACATTTGCGGTAAATTCGCGGCGGTTGCGCTCCGCGTTGACCTGCTCTGTGATATCGAAGGCAAGTATGACCATGCCGTGAACGGATGCATTATCTGAATCGATACGGGTCAGATCAAATTGATATACAAGGCCGTCTCTTCTGTCACGAAATGATGCATGACCCTGCGAGGAGGCATCCTGCAGTGCAAGTCTCATATCCTGTTTGCGGTCAATAGTCAATATATCATCACCGATACAATCCTTTGAGGTGCTGAAGAGAGTCATGGCGGCGGGATTGATGCTGATTATCCTGCCTGTACCGTCTAAAAGCACCAGGGCTTCCTTCATATTGCCGGTGATCTGATCAAATTCATCCTGCTTTTGTTTCAGCGTGCGCAGCTGGCTTTTTATCTCCTGATGCTGGTCCTGAATACGGTGAAGCAGCGGCGAGAGCTCCTCATATGAGTCATTCTCTAATGGTTCCTCAAGATTCAGCTGATTTAACGGCTCCACTATGCGCTTTGCCGCATGATGGGCTATCAATGCGGAAATTATGATGGCAATGACCATGACGATGCATATGGGCCTTAGAAGGCTCAGCATCAAAAGGATGATCGTTGCACGGCTAACGGATATTCTCAGTACGGTTCCGTCGGACAGACGCTCCGCCCGGTAGATAGTCTGCTCCATAAGTGTCGCGGATCTGCGGACACTGCTGCCGCTGCCGGACTCAAGAGCTTCCTTGAACTCTTCACGATCGGCATGATTCTCCATTGAAGAGGAATCAGCCTGATTGTCAAAGAGTACTGAGCCGTCCGCATCTATCCATGTGATACGATATCTGTCGGAATCAAGGCCATCCAGATATTCTGTTCCGAACTTTTCCACGGCATGCGCGGCCAGCTTCAGTTCATCCTCTAGCTGTGTCTGCTGCAGCTTTCCGAAATAGGGATACAGCACGCCTACTATAATGGCAATACTTACGACCAATACCGCTCCTGCTACGGCAAGTATGGATCTGAAAATTTTACCTGTCATCTTTTGCCTCCAAACGGTAGCCTACATTGCGTACCGTTTCAATATACGCACCATAGCTGCCAAGCTTCTGGCGAAGAGTACGTATATGAGAATCAAGCGTACGGGAATCTCCCATATAATCGGTCTCCCATACGGCTGAAAATAAGTTCTGCCTTGTAAATACAGTGCCCGGATGCTTCAGAAACATACATAGCAGCTCAAATTCCTTGTATGTGAGGACAATGCGCTTGCCGTCCGCTGTCACCGTGCGTTGTTCGAGGTCCACGGTAAGAGCGCCGAGCTTTAAGAGCTTATCGTCATTGTTGTGGCCTGTACGTCGCAGCACGGCCTTTACACGGGAGACCATTTCCATCACACTGAACGGCTTTACTATATAGTCATCAGCTCCCAGGTCAAGCCCCATGATACGGTCATATTCCTGACCCTTGGCGGTAGCGAGAATGATCGGTATGTCATGATATTCCACAGATTCCTTCAGCTTTGTCAGGATAGTGATGCCGTCCGGTCCCGGAAGCATCACATCCAAAAGGATAAGATCCGGCTTCTCTTCTCTTAGGGCCTCCATGCATGAAGTGCCGTCTTCAAAGCCCTTTGTCTCAAATCCGGCAGATTTCAATGCATAAAGCTCTATATCACGAATACTGCTGTCATCTTCTACACACCAGATCACGAAAGCTCCCCCTTATGTTCTCCTGTGACGGAATAGATAACCCATTCCGCAATATTTGTCGCATGATCTCCTATACGCTCAAAATACTTTGAGATCATCAAAAGGTCAAGAGCAAATTCTCCGTCGTTAGGACATTTTGAGATATGATCGATCAGAGATTTCTTTATCTTTGTAAAATAGTCATCAACAATATCGTCTCTGTCAATGACTGCCTGAGCAAGCTCGGTGTCCTTCTTTACAAAAGCATCTACGCTGGAGGTGACCATTCCTATGGTCTCGTGAGCCATCTCCTCGATCATTCCCATATCAGCCGACGTGCGCCCTCCCAGATATGTCACTATCTCTGCGATATCTTCGGCCTGGTCGCCTATACGCTCCATATCGGTGATCATTTTCAAGGCAGAGGATATAAGTCTAAGGTCACGCGCTACAGGCTGCTGATGCAGCAGCAGCTTCATGCAGAGACTCTCTATCTCCCGTTCCATCTGGTCAATGGTATATCCGTTTGCCACTACCTCGCCGGCAAGCTTAAGGTCAGCATGTGTCAGAGCTTTTACGGCAGAGGATATGGCATCCTCGCACATAGCTCCCATTTCTATAATTTTTCTGTCCAGCTCAAAAAGCTGCTCATCAAATCTGTTTCTCATCATCCAAACCTTCCTGTAATATAGTCCTCTGTACGTTTATCCTTAGGAGTCGAGAAGATATCGTCTGTCTTGCCGAACTCAACAAGCTCTCCGAGCAGGAAAAATGCCGTATAATCGGAGACACGCACCGCCTGCTGCATATTGTGAGTGACCATGACGATGGTATAATTCTCCTTGAGCTCCATTACCAATTCCTCGATACGGGATGTTGAAATGGGATCGAGAGCCGATGTAGGCTCATCCATCAAAAGGACCTTCGGTTCTACCGCAAGAGCTCTTGCTATGCAAAGCCTTTGCTGCTGGCCTCCGGAAAGCCCGAGGGCATTTTTCTTAAGTCTGTCCTTGACCTCGTCCCATATCGCAGCACCCTTGAGGGAACGCTCCACGATCTCATCTAAGGCAACCTTGTTCTTTATGCCGTGAGTGCGGGGGCCGTAAGCGATATTGTCATATATGCTCATAGGAAAAGGATTGGGCTTTTGAAATACCATGCCGATCTCTTTTCTCAGCTGTGTCACATCCACATCCTTTGCGAAGATATCCTTGCCTTCATATCTTATGTCGCCTGTGATCTTTACGCCCTGTATCAGGTCGTTCATTCGGTTCAATGTCTTAAGAAATGTGGACTTTCCGCATCCTGACGGGCCTATAAAGGCCGTGATATTCTTTTCGGGGATATCTATATTTACATCGGTAAGCGCCTTATGATCACCGTACCAAAGGCACATATCCTTAACCGTGATGATATTATTCATAAGCTCCTCCTTTTTTCAAAATACTTCTGTACCAATGTTGCCGCAAAATTGATAAGCAATGTGAGCAGAAGCAAAATAGCCGCGATGGCAAATGCTATACCGAATTGGCC
>CAZGVB010000064.1:0-5813 GCA_964528825.1 uncultured Parasporobacterium sp.
TCTGTATATGAGAAGTCTCCTCTGTATTTTACTATATTGCTCTTGCTGTTTGCAAAGTATCAGACATAAAAATAGCGGAAAGCCTTTAAATTCAAGGTTTTCCGCTTGTTTACTTTCGTGAGACTGGAGGGACTCGAACCCTCGACAACTTGATTAAAAGTCAAGTGCTCTACCACCTGAGCTACAATCCCATATTTATCAGGGCTAGCTGGATTCGGACCAGCGAATGCAGGAGTCAAAGTCCTGTGCCTTACCGCTTGGCTATAGCCCTATAGTGCGCAGGCACTTACGCAGATCATGCGCTCCCGGCTTACTGCAAAGGGTGGATGGTGGGACTCGAACCCACGGCCTTCAGAGCCACAATCTGACGCGCTAGCCAACTGCGCCACAACCACCATACAGGAGATTCATCCAAACTATATGAACGAATACCTTATAAGTACTATCCCTAGTACAAGCGTGCCTGAAGGGATTCGAACCCCCGACACCCGGCTTAGAAGGCCGGTGCTCTATCCAACTGAGCTACAGACACATAGAAAGCGGGTGATGGGAATCGAACCCACGTGTCCAGCTTGGAAGGCTGGTGTTCTACCATTGAACTACACCCGCGTACTACAGTCGCGTCAAGCAACGGATAGTATTATACCATGTTATCTTTCTTTGTAAATGTTTTTTTGAAAATATTTGTCTTTTTTTATTTTTTAAAATTACAGACATTGCTTTTTTTCTATACTTAAAGCCGTGTCTGGAGGGTATTTATTCCTGTTTTTGTATGATAAGGCCTGTGCTTCTCATGCCTATTATAGGCGCACCGTTATTTTCGATATAATCTCTGGTTATCGTCACCGTACCTATATTGTCGTCCTTTGGTATCTCATACATGATATCAAGCATAACCGATTCCATGATAGACCTTAGTCCCCTTGCTCCGGTCTGCTTCTTCTGAGCACGCTCTGCAAGCGCAAGAAGGGCATCATCTTCAAATATCAATTGCACCTCATCCATAGCAAGCAGCTTTTGATATTGCTTGAGTATAGCATTCTTCGGCTCCTTGAACACCCTGACAAGCATCTCACTGCTCAAAGGTGAAAGTGTGCAAATTATAGGAAGTCTTCCGAGGAATTCAGGTATCATGCCAAACTTTCTGAGGTCTTCTGTTTCAACCTTTGAAAATAGCTCGGGGTCCTTATCATATTTGTCCTTAAGCTCTGACATGAAGCCTATGGAACTGGTCTCGTTCAGTCTTTCCTTTATGATACCCTCAAGCTCAGGAAATGCTCCGCCGCATATGAATAAGATGTTTTTTGTGTTCATCGTCGCAAGAGGAACCATGGCATTCTTGCTGGTCGCGCCTACCGGTACCTCCACGGTATTGCCCTCAAGCATCTTAAGCAATCCCTGCTGGACTGATTCACCGGATACATCGCGTCCTCTTGTGGATGTTTTTTTTGCGATCTTATCTATCTCATCGATAAAAACTATACCCACCTCTGCCCTGTCCAGATCGTTATCTGCCGCAGTAAGGAGCTTTGACAATACGCTTTCGATATCATCGCCTATATATCCGGCCTCTGTAAGGCTGGTGGCATCTGTTATCGCAAGAGGCACATCCAAGATCTTTGCAAGAGTCCTCACTATATGCGTCTTTCCGCAGCCGGTGGGACCTATCATGAGGATGTTGGATTTTTCGATCTCGACATCATCATTTTTATTTTCCAGAGAATCAATGACTCTCTTGTAATGGTTATATACTGCCACTGAAATAATCTTCTTGGCGGACTCTTGACCAACTACATATTCGTCAAGCTTCGCTTTCAGCTTGTGAGGAGGCAATATCTTTGACGTATCTATTACCGGATCTGTGTCGCCTTCCTTACGTCTCTTTACCTGATGTCCTTGCCCCTGCATACCTTGCATGCCGCCAAGTATGCTCTGAAGATCGTTTACATTAAATACACTTATGCTTCGTATATCTTTTTTTCTTTTTTTATTATTGTCTTTGCTGTCGTCCTTTTTTTCTTTTTCGGCATCCGGCTCTATCTCGGGAAGAGCTGTATCGTCATCCTGTTGCTCTTCGGCAGATATGCTGTCTTCGGCGGCATTATTTTCAGTTATATTCTGAAAACCGCCTACAGGCATACCCTGAAAGGGTATGCCTGTGAACGGACCAAGTCCGAACATCGAAGGGTCAAATCCCGAGCCCTCGAGCGAATCTATCATTTTCTGTAAACAATCCATGCACAGCTTCGGTCCTCCGGGAAGCTTCAGCATTTTTCCTGCATCCTTGCTGCCTTTACCGCATGAACTGCAAAACTCTTCCTTGTCATCTGTTATGTTGTTATTTGTCATTTTTTTACCTGTTATCCTATCGCCTCGGTAAGCGTTACATCAACAGAGATCTGCGTATATTGACTGTTTTCATATCTCATGATCGTTAATGTAACTGTATCTCCGGCCTTGTATTGTGTAAGCTTTGTCTGCAGCTGCGACATTGATGCAACATCCTCTCCGTCGATCGCGATGATTATATCACCTTCCTGCAGATTGGCGGCAGCTGCGCCTCCACCCGCAATAGTATTTACCACATATACTCCTTCCGGAACATTATATGATGCAGCTACGCGGCTGTCCACGTCATATCCGTAAATTCCCAGATATCCGCTCTGAGTACTGTCATTTGACGAGTCCTGGTTCGATGAGGAATTTTCATCGGATGGTGACTGATTCAGCATATCCATGATCGTGTCATAGTAGTGATTTACAGAAATCGCATAGCACATGCCTTCAACGGAGGACGAATTGATCTTTGCCTCACTTATACCTACGATCTCACCCTTGCTGTTCAAAAGGCAACCGCCTGAGTTGCCGCTGTTGATAGCAGCATCTGTCTGTATTACCGTTATCGTCTTTCCTTCAACCGTTATCTCACGGTCAAGAGCACTTATGATACCTGTGACAACGCTCTGCCCGTATCCCAAAGCATCACCTATGACTATGGCTCCTTCTCCGACATTGGGCTGTTCTTTGCTGAGAGTTGCTATAACGATCGAATCCAGAGTATCGTCGCTTATGTCTTCAAGCTTGATAGCAACAATAGCTATATCATCCTGTTCGCTGACAGCCTTTATATAACCGTCAACGGCGCTGTCATCATGAAATGTAACATAAAGTGATGAGCTGTCCTCTACCACATGATAGCTTGTAAGAATGAGCAATTCCTTTTCATTTTTTCCTACTATGGTGCCGGAGCCTACTCCGCTTTCCACCTCAGATGAAGAATTTGAACCGCTGTTTCCATAATAAAATCCCCAGAAGTTTCCGTAGCTGCCGTTGTTAACTAACGTCCTTGACGTGATAGAAACGACTGAGGGCATGGCCTCACTTACAATATCAGAAACATCCGTAAGGGTCACACCTGATGATATCTTAGTGCTGCCCGAATTGCTGCCCGTGATAAGACCGCTGTCATCATCGTCATCATCGTCATCATCTGCTGACACAGTCTCTTCTTCACTGTCTATCAGTCCGGAACGAATGCTCTCACCTTTATGATTTATCAATGTATTTACAGCAAATATACCGCCAACCACAAGGACTGCCACAAGAGCTGCCGTAACAATGACTACAGGTATCCACCATTTGGATTTTTTCTTTTTTGTTGCCGCCCTTTCGGTATTATACTTTTCACCGTCCGGTTCCCATTTGGATGTCGTCCGATCGGCATTTTCGAATCTGTCTTCATCGTTGTCTTTGCCGAAATTATTATTATTAAAATTATCGCTCATTTCAAAATGACCTCCCATATCGTCAACATGGTCTCTTTTATTTGATCATGCTGATAATAAGGAAAAAATGTGTTGCATTTGTGTATCTAAAACGATGAAGTTGTGAAAATATCCGTGTTTTTATTTTCCTTCATCAAATCGTCCGGTTCAAAGAGCACCTGCTCTAGTCTGTCAACACATGCTTGCATATCGAAATGCTGTCTTTGGTATCCTTGTCCCTTCTCGCCCATCTGTCTGATATGTTCATCATCCATTTTCATCAATGCTGTCACCTTATCGGCAAGAGCAGACGCATCATTTGGATCAATGCACCAGCCGCAGCCTGCACTTTTTATGATATTTCTGTATCTGCCCTCTCCTGTAAAAAGTATAGGCTTGCCCGCTGCCATACAATCCGTAAGCAGCTCCGGGCCATGATATATATCCGTGCTGTTGCCGCTAGTGCAGATCAAGAATGCATCCGCTGCCTCGTAAAGCGGTGATGATTCATTCATAGACGCAGTATATTCCGTAAAGAACATATCTCCCAGATCCGCCTTCAGGATCTTTTTTTTGAGACTTTGTACCTGCGGGCCTTCTATGACGAACCTAACATTTCGTATTCCCCGCCCTCTGAGCGACCTGCCCATATCCAGCAGCTGCTGCATATTGATCTTCTCTCCATATCTAACGGGAATAACGATATTAAAGCTTCCGGCATATTTTTCATGAACCGAAGTATCAGGGCTCAGACAAGCCGTTGCCTTGCATGGACCCTGGGGGACAGTTGTAATGAGGAAATTCGGTATATCAAGCTTTGATGAAAGATATTCACTCTGTGCATCATTTAGCGTGACCAGCCTGTCGCAGAGCGCGTAATTTCTTTTCGATATATTTTTCAGTATTTTCTTAAAAGTCGGACTTTGTATGTCCATCTCTTCGCAAATGGCATGGGGCCACATATCTATCACATATGCGGCAAGCGGTATTTTTTTCTTTTTTGCCAGTCTTGCTGCCGCGCTGCATACCATTACCGGAGATGTCTGATATACAAGTACCGCGTCATATTTGTTTTTTGACAGGCTTATTATCTTAAATGAGCGTGCGATCTGGGTCAGGATATGATTGACCATTATCCCGAAGCTCGTTCCCGCACCTTTTTTTATTTCAAATGTTCTGTATATCTTTATATTGCCGTATCTTTCAAACCTATGTCCGAATGAATGGTATCCGTCAAAAAATTCTCCATAAGGAAAATTAGGCTGACCGCACAGCACGTCAACCTTATATCCCCTTGCGGACAGTTCTTCACATATGTCATTTATCTTTACATCTTCAGGCCAAAAACGAGGACTGACCACAAGAATCTTTTTTTGCATCAAATGATCACCTTATAAAATTTACAAGGCCCTCTTTGCGCTGCTTTGCCTGCGGCTTGTCGCCCTTTCTGTATCCTACGATCACGGCACCTACGACCTTATAGCCTTCAGGTATGCCTATCTTTGCCTTGAGTGCCTCTCCACTCTCGCCGTCAAACATAAAGAGCGATGAATTGGTCATGCATGCTCCCAGTCCGATCTCCTCGGCCGCCGCAAGGAGCAGTCCGGCTGCCATGCCGCAATCTGTCTGTACATTAAAGCCGGATTTCAGATCGCCCGAGATGAATATAGCAGTAGGTGCGTAATAAAGGGGAGTATATCCCGGTGCACTTGCCTTTTTTACAGATGCCTCGTCGCCGGCGAGCATCTTTTGTCTTATAGTCTCGGACAGATCATTTAAAAGTTTCCTGTCCTGCACCACTGAAAAATGGAACAGCTGCTTATTGTGCGCACTCGGTGAATTGAGAGCGACCCGTACAAGCGCATCAAGCTCCTCGTCTGTAATCTGCTTATTCTCAAAGCTTCTGATGCTGCGTCTTTCGGAAATAAGTTCAAGTCCTTCTTTTGATAACATATCCTACCTCCTTTTAATTGTCCGTACTTGCAGATGTGGTTGTTTCACTTTCATCATTTTTTAAATCAAGAAAAACATAAGGATCCGGAAGATTAT
>CAZGVB010000065.1:0-5779 GCA_964528825.1 uncultured Parasporobacterium sp.
CGAGGAACAGGCAGCAAAGATGGCGAGGGCAGGCGCAGATGCTGTTTCGCCGCATTGCGGAGGAACTGTCGGAGGACTTGTAGGACATTCTTTTGCACTTGATTATGACGCCGCATGCAATACATTACAAAAAATGTTTGATGCGGCAAGGAGGGAAAATCCCGACATAATTCTTTTGGGACACGGTGGTCCTTTTGCTTCTCCCGAGGATACATACGAAATGTATAAAAGGTGTAATGCGCAGGGATTTACGGCAGGATCCGGAATTGACAGAATCCCGATTGAAAACGCAATCATTAAAACAGCGCAGGCTTTTAAAAATGCGAAACTTTAAAGCAATTTTGTATAAACTAAACAACAATAAGGAGAAAAAAGAAAATGAAAAAAATTTTGGCATTGGTATTGTCATTTGCAATGATTTTTGCACTGGCAGGCTGCGGCGGTGGGACAGGTTCCGAATCAACCTCCGGCACAGATGAAACAAAAGAGACCGGGGGCAGCACATCGGCAATTACCATGGAGGATCTTGATATCAATCCTTTGATTCCTGATGGCGAAAAGATATTGGATTACAGCAACAGTGAATGGGCAACGGTATCGGATTTGCTTGATATTATAGATGATGACGATCTTGCAAATGTTCAGTCACAGGAGCTTACAGCTGTCATATGCATGCATGAAAACGCTTCATATTGGTCTCAGGCTTTTATCAATGGTATCAAGAGCGTGTTTGAAAAACTGAATATTGAGATTCTTTCCGTAACAGACGCTGGATTTGCAGTTGAGGAAATGATCACAAATGTTGAAAATGCAGTTTCTCTTCAGCCCGACCTGATGGTTGTTTATGTATTGGATTCAGGTGCAATGCAGTCATGCGTTCAGTCTGCAATCGACGCAGGCATCAAGCTTGTTTATTATGAAGCAGCTGTCGACGGAACCACTCACGGCGAAGATTACATAGGAACGGTTGTTGCAGACAACTATACTATCAGCCATACATGCATGCAGCTTATGATAGATGAGGGTGGCATGGGACAGTATGCAATCTGCAATATCGACGCATCTGTTACAGATGAATACAGCCGCACAGTTCAAAGATATTTGGGAGCAGTTGCAGCAGCAGAGGAAGCAGGAGTTGAGATTATTGATTCATTTACAACCGGAGCTACACCTGATACGGGCACGGAGGTAGGCGAGGCTATTGTAATGGCTTATCCTGATATCATTGGAATCTGGGGAGGATTTGATGAGCTTGCGATCGCACTCGGCAACGGAGCAAACAATCTTGGATATAATGTGCTTTGCACCGGCCCTGATATGATGGATGCCAGCGCATATTCCATGGCAACGGATGGAGCATTTGTAGGATGCGGAACACAAAGTGCGTATGAATCAGGACTTGCATGTGCACTCGCTGCGGTTATCGGTGCAGTAGGAAAAGAATGTCCTGAACGTATCAACACACCATGTATCGTCGCAACAAAGGATAATCTTCAGGAAGCATGGGAACTTTCATTCCGTATGGATCTTCCGACAGAGGTAGCAGAAGCATTGGAGTCAAAATAAAGAGCATGATATGCTCATGCAGGAAATAATTAAAGGTGCTGCCGATCTTATCGGCGGCACCACATTGTATATAGGCAAAGGAGAATATTTTCAATGCAGACAGATACAGGCATGTTTCTGGAAATGCAGGATATAGGGAAATCTTATTCCGGGGTGCCGGCATTAAAAAATGTGAGTTTGAGTCTGCACAGCGGAGAAGTACATGCATTGGTAGGAGAAAATGGTGCGGGCAAGTCTACGCTGATAAAGATTCTTATGGGAATCGTACCAAAAAACAGCGGAAAGATTATCTTAAACGGAGAAGAGATAGAAATACGTTCTCCTCATGATGCTGCAAAATACGGTATCGCGGCTGTATTTCAGGAGCTGAGTCAAATACCGACGCTGACTGTTGCGGAAAATGTATTCCTGTGCAAAGAACCGGTAAAAATGGGCCTGAAAATGGACCGGAAAAGGATGATCTGTGAAACACAGCAAATACTGGATCGGTACAATATAGAGCTTAATCCAAGCGACAAGGTCTGCAACTTATCTATGGCACGCAGGCAAATGGCTGAAATAGTAAAAGCAATAGCGATCACCCCTAAAATCCTGATCATGGATGAGCCCACTTCAACATTGTCAAAGGCGGAAGCTGATATTTTGTTCAGAGTGATAGAACAGCTGAAGTCAGAAGGAACAAGCATCATTTATATATCTCACCGTATGGATGAGATATTCAAACTGGCCGACAGAATTACCATATTGCGTGACGGGTGTCTGGTCACATCGGGAAAAACGGAAGAATTTAATTTTGATAAGATAGTAAGCCTTATGATAGGCAGAGAAATCTCGTTTGAAGAGCAGTCGGACAGACGAGATAGGGATTTTTCAGGTACCGAAGTGATAATGGACGTACGGGGTATCGGCGATGGAAAGCAAATTAAGGATATCAGCTTTAAGCTGCATCGCGGGGAAATATTGGGATTTGCCGGTTTGGTCGGAAGCGGACGCAGCGAAGTAATGCAAATGCTGTTCGGCCTTACAAAAATTAAAAGAGGGGAAATCCTGCTCGAAGGAGAGAATATAAAGCATCTGAATGTTCACCAGGCAATTGAAAAGGGCATTGCTATGGTGCCTGAAAGTCGTCACCTTCAGGGAATAGTCGCAATACACAGTATTGAAGACAATATCGCATTGACTGTGCTGAAGCAAATAACTCATTACGGCATTGAAAGCCATAAGGAAAAAGCTGAACTCGCAAGGCAAATGATAGAACGACTCCATATAAAGACCGAATCCGAACGGAAAAAGTTAAGTCAGCTTTCGGGCGGAAATCAGCAAAAGGTAGTTATCGCTAAGTGGCTTGCAACAAAACCGAAGATATTGATCTTAGACGAGCCGACGGCCGGTATCGATGTCAATGCAAAAAATGAAGTACACAAGCTTATGAGGTCACTCGCGCAGCAGGGCATGTCGATCATTCTTGTCTCTTCTGAAATGCCTGAGCTTTTAAATAACAGTGACCGAATTGTAGTTATGAACGATTTTCGTATTATAGCCGAATATAAAGATACGACGCAGGAAGAAATAATGAGTGTCATTATGCATGATAAGGCTAACAGAAGGAAAGAGGTATGCTGACATGAAGACCGCAAAGAAAAGTTTTTTTGACACAAAGGTAGGACGAGTGATCAATAATAATTTCATGTTGGTCGTATTCATTATCATGATATTGGTATTTTCATGTATAGAACCGAATTTCAGGACAGTCAGCAACTTTCTGGTTATCGGCCGTCAGGTTGCGGTAATCGCAATATTGGGATTTGGCCTTACATTTTGTATCACGGCCGGGGAAATAGATTTCTCCGTCGGAAGTATCACCGCTCTTTCAGGCATGGTGGCAGGCCTTGTCATGAATAAGACAAATCTTGGCATATGGGCAGCGGCGGGCCTCGCAATTTTAACAGGTTTAGTTTGCGGCCTATTGAATGGAATAATGGTTACAAAGTTAAAGCTGCCGTCATTCCTCGTAACACTCGGCACTACAAGTGTTTATTCGGGCATCGCAACGACCGTTACAAATCAAAAGGCGTTGGTGCTTTACAGTGACACATTCAGCAATGTTTGGGGTAACGCAAAATTTTTGGGAATTCCGCTTCTTTTATGGTGGATGCTTGCGATAGGGCTTGTTATGTACTTTTTCTATCACCATTCACCATTCGGATCAAAGGTAAAAGCCCTTGGCGGAAATAGGTCTGCCGCTCAATATTCGGGCATAGATACCGATGGAGTCATCACGCGTGTTATGACTATATCGGGATTGCTTGCGGGTATTTGCGGCTTGCTTATGATAGCCAGACTTAGTCAGGCAAGGCCGGACGTCGGCGGTGATTATGCTATGGATGCCATTGCAGCGGTTGTGCTCGGTGGTACGGCATTCAATGGAGGCAGCGGTTCTATACCAATGACAGCAGTAGGAGCGCTGATACTTATATCCATTACGAATGCATTGATGATTATGGGCATTCCGACTACCGTGCAATCAATCATAAAGGGCGCGATCATCATAGTAGCGGTAGCAATGAGCACAAGAACCAAACGGTGATTTATTGAAAAAGAGAAAATAATATGAACAGCATTGCGATAATCGGCACCTTTGATACGAAAGGTCGTGAATTTCAATATCTAAAAGGAAAAATATCTGAATACGGCTGTAAAAGCTACATGATAGATTGCGGCGTAATGGGATCAGCGGACTTCGAGGTGGATTTTGCCAACTCGGAAGTCGCGAAGGCTGCAGGCAGCACCCTGCAAGAGCTTATTGAAATGAATGATGTCTCATATGCCTTGGAAAAGATGGCGCTCGGTGCAAAAAATATAGTAGAAAGACTGTACCGGGAAGGGAAAATACAGGGTGCGGTTTCCATGGGCGGTGGTCAAGGGACATACCTTGGAATGATTGCGATGTCGGTTTTGCCGATTGGCGTACCGAAGCTTATGATATCTACATTGGCAAGAGCAGTGAAGGAATTGTTTTTCTGTGGTGCCGATACGGTAGTTATAGACCCAATTGTGGATGTGTCGGGTCTTAATAGTGTGCTTGAGTACAGCATTGACTGTGGAGCAAGCATTATATGCAGTTTGGTAGAAGAATCACATATGATTTCAAAAAGTAAGAGGCCGGTATTAGCTGTTACCATGTTTGGCACAACCACTAAATGTGTTGACAAGGTGAGAGAAAACATAGAAAAAGCCGGATACGAGGTATGGGTATTTCATTCCAACGGAGTCGGGGGAATGAATATGGAAAAGCTTATACGTTGTGGACTTATCCAAGGTGTTCTTGACCTGACGACAGCGGAAATAAGTCAGACATATCTCGGAGGAACCGCCGCTACAATCTCCTCCCGATTGGAAGCGGCGGGAGAGCTGGGGATACCTCAGGTCGTTTCAGTCGGAGGGGTAGACTTGGTGAATTTCCTGGCACGGGATACTGTTCCGGAAAGATATCAGGATGGAACACGAAGATTTCATATGCATAATCCGACTACCACCATTATGCGAAGCGAGGCACGTGATTATGACGCAATAGGGCAGATCTTCGCAAAAAAACTGAATAAAGCGAAAGGTCCGGTGAAAATGATATTTCCCATGTACGGATTTTCCGAATACGATAAAAAAGATGGTGTTTGGTATGATCCCGCTGCAGATATGGAACTTTTAAAAGCACTTAAGAAATATTTAAACAGCGATATTTCCGTTATAGAGTCACCTTATCATATAAATGATGCTGAGTTTGCGAAAGAGGCGGCACAGATGATGCTTAATATGCTGTCTGAATCGACAGTCGGATGATAAAAATATAAAGGGGATATAAGCAGCTATGAAGTTTGAGAGAAAATATATAAGAGATAAATTTCGTGCTCAGATTGAAAATAAAGAGCCGATTATCATAGGCGGAGCAGGAATAGGACTGGTGGCCAAGGCGGCGGATCAAGCGGGAATCGACCTGATTATGGCATATAATACCGGTCCGTTTCGTATGGATGGCACTGCTTCTCTGTGCGGATATCTTCCCTATGGCGATGCCAACGCCATTACTATGAGGCTTGGCGAGAGAATGCTGAAGGTAGTGGACCGCACACCCGTAATAGCGGGAGTCGGAGCCAGCGATCCGTACAGGAATATACCTCGTTTTATCGGCGAGTTGATGGACATGGGATTTTCGGGA
>CAZGVB010000066.1:0-3653 GCA_964528825.1 uncultured Parasporobacterium sp.
TGATGCACTACTATGAATGTCGCAACACATGCCACAACGAGAACCGCCAACAGGATATATAATTTTTTAGAGCGCTTCATTTTGCTTTTTTCTCCTTCTTACGACTACGATTATTCCTATAGCAAGATATGCTGCAGGCAATACACCTATCATCACTACCTTCAGCATAGAGGATGTGGATTCGCTGATCGTCAGATAGTTATAATTGAGTGATTTGCTTCTGATAGCCATTGCCTCACTCTCGCCGATAAGAGACGACAGCGCATTCATGCCGAGGTCCACATTTGCGCCTGATGAATATGCATTATACATATCCTCAAGGAATGCTCCCGATGTGAACCAAACAATGCTTCCGCCGCCGTTATCCTCAATAGATAGCGCAAGAGTAAACGGACCGTCTATATCTCCGTCTTCTTTCTCGTAAGTCGAAATGCTGTAGCCCGCGATCTTGCTAAATGCCGCATCGGACGTTGTAAGCAGCTCTGTCACCGTGCCCTTATCCGTGCTGTCTGTGATATTTAAGCCTATCGAAAGAGGCATAATAGGATAATAGCTCTCTTCGATCAAGGAGTCCGTGATATCGCTGCTCGTCATATCCGGTATGAGCACATACGGTGCTTGGAATGCATAATGCTCTCTGTCTCCCTCGATGACTATTCCCTCACTTGCCTCTATGCCATAATCTCCGAGAACAGCATACAGATTGGCAAGGTCGCTGTCCTGTGCGGGGCCTGCCATTACAAGCAGCTTGCCGCCGCCTGACACATAGTCCGCGAGCATATCCTTTTCTTCTTCCGATATATCGCTTGTCGGCTCATAGATGACGATGCAGTCGGCATCCTCCGGGATCTCATCGACCGTAAGAAGCGACAGGGATGTGAGCTCCATGTTCTCCTTTTCTATCTGATCGGCGAATGTGGTCGGAAGTTCCCCTTCTCCGTGTCCCTCCAGCGTATATACCTGCGGAAGGTCATCACTTACCACATAATCGATGGCAGAGGTTATAGCTCCCTCGCCGTCAAAGGATGTGGTATAAGAATAAGAGTATACATCTGACTCCTGTACATAGATATCGTCATAGGATATATATCTGCTCTTTTCTCCGCTCTCTACGACAAGGCTGTTGTTTGCCACCTCTTCATCGGTATATTGCTCGGCAAATGTCGGATATATATCCGGATTTTTCTTGACTACCTCAATATGGTCCGAAAGGCTGTCATATTTTTCGAGCAGATTCTCAATGACGGCATTTTCCTCTCCCGATTGGACGATCCAATAAATGGTGACATCCTTTTCAAGCGCGTTCACTACTGCCTTTGTATTGCTTGTTATGGAATAGAGCTTTACGGAGCTGATATCATACTTTGTCACGGTAGCAGGCAATGCGGATACCAATACATTTATTACTACTGCCAATATAAGCACTATAGCTGTTATGATGATCGAATACGCGCCGCCCCTGAGCGCGATCCTGTTCCGTTGGCTGTTATTTTTCTCCCGAATATCGGAAAGCTTAAATTTTTTCATCAGTTATACCTCCTCTTTTCCAGAGACTGCACAGACAAAAACAGGAAAAATGCCATAAATGTCAGATAATAAACTATAGCTGTCATATCAAATACTCCGTTTACGAAGTTGTAAAATCTTTCAAAGAGTGAAAGCTGTGACATAACAGACGGAAGCAGTCCTTCAAATGAGTCGGGATTTATGAAATACGATACGATCGTCACGATAAGCAATATTGCTCCCACACCTATGGATACCATATCATTCTTGGTCAGGCATCTCACTATCACGGCTAAGATAACGACGATCACGCATATTGCGATAAGAGAGCCCGTCGCAGTGGACGATACGTATTCCGAAATGCTGACACTGTAATAATTAAAAAGTATTACGGCGATGCCTATGCCTGCCGCAAGTCCTTGATTTTCGGTAAGCGATGATATAAATATCCCGAGGGCGATAAGAGCCGCACCCATTACGAAATATGCAAGCAGCGATCCGTAGGATGTCGGCAGATATACATCACCGAAGCTTGAGAATATCAACGGATAAATGCATATAATGGCAAATGGTATCAGATATACCGTAAGCAATGCGAGGAACTTGCCTGCTACTACCTGAGTGGTAGTGATGGGCAATGAATAAAGCAGCTGATCCGTCTTCTGTTTTCTTTCCTCTGCTATTATCCTCATGGTAAGGATAGGCACTATAACTACAAATATCAGACAGCTGAAGCTGAGCACATACTCAAAATTGCTGACAGCCGCTGTCAGGTTGTATCGCATGGCACCGATGCCTATAAATACAAGTAAGAAGGCTCCGAATACATAGGCTGTAAGTGTATGGAAAAAGAGTCTTAATTCATGCTTATAAACTGCCCTCATCACTCATCCTCCTCTATCTGTGCCTCTGCCTGTACAGTCCCCTCGTTCTGCGGCTTTTCTGACACTTCGCCCTGCAGATCCTTTGTACCTGATGCCATATCTGTATTTTCACGCTCTTTTATATTTCCTTCTGTAAGCTCTATGAATACATCCTCAAGATCGGCTTTCTTTAATGACAGCTCATAAAGCTCCTTGCCGTTCTTTACAAATGATGTGAATATATAATGTGATGCCTCATAGATATCATCACATCCCGTATGTATCTTAGCTGTCATAAGTCCGGGTACCTTTGCATTTTCGAAGATCTGCATATCAGAGATATATTTCTTATCATTCAGGATATTGCTTATCTCATCGCCGCTCGCATCAGTCGTTATGATCAGCTCACCCGATGTGAGAAGCTGACGCTCGAGATCCTCCGGCCCTCCGAATGCTATCAGCTTGCCCTTTGCGATAATAAGTATCTGATCACATATCGCCTGCACTTCTGAGAGTATATGGGAGCTGAAGATGACGGTATGTGTCCTTCCGAGCTCCTTAATGAGTGATCTTATCTCTATGATCTGTATAGGATCCAATCCTACGGTCGGCTCATCCAATATGATGACCTTGGGATTGCCGAGGAGAGCCTGAGCAATGCCTACCCTTTGTCTGTAACCCTTCGACAGTGCCGAGATCCTTCTGTTTCTCACGTTCTCGATCTTCGTCTGAGTGATCACACTTGCTATCTGTCTCTTAAGCTCCTCTCCATGAAGGCCCTTAGCCTCACCTACAAATCTCAGATATTCTATAGGGCTTTCGTTCATGTAGAGCGGCGGCTGCTCCGGCAGATAACCGACCAGCTTTTTTGCCTCAAGCGGCTCTTCAAAAATATCATGTCCGTCGATGCTTATACTGCCCGATGTGGCAGAAAGACATCCCGTCATGATATTCATAGTTGTGGATTTGCCGGCTCCGTTAGGACCCAAAAAGCCGTATACATGACCTTCGTTTATCTCAAAGGAAAGATCATCAACTGCCAGGACATCTCCATAACATTTTGTTAAATGTTCTACTGATATCATAATCGCGCTCCTGTTTGCTGATTGCAGGCCGCGGCCACCCCCTTATGCCGCAGCCCATTTTTGACCGGGCATCCTCAGGATATCTGTAATAACGGATCAGACCTTCCCAAGATACGCCTAGTACAAGATACCATTTCATCCTAAAGGTTCGCTTAAGAGTTCTGTGAACATATTGTAAATTATGCTATAATTCGCAAAG
>CAZGVB010000066.1:3753-5634 GCA_964528825.1 uncultured Parasporobacterium sp.
AGGTTCGCTTAAGAGTTCTGTGAACATATTGTAAATTATGCTATAATTCGCAAAGTCGATTTGCACACGCAGATGCTGCAGCTGGCAGCATGATAAGATTCAAAAAACGAAAATAATCAATGAAAAGAGGTATATACATGATCTCAAAAAAGCTTTTCCGTACTTTGGTCAGCCTGATCCTGGTGATCACACTGTGCATAGGCACATGCGTAAATACATTTGCAGCCTCATCTCACAGCAGCAACTATATTAAGGAAGTGATCATCAGCTACGGCAACAGCGCAGACGAGGCCAAAAAGTGGCTTACCGACAACGGCTATGAGGTGCTGGACTACAACCTGAATGAAGGTGCAGACGATACGTTCTCGGCCGCAAGAGCCGTCTATCTGGGCTATATCGCAACGGATGATGCCTCTGATGCCATCACCGACATGAAGCTCATGAATATGAAGGGCGGATACAGCGTTCAGGACTATCAGATCATGCTTGATGAGCAAAAAGATAATATCAGGATATTCCTCGAGAATTTCAAGACTGCCGTCAAGGAATACAGAACAAATTACAATGCAGGCCAGGAGCGTGCCATAGCTGCTCACGATATGCTGAACCTGCTCTATGACGACGACACACAGCAGAATCTGGGTGACCTTTTATTAAATAAGATTAAAGAGGAATATACAGACGAAGAGTTTGCCGCACTTTCCGAAGAAGAGCAAGCCAAGGCTGCCGATATGACGACCATCCTCATGCAGGCAAACGGCAATGCCGTCCTTGTAATGGAGCAGCTCATCGCAATGGCAACCGACGACAGCGACACTCTCTGGACTACAAGATACCAAGAGGCAAAGAGCTACGACGACATGCTGGGTGACCTTATGCAAAGTGAGAACCTCACTATGAATGATGCCGAAAAGCAGCTTGCCGCAGAGTATGACGGCGATGCAAAGAAAATAGCCGCAAACTTTGAAAATTACAGGGCTTATCTTGAATATTATACCAATTCCGACTTATCGTTTGATAATACCACCGAAGAAATGGAGGCTTACATAAACGCACATGAGGACTTCGACTATTCGCAGTGGTGCGCTGTAGGCACTCAATACGAACTGTTAAAGGCCCTAAAGAATGATGATATCTCGCTCCTTGACCTGATCACAAGCGATGAATATGATATGGAAAATGATGACAGATATATGCTCTATCCTCTTGTCGCATCTCTGACAGAAGGACAGCGTGCCTGCCTTGATTTCCTTTCCACATATCAGCTTGTGTCTCTCGGACTGAATGATGATGCTACCGTAAAGGCGTCAATGGAAGAAATGAATATCACCTCTATTGAAGGATTACAGGACATCTCGATCTATGAGGGTGTTGATCGTACGATCTTCGGAGGTGATGTCGCACTTACAGGTGAGGCATACAGACTTCAGAATTCAACAGGCAAGAGTGCATATGAGGATAATTCCCCTATCATCTCAACCACCTCCATTCTCCTGTATGGTACCTTTGCAGCCTCTATCGTTATGACAGTCCTCAGCTGTGTATACAGCTCTCACCTGGCAGGTATTGCGGCCAACCTGGAGGCAGTCGCGAAAAATGCAAGCGCCATGAGCTGGACATACAAGCAATATGTAACCTTTTTCGAAGGACGGCTTGCCGAATGTACAGAGGCAGCAAAGATAGCCGAGGCAACGGAAAGGGTAACCGATGCAAAGACCAAGCTTCAGGAGCAGCTTACAAAGGAAAGCGATGCGATAGCCGCATCCAAATCGGCAAGTACATGGTCAAATGTAATGTACTATGCAAAGATCGGTGTTACCTGTGCCATGGTTGTTCTTATGGTTGCATCTCTTTGGAGCACATATGAGGATCTGCAGGAAT
>CAZGVB010000067.1:0-5292 GCA_964528825.1 uncultured Parasporobacterium sp.
GCTGCCTGAGCTTTGACCGCATGCGGCAAGCGACAAGATGAGAGCCGCTGCACATCCGAGGGCAGCGCCTTTTTTTAGATTATTCATAATATTTCCTCCCGGCATAATGCCAAAATATCACAGGATCCGCCCCTGTCCGAGGTCCTTCTGTATATAAGCCTCGAAACCTTTGATCCCGCTATAGGATACATGCCGTCATCCTACCTACAACATGCATCTTTACATACTTGATAATTATACTAAAACTTCAATCAATGTCAATCGTGATTCTATGCCCGCTATCAGAGAGTCACATCCTCAATGTATTCACATATGTCACAAATCTGTATCTTATGCCTTCATATTCCTTTTCTTCGGAGCAGGTGCTTACCTTCCATGACTTATCATTATCAAGATCCGGAAAGAAAGCATCCGCATCCGCCGTCACACCTGCTTTTGTGACATAAGCCATATCGCAATGTCCTATCATCTGCCTGTAAATGCTCTCGCCGCCTATGACGAAGCATTCCCTGTCTGTATATTCAGCCGCACGCGACAGAGCCTCCTCGGGTGAATGGACAATGATCGCGCCCTCTTTGACATAATCCGCATCCCTTGTTATCACTATATTTATGCGTCCCTTAAGCGGATTGCCTCCCGGGAAGCTCTCAAGAGTCTTTCTTCCCATGATGAGTGTGCCGCCCCCGGTAGTCTCCCTGAAAAATTTCATATCTTCGGGTATGGACAGCAGCAGCTTATTATCCTTTCCGATGGCCCAATCTGAAGTCACCGCAACTATTGCTTTCATAAGTTAATTCCTTTCGTTTTTGCAGGCGAAGCTTCGCCGCCTTTGACCTCTGACAGCAGGCTTAGGCAAGTTCCTTTCTAAGCACTTTCTTCAATTCGTTTACATCTATCGGCTTGGACAGATGTCCGTTCATGCCCGCCGCGATCGCGTTTTTTCTATCCTCTTCAAATGCGTTTGCCGTCATTGCAATGATAGGGATTGATGCCTTTCTCGGGTTTTCAAGGTCCCGGATTCTCCTTGTCGCATCATAACCGTTCATATTCGGCATTTGTATATCCATAAGAATAAGGTCATAGGTCGATTCGTCTGCTTCCTGCACCATTGAGGCGCATTCTACTCCGTCCTTCGCCAGATCGATCCGTGCTCCCGTTTCTTCCAAAAGTGCGATGGCAATTTCCGCATTAAGCTCATTATCCTCTGCAAGCAGGATCCGTTTTCCCGAAAGATCTATATCTTCCGCAACGCATTTTTCTTCATTTTTCTCAAGAATATCCTCCACATTCTGCGCGATACGCAGATCCAGCTTCACCGTAAATGTACTTCCCTTGCCCGGAGTACTCTCTATCGTAATCGTGCCGTTCATCAGGTCCACCAGCTTCTTTACGATGGACATCCCCAGCCCGGTACCCATTATTTTACTTTCTGTAGAATTGCGTTCCCTTGAAAATGATTCGAAAATCTCCTTTTTAAATTCCTCTGTCATGCCGATCCCGGTATCCGCAACCGTAGTAACAAATGTCGCATAGCCCGGAATATTGCAGGGGTTTTCTCGTATCTGCAGCTTGATGCTTCCGCCCTCCGGTGTATATTTCACAGCATTTGACAAAAGGTTCAGGACGATCTCCTCTATCTTCTGGCTGTCCGCATATACATATCTGTTCTCAACATCTATCTCCTTTTCAAACGAGAGACCTTTTTCCCGGATATCATTTTCGAATATCGAATAATATTCCACATCCTCCACATCCATGACATCTTCATCCAAAGTCTCCTTGCCGCTGTCGATCCTTGCAACCTCAAGCACATTATTGATAAGACCAAGCAGATATTTTCCCGCCTTTTTTATCTTTCCGAGATGATCCTTAAGCTTTTCCGGATCGTCGAGCTCCCTCTCCATAAGATCCGCAAAACCAAGAACGGCATTCATAGGTGTCCGTATATCATGCGACATATTGAATAAGAAGACTGTCTTGGCATTACTTGCGGCCTCTGCCTGTTCTTTGAGACTTTCTTTTTCACGGATCTGCTCGTCTTTTTTCTTAAGACGACTGATCAGCATAAATGCAATAAATACGGCCAAAAGCACCGTCGCTAATAGGATCAGTGCCAGGTGTTGCCTTAGAAAATCGACAATGCTGTAAGAATAAAAACTTGAAATATACCTATACGAATAGTCAGTGCCATAGGATTTGCCGAGCAGGTTTACAGAACGATTAAGAAGCAGCAAGAGATCTGAATTTCCGTGCTTTACTCCAAAACATTTTCCCGTGCCCGTACTAAGCTGCAGATAAGCCAGACTGTTATATTTGGAATTATTGGTCACGAATTGAACTCTCAGGGTATCCATGACCGTACCGTCTGCCTCGCCGGACAATACACCGTCAAGGCATCGCTCTATATCATCGTAGTAAATAAGCTCGGCATCCGGATATACATTTTTCGAATACTCGATCTGGAGCTCATTATTCTTATTTACAGCGATCTTTTTTATGTCTTCCTTTTTACTTACAGACTTGTAAAACAAGGTTCCGCTGTCTGACACTACCTCAGACGAGGCGTCGACGCCATCCATCTCCAGCTTCCAGTTGTTGTTCGTAATAGGAAATGCCAGATCGATCTCACCGTTTTTGAGAGCCGCGGCGATTTCCTCATATCCCTTATAGGCTGTAAATTGCATTTCCGGAACCTCGGGTATATTCAATGCCTCAAATGCACTTGTCAAGGCATCAATCACGAGTCCTTCTGTCTCACCATCTTCATTCAGATCGGAATATGGCAAATAGTCGTCAATATATCCGACATTGATCACAGGATGCGCCCTCAGCCATTGCAATTCGCCTTCTGTAGGATTTGAGCCAAGCAGCTCACCGCCGAAATTTTTATATCGCAGTTCCTGAAGAATATAAGGATTGACGGATATAAGAGTCTCCATTGCCGAATCGAATTCCTCAAGCAGATCCTCACGCAAGAGGCTTATAGCCATATAATAGTCTTCTTCTCCCGTCTCGGCGACGACTGCAAGCTCCCCCTCTGATACCGTGGCGTCATAAGTTGTCGTTTTAAGATCTATCTGACCGTTTTCAAAAGCCTCATTTACCGCATCAAACCCGTCATAATAAATGATCTCGGGATCGAGTCCGTTTTCTTCGATCCATTGCTCGGTATAGCGGCTCATAAGATTGTTCGATATCAATCCTATCTTCTTGTCGTTCAAAGTGGACAGATCACCTGCAATGATCGATCTGTCATTGCTTTTCTTACACAGATAGTACTTCTCAGACCCCATTGCTGTAGCAGGAAAGAGCATAGTCTCCTTGCGCTCCTCTGTAATGGAGACACCTGCCATAAGATCGATCTCGCCGTTTTCAAGCATTTCAAGCAGCTCGTCCCAGTCTCCGTATACATATTGATAATCCCATGATGTGTAATCGGAGATTGCCTGAAGATATTCATAGCTGTAGCCTGTCTTTTCTTCCGTATCACTCCGTCCCGTTTGGAACATGTAGCTTTGATACCAGCCTACTCTGACGGTCTTCAGATCAGTGCCTTCGTTTTCTCCGGCGTAGGACTGTATTGCAGGCACAAATTGCAGGACTAAAACGGCGCATATGATAAAGGACACGGTATTCCTTATAAATCTTATAAATGACCTTCTCAGGCAAATGTTTTTCATCGATTCTTCCCCATCGATCGGAAATTTTTATATGTCATTCTATCACATTCGGTATATATTAGTCACTGTATTCACCACTATCATTTGAAATGAGCGCCGCAGATGCACAAAAAGGCTCTGACCTTTTACAGTCAAAGCCTTTTTCTGTCATCCTGTATTTTGCATACAAGAGTTCTTCTAACACAAGAATTCTGTTAACACAAGAGTTCTATAGAACATTTAACAAAATGTTATGGAGATGTCCTGGCAGTCGATAATCTTTTCTTTAATTGAGTACTATAGCATTTACCGCCTCTATAAGACTTACAACCAGCTGTCTTTCGACATATGCGACCGGCTCGCCGTCTGTCTCTGCAATACATGTTGCCCCGTCATAACGATAGAATGTCATCTCCACCTCTGGGAAATTCTCGTTATCCAAATGCACCGTTACAGAGATCTCTTCCTTGCCATCCGGCTCATCATCCGTAAAGCTGTCGGCCGTAAGCGCCTCTACTGCTGCCTGCAGATCCTCCGCATCTATGACCTCATCATCATAATACCACAGCAGTGCGTCATCCTCTTCCTTAGATACAAGAGTATAATCATTTCCTTCCAATGAGATATCTATCTGTGTGATATCATCAAAATCTGCCGAAAGTATTTCCTGATGGCGAAGATCATTATAGGTATAAGCCATCAATGCCTTATACTCGTCGCTTGTGATCTTATAAATGATCTTGGACTGTCCGACTCTTGCATAAGCGGTTATCTCGTCCTCTTCATCCTCAGAATCTTCCGAAGATGAATCCGCATCTTCATCCTCAGACGCTGCCTGCGCTATCTCTTCCGGATCGCGGGATATGCTGAGCTCTACGGTGCCGCTCTCGCTCTCTTCATCCTCATTAGTATATGTATAATCTATCGAAATCGAAAGCTCCGGATCATCGAGGCCATAAGCTGCGATGTCCTCATCTGACGCGTTATAGGTTACATACTCTGTAAGATCGAGGCTGCTGACCGTATTGATATAGGCATCCGTAAGATCGGTATCAAGCGGCTTGTTCTTTCCGTCCTTTGATGTGAAATACACATCCTCTTCGCAATATGTATCCGTACTGTCCTCCTCATATACGACGCTGTAGCTCTCATCTCCTGCAAATTCCATCGAATCCACACGTCCCAAAGTCGGTATCTCGTCATTGAGTATCATATCCTTGAGTTCTATGGCAAAGCTGTCATAAGGATCCTCATCTACAAGATATACATTTCCGTCGCCTGTGGAGACATACCTCTCTGAATCCATGCTGCTGTAATTTCCGAGCTTTATCTCGTAGCTTTCGTCATTCGTCTCAATATTTATGGTGCATACAGGATCGTCAAGTCCGTATTGACTGATATCCTCTGCATTCTCAATGATAAATGCCGCGGCAAACGATTCGAACTGTCCAAGCAATGTATTTATTTTTTCCTCATCAACGGGAAATGCCGCATCTTCGTCATATGTCCATCCGTCCTCATTTGAAAATGAAAATGATGCGTCGTCATATTCCCATGACAGTGCCGTAACATCGGCGCTGTCTATCTCCAATACCGCTTCGTCTGTATTTGCTATCTCCTCCTTGCGTTCCTC
>CAZGVB010000068.1:0-5079 GCA_964528825.1 uncultured Parasporobacterium sp.
AAACCATGCAGAAAATCTTACTTGTGATCGATATGCAGAATGATTTTATCGATGGAGCGCTTGGTACAAAAGAGGCAGTGACAATCGTGCCTGCGGTGAAAAAAAAGATAGAAGAATTTAAAGGTACAGTTCTGTTTACCAGAGATACGCATTTTGAGAATTACATGGAGACACAGGAGGGAAGAAATCTTCCGGTGCCGCATTGCATCAAAGGTACAGATGGCTGGCAGATCCGTCCGGAGCTCGATGCACTCCGCAGCACGGACGCAATTGATAAGGTGACATTTGGATCTTCCGCACTTGGTCCCCTCCTGCAGAAACTGGACCTGGAAAATCCCATCGAGTCCATAACCGTCATCGGACTTTGTACTGACATCTGCGTTATCAGTAATGCGATGATCGCAAAGGCATTTCTTCCGGAGGTGCCGATCAGTGTGGATGCAAATTGCTGCGCAGGTGTTACGCCGGAAACACACGAGAATGCCTTGAGGGCGATGGAGGTCTGCCAGATCAAAGTGGAACGATAGCTCCATATCAAAGCAAATTGTCTTTGCCGGCTCGGAAGGACGTTCTTTTCCGGATTTTACATGTAAAGTCTTTCCGACGTCAGCAATGTGACTTCTCCCTACTACTTGACTCTGTTTGAAGCGCCGTATAAAATTTCATGTAGATTATCAAATATGTTGTGGAGATTAAGATTATGACGATAACTCAAAAGGCCGTAACAGATTCCGGTATGCAGAAAATAATGTATACCAAGCTCAAGAACAATCCGGCTTTTAACAGGAACAAGATACTTATGCCGATCGCCGGCGCTTTTTTTATAGCACTGGGTCTGTTGATCATATTCAAGGTTTTTGATATTTATTTGGGACTTGGAATTGCCTCGCTTATTTTTGGTATAATGTTTTTTGCGGCTTTAGCGGGGTCGTTTCTGTTTCTCAGAAACAAAGTAAGCAAAATGGCAAGATCATTTGCGGCAGCCAATCCGCAAGTCATAATTGATGAAAAGGCCGTATCTGTTAAGACTTCGCAGACGACAACCCGCATCAAATGGGACGAGCTGACGACTGAAGAGTATCCCGAATATATAGCATTATGTAAGACAGACGGCACAATGGTGATCTTGAAGAAGTCTGAACTTAAGTCTAAGGAGATCAAATGGATCCTGCATATGAATGATGAGGAGTAAATCATCATGCCATACGATATTGAAAAAGAGAAAAGGGAAGCTATTGCGGCAGGGCAAAGAGCACTGCAGAGTCTTCGCTGCGCGCAGAATAATCTGAACGATGCAAGAGGCTGGGGAGTGCTGGACATGCTTGGCGGCGGCTTGCTAAGCGACATGGTGAAATATTCTAAGATGAATGATGCAAAGCAATATATGGAGCAGGCCAGATATGATCTGCAGAATTTCGGCAGGGAACTTAGCGATGTGACCGCAGCCTGCGATCTGCATATTGAAACAAGAGATTTTCTTGTATTCGCGGATATCTTTTTTGACGGCTTATTGGCAGATTGTCTGATGCAGAGCCGGATCAACGATGCCAGAAGACAAGTAAATGAAGCAATCCAAAGAACGGAACAAATATTGAGTCAGCTGCAGAGAATGTAAGAGGCTGCATCTGCTTTTTTTGAGGGCTCCTTCAAGCAGATCTTTGCATGAATCTGCTTAGAGGAGCCCTTCTGTTTGGTAAGATATCCCCTTATAATTCGGTAAGATATCACCGTATAATACAAAGCAATGACATTCATGAGAGGCAAAGGTGAGGTATATGGAATGGCCTGACGGAAAGAGACGATGCCTGTGGGCAAATCCTAAAAACGAGCGGTATATCCGCTATCATGACGAGGAATGGGGCGTTCCGGTACGCGATGATAAAAAGCTCTTTGAGATGCTGATCCTTGAGTGCTTTCAGGCAGGTCTCTCATGGGAATGCGTGTTGAATAAGCGAGAGGCATTTAGAGAGGCATTTGACGGATTTGACCCGAAAAAGGTCAGCTGCTATGATGAAAGCAAGCAAGATGAGCTGAGGAACAACTCCGGTATTATCCGCAATCGCCTGAAGATACAGGCTGCGGTTACAAATGCCGGGGTATTTCGTGACATACAGCGCGAATACGGCAGCTTCTCCGAATACTTATGGCACTTTACAGACGGCAGGATAATCTATGAGAAACCGCGGACGAGCTCACCTCTGTCCGATGAGATATCAAAGGATCTGAAAAAGAAGGGCATGAAATTTGTGGGGACAACAGTGATCTATTCCTATCTGCAGGCAGTTGGCATTATCTATTCCCATGAGGACGGATGCTTTTTGGCACGGGACTTAAGATGAACATAGAATCCGGCACACTTATATTGCAGCGACTGCCGTAGGAGAGATGCGTATGCGAGATCAATTTCTGACAAATTATACAGAGCAGACATTCCTTGAAAAGATCAAGGACAGTCTGCGCCATTGCACGTCATTTTGCTTCTCGGTCAGCTTTATCAAAAAAGCAGGACTCGTCCTGCTCTTTAAGGATATAGAGGCGGCTGTTATGCGAGGTGCGGCCGGCCGAATCATCACATCCACATATCAGAACTTTACGGATATTGAGTCTCTAAGGAGCTTTCTTTCATTGCAGGACAGATGTGAGAGCTTCACCTGCCATCTCGACCATGAATGCTTTCATGACAGCGGATATGCGACGCTCGGTTACCATTCCAAGGGTTATATTTTCGAATATGATGACGGCTGCGAGGTAATAGTCAGCTCATCGAATATCACCCGTTATGCGCTCCTAAAAAATGTTGAGTGGGATATCGCGGTATCGGCACAAAGGTCCTCACAGCTGTTTGCGGATGCCATGCGTGAGTTTGAGGAAAAGTGGGAGGCCACCCATCCGCTAAATTCAGACATTATCAATTTATATTCGAACAAGCTTGGCTTTGCCATCGAACGCTGGGATATGGACTATGATCTGCATGCGGCGCTTATCAAGCCGAATTTCATGCAGCGCAGGGCTCTTAAGGAGCTGAATCGTTATCGTGCTATGGGTACGTCCAGAGCACTTGTTGTCGCGGCGGCAGGCTCAGGCAAGACATATCTTGCGGCATTTGATGCACTGAATTTTTCACCGAAACGGCTTTTGTATATCGTTCATGAGGGCTCGATTCTCAGGAAGTCTCTTGAGACATTTCAGGACGTCTTCGGCAGCTCTGTAAATTGCGGAATATTCAGCGGCGAGTCCAAGGAGATAGATGCGGATTTCGTATTTGCGACCAATGTCACGGCGGCGAAGTCTCTGGAGCTGTTTCCGAAGGACTGCTTTGATTACATTATCGTGGATGAGTGCCATCACGCCGCGGCAGGGACCTACCGAAAGATCATAGATTACTTTGAGCCGGAATTCCTTCTTGGGCTTACTGCAACTCCCGAGAGAATGGACAATCAAGATGTTTTTGAACTGTTCGATAAGAACGTCCCCTATGAGCTTCGCTTGCGTGATGCTATCATCAATGATCTTGTTGTGCCGTTTCACTACTATGGCATCCGTGATGAGCTGATCAATTACGGGCTCACCAAAAGCGAGGAACGCAGGATGGTGGCACAGCTTGCGACTGCGGAGCATGGCGATCTCATCACAAGGGAGATTGAAAAGCACCGCCCCGGAGGCAAGCTGAAAGCACTTGCATTCTGCCGGAATGTCACACATGCCCGCATGATGTGCGAGATGATGAGTGAGCATTATAAGACGGCATATCTTACAGGCAGAAATGATATCGGCGAGCGTATCCGAGCCTACAACGATCTGCAGAGCGATGAAAAGGAGCTTGAGATACTTTTTACCGTAGATATCCTCAATGAAGGCGTCGACATTCCGGGTGTCAACATGGTGCTGTTTTTGCGGCCCACAGAGTCCTCCACGATATTTATTCAGCAGCTTGGCAGAGGCCTGCGAAAATATGACAATAAGCAATATGTTACTGTGCTTGACTTTATCGGCAACAGTTACAAGAGAAGTGTACAGATCGCATTCGCTCTCTCGTCCCTTGCGGAGAATTTCGTGCTCGAAAAGAGGCTGATGATGGCGCTTGTACGGGATGATTTCAAGGCAATCGGTCTGGATGAATACGGCGTAGAGATACATATTGATGACCTGAGTAAGGAAGAGATCATCAGCTATATTGAAAAAGAGAATTTCAACAGCCTCGGATATCTGAAGCAGGATTATCTTAACTTCCGAAAATATATAGGCGCAGAGTCCTATCCGAGGCATATGGATTATCTGAACAACGACTGCGCACCCGATCTGCTTAGATTTATGAGTGTCAAGATCGGCGGCAGAAAATGCGTATCATATTATAATTTTCTCCATGGCATACTTGACGGAAACGATGAGGATGCAAAGCTTTTGCCGGTATTTACAGAGCGTCAGATTGCTTTTGCAAATTATCTCTCCGCCATGCTTCCGCTTGTAAGACAGCACGAGTATCTCATCTTTGACAGCGTGATACACGCAGTCGTGCAGCTAAAGGAGATAGAGAACAGGCTGTCAGAGAGCATCGGGGATTATTCTCATGAGCAGCTGGAGCATGCCCTGAAATACATTTTAGATAACGGCTTTCTGAGAATTGACGGCGAAGATTGCATTCTCTCGGATGTCCCGCTTGATGATCAATTTAAGGAGTATATTGAGGATTTGCTCGAATACGGGCTTACACGATTTACCTCCGAATATGGCACAGAGACGGGCTTCAAGCTCTGGCAGAGCTACCGCATGGACCAGGTGCAGCTGAAGCTTTTGAAGAACCCCGGTCATAACCAAGTGGGAACCTATTATTACGGGAAGACTGTTGTCATCTTCGCATCGCTCAAAAAGGATGCCTCGGTAGCCGAAAGATTGAATTATAAGGATAAGTTTATTGAGCCCGGCATGTTTCAATGGGAAAGCATGGCAAATGTATCAGCTGCGGATCTTCAGAAGCTGATAGACAGCGAAGAGACCCTGCTCTTCATCAGAAAGGTGTCGGATGAAAACGGAATCGTAATGCCGTTCACCTATGTGGGGAAAGGGCATCTGACCAATCCG
>CAZGVB010000069.1:0-4997 GCA_964528825.1 uncultured Parasporobacterium sp.
TGTGATGATATGCTGCAAAAACGATAGCGAGGCTTTCGTAGGGACGAGCACACCGACAGTGACATATATGTTATCAAATAGCTTTTTGTGTTGACATCGGCAAAGGCGTTCGGTATAATGGCTGTCGTTGAAGGGCTATCGCCAAATGGTAAGGCACTGGACTCTGACTCCAGCATTTGAAGGTTCGAATCCTCCTAGCCCTGTAAGAGAGATCATAGCAGATGTTGCTATGATCTTTTTTTAACTCTATCTTTGCCCTATAAATCATCATTAAGTTGGTTCCTTATTGGAGACAGCTTAATAGCGTCAGTTGATCAATAAGAAAACTATTACAGTCTTGATGTATTTATATAACTGTGATAGGATTTACCTTAACATCTGTAAAAAATGATAAATTACAGAGGAAAGGGTCCAATGAGGTGATATTATCGTTTTCTGAATGTATACAAAAATACGGAAATAGATATAATCTAAAGAAAAAGCTTTCACAAGGTGAGCTTTATCAATTGGAAAAAGGAATATATGCCGATAAAAAATATATTCCCGAGTTTCAAATAATTTCCAAGAAATATCCCGCAGCTGTATTTACTTTAAATTCGGCATTTTATTATCACCGACTTACGGATGTGATCCCTGAAAAATATTATCTTGCGACAGATCGTGCTTCCACCAAAATATCAGATTCAAGAGTGGTCCAAATATTTGAAAATGGAAATCAATTAGAGCTTGGCGCAGAAAATATTGAGTATAGTGGGGCTTATATCTATATGTATAACAAGGAACGGATGCTTATAGAACTTTTAAGATACAAAAACAAGCTTCCGTTTGATTATTATAAGGAAATATTGAATAACTATAGAAAAATCATTGATGAGTTGGACATGCAGATGGTTCAGGATATGGCGATGGCTTCGCCAAAATCAAGGATGATCATGGAAACTTTGCAATTGGAGGTTCTTTGATGATTAATTTAAATGACATGATAGAAGTCGAAATAGCCAACGGATATGGAGACACAAATGCGCGGGCAAAGGTATGTCAGGATATTATACTAAAAGCTATTTCAAGCAGTTCATTAAGTAGAAATGTCACGATTAAGGGCGGCGTAGTTATGCGCAGTAAAACCGGAAATGTTCGAAGAGCTACTCAAGACATAGATATGGATTTTATTCGTTATTCTCTTGCAGATGAAGCAGTAGACATTTTTATTTCAAAATTAAATTGCCTGGAAGGCATTAGTATAAAACGACATGGAAATATAGAAGTGCTTAAGCAGCAGGATTATAGCGGCAAGCGAGTATATGTTGAAATAACAGATTCTGAGCACAATTCGATAGTAAGTAAATTGGATCTGGGTGTACACAATAGACTTGATATTGAACAAGAGGAATATTGTTTTGATATAGCTTTAGATGATGAGGGGGCAAGTCTGCTAATCAATTCAAATGAGCAGATGTTCTCAGAAAAGTTGCGTTCATTATTAAGATTTGGTCCTATCTCGACACGTTATAAAGATGTTTTTGATATGTATTTTCTGATGGGAAAGATTGATAAAGAAAAGCTTAAGATCTGTCTGAATTCCTATGTATACAATGATCCTAAGATACGCGAGAAGAACAGTAATGATATAGCTAAAAGAGTAAAAATAGCGTTTAAAGACAGAATGTATCTTAGCCGCCTGCGTAGTACAGACAAGAAGTGGCTGGACGAGGATCTTGATAAAATTCTTGATGGATTAATACAGTTTATAGAGACATTATAATAAGGCGGCTACCGGAAGGTAACCGCCTTGATTTTGCTTAGACTTATACTATGATCCACTGTGAATTTGCAAAGATCTTTTTATAGGTACAAAAGTTTATTTCCTGAAGCAGCCGATGCCGGGGTATACTGCACCGCAGCCGAGCTCTTCTTCTATGCGAAGGAGCTGGTTGTATTTTGCCACTCTCTCGCTTCTTGAAGGAGCACCTGTCTTGATCTGAGCTGTATTGAGAGCGACAGCAAGATCTGCGATAGTCGTATCTTCGGTCTCACCCGATCTGTGTGATGTAACAGCCGTATATCCGGCTTCATTTGCCATCTTGATGGCCTCGAGAGTTTCGGATACCGATCCTATCTGATTGAGCTTTATGAGGATAGAGTTGGCGCAGCCGAGAGAAATGCCCTTTGCGAGGCGCTCTGTATTGGTAACGAAAAGGTCGTCACCCACAAGCTGGATCCTGCCTCCGAGTCTTTCGGTCAGCATCTTCCAACCATCCCAGTCCTCTTCATCGAGTCCGTCCTCTATGGACATGATAGGATATTTGTTTACAAGAGACTCCCAATGCTCTACCAGCTGCGCAGAGGTATATTTCTTGCCGGACTTCGGAAGTACATATTCTCCGGTCTTCTCGCCCTTCCATTCACTTGATGCTGCATCCATGGCAAATACGATATCCTTGCCGGGCTCATATCCTGCATCTTTTATAGCCTCGGTAAGAGTCTCAAATACCTCATCATCAGATGACAGATCCGGAGCAAAGCCGCCCTCATCGCCTACGCTTGTGGCAAGGCCTCTTTTCTTCAGGATATTTTTAAGAGCATGGAATGTCTCGGCACACCATCTGAGAGCCTCTGTAAATGAAGGAGCTCCTACAGGCATGATCATGAATTCCTGTGTGTCGACGCTGTTGGCAGCGTGAGCTCCGCCGTTTATGATATTCATCATAGGTACGGGAAGTCTGTTGGCATTTGCACCGCCTAAATATCTGTAAAGCGGGATATCAAGAGACTGTGCAGCAGCTCTGCATACGGCGATGGATACCGCAAGTATGGCATTCGCGCCGAGATTGGACTTGTCCTTTGTGCCGTCGGCCTTGATCATTGCTGCGTCTACCTCATAAATATTGGCAGCACTCATGCCGCACAGAGTATCTGCAATGACAGTATTGATATTTCCTACAGCCTTCAGCACACCCTTTCCGAGATATCTGCTCTTGTCTCCGTCGCGAAGCTCAAGGGCCTCGAATTCACCCGTTGAAGCTCCTGAAGGAGCGGCAGCTCTTGCTGTAGTGCCGTCTGAGAGTGTGACCTCTGCCTCCACGGTAGGGTTGCCTCTCGAATCAAGGATCTGTCTGCCTTTGACATCGCTTATTGTCAGATTTTTCATTATAGCCTCCGTAATAGTTGTGTTATATCTGCAGGCTAAGCTGCTTGAGCGTAGTCTGTGCTGTGTAGCAGTATAACACACTTTTACTCTTTATGGTTTGTCGCGGCATAATTTATATGATACAATTGCCGCCATTGGAGATAAAAACAATGAAGCCGTAAAAATAACGGCGGAACGGAGAGTAAATGACAGAAGAACAGAACACCTCTTTTGACCGGGATAAAGTCGGCCAAAATGATACAGCAGAAAAAGATATGATGGGAAATGATACAGCGGAAAACAATACTGCAGAAAACGATACAGCGGAAAATGATACGGCAGAAAATGATACGGCAGAAAATGATGCAGCAGAAAATGATGCAGCAGAAAATGATGCAGCAGAAAACGATACGGCAGAAAATGATACGGCAGGAAATGATGTAGAAAATGTTACTGCAGAAAATGATATGGCAGAAAAAGACACTGAACTTATGGATGCGGAAAGCTGCGATATGGTCTCAGATGCCGCAGAGACCGGGGAGAATGACGGTGCGCACTCCTGTGAGGCGGCCTGTGCGGATGAGAAGGATACAGATCCGGAGGCGGAAGATACAGATACGGAGGCAGAAGCAGCAGATCTTGAGGATGAGGAGGCCTGCGATGACGAGGAAGCAGCAGACCTTGAGAATGAAGATGTCTGCGAGGATATCGACTCCGACTCTGATATAGAAGACGAGGAGGCCCCAAAAAAGAACAGATGGACATGGGTCTCCACTGTCGTTGTGATCGCAGCGGCTCTTGCCGTGGCAGCGGTACTTTGCTTTGCATTTCGTGATTCGATAAAAAGCTCATGGGAGGGCTCAGCACTCGAGACTCTTTGGGACAAGGTAAGGCCTAAGGTAAAGTCATCTGCAGATATAGGAGACTACTCAACGATCGAGATAGCCAAGGCGGATATAGAGGTCCCTCAGGAGTCAATTGAGAATTATATTACGTCTCTTTTGAACGGTGAGGAGCTTACGGATGAATGGGTAGAGGATTATGCATTGACTCACAGTGATGTAGATGCATCGAATGTGGAGGAATTTCGTGCATATATAGAGGACTATGCATATAAGACATATCTCCATAATGCAATAATGAATTACATGATATCCATAACTACGGTAAATACATATGACGAGCTGGTAGAAGCGGATCTCATTGAGTACGCGGCTCAGAATCTCGAAAACTATGCGGCGGCATACAGTGTGGATGCCGACACTCTTGCGTCTTATTACGGATATGAGTCCGCTCTGGCATATGAACAGGAAATCGCACATAACTATATGCAGACGATCATCATATTGGATAAGGTACTCAAGGATAAGGACATCACATATACGGATGAGGATGTGGATAATGACCTGCAGGAATATCTCACGGAGAATGGAAACCTGCAGACTCTTGAAGAATATAAGGAAACTGTAGGAGATACATGGTGCTATCTTTATGAGAATCTCACATTCAAATATAACCTGGCAACGACAGCTCTTGAAGAGAATGTGAAGCTTACGGAGTGATCATATATATAATGATCCGGAATATATAGCGGACAGACGGAGCCCGGGGAGGCGCAGATGCGCGGTCCCGGAGCTCCGCTTTTTTATATCCGTAGATTCTATGCTATGTTCCAAAATATAGCCGGTTAAATCGCAAAAGTATCATATTAGGTTGCTTGGAATCAACAGGATCACCCCGCTCAATATATTCCATAGCACCTCCAAATTGACGATGATCCAAAGTACATTTACGCTTTAGCATAATTAACGGTAATAATGTCAAGATACTATCGCCGTTCAGAATGCAATTTACAGGGCAGATGCTGATA
>CAZGVB010000070.1:0-4889 GCA_964528825.1 uncultured Parasporobacterium sp.
GCAAGGAGAGTCATCAATTCCGCAGCGAAAACAGATTTTGAAGATAAAAAGAAAAGCGTTGATTGCATCCATGGAGGAGCTTCAGGCTTCGATTGATTTTATTGATTGGAAACAGGGATTCTATGATGATGTGCTGTCCGGAAAAACAGTCTACTACAGCAATTTGATTCCGGAACAGTATACGTCTGAAGATTAAAGCGCTTACAACATAAAACAGCTTTGAAAATTACGCTTTGCTGTTGTACTTTGCATATTCCAGAAGATCCCCTATCGGGCAGCCGAGGACAGCTGCAAGCGCCATGACCGTCTGGACGGATGCTTTTCCAATGTCTTTTGTTTTCGATAAGAATCGTCTGCAAATCTTTCATCCAAGCGAGTTTAACTCTGCGCATGTGCTAAGGCAGCAAAGACACGCTGCGTTTTTCGTCTCTGTCAATTAGATATTTTCCCTCACCGGTTGGAAAATACCGGCTCTTATTATAAAATGTCGGTAAACATGGCGCAACGATAATGACCTGCAAAAGAAAGGATGATATGCATGGAATCGATCAGGAAAAAATTAGGTTTTGGCTGTATGAGACTGCCTATGAAGGGCGAGGAGATCGACACGGACGAAATGAACAAAATGGTCGATGCCTTTATGGATGCCGGCTTCAATTATTTCGATACTGCTCACGGCTATCACAGCGGGCTCAGTGAAGGGGCAGTAAGAGAATGCCTGACGAAGCGATATCCCAGAGATTCATATATACTTACGGACAAGCTTACAGGCTGCTTTTTTAAATCTGAAGCAGACATCAGGCCTTTCTTTGAAAGTCAGCTTGCAGAATGCGGCGTGGATTATTTTGACTTTTATCTGCTGCATGCCCAATGTGCCGGCAATTATCCCCATTTCAAGGAATGCCGTGCCTATGAGACGGCGTTTGAGCTGAAAAAGGAAGGCAAGATCCGACATGTCGGCATGTCCTTCCATGACCGCGCAGATATATTGGAAGAGATATTGAATGACTATCCCGATATAGAGGTCGTGCAGATCCAGTTCAATTATGCGGATTATGACGATCCTGCCGTTCAGTCGCGCAAATGCTATGAGGTATGCATGAAATACAACAAGCCCGTCATAGTCATGGAGCCTGTAAAGGGCGGCAATCTGGCCAATCTTCCGGATGATGCAGCAAAGGTGCTTGCAGATCTTAGAGGCGGCAGCGCGGCAAGCTATGCAGTAAGGTATGCGGCAGGCTTTCCGGGCGTTATCATGGTACTCTCCGGCATGAGCAACCTTTCGCAGCTTAAGGACAACATATCATATATGGCCGATTTTAAGCCTCTGAGTGTGGAAGAAAACGCGGCGATCAAAAAGGTGTGTGATATCTTCAGGAGCAAGCATCTTATCCCATGTACCGCATGCCGCTATTGTACGGACGGCTGTCCCGTACATATTTCCATACCGGACCTGTTTGCCATAATGAATACCAAGCAGCTCTATCACGATTGGAATGCTGATTATTATTACGAATCCGTACATACGTCCCCGGGAAGGAAAGCATCTGACTGCATAAGATGCGGTAAATGCGAAAAATCCTGTCCTCAGCATCTTCCTATCAGAGATCTGCTTGCAGACGTGGCAAAGGAATTTGAAAAATCTTCGCAGTAATAAAAGAAAGTGAGGTAACGCATGAACGACCTGATCTTTGAAAAGGCCGCCCCTGCGGAATTTTCTGAAATAAAGAACTTTTATTGGTCTCTTATTGACGAAATGTCAGACCGCGTACACCAATTCGGATGGGTAAAAGGCGTCTATCCGTCCGATGATTATATAAAAGGATGCCTCGAAGCGGGAGAATTCTATGTATTAAGACATGCAGGTGATCTGTGCGGCTGTGTTATCTTAAACAGCTCCTTTAATGAAGGATATGCAGGCACCGCATGGTCGGTTTCCTGTGACCCGTCAGAGGCCCTTGTTCCGCATGCTCTTGCCATCTCTCCCGCATACCAGGGAGCAGGCCTTGGGAAAAAACTTCTTGATATCATCACAGACCTTGCAAAAAAATCCGGTAAAAAGGCTGTCAGATTGGATATAGTCTCTTCAAATACTCCCGCCGAAAGATTATATACCGGATACGGTTTCAAATTTATTCAGGAAAAAGTCATGTTCTATGAGGACACGGGATGGACGGATTATAAGCTCTTTGAACTTGATCTGCGATCTTTGAATTTTACATAGATTTCACATTCGATGTATTTTTGATTTCACATAATCTCCCTAAGATAATAATCAAACAAAGGAAATTACAAAAATAATGTTGTTTGAGAGGAGATTAAACATGAAAAGATCACTTGCAATAGCAATGGCTGCAACATTGGCAGTTGCATCACTTGCAGGCTGCGGCAGCACAGGCAGCTCAGATACAAATACCGAGAATACGAGTGCCGCAGGAGGAGACACAACAGAAAAGATCACAGGATCTGTTTCTACCGACGGATCAACATCAATGGAGAAGGTTATCGGCGCTTTGGGAGAGTCATTCCAGAACAATACAGGAATAAGCTTCACATACAATCCTACAGGCTCAGGCTCAGGTATCACGGCAGTATCCGAAGGAAGATGCGACATCGGATTATCGTCACGTAATCTTAAGGATGAAGAGGTCGAGGCAGGACTTACCGCTACTGTATTGGCTTATGACGGCATCGCGATCATCGTAAATCCCGAAAATACCATCTCCGATATGTCACTTGATGACATCGCAAAGATCTATACAGGAGAGATCAGCAACTGGTCTGAGGTCGGCGGAAGTGACGCAGAGATTGTTGTAATAGGAAGAGAAGCAGGCTCCGGCACACGTGACGGCTTCGAATCTATCACAGGCACATCGGACGCATGCAAGTACAGACAGGAGCTTACATCAACAGGTGATGTTATCACCGCGGTATCACAAAATCCCGATGCCATCGGATATGCATCTGTCGCAGCTCTTCAGGATACTGTAAAGGCAGTAAGTGTTGACGGTGTGACAGCAACGGAAGAAACGATCAAAGACGGCACTTACGTAGTACAGCGTCCGTTCATCCTTGTAACAAAGGCTGACACAGAGCTCAGCGCAGCCGCTCAGGAATTCTTCGATTATGCTACATCAGCTGATGCTGCAGAGATCATTACCGCAGCAGGAGCTGTACCCGCAAACTAAAAAAAGAAAAAACTCACTAAAGGACGGCTTACAAAAAGGTAGCCGTCCTTTAGTGCTGTAAGGATCGATCATGAAAAAAAAGGAATTTTTAGAAAAACTGATTCACGGAATATTCCTGCTGCTTGGTCTTATCACCGTAGCCTGCGTGCTGGTCATTACAATCTATCTGGTGATATCTGGCATTCCCGCGATAAAGGAAATAGGCATTATAAAATTCTTATTCGGCAAGGAATGGGCATCGACTGCGGCAGAACCCGAGTATGGTATTTTGCCTTTCATATTGTCTACGGTATACGGAAGCTGCGGCGCTATCATCATAGGCGTACCGATAGGATTTATGTGTGCGGTATATCTCTCTAAGCTCGCACCCGCTCCCGTAAAGAATGTGATGCAGTCGGCGGTCAGCCTGCTTGCCGGTATTCCTTCCGTTGTCTACGGCCTTGTGGGCATGCTGGTATTGGTACCCGGTATAAGAAAAATATTCGGTATTCCCGACGGTTCGGGACTGCTTGCGGCCATCATAGTCCTTGCGGTAATGATATTGCCGTCCATCATCAAGCTGTCGATCACGGCACTCGATGCTGTCCCAAAGGAATATGAGGATGCATCTCTCGCACTTGGAGCGACTCCTACCGAGACATATTTTAAGGTCTCGGTACCGGCTGCAAGAAGCGGTATTGCCGCATCGATCGTCCTCGGCGTGGGCCGCGCGATAGGCGAGGCAATGGCCGTTATGATGGTTGCCGGCAACGCACCGAACATGCCCGACTCTATCTTCCAAAGCGTACGTTTCCTGACCACAGCCGTGGCAAGTGAGATGTCCTATTCGTCCGGATTGCAAAGAGAAGCGTTGTTCTCGATAGCATTGGTTCTTTTCCTTTTCATCATGCTGATCAATGCCACGCTGAACCTCTTTCTTAAGCGAGGTAAAAAATAATTATGACAAATAATATATCGAAAAAAAGAAAAATATACGGCATTGCCATGAAGGCATTGATGTTTGCCGCCGTCGGCCTGACAGGAGCTTTGGTAATATTCCTGATAGTATATATACTTGTCAAGGGCATCCCGAACATCTCACTCAAGCTTCTTTCCACCAGCCCAAGCTATCTGAGCAACAGTATCGGAATATTACCCGACATTCTGAATACTTTATATGTTATGATAGCAACACTGGCAGTGGTGCTTCCTCTTGGCGTAGGTGCCGCGATCTATCTGACCGAATATGCAAAAAGCAAACGAATAGTTGCTGTCATAGAATATGCTGCGGAGACGCTCTCCGGCATTCCTTCCATCATATACGGTCTTGTAGGTATGCTGCTTTTCTCAAATAATATGGGAACCAGCCTGATGGCGGGTGCACTTACTCTCGTGATCATGAACCTGCCTACCATTATGCGAAGCACCCAGGAAAGCTTAAAGACCGTGCCTATATCCTATCAGGAAGGAGCCTTTGGGCTCGGCGCCGGAAAATGGAGAGTTGTCCGCACGGTCGTACTTCCGGGCTGTATAGACGGTGTGATCACAGGATGCATCTTGTCGGTCGGACGTATACTCGGCGAATCCGCCGCCTTGCTCTTTACGGCGGGCTTTGCTCATACCGTACACGGTCTGGTGGACGGGCTTTCCTCTCCGGGAGCCACACTCAGCGTAGCCCTTTATGTATATGCAAAGGAACAGGGCCAATTCGGTATAGCATTT
>CAZGVB010000071.1:0-2417 GCA_964528825.1 uncultured Parasporobacterium sp.
TCCGGCCTGTCCATTTCGAGCTTATTGGTCTTATATCCCTTGCCCCACAGATAGACTGCAACCGCGCAAAGAAATTCAAATACCACCATAAAGATCATGATCTTGGACATATATCCGGATGCCGTTTCCGCATCTATCTGCCCAACATTAATGATCAGACCCTTAGTAATCGTGGAAAAGAGACCAAGAGGCATAAATCCGCCCGCCATGCCACCGAAGGTCGAGATCGAGACAGCGAGATAATAGTTCATGTTGGTCCTCTTTTGAATTGCAACACAAAGTGCTACTAACGCCGCACCTATTCCCGGAGGCGGACATCCTATAGCACATATCGCAAATGTAACTATAAAGATGATCCATGGCAAAAGTGCCGGTTTATTTCTTCCCCAATAAACGGCAAAATCCGCGATTTTTTGCATTGTTCCGTTGGATACGGAAAATCCATAGAATAATGTGACTGCGAAAAGCTGGAAAAATAGCGAAACAGGAAAATAGGTAACCACCGTGCTTGCGGACAGACCAAGTCCGAATCCACCTACAAGAAAAGCCGCGGCATATGTTACGATTCCTATGTTCACCTTGAACTTTACACTGATAAATACTGCGATCACCAGTGCTATCAGGCAAACAATCAACATTGTAGTATCCATAGCAACCTCCTTTTCGTTGCGATAGCATTGTTGTTATCGCAATATTGTTATCGAAACTATACTGCTGCTCGCAATTGATGTCAATAGTTTATTTTAAAAATCTGTCCGGATGAAAGATATGAAGGCGATTACCCTGCAGTGATCAACTCCTTAGAGCAAAATGCCCCAAATACCACATTCCTGTAGTTTAGTGTAATATTTGCAAAAATATTCGTGTAAAAAAATGTAAAAATCAAAGAAATTTTCACACTTTTTTACACGAGTTTCTGCTATACTATGTTCAATACCTTTAAGGAGGGCTGCTTATGTATAGAAAAATTATGGGTTTTTTGGAGGCGTGGAAGGATAGCAAACACCGCAAGCCCCTTATTTTACAGGGAGCAAGGCAGGTCGGGAAGACCTATTCCATTCTGGAGTTCGGACGCACCCACTATGAAAATGTGGCATACTTCAATTTTGAAACCAATCCAAAGCTGAACGAAACCTTTGACGAAAACATCAGTCCCGATTATCTGATACCTGTTTTATCCCATATCGCAGGCCTTACCATTGTAAGCGGGAAAACACTGATAATATTTGACGAGATACAGCTTTGTGAAAGGGCATTGACTTCTCTCAAATACTTTTGTGAGGACGCTCCTGATTACCACATCATTGTCGCGGGCAGTTTACTCGGTATTGCAGTGAGCAGAGCGAAATTCTCCTTTCCCGTGGGAAAGGTTGATATGAAAACGCTCTATCCTATGGATATGGAAGAATTTATGCTGGCCCTCGGTGAAGACGATTTGGTAAAGCAAATAAGAAAAAGCTTTCTCTCTGATATGCCGCTGCCGTCTGTCTTACACGATGCTGCAATGAAGCTCTACCGTCAGTATCTTGTGGTCGGCGGTATGCCGGAATGCGTGATGCAATTTACAGAAACAAAGGATTACATACTTGTCCGACATACGCAGGACATGATACTTGCAAGCTATCTCAACGATATGAGCAAATATAACAACTTAAATGAGATCAAAAAAACCAGACTTACCTATGACAATATTACCGTTCAGCTCTCCAAGAAAAATACCCGTTTTCAATATAAGCTGATCAAAAAAGGCGGACGGGCCAGTGAATTCGAAAATGCTATTGAATGGCTCTGCCTGTCCGGTATCGTATCACGGGTTTACAAGGTCGAGCAGATCAAAAAACCGCTTGAAAACTACCGCGATATTGATTCGTTTAAGATTTATGTGTCCGACTTAGGACTTCTTTGCGCAAAGAAGGATTTGGCTGCCAATGATATCCTCTATATGGTCGAGGAAATTAACGATTTCAAGGGCGGTATGACGGAAAATTATGTCAACATGCAGCTCTCCGTTAACGACTATCATACCTACTATTGGGAATCAGAACGCGGAGCCGAAATTGATTTTATCATTCAGCGTGACGGCCAGATCATTCCCATTGAGGTCAAGTCTGCCGATAATACCAGAGCCAAGAGTCTAAAGGTCTATATGGACACCTACAAGCCCGCATATGCCATCAAGCTCTCTACCAAGAACTTCGGCTTTGAGGATAACAAGAAGATTGTTCCCCTCTATGCCGCGTTTTGTATCTGATTTCACCTCTTGCCCAAAACAGGCACCGGGCACACCATCGTAAAACAGGCAGGCGCGCCGCGCCTGCCTGTATATTTATATCCATCCTTAAAGGGTCATCAGCTTCTTGCCATCTGACTGACCCTATGCCGCTCTTTGGATATCTTTTTGGGCTATCCTCTATGCC
>CAZGVB010000071.1:2517-4564 GCA_964528825.1 uncultured Parasporobacterium sp.
TTTTTGAATATCTTTTTTATTTTCCTCTATGCCTGGCTTTTTTGAATAACTTTTTTAATTATCCTCTATGCCTGTCCCTTGTGTCTTTCCACAAAGTTTCTTATCCTGCCGAGTGCCTCTCGCAGCTCATCGAGTGAATACGCATACGAGATTCTTATAAATCCCTCGCCGCAGTCTCCAAATGCCGTGCCCGGCACGACAGCCAGCTTCTCCTCGGCAAGCAGCTTATTGGCAAATTCATCGGATGTCATTCCTGTGCTCTTAATGCTCGGAAATACATAAAAGGCACCGAGCGGCTCAAAGCAGGTAAGCCCCATATCATTGAGCTCCTTGAGCAGAAATCTTCTTCTCTGATTGTAGGATTCCTTCATCTTCTTGATGTCTTCATCGCCGTTTCTTAAGGCCTCTACGCCCGCATATTGGCTGGTAGTAGGCGCGCACATGATGGCATATTGATGGAGCTTGAGCATCTGTGACAGGATATTCGCAGGTCCTGCCGCAAATCCGAGTCTCCATCCTGTCATGGCATATGCCTTGGAAAAGCCGTTGATGATGATGGTCCTTTCCCTCATGCCGGGAAGCGATGCTATCGTTACATGCTCATGACCATATGTAAGCTCCGAATATATCTCATCGGATACGACATATATATCCTTTTCGATCACGATCTTTGCAATCTTTTCAAGATCTTCTCTCTCCATGATAGCTCCCGTCGGGTTGTTCGGGAATGCGAGCATGAGTATCTTGGTCTTCGGAGTGATGGCAGAGAGGAGCTCCTCCGGTGTCAGTCGGAATTCATTCTCCTCCTTTAGCGATATCGTCACAGGCACGCCGCCCGCAAGATCTACGCACGGCACATATGAGACATAGCAAGGCTCGGGGATGATGACCTCGTCCCCCGGATCGCACATGGCGCGCATAGCCATATCTATGGCCTCGCTTCCTCCTACCGTGACAAATATCTCATTTTTCGGATCATATGTAATGCCTTGTCTTCTGCTGTAATAGGCTGCTATCTCCCCGCGCAGCTCCATAAGTCCCGAATTGGATGTATAGAATGTCCTGCCCTGTTCAAGCGAATATATACCCGCCTCTCTGATATGCCAAGGCGTATCAAAATCCGGCTCGCCTACGCCAAGCGATATGGCATCCGGCATCTCAGCTACTACATCAAAAAACTTTCTTATGCCGGACGGCTTCATCTCACGCGCAACTTTTGAAATAGGATCTCTCAAAATGACACCTTCTCTCTTATATCCCTCTTCTTCTCACCGAGTATAGTTCCGTAATCCTTATAACGCTTCATGATAAAGTGCGTCGCCGTCCCGGTAACAAATTCTATAGGTGAGAGCTTGCTTGCCACGAAATTGGCCACCTGACGCATAGTCTTGCCCTCGAGTATGATCATAAAATCATAGCTGCCCGATATAAGATAGCAGGCCTTTACCTCGTCAAATCTGTATATCTTCTCTGCTATCACATCAAAACCGATATCCCTGCGCGTAGTCGCGTTCACCTCTATGATGGCATCTATCTTCTCTTCGTTTGTATCGTCCCAATTGATCAGCGTATAATATCCGCTGATCACGCCGCTTGATTCAAGATCCGCTATCTCATTGGCGACCTCTGCCTCGCTTACGCCCAGCAATACCGCGAGCTCAGCCAGATCTATCCTGCTGTTGTGCTCGATCAGCCGCAATAATTCTTCTCTCATCTCAAACTACCTCCCGTATATATTTTCCGCTGCTGCCGGTCACTTTTAAAAAAAGGATGCTTTTGCCGCAGCAGCCTGTGGATACCTTATTTTAGATTTTCCTATTATAATGCCGATTCGTCTCCGTTTCAATGTGCTTGTATCGTTTCTGCGGGAGGGGTCACTGCAGGGTAATCGCCTGCAAATCTTTCATCCGGACAATTTTCAGTACTGCGTGTATACTTGCAGGCGGTCACTTGGCATATTGGAGAAGCCTTTGCAAACAAACAGGGAGGCGGCATTTGGAGCGTTCACTTAGGGATTATTGAAAACAACGATAATTTTTGAGTGACG
>CAZGVB010000072.1:0-4448 GCA_964528825.1 uncultured Parasporobacterium sp.
ATTTCCGGGCATTACCGATACCAGTCCGAAAATCATGATCGCCGATAGGACAACCGCCATTACCTTCTTTAATCCGCTTATTACCTTCATAACTTTAATTCTCCTTCTTCCTGCAACATCCTTTCGGAATCTCTAAGCTGCGTAAGTACTGACTTCCGGAGATTCCATTTTTTAATTTTCATCTCTTTTCTGTCAATTTTTTTTACTTGGTTGACATGAGGTCAAAAACATGCGCCGACAATCTCGTCGTTTATACATTTGTTGACGGCAGTTTTAGCATTACCATAAGGCATCACCGCCTTTTAATGCATACAAAAAAACCGAAGGCAGGGCAAAGTGAACCCCGTCTTCGGTGATAAATTTTTTAATGCTTTTAAATCTGTTATGAGATACGACTTGACATGCCGAACAAAGGACCCAATGTCCCAAGCCAAGCCAAGCCAAGCCAAGCCAATAGAATTGTCGCATTTGCCCGTCGTCACCTTCAAGTCCTCCGTAATATTTGTTGGTGATAGCGTGTAATAACGATGTATACCAATCAAGTATACAATCCTATTAGAACAGAAATCTTTCATTATTTCAAGCGATTTCCCAAAATTTAAAATAAGATTCGCTTAAAAAGTGAAATGCAATGGTTTTTTCGTGACAATACTATATGGTGCAACTTGCAATGTTCCCTCACTTTATGTTTGAAGTATATCTGCATTTGGGATATCCCTTACATCCGTAAAAAGAACCGTATTTGCCGTTTCTCAGCACAAGTTCATTTCCGCATTTCGGACAAATGCCTGCATCAACCTTGCGTGCGCAGTCTTCCTTCTCAACATCAAGCGCATTAACATGCTCTGCCGTTTTTTCAAATGTTGCTTTATATCCTTCAAGCAGTTTTGAAATATTTGATATGGCATCCCGTGACAGGACAAGTGTTTCGGCATTATCTTTTATGATATCCGAAACAGCACCCCACTTTACCACATAAGCCTTTGACGCCGAAACATTCAATGTGCAATCTCCGGGAAATGTAATTATCGAAATTATCGGAATATCCTTATATCCGTTATCGTTCAACAAATTTTCCAAGGCCTTTACATGTCCATAATTTTGATGAATGGGATTCATAAATTGATATTTTTTCCCGTAAATATTTTGAGTCCATTGTCTTGCATGCTCGGATCCGTATATCTGACCTTTGTAATTTTTGGTTTCTATCACAAACAGGCCATAAACCGATACTACAACATGATCGATCTGTGTTGATTTGTTGCTTCCGCTTGAATCTAAAATGATATTGTTATGCAGCCTATATTTTTCGGGGTCAAGCCCTCTGAGAAGAAATGACACTGTTTTTTCGCCGACAGTTCCTTTGGCCCTGGCTTTAAATCGCTTTATCAGAAAAGAGGTGACCAAAAGTATTGCAACTATAATAATGATTTTTTCCAAACTTGACTCCTTTTATTCAGCATCTTATTGTCAGGATATCCCTTCCGGCGGCCTCTTGCTCTATCTTTCTGAGGTTCTCCTCAGCTTCTTTTTCTTGTGCCTCTCTTTGTATAGTCTGCCCGGATATCTTTCCCCCAGTCACAATCATCCAGATCATATTCCATCTCCTGTGCGGAGTTTGCCTTCATCGCGCAGCAAACAGCTCTCTCCACACCTTTATATAAGGTTGCTGTACCGATATCATCATGTACATAATTGACGGCACGTTCTCTGCGAATTCCGAATTTCTCCGCCTCTGCAGCCGCGTCAATGTTTGCTCCGATAAATATAAATTCCCATCCATATTTTTCCCGCTCATGCTTAATCATTTTCTGTACCTGTTCATAGGAATATCTGCGGCTCGAATTCTCCATGCCATCGGTCGTAATGACAAAAATCGTCTTTTTCGGTCTGTCCTCTTCTCTTGCATATTTATGGACATTTCCTATATGGTGAATGGCACCTCCTACGGCATCCAGAAGAGCTGTACATCCTCTTACATAATACTGTTTATCATTCATTTTTTCTACCCTTTGAATCGGTATTCTGTCGTGAAGAACTTCCGTATGATCATCAAAGAGAATCGTTGATACATAGGCTGCCTCGCCTGTTTTCTTCTGCTTTTCAATCATGGAATTGAATCCCCCAATGGTATCTTCCTCCAACCCTGACATTGATCCGCTTCTATCCAAAATATATACGATTTCTGTTAATCCTTTGTTCATCTTCTTTGCCTCCTGTTTATCATAGCCTTATTGATTTTTCCTGAAATGCCTCCCTGCAGTGAGGCATTTCTTTGTTATGACGCCAGTATAAATCTCAGGAGAAAAAAAAAGGTCACCTCCCGGGCGACCTTTGTAAAATATTATTCTGACAGCGGTGATAATCCGTAATCAAACAAAACGATATTAATTTTTATCACGTTAAAGTCCTCATTCTCAATGAAGAACTCTACTACTTTATCTGTTTGAGAAATCGGTGACAATGCATACCCGGCAAGCCTGAGAAAATCCACGGTCTCATCAAGATTAAGGTGCAATCCCACAGCCAATGCCAGGACCTTCTCCTTGGATGGCTTCACCTGATCTTTTAACAGCTTTGAAAAGTACTGTTTGGAAATATTTGCCGCGGCATAGACGCCGGAATTCTTAAGTCCCTTCTTATTTATCAGCATTTGAAGATACTTCCCGAAGGATTCTTTATAGATACCTTTTAAGATACCATCTAAAGACTTTTTGCCATGACTCGTCCGGGCTTCCGTTTTTCCGATATCTGCTCCATCCGGTTCCTCTTTGTCATCTTCTTCCCGATCACTCTCATCCGGAATAGAACACATATCGGCATAAATATTTGGCTCTTCTTTCGGTTCCGTCTGCCCGCTGAGGCTTTTCAATACCGTAGTCTCGCCGTGCTCTCTGCTTCTTTGTAAAAAAGTCCCTCTATCTAACTGATATTCCCGACGATATGCCCCTCGAACATATCCATCATCGATATAGCTTTTTACCTCATCTACCAGATCACCGGATACGCGGACTGCCCCGGCACCGAAGACCACAAGGATAATCTCCATGTCATGATCTTCCAAAAATGCCGTAAAAGCATCGATAGCAACCTGCAGCCCAAGCTCCTTTGGGAATCCATAAGATCCTGTGGATATAAGCGGAAAAGCAATGGAGCTGCATTTTTTTCTATAAGCCAGATCTAACGCCTGATCATAGCAGCTGCGAAGAGTCGCCTTCTCCTGTCGATCACCGCCTTCCCATACCGGTCCGCTGACATGAATGATCCACTTTGCATTCAGGGCAAAAGCTTCTGTGATGCCGACTTCTCCCGGTCTTAATTCACCGATCTTTTTTCTTGCATTAAGGAGCTTTTCAAATCCGGCCGCATTATATATAGCCGAATCAACGCCGGCTCCTACTGCCACATGAGGATTAGCAGTATTCACAATGGCATCTGCATTGACCTTTGTAATATCATTTCTTATGATTTGAAACGGCATGAATTACCACTCCCTTCTCCTTAAAAGATGACCCAAGGTTAAAAGATTCTAATCCACAAAGTCATGATCTCGTACTTGCTGCAGTTATTTTTTCGGATGGCATGAACTGTGCGTCGGACAATCCGAGCATCCGCATCCACATCCGCAAGAGGATTTCCCTTTTTTCTTATTTCGGATCATATTTATGATAATCGCCGCAACTGCAGCCGCTAAGAACAAGCAAATAATGATTGTTATTAAGTTTTCACGAATCCATGAAAGCATTTCGGTTTCCTCCTGTTCATAAGTTATTATTTTGTTACCTTTAGTTATTATTTTCTTACCTTTACTGTTTTTGTCAGCTTAGTAGATTCCTTGTATGGCTTAAAGAGCATATAAAGCATGAAAGCCAGAACCAAAATGGCAAATATCAGACCGATCACATTCAGATTTCCGGTAAATGCAGAGCCTATCTGATAAATCATCAGCGATACCGCATATGCAAAGACGCACTGATATCCAATAGCAAACCATGTCCACTTTGCGCTGTTCATCTCACGCTTTATAGCACCGATAGCCGCGAAGCAAGGTGCGCAGAGCAGGTTAAATACAAGGAACGAATATGCGGCAAGACGCGTCATTCCCTCAAAGTCCAGTACTCCGAATACACCGACGACCTCTTCCTTTGCCACAAGTCCCATGATCGTCGCAACGGTTGCCTTTATATTGCCGAAACCGAGAGGTGCGAAGATCCAGCAAATGGCTCCGCCTATCATACCTAATATGCTATTATCCAGCTCCATTTCTGTGCTGAAGGTAAAGGTCCCGTCTACCACGCCAAAGCACGAGCCTGCCCAGATGATAATGGAAGAAAGCAAGATAATTGTTCCGGCCTTTTTAATGAACGACCATGCGCGTTCCCACATAGAACGAAGCACATTGCTGACCGTAGGCCAATGGTATGCAGGAAGCTCCATTACGAACGGGG
>CAZGVB010000073.1:0-4352 GCA_964528825.1 uncultured Parasporobacterium sp.
ATCCTGGAAGATAATGCTTATCTTATTTCCGCGGATGTCCTTCATGACTCTCTCTCCGGATCCGACAAGCTCCTGTCCGTCAAGCTTTATCGATCCGCTTACTATCTTGCCTGTAGTGGCCAATATCTGCATTATAGAATATGCCGTGACAGATTTTCCCGATCCGGACTCTCCTACGATGCCGAGCACCTTTCCTCTGTCCAGATTAAATGATATGCCATTTACGGCACGTACCTCTCCCGCGTCTGTAAAAAAGGATGTATGCAGATCTCTTACTTCCAACAATGCCATAATATCTGCCTCCTTAATTGTTCAGCTTCGGATCGAAGGCGTCGCGAAGACCGTCTCCGAAAAGGTTCAATGATAATACTATAAGTGATATAACGATAGCAGGTATTACCAGCCTGTACGGATATGTCGTGATACCATTGAGTGCATCAGATGCCAGAGATCCAAGTGAAGGCATCGGCGCATTTACACCGAGTCCGAGGAACGACAGATAGCTCTCGGTAAATATGGCACTCGGGATCTGCAGAGCCGTCGAAATAATGACAACGCTTATGCAGTTCGGAAGCAGATGCTTTGTGATGATCCATCTGCCGCCCGCTCCCGTCGCTTTTGCGGCAAGCACATATTCCTGCTCACGCAATGAGAGTATCTGACCTCTGATCAATCTCGCCATGGATACCCAATAAAGCAATGCAAATACCACAAATAAGCTGATGATATTGCTTCCGAGCTTCGCAAGCACAGTCCCCTCGATAGCCGTACCGAGCACGACCTTGAGCACTGCCGCGAGCAGGATGACCATCAGCATATCAGGCAGCGAATATATGACATCAACAAATCTCATGATGACCAGATCGACCTTGCCGCCGCAATATCCTGCGACAGAACCGATAGTCATACCGATTATCAATACTATGATGCTGGCAAAGAAGCCGACCGCCAGCGATATACGTGTGCCATATACGACACGGATAAAATAATCACGTCCCGCCGAATCCGTGCCGAACACATGCGGGAAAATCTTTTCACCTGCGGCAATACGCTCAAGCTCAGTCTCTCCGTATTCAAACGGGTGAAGATTATTATATGAGGAATCTACCTGCTTGCCCGGTGATACTCCGAGCTGTCTGCTGTAGGAATATGGCCATACAGAAGGCAGGATGATCGATGCAAGCGCTATAAGAACGACCACAATAAATGATACCGTGGCTACTTTATTCTTGAGAAGTCGCTTTATACCGTCTTTAAGGAATGTAGATGATGGGCGCATCTGCACCATATATGCCTTATCATCCGCGCTTGCCGGAGTGAAAGCGTCCAGATCCACATGCATACTGAAAGGTTTCTTTAACATATCTCTTTCCCCCTATTCCAGCGTGATACGCGGATCTACGACCTTGTACATGATATCACTGATCAGATTCATAATAACGATCAGTGCGGCAAGTACAATAGTAGTACCCATGATAAGCGGATAATCACGGTTTGTTATGCTGTTGACGAAAGCACGCCCGATTCCGGGAACCGCAAATATCTGCTCAACTACCAAAGAACCCGTAACGATATATGCCAGCATGGGGCCGAAATATGTTATTACCGGGATGAGAGCATTCTTGAGCGCATGTCCGAATATGATATGTCTGCCCGAGACACCCTTCGCCTTAGCCGTGCGTATATAATCCTGCCCCAAGACGTCCAGCATCGATGATCTTGTAAGCCTCGTAGTATGCGCAAGCGGATAAAGCGCCAATGTTATGATCGGAAGTATAAGGCCGCCGTCGGCCTCTCCGTTTGCCGGAAACCATGCCAGCTTTACGGAAAATACAACCAAAAGAAGCGAGCCCATGATGAAGGACGGCATCGATATAAATGCCGTGGTCACCACCATGATCGCCTTATCAATGAATTTGTTACGCTTGAGAGCGGCTACGGATCCAAGGACAACGCCCGCGATCACAGACGATACCGCGGCGATGACTCCCAGCTTTGCCGAGGTCTTCATTCCGTCGGCAATGATATCTATGACATCACGCCCACGCTGCTTGAGTGACGGACCGAAGTCTAATTTCGTCACTATATCGCCCAGATATGTGAAATATTGGGTCATAAGCGGCTTATCCAGACCGTATTTGGCTTCAAGTGCTTTGACCGCCGTCTCAGATATAGCCTTTTCTCCGAGGAACGGACCTCCGGGTACCAGACGCATAACAAAGAATGTTATCGTGATCACTACCCATACAGTCACGATTGCCAGTACAATGCGTTTCAGAATGTAAAGCAGAGTTTTTGAATTCATTCTTCCATCTTCCTATCGTTTTTATTTTTGTAAACGCCTGTTCATTTCTTTCTGAAAATGGAAAATAAGGTCATATTGACCCTGACGCAACAGAAATTTTAAAGATTATACCAAACTACGCCTTATGAATCAAGAAAATGCTGAAATTTGTACAAAATCCACCGCGAATCGTACAGATTCTTTGAAAAAATAAAACAATGCCCGTTTTTTCATACTCATAAAAGAGCTGAAAAATAACGGGACACTGTCACTGCCGCCCCTCTATGGAGGCGCATCTTATAATGTCTTTTCCTTATCCGCCCGGTTGATATCTATATTTTTTTAGATATCAACCGTCTTTTGTATCAGGCTTACATTTCCTTGAACTTCTTTGTGATCTGCGGGATCATCGTGGCCGCATCCGCAACGATGCCATAGTCGGCTATCCGGAATATCGGCGCATCCGGATCCTTATTGATGGCGATGATCAGCTTGCTCTTTTCCATTCCGGCTGTGAATTGCACCGCACCAGAGATTCCGCAGGCTATAAAGATATCAGGTCTGACATTCAGGCCTGTCTGACCTATATAGCATTCTCTGTCATACATTTCTTCATCTGCTGCGGCCCTTGAGCAGCCTACGGCTCCGCCGAGCACGTCCGCAAGCTCTTCAAGCAATGAAAAATTATCCGCATTTCCCATTCCGCGGCCGCCTGCCACTACAACCTTTGCATTTGCTATATCCGATGCGCCGGCTTTTTCTTTAATATCTTTTAAAATTTCTATAAAGCTGTCATTTACCTCAATGGATGGGGCAAATTCTACGATATCGCACGCCCTCTTCTCTTCCGGCTCAGGTATGTCAAAGACCCCCTCTCTTACTGTGGCCATGCGGGGGCGTCTGTCCGTAATAGTGATCGTGACAATAGTGTTGCCGTCAAAGGCAGGCTTGATCATAAGAAGCTCTTTTGTGCCATCCGCCTCTTTGCCTTCAGCCTCTGCCTCTTTGCAGCCGATCTTCAGCTCAGTACAGTCGGCTGTAATGCCTGTCCCTACCCTTGCCGCTACCTTCGGTCCCAGCTCCTTGCCCTCACATGTGGCGCCGATCAGGAATATACTCGGCTTATATTCATCTATCACGGCCTTTAATGCCTGTGCATACGGCTCTGCCCTGTATTCCTTAAGCAGAGGATCGTCTATTATGATCATCCTGTCGACAAAGCCGACAAGCTCCCTTGCCGTATCTGCCACATCACAGCCCGCGATAACAGCTGTAACAGGCTCATTTATATCGTCAGACAGCTCTTTTGCCTTTCCGAGCAGCTCAAAGGAAACCTTGCATATAGCTCCATCGCTCTGCTGTATAAAAACAAATATACCCTTATAATCATTTATATTCATTTTGGCCCTCTTATAATGCTCACTACGCCTGTTATATAGGCATCATGAGAAATTTGAAAATAAGCACCGCAGTGCCTTCAGCTTAATATTTTTGCAATCCTTTGCGCGGCCTCGTCAGGACTTTCTGCCTCTATCATCCTGCATGCCGTCTTCTTTTGCTCGACATATTCCGTCTCTGTTTTTGTATATGACCCCGCAAAGCCTATCTGATCATCGGATACCGTACTCAGATCATCTCTTCCGAGAACCGTTATATGAGCATCGGCCGCATCGAATATTCCTGCAGGTGTCATATATCTGGCCTTATAAGCCTCACATCCCACGCTGATAAGGCATGGCAGCTTTGCACTTACAAGCTGATATCCGGCAGACGTTTTTCTCTTTGCCTGTACCTGTCCCTGCGCCGCCTCTATCTCCCATGCATCTGAAATAACAGGTATGTTCAATATATCAGAAAGCTGTGCCGGTACATGCGATGTCTCTCCGTCACTTGAGCAGCTGCCCGTGATCACGATATCCGGAGAGATTATGCGTATGGCACCCGCAAGAGAATAAGACGTTGCCAGCGTATCGGCGCCTGCCAGTCTTCTGTCTGTAAGAAGCACCGCCTCGTCTGCTCCCAGTGCCAAGCCGTATCTCAATATATCCTCTGCCTGCATAAGGCCCAT
>CAZGVB010000074.1:0-4349 GCA_964528825.1 uncultured Parasporobacterium sp.
CAAATGTCCCTGCGCTGGGATCATATGAAGGTCCGATCCGAGATCAGATAGACAAGCTCGGGTACGGTGTACCTGAGGAAGTCAAAATGATCGATTACTGTGATAAAAATGATATTTTTACTGTTGCATATGCCTTTACAGAACAGGATGTAAGGGATTTTGTAAATGCAGGTGTAGATATAGTAGGAGTGCATGTAGGCGGCACGGTAGGAGGAATGATCGGCTCACGTGAAAGCCTGAGTATTGAAGAGGCATGTGATATGACTCAGAGATATTATGAGATAGCAATGAAAGAAAATCCCGATGTCTTTGTAGTAACACACGGAGGCCCATTCGAAGATCCCGCAAGTGTGAGTGAAGTGTTTAAAAAGACTTCCGTTCACGGCTTTATCGGTGCTTCAAGTATTGAAAGGATACCCGTAGAGCGTGCTATTACCCAGGTGGTTACAGATTTTAAAGGCCTAAGGCTTAGATAAATAAGGGGATGACGATTTGAAAAAAACAATTGTAATCGGATGCGATAATGCTGCAGTTTCCTTGAAAGAGATACTGAGGGAATTTGTAATCTCCGAAGGGTATCAGGCAGAGGATATGGGATGTTTTTCGTCGGATGATAAAACAAATTATCCTTTGATAGCAAAAAAGGTTTGCGAAAATATCATACAGAGTGGTTATGAGAAGGAAGGCCTTTTAATATGCGGTACCGGTCTCGGAATGGCAATTTGCGCTAATAAATTTCCGGGAATTCGTGCCGGAGTATGCCATGACAGCTATTCAGGAGAGAGACTAAAGCTCAGTAATAACGGAAATGTCATTTGTTTCGGAGCACGAGTAATAGGTCCGGAACTTGCAAAAAAAATACTCGGAGAGTGGATGTCACTTGCCTTTAAAGACGGACCGTCTACTTTAAAGGTGGCAGATATCAATCACATCGAAGAAGAAACGATGAAAAGAAAAATCATATGAAAAGACGATCTGCCCTCTATTTCGGAACAAATACAAAGCTTTCCATGACTGATATGGAAACAATCGATTATTTAAGTGAGCTTCGCGATGAGACATTACATATTCCCAAAGAAAAGGTCATGCTCTTTGTTATACCCTCGTATACCGTCTTGGAACGTGCAGGCAGGATATTGGATGGAAGTGGCATCGTACTCGGTGCCCAAAATATGTGCTGGGATGAGAGGGGGCAATATACGGGAGAGGTTTCCCCGTTGTCTTTACGGGAAATTGGAGTATCTGTTATTGAAATCGGACACTCGGAGCGCAGACATATTTTTCACGAGGAAGATAAGGAAGAGAGAAAAAAGGTCTGTGCAGCATCCGAACACGGGTTTATGCCGTTGCTGTGCATAGGAGAAACAGAGGAAGACAGAACATATAATATTTCAGATGAAAGACTGGCTATACAGCTAAAAATAGGCGCAGGGGCGCTTACAGAAGATCAGGCGCGCAGCCTGATAGTCGCATATGAGCCGGTATGGGCAATAGGAGTAAACGGAGTGCCTGCTGAACCAGAGTATGTAGAGCAGCGACACAAAAATATCAGAAGAATATTGACTGAAATGTTCGGTAAAGAGGCAGGTGCTGATATACCGATCCTGTACGGCGGCAGCGTAAATATGAAAAATGCGGAAGATTATATAAAATGTCATGATGTAGACGGCTTGTTTGTGGGACGCAGTGCATGGAGCGCGAAAGGATTTGCTGCAATGGTAAGTCATATTCAGCCGATATTTGAAAGGTCATAAGCATGAAACTCAGGAGGAGGATATCAGATCAAATGTATGATCATTGAATATGATATCTGAAATGGGTATATGTCACGTGATAAAACAGTCAGAGCAAATATATAAAAATTATGGCACAAAGATACGAAAGAAAAATAATAATATATGAACTGAAAAAAAGAATTCTCTCAGGCAAGGCAGTGCTTTGCTTTGGGGCAGGGTGCGGTATGACTGCCGCAAGTGCCGAACGTGGAGGTGCCGATCTTATAAGTATTTATTCTGCAGCAGTGTGTCGCATCGATGGGGTTCCGTCTTTTTTGGCATGGCTTCCATACGGAAATGTCAATGATGATATGAGACGTGTCTCAAAGAAAATATTGCCTCTTATCAAAAAGACACCTTGTATCGCAGGACTTGGAGTTCATGACCCTCGTATAGATATTTCGGAGTTGATTGATGAATTTATTACCATGGGTTACTCGGGCATTTCAAATGAACCGTTTTGCAGTACATACGGAGCGGAGATGTGCAGACTGCTTAATGATGCGGGGATCGGTTTTAGCCGTGAGGTTGAGCTCATTTCAACTGCTCACAAAAAAGATATATTTACATTAGCATGGGCTGCGGGACCAGAGGAGGCAAAGGTTCTTGCAAAAGCAGGTGCAGACGTAATCGGCGTTTTGGCAGGATTGCCAAGAGAGAACGGGGAGAATAAAGAAAAATATCTTAACCGGGTGATGCACCATGTATCAGATGTAAACAAAGCAGCAAAAGAGACAAACAGCGATGTCGTAACTCTTGTGCATGGAGGACCTATAAATGATGTCTCTGCAACTGTACGTGCACTTAAAGAAACAGGTGTCGACGGCAGTGCATCAGGATCAGGAGGTGAGAGAATTCCGGCTGAGCGGGAAATAGAGGCGATAGTCAGAGAATACCGGGAAATCGCGACATATCCGATTTTAAATGACAAAACGCGAATTAAAGTTGATAGATAAATAAGATACTTTATGTACTTAAACCGTATAAACATATAGAACGGTGACAGATAAGCAAGAGCGGAGGTGCTGCAATGTATATTGATCCGATGATTATTAGATTTCCTGAGGATATTGACAGGGAAAGATTTGTTATTGCGACATATTATGCTGCTACGGGAAGGGAAACAAATGTGGTGAAATTTGCCGCTGCATTGGCAATAGAACAAACCTGCGGTACATGGCTGAAGGTTCCCGGAGAGACTCCGGAAGTAAGAGAACGTGCAATAGGCCGGGTGGTAGGTATTTATGAAGCACCTGCCTATCAGATAGGAATTCCAGAAACGATAACAGAACGCCATTTTATATTGCGAATAGCATATCCATGGCAAAATTTCGGGCCGCAGCTGACCATGATGCTCTCTACGGTTATCGGAAATATATCATCATCGGGTAAAGTCAAATTGGTGGACTTGGAATTTCCTAAATCGTTTTTGGAGCATTTTCAGGGACCGAAATTTGGCATATCGGGAGTAAGAGATTTGCTTGGAGTATATGACAGGCCTCTTTTGAACAATATGATAAAGCCGTGTATAGGTCTTACACCTGAAAAGACAGCCGAGCTTGCATATGAGGCCGCAGTAGGTGGAGTGGATATTATCAAGGACGATGAATTGGTATGCGACCCACCGTTTTGCCCTTTAGAGAAGCGCGTTAAGGCTGTAATGGAGTCGATAAAGAGGGCAGATGATATTAAGGGCGAAAAAACCCTTTATGCATTTAATATCACAGCGCCTGCGCTGCAAATGAGGGAAAATGCATATAGAGCAATAGATGCGGGAGCAAATATGCTTCTTGTAAATTATGCAGCATGCGGTCTCGACACAACACGTATGATAACTGAGGATCCTAATATAAATGTTCCGATATTAGCACATTCTGATTATACCGGAGCACAATATGAGAGCGAATGGTCAGGAATGTCTGCAAGTTTGATAGGAGCCAAGCTTCCGCGACTTGCAGGTCTGGATATGATTATCTCATTGACGCCGTACGGCAAGTTCCCGATGCTGATGGATACTTTTGTGAACGGATATTATCAGATGACTTCCCCGTTAGGTCATATAAAGCCCTCATTTATCATGCCCGGCGGCGGCACTACTCAAGGTCATATCGAAGATATAATAAAGAAATTCGGAAATGATGTGATCATTGCGGCAGGCGGGGCTATTCACGGTCATCCAATGGGGGCCGCGGCAGGAGCTAAGGCATTCAGACAAGGCATCGATGCCGTATGTAAGGGGCAGACCTTGGCGGAGGCCGGCAAGGAATATAAAGAGCTGGGGGCAGCATTGGATGCATGGGGAATTTACAGCGAGTCTAAAAAAGGAATATTTGATTTGAAAGGATAATCTTATAAAACAAACACTACGAAACCAAGCTATTGCGCATGGGGCATTTGCCCCTTGCACAATAGCTTTTTTGATCATCAATTGTGACTTATGGACTTATAGATTTATAGGGCAAAAAGTGTTGATAAAAACAGCCTTTAACCCTTATAGACAAAGGCCAGGAGGCGATCAGGAGGCGGTCATTGACCGCCTCATTCTTGATTGATACCAGATTGCAGGTGCCCTTT
>CAZGVB010000075.1:0-4310 GCA_964528825.1 uncultured Parasporobacterium sp.
TTGTTAGCCTTGTAATTATCCTGCAGTGCATATAAAATGTAGAAGATTAGAGATTTAAGGTTATGTGCCGCACAGACACGATTCCATCGAAAAGAAATCGCATTCGGGGTGGGAAATTGAAAAATAAATTAAAAAATATACTTAATTACGGCGGCTTGGACAAGACAACATATGATAAATATGAGTCATATATCCTGAGTCATGATATGAAAAATCTCGGAATATATCTTATGTTTACATGCGTCGGTTTTTTATTGCTTGGTTTGGTGAGAACGGCCATAGACAAGGCCGCGGGTACAAATGCGGTGATATATTTCTCCACGGCAGCGGTACTATTGATCATGCTGGCCGCATGGGTGATATGGATGCGTCTTGCAAAGATCAGCATGATCGCGGGACAGATACTCATATATATCTTTATCGCCGTGATCTACAGCGAGGCTATCGTGCTCACCATGACGCAGCCTGACAAACAGACGGTAACATATATCGCTGTTATCCTGATGCTGCCGCTGTTGTTTTCAAGACGTCCGCTTGGGACTGTCATAGTACAGATCGCATTTACCGTCATCTTCTGTATATTTGATAAATATTACAAGCTCCCCGAAGTCGCATCCGTGGATATATGGAATGGCATTACATTTCTCTTCGTATCGGTGGCGGGCATACTTGTATTCGTACCTATCAGGATCCGCAATATGGCACAGACCCAGATCATAAAGGAACTCAGCGAGCATGACGCACTGACCGGTCTTAAAAATCGCTATTCATATGAGATGGCATGCAGCAGGGTGCAGAGTGAGAGCTTTGTGACGGTGATCGTATATGCGGATGCCAACGGACTGCATGAGATAAATAATACCGAGGGCCATACCGCGGGTGATATGATGCTGAAGTCGATCGCGCAGAATCTGAAAAATGCGTTCGGAGAGGAGCATACATACAGGATAGGCGGCGATGAATTCGTCGTGGTATATCCGAATGCGGTCATTGAATGGATAGATGAGAAGATAGAACAGGTAAAAAGGGCAACTGAGGAGCAGGGATACACATTATCGATCGGATCTGCGGTATCAAGCGGATCAAACGAAATATTAAATGATGTCATCAAAAGAGCAGAGGCAAAAATGTATGCGGCCAAGGCGGAATATTACAGGACATCAGGTAAGGACAGGCGCAGCAGATAGAAAATGCAGCGTGTCTTTGCTGCCTTAGCACACATGCAGTACTGAAGATTGTCTGTACAAAAGACTTACAGGCTATTACTTGACACTTGACAGCCTGACAAGTCAAAAATCGCTTGACATTCCTACATTAATTACATATAATGCCAAAGCACGCGCTTTATGCGCGCCGATTTTGTGCGCCGATATTGATATTATCGGTGCGATATGAATTCTTAAAGAAAGGAGAATATCATGCCTACATTTAACCAGTTAGTTAGAAAGGGAAGACATTCGGCTGCCAAGAAGTCAACAGCTCCTGCTCTGCAGAAAAGCTACAATGCTCTGAGCAAAAAGACTACAGACTCACCTTCACCACAGAAGAGAGGCGTCTGCACAGCAGTCAAGACGGCAACACCTAAGAAGCCTAATTCAGCTCTTAGAAAGATCTGCAGGGTTCGTCTTTCAAATGGTATGGAAGTAACAAGCTACATTCCGGGCGAGGGACACAACCTTCAGGAGCATAGCGTTGTTCTTATCCGTGGCGGCCGTGTAAAGGACCTTCCGGGTACAAGATACCATGTTATCAGAGGAACTTTGGATACTGCCGGTGTCGCTAACCGCAAGAAGGCCCGCTCCAAATATGGCGCGAAGAGACCTAAGGCTGCAAAGAAATGATCTCAAAATGATGCAAGCAGTCATATGACTTATCCGCAAGGGTGAATTTCCATATGCGAGAGTAACTGAAAAGGTTATCTAAGGCATAATGCGAAAGAACAAATATGACCATCATGAGACATTTAACAGCAAATTAACTTACAATTGAATGAAGGCCGGATAATAATCCGAGTATATTCTCAAAAAATATCTATTTATGTCCGGCATGAACACGTCAAAAGTGAGTACCGATGAATTAATTTTTTAGTTAAGGAGGGAAGTAACGTGCCACGTAAAGGACATACTCCAAAGAGGGACGTATTAGCGGATCCGCTGTACGACAGCAAAGTAGTAACAAAGCTTATAAACAACATTATGCTGGACGGTAAGAAGGGCGTAGCTCAGAAGATCGTTTACGGTGCATTTGCAAGGATCGAAGACAAGACCGGCAAGCCGGCAGTAGAAGTATTCGAGCAGGCACTCAATAATGTTATGCCCGCACTCGAGGTAAAGGCAAGAAGAGTCGGTGGTGCCACATATCAGGTACCTATCGAGGTTAGACCTGACAGACGTCAGGCTCTCGGACTTCGTTGGATCACCACTTTTTCACGCAGCAGAAGTGAAAAGACAATGGAAGAGAGACTCGCCAACGAGATCATGGACGCAGCTAACGAGACAGGTTCAGCTGTTAAGAGAAAAGAAGAAATGCACAGAATGGCCGAAGCAAACAAGGCATTCGCACATTACAGGTTTTAATCGGGAGGAAATATGGCAGGAAGAGAATATCCAATTGAGCGTACCAGAAATATCGGTATTATGGCTCATATCGATGCGGGCAAGACCACTCTTACTGAGCGTATCCTGTACTACACCGGTGTAAATTACAAAATAGGCGATACCCACGAAGGCACTGCTACCATGGACTGGATGGCGCAGGAGCAGGAGAGAGGTATCACCATCACATCAGCGGCTACCACATGTCACTGGACACCGGAGTTTGAGACAAAGCCTATCCCGGGCGCAAAGGAATATCGTATCAATATTATCGACACTCCGGGACACGTTGACTTTACAGTAGAGGTTGAGAGATCTCTGCGTGTACTTGACGGCGCAGTAGGTGTATTCAGTGCAAAGGAAGGTGTCGAGCCTCAGTCTGAAAATGTATGGAGACAGGCCGACAAATATAATGTACCGCGTATAGCATTCATCAACAAGATGGATATTATGGGTGCCGATTTCTACGGCGCCGTAGAGCAGATCAAGAAAAGACTCGGCAAGAATGCGGTTCCTATCCAGATCCCTGTCGGAAAGGAAGACGATTTCAAGGGCATTGTCGATCTTTATGAAATGAAAGCCTATATCTACAATGATGAGAAGGGCGACGATATCTCAGTTACTGAGATACCCGCAGAGCTTGCGGAAGACGCAGAGATGTATCATGTAGATATGGTCGAGAAGATCTGTGAGCTTGATGAGGATCTTATGATGCAATATCTTGACGGTAATGAGCCGTCCGTCGAGGATCTTAAGAAGGCTATGAGAAAGGCAACCTGCGAGGGAACGATCATTCCGGTATGCTGCGGAACCGCTTACAGAAACAAGGGCGTTCAGAAGCTCCTTGATGCGGTAATCGATTTTATGCCGGCACCGACGGATGTACCTCCTATCGAGGGTGTCGATCTTGAAGGCAACGAGACGGTTCGTCATTCATCAGATGAAGAGCCTTTCTCAGCTCTCGCATTCAAGATCATGAGCGATCCGTTTGTAGGTAAGCTCTCATATATCAGAGTTTATTCAGGAACTCTCAATTCAGGATCTTATGTGCTCAATGCCACAAAGGACAAGAAGGAGAGAGCCGGACGTATCGTTCAGATGCATGCAAATAAGAGAATGGATCTTGAAAAGGTATATTCGGGAGATATAGCTGCGGTAGTAGGATTTAAGAATACCACTACAGGTGATACTATCTGTGATGAGCAGCATCCTGTTATCCTTGAGTCAATGGAATTCCCTGATCCTGTTATCGAGGTAGCTATCGAGCCTAAGACCAAGGTTGGTCAGGACAAGATGGCAGAGGCTCTCGCAAAGCTGGCTGAAGAGGATCCTACATTCAGAGCATATACCAACAACGAGACTGGCCAGACGATCATCGCAGGTATGGGAGAGCTTCACCTTGAGATCATTGTCGACAGACTTTTAAGAGAATTCAAGGTAGAGGCAAATGTAGGTGCTCCTCAGGTTGCATACAAGGAGACATTTACAAAGGCAGTCGATGTTGACAGCAAATATGCTAAGCAGAGCGGCGGTCGCGGACAGTACGGACATTGTAAGGTTAAATTCGAGCCTATGGATCCGAACGGTGAGCAGACCTTTGAATTCGTCAATGAGGTTACCGGCGGTGCTATACCGAAGGAATATATACCTGCTGTCGGCGAAGGTATCGAGGAAGCTGCAAAATGCGGTATTCTTGCAGGATTCCCGGTACTCGGT
>CAZGVB010000076.1:0-3904 GCA_964528825.1 uncultured Parasporobacterium sp.
TACAATTCAGACGCTGCATCCGTATCTAAAATACTGACTGTATTGCTGTCGGCATCATATTTTATCTTAACTCGGTGCGTAAGCACCGGATGGTTGATTTGCGGATTGTTTGCATCGCAAATCATTCCATTTGCAGCAACAATTTCCTCAGTTTCTGATTCTCTCTGCAATTCCAAATGAAATCCAAAGAGCTCAGTAAACAGTTCTCTTGTCTTTTCATTAAGTTTCTGTCTCTTTACCCATTCCAAGCGGTTGGAAAGCCACGCTTCATAACTCTCGACACGATTTTTATCGTCGCTAAAACTCTCCCGCTCCGGCTCCTTTGCCTCCTGCGAAGTGCTATCAAATGACGATTTTTCATTTTCCTTATCAGAGCCTTTCGTTTCTTTAAATTCTTTTACCCCTGGTGTCTCACGGTAGTCGTTCCAGCCCGGTAAAAGCCAATCTTTAAATTTTGCATCAGGTTCGGGACATTTTTGAAATTCCGGTTTGTGAACAGAAAGAATGAGATTGTCAGTGCTACCGTCTGATTCCACATTATCCTCTTCTACGCGGTCACAAAAGAAGAACCGTATATTATCCGGATCATCCGGCAAAGAAGAAATCGGGCAAACCCAACGATAGTCCCGTACATTTAAAATTGGTCTTTTTTTCAGTTTATTCAATTCAAGAATAAACTGAAAAAGAGAAAGTACTTTCTTTTTTTCTATAGACTCATCGTTAGCTTTTATTTTCTCATTTGACATATATGTTCTTCACTTTCACGCGTTGAATACAGTTGCATATTTTAGGCTCCCTTTTGACCATAGCACAGGCAATATCAAAATCTCTGCATCTTAATGCACTTATCTTACCTTAATCCCCGTATGCCTTCAATCGTTCTTTTCTGCACCGATTATTATCCCGTCACCTTGCATCTTTATCTTGTCTGCTCCGCTATCAGTCTTCCATCTGCAGCCTCCCCGCATCAACCGCAGTCCCATGTGTATGCTATCCTCGAAAAATCCTTATTTTTCAGGCTTTCGCTGTTGATAAAGAAGTTCGCGACGCCCATATCGCCCCACATGATCCATTTTGACCCTACCTTTTCGGACTCGATCTCCAACAACAGCATATCATATGGCACTCCTTCTCTTCTCGGATCCCACTGTGCAAAATTCGGATATCCGAGCATTTTGTGGCCCCATGTATCAATAGCCTTTGTTATATAATCAAACTCCGCGTTATTCAGAGGATTATACCAATGCCGCTCATCCATTTCCTCTCCGAACTTTTCCTTTAATATGCTCTCATACAGCCCTTCAAAGCGGTAATCCCCTGTCGACATGCAGCCCTCTCTCTTTTCAAATCTGAGTGCCACAGGCTCCATCTCTCTATCCATGGGCGATTCAACAGTTGTAGTTTTATGCGTGAGGATATCCAATTTCATGATATCCTCTTCCGTCAGGCCTTCCTTAATAACTTCGTGATATACTGCACGCCATTTCTCCTGCTTGTCATCATAGAAACGCTCGGAGCCGTAGTCACATCCGTAGCAATCATCGTTCGCGATAAAGAATTGCAGCATCCCCTTTTGAGGGAGTCTCTCATCGTCAAATTTCTCTTTTTCAAAATTAATCTGTGCCAGCAATATCAATGCATGTTCGTTCGGGTCCGTGGGATATTCTAGCTCCGGATCCCAATATGGCACGCCTCCCAGCTTGCTGCTGTAAATGTCTGTCGGTCCCTCCTCAAGGCGGATCTTATAAAAATCCGTTTTCGTTCTTTCCTTTATCTCCCGAATAATGATATCCAGTTTTTCCTTATCTCTTATTTCCTCTTCCTGTCTGCTCTTCATTCCCTCTTTGCTTTTTTTATTCTCTTTACTTTCCGCATCACCTTGGCCTTTGGCATTTTTACTCTTTCCGGCGGATTTTTTCTTGCTTGATACACCGGTAATGCCTCCTATAGCCGCCGCTATTATGATACCTGCAGGGCCAATGACAGAAGAGATACCCATCTGAAAAGTAGTATTTACATTTATCACCACGATCGCCACGATAAAAGCAAAGATAATGACGGCAGCTACAACAACCCCTATAATGATTCCTTTTCTTTTTCTGTTCATCTTACAGCTTCCCTCCGCTCAAAATGTATCTTGGGTCCTTCCGTATCGGGTTTTCCTTATCTGTTCGATGTCCAATCGAAAGTCTGACTGTCACCCCGCAGCTATGTCAATCATTTAACACCACACGGATGTACCTTGATATTATACCACTACGAATGTACAGCATGCATATACTTCCGTAATGGTATAAGGAGATTATGTTACACTGCAGTAACTGATTAAATATGCAGCATTCTCTAACATTTTGTACAAACACAAAGAGCCCGAGATAACTCAGGCTCTTTGTAGGTTATTCTGCATCTCCAATCCGAGATTGACATCATTTTTGCTGTAATTATTTTTTCTATGTCCGCGTCTTTTCTTTGTTATGTCTGACTCGATATACATGGCTCATTTCTTTGCCATATCCGGCTCGATATACACAAATTTTTCTTTGCTGTGTCCGGCCCGATATGCACAGATCATTTTTTTGCTATATCCATCGGTACAGATTCCTTGATATTTTCCGGAATAACAAGCTTTATGTCCTTCATCTTTTCATAGATCTCGGGCAGGAATGAATTGAGATTCGTGCGCTCGTATGCGCAATGGTGTGCCATCGTGCGCGCTATCTCGAGGCATTGCTCCGACTGTATATGCTGCGTTATTACGCTTCTTCCGTCAACTATATGCATTCCGACATAGAAATGTGTCCTAAATTCTATGCCTCCGCTGTCCATTTGTCTGATGTAATGGAAAAGTGAGAGCGTCCTTGGGATGACATTATCATATTTCAGGTTGTAGATGATGCTGTTGCCGCCGATCATGCCGAGATATTGCGGGTCAACCTTCGCGGGATCCTGTGCAAAGCCAAGTGACCTCCAATTGATTCCATCCACACCTTGGAATTTTTCGGGCCCATATCCTACATCCTCTATAGTGATACCGTTGATCTCAGATACATGTGAGCCCGGATACCAGATGGCATAAGAAAGCCTGTCTGTAAGCCTCAGCATTTTATACCACATATACATTTCCATGTTCACATCCGGAAGAACACATCTGGTAGCGCCGTAACCGCAGCCATTCGGCAGCAGGCAATATCCGAAATCATCCTCGTCATATCCCGAATCAGTAAGGCTGTAAGCCATCTCGGGCAGCAAAGCCTTTTTAGGATCCATCGGATTGCCTTTTTTCAAGCGTGCGGCATCCTTTTCCGGTATGTCGCATCTGCCCTTATAATAGTATTTTGAATACCATATCTTTTCTTCATCTTTGGGGAGCTTCGGCAAATTCGCGGGATCATAATTATCATAATCCATGGTTCCCACGCAGGATCCGAGTCCCAGATCAATATATTCGGCCATATGTCCGTCCTTTCATTTATTAACACTTATTTCTATCGCAATATTATTTTACAGTGAGACCTGCGCTGCCGCGGATCAATTCGCTTTAAGCATTAATATCCCCATAAAATATGTCGCTCTTCACCTGATCATTTCGGATCTTAATTCCACGGAAGCAGGCCGCCTACAAATGTTATGATCAACGCGATAACGACCGTAGCGAAGGCCGCTGCCCATGCGGTAAAGAATAGCTTTTCTCTTCTGTCATCGTCCACCTGGCTCATCATTATCGAGCCGCCGGTGGATATAGGACAGTTGCCTGCCGCATATGCGCCCATGCAAAGAGCCGCGATATAGAGGATACCGATAGCGTCACCGTTTGCGACCTGCGCCGCAACAGGTATGAAAAGAGGAAGTACCACGCCTGTCGAATCCACGAAAAAGCTGAGCATGCCCGCAAGGAAGCAGAACA
>CAZGVB010000077.1:0-3844 GCA_964528825.1 uncultured Parasporobacterium sp.
TGCCCTGAGGGCATCAATATCCAGATCACCATTATCGGTGATGGGAGCGATGAGCAGATTTGCACCGCTTCTTTTGCATGCCTCCTGCCACGGGATCAGGTTGGAATGATGCTCCATCTGACTGACTATCACGGACATGCCGGGCTTTAATATCTGCTCTGAGTACATTCTTGCCAGCATATTGATACCGTCGGTAGTGCCTGACGTAAAGATGATCTCGCTGTCCTTTGCACCGAGAAAAGAGGCAACGCTGTGCCTTGCATCTTCATATGCCGCGGTGGATCTTTCGCTTAGGCTGTGTATGCCGCGGTGGACATTGGCATTGTCACAGAGATAGTGATTAAGCATCCGATCAAGGACCTGCCGCGGCAGCTGCGTTGTCGCGGCATTGTCCAAATAGATAAGGGGGTTTGTATATATTTTTTGATCTAAGAGCGGGAAATCCCGCCTGCATTTTGAAATATCGCTCATTCTTTCGGCTGCTGCAGTATCTGCCTTGATATCCTACGGTACCTGTAAAACAGAAAAAATAGTTACATAAGATAATATGATACCATGTTCAAAAGACCTAAAATTCAAGAGTCGGACTTGCTCACAAATGATTATATACTGCATCTGTGAGCTCTTCAAGCGAATGAATATCGGTCGCGGCGTCTGAGGGCAGCTGTATATCAAGGGCGCGCTGCAGAGCGATAAGCAGCAATATTTTCTTTGTTTCAACCGATGATATGCCAGCGCAGTTCATGGACAGATCCTGCTCAGATACCGCACCTTGCGGTATTTTGGCTGCCTTTGCGACGCTGAGTTCGGAGAGCTTAGCGATATCACAGCTTTCACATTCATTTTGATCCAGCATAAATTTGCTGCAGACATATCCTTTGATATTATCGTAGAGAAACTTCCTGCTTATCGCATTTTTGCCCGCACTTGTATCGGTGCATCTGTCCGCGCTTTTTCCCACACATGTATCAGTGCATCTATCCGCGCTTTTATCTGTGCCTGTATCGGTGCAGATATTCGCTTTTTTGTCCGCACCTGTATCGGCACTTCTGCACGCGTTTTTATCAGCACCTCTATCCGCGACTTTGTCTGCGCTCAGGAGCGCATCCCGAATCGCATATATATAGCCATCGGCCTTTTTATTGTATTCCGCCAGAAGCTCCTTAAAGTCCGCGCTCATTGTATTTTAAGCCTCTACAACATTCAATCCGAGAAGTCCGGCAAGACGTTTTACGTCTTCTACATGATCGCCGTAGACAAGAGGCGCATGATTGCCGAAGGCAAGCTGCTTCTTAAAGAAATCCTCACGGTCGCGTACGGTATATAATACGCCGTGAGTACATCCGTTGAGCTTGTATCCGACGCATCCTATGATGGTTCCCTTCGCAACGAAGATAGACTTGGCATCCGGAGATACACGTGCCATTGTGATGACCTGGCCTGCATCCTCTTCAAAGTTATGACGCATGGTGGCTCCCCAGCCGCTTCCCGTAAATGGCCTGATGGTATATGAATCAGGCTCGCTGTCAAAACCGTGGAGCTTGCGATTGGCTACGGAGTGGAAGGTGAGCATCATATTTTTGCGCACCTCGGGAGGGAACTTCTCAATCTGCTTATCCAGTCCGTTATAAGGCACCATATTGAACAAAGGTGTCTTGCCGTCGGCCTTCAGCGTCACTGTGACACAATTGCCGAGATAAGGAGCAGAGAAGGAAAGGTTGCTGAGAATGATCATCGACATCAATCCCGGCACATCATATTCGCAGGCGGAGGGGATGCCGTTCTCATTGTTGAGTGAATGATTGAAGCAGAGAGTAAACTGCTCTTCATTTAAACGTCGGGTAGCGCACATCTCAGGGCAGGGTGCCGCAAAGGCATTGCAGCCGGTATGCTCCATGATCTTTAAGATGGCTTTATTTGCTCTGAGTGAGTTGATCACATATTTACGGTCAACGGCAATATCCTCCGCGCCCGCGATCAGCTCATCGGCCTTTGCCTCTATCTCTGCCATATCCGCATCGTTTATATTTAATGCTATGCGGCCGGGCAGGGTATAATTGGTCTTTTCATTATCATATTTTTCCTGATCCTTTATATAATGAGTCTGATCGAGAAGCTCATGTATATCCACAAAAGAGAAATGAGGACCGATATTCTTCGTTACATCCTCCAGGCTGATAAAGCCGTCTGCAGCGGATGCTGCCGCGAAATTGGAATTGCCCCTTGTAGCGCAGAGGATCGTACTCTTTTGAAGAACCTTTCTGACACGCAATATCCTGAGCCAATCTGCGGCATCCTCCCAAGTCATAAAAGCATATGCTTCATAGCCGCGATTTATCAGCATTGCGGTTGATGTAGTATTGTTGCAGCAGAATTGGAGAGTGATGATAGGCTTTCCTGTTTTTTGCGCAAGGGCAAGCAGACCATAATTGACGCGTCCGGTAGAGGATACAACATAGACATCCACGTCCTGCGCATTATCCGTAAGAGGGTCAATGAGCGCGTCTGTAAAATTGAATTCCTCATTGAGCTCAAAGCGCTTCATAGGAAGGACATTAAGGTAAGGTGCGGAAAATGTTTCATACAGCGTATCGGAAAATGTCTTGAAGGCTACCTCTGCAGCCATGCGGTCATAGCTCTCTGTCAGCTGGTCGCCGCTGCCGAATCTGCACGGCCCTTCAAATACATATTCATGATAGACCATTCCGAAAATGGGCTGAACATTCAGTTTCATATCGATTCCACGGGTGATTGACATAGCGAAATCTCCTTTCAGTTTTTATGCATTCAGGATACATTACGCCGTTTTTGTTTTCATTTTGCCATTGCCAAAACTTCCCTCCGTTTTCTGTTTAAGTGCAAAAACGAGCCGTCTGCAGTGCAAAATGCAGACGGCCCGTAATTCAATTACCTGTCAAAGTAAGATCCCGGTTGGCACCATACGAGAGGACTACAGGTGATTACTTGTCAATATAACGATCACCCCTCTTTGTGGGCATTTTCCAGCTCGGTTAGATGAAAAGCGAGGAGCAGATTCATCCTTACCCAATAATCATCGAGGTCAAGCCCGTACTTTTCCGTAATGCGGGGTATGCGATACAGGACATTGTTGCGATGCATATATAAGAGCTTGCCCGTGCGGGAGGCATTTCGCTCGGAAACCAGATATACATAGAGCAGTCTGGCATTGTCGGTGCCATGATCGATATCATTTTGCATCATCTTCTGCACCAGCTCAAGATAAGGAGTCATCTTAAAGACGTCTACCGTGCCGTTGCGGGCCTGACTTACGGCATAATAGACTATGACATCATCATAAAAATAGATACTGCCGGCATGTATATCGTGGGTGGCACCGGGGGCCGATATCATTTCGTTCCATTTTGGTTCATAGCGGCGAAGCACTTCACCGATGCCGATGGCACGGCAGGCCTGAGTATAGGCACAGGCAAGGTCGGTCAATCCGGAAAACGGCTCGCTTATGCCGCATACAGAGTCAAATTTGTCCAAAAATTCCTGGATCTGCAAGAGAAGTTCGTTGTCATCCTTCATATCCTTTTTCTGACTTAAAGCTATGATCTCATGGCCGTGGCAGATAGCGCTGATATTCGGAAATCTGTCGAGCAGATTGTCAAGAAGCCTTGCCGTGGGATAACCCTCATTTTCGCTGGTCAGGATCTTGACGCAGACAAAGTTGCCTTCCATCGGAAGACCGGCCATACGGGATCTTTCTGCAATTATGCGGGGATTTCTCAGTTCACCGAAGAGAATGTCATTTAATAATGAATCATAATAGTGACCCGTGGTGGGAGTCTTGTCCTGAAGCTGTTTGAAACGGAGAGCG
>CAZGVB010000078.1:0-3713 GCA_964528825.1 uncultured Parasporobacterium sp.
CCACACTGTCAAGAACAGACTGCACAGCCTGCGGCGTGATATTAGAAAACGATGACCCCTGAGGAGGTATATGACTCATGGTTTTCTAATATCACGCCGCAGGCTGTGCAGTCTGTTCTTGACAGTGTGGCCAAAATGGAAAGCGGAATACGTGATGAAAATACATATCTGTGGCATCATCCCCTCTTAAATGACAGATATGTCCGCTGCGGCGGTACCGCACAGGCTGTACCCGGAGGATATATCCTGAGAGGCTACCATTATGACGTAGATAATATCGTAAGAGAACAAATGAAACAGGCTGAGCTGCTTAAAAATGCCCTGAATGCGGCGGAGCATGCCAACAGAGCCAAAACCACATTTTTGAATAATATGTCCCATGACATACGTACTCCTATGAATGCCATCATAGGATATACCGCTTTGGCAGCATCTCACATAGATAACAAAGAGCAGGTGAAGGACTATCTGTCGAAGATCACTGTATCCAGCAGTCATCTCCTTTCATTAATAAATGATGTACTGGATATGAGCCGCATTGAGAGCGGCAAAGTGACTATTACCGAGCAGGATGTACATTTACCCGATATTTTGCATGATATCCGCACGATCACGCAGGCAAATGTCAACTCAAAGCAATTGGACTTCTTCATTGACACAGTCGACGTCGTCCATGAAGACATCATATGCGATAAGCTCCGTTTGGATCAGATATTGCTTAACATACTGAATAATGCGACCAAGTTCACAAAGCCCGGCGGCGCCGTCAGTGTACGTGTTGTTGAAAAACCCTGCAAGCTGTCAGGATATGCACACTATGAATTTCATATCAAGGATACCGGCATAGGTATGAGTGAGGAATTCCAGCAGCACATATTTGAGCCGTTTACAAGGGAACAGACCTCAACGGTAAGCGGTATTCAAGGTACCGGCCTCGGCATGGCGATCACGAAAAATATCGTTGACATGATGAACGGCACTATTGAAGTTAAGAGCCGTGAGGGTGTCGGAAGTGAATTTACAGTATGTGTAGATTTCGCCATCAGCAACAAGCAGACAAAGTACCAGCCATTGACTCAGCTTCAGAATATACGTGCTCTTGTTGCGGATGATGACTCGGACACCGCCGTAAGCGTAAGCAATATGCTGAAATCCATCGGTCTTCGCAGTGATTGGACATTATCAGGCAAGGAGGCCGTGCTGCGTACCAAGGTTGCCGTAGATGAGGGTGACGAATACGGTGTCTATATCATCGACTGGCTCATGCCGGATATGAACGGCATAGAGACCGTCAGACAGATCCGTCGATATACCGGCGAGCATGCAGCTATTATCATTCTCACCGCGTATGATTGGGCAGATATAGAGGACGAGGCCAGAGCTGCAGGTGTCACCGGATTTATATCAAAGCCGATCTTCATGTCTGAGCTTAGGGATATCCTCTCCAAACCATATTCCGAAGGGGCTGATATGAACGTGCCTGCGGGCGTCGATAACCGTTTTAAAGGAAAAAGAATTCTCTTAGTCGAAGATAACAAGCTCAATCAGGAGATAGCCTTAGCTCTTCTGACAGATCATGGATTTTCCGTTGAAAGCGCAGAAGACGGTGATAAAGCCGTAGAGCTCGTCTTAGGCTCAAGTCCGGACAGATTTGATCTTATACTAATGGATATACAGATGCCTACAATGAACGGCTATGATGCCACAAAGGCTATAAGACAGGCAAGTGATTCTCCGGTCTCTTCTATTCCCATCATTGCAATGTCGGCAAATGCATTTGAAGAAGACAAGACACTTGCAAAAGAAGCCGGTATGAACGGATATATAACAAAGCCTATCGATATCAAAAAACTTTTTTCTGAAATCGAAAAATATTTTTAAAAAAAGTGCCGTCCCCATACGGGGACGGCATAATTCATAGACCATAACTCACGGACTACAATTCATAGACCACAATTCACAGACTATAATTCATAAGCCACAATTTACAGACCTGTACACGATTCATAGACCTGTACACAATTCATTAACTTACGCATACCTGATCAAAGGTCTGCAGCCTGCTCACATTTGAAACTTACTCACAATTGAAACCTACTCACGTCTGATCAAAGATCTGCGCATGTCTGATCAGCGCTTTAAGAATCTGCTGAGGAATTCTCTGGTTTCGGGCTTTTGCGGATTCTCGAAAATCTGTTCCGGTGTGCCGCTCTCCCAAATGATACCGTTTTGCATATATATCACTTTGGTGGAAACATCTCTGGCAAATGCCATCTCATGTGTGACCACTATCATGGTAAGACCTTCTTTTGCGAGCGTACGCATTACTTCAAGTACCTCTCCGACCATTTGCGGGTCAAGAGCCGATGTCGGTTCATCAAAAAGAAGTACCTCAGGTTCCATACAAAGTGCCCTTGCTATAGCTACTCTTTGCTGCTGACCTCCCGACAGCTGTCTCGGCCTTGCATTCACATACGGAGACATCCCTACCTTTTCGAGAAAGAATTTTGCTCTCTTTTCAGCTTCTTCACTTGAAATACCAAGCACCTGTCTCGGACCGACCATGCAGTTTTTCAATGCAGACATATTATTGAACAGGTTGAAGCTCTGAAATACCATGCCGACCTTTGTCCTGTATGCTGCCTCATTTCTTGTCTTTGTAATATCCTCACCGTTGAATATTATCTCGCCGCCTGTAGGCTGTTCAAGAAGATTGATGCAGCGCAGCATAGTTGATTTGCCGGAGCCTGAGGCACCGATAATGCATGCAACGTCGCCCTCATCAACAGAAAAACTGATATCCTTCAACACCTCATTTTTCCCGAAGAATTTAACAAGATGATTAACCTCTATTACTGTCTTTCCCATAATTTCAGTTTCTCCTGTCCTTTCTGCTCTCCTTTGCAGGATTTGTCAGGGTGCCGCTTGTGAATGCAAGAGTATCCGTGGTACGTACGTCATACGGATCTGCCTCCGCCGGCGCATTCGGCTCTATAACATATGATCTGCTGCCGTCCATTTTTTTCTCTACGAACCTGAGTATATATGAAAATAGCAATGTCATGATAAGATACATGACCATCGTAGCGGCAAATACCTCGAAATAGATATAATATGTACCAGCAACAGATTTTGCGACGAAAAATAATTCTATCGTTCCGATAGCGCTGAGTACGCAGGTATCCTTTATATTGATAATAAGATTATTGCCGATCTGCGGCATGATATTGCGCAATGCCTGGGGCATGATGACATTTATCATGGTTTGCATATGCGTCATTCCGATAGCCTTTGCGCCCTCTGTCTGTCCGATAGGGATCGATACAACGCCGCCTCTCACCGTTTCGGCCATATATGCGCCCGTATTGATAGATACTATAAAGAACGCAGCCGTCCACATACCCATCCGAAGATTGAAGACCATCATCGCGCCGTAGAAGATGAACATCGCCTGCACCATCATAGGCGTGCCTCTGAATATCTCGACATATATCCTTAGTATTACCTTAAGTATGCGCAAAAATATCTTTTTCCAGATGCTGTCCTTAGGTGTGATAGGTATTGTCTGAACCATACCGACCAGGAATCCGATGATACATCCGATGATCGTACCGACGATCGCGATCAATATAGTGGTACCCGCACCCTTAAGCATGGATAAACCATAATTTTGGATTATAAAAATTATCCTATTGAAGAAACCGTCAGGAAGC
>CAZGVB010000079.1:0-3589 GCA_964528825.1 uncultured Parasporobacterium sp.
ATCACTTCCTTAATATATTTGCTGCCGTGAGATGAGGCTGCAAATGTATTTACGCATGTGCCTATGCACAGGGTGACTACCAGGATCAGGCTGATCAAAGTACGGGAAAGCTTTTTGGGGATCATGTTCCTACTCCTTTTGATTGATTTTTTCGATTTTTTAAAATCTCATCATGCTGCCGGCTGCAGCATCTGCTTGTGTTAAACCAACGACGTAAAATAGCACTTTTTTCTATTTATTTCAACACGTTTTGTCAAATTCCTTGAAGTTAGTCACTGCAATACTAAAGATTTTCTGAATGAAAGATTGTCGGGTGATTGCCCTGCATTACCTACACCAGCGAGGCTTTCGAACGCTTGCACCTGCGGGCAATCTGTAATATACTGCCATTGCTATCGGCCCGCAAAGGAGGACAAATCCTCACCTGCCGGCCGTTGATATGACCGAAACGGAGAATATTATGGCAAACTTTACAGAACAGGCGATCAAGGCTTCCTTTTTGAAGCTGTTGAACATGCATCCCCTTAATAAGATCAGCGTAAAGGATATCGTGGAAGACTGCGGCATCAACCGCAATTCCTTTTATTATCACTTTCATGATATTCCTTCACTGTTGGGAGAGATCGTCACCGAGCAGACAGAGCAGCTCATACAGGCATATCCGTCCATTTCGTCACTGGATGAGTGCTTTCATGTGGCATTCAGGTTTGCACTGGAGAACAAGAAGGCTGTGATGCACATCTACCACTCAGTGAGCCGTGACGTGTTTACCCAGAGCATGCTGCGCCTATGCGATTACGCGGTGTCTGCATATGTCACTACCGCGTTTCCGGATGATCTGATAAATGAAAACGATCGCCAGATCGTGATAAGATTTATGAAATGTCAGCTGTTCGGCATGTGTATCGACTGGATCGATCGCGGAATGACCGATGATGCTTATGATGATCTGCATCGTATGCTGGAGCTTGAACGCGATGTACCGGAGATGATCATAAGGCGCAGCAGGGAGAGCAGGTAATTTAGGCAGATCACACCTGTTTGCACAAAAAACAGTCAATCAAGACCCGTTGTTCAAATCTTGGACAGCGGGTCTTTTTTTGTCCATTTTCCCATTTTTCCCCAAATGCTATACTTCGCAGCGTTGAAAGATTACTTCGCAGAAAAGATAACTTTAGAAGGATAACTTTATAAAGATCACTTTAAAAAGTTCACTTTATAAAGATCATTCCGGAAAGATCTTTTTAGGAGAATTATTTAGAAGAATCAATTGTTGAAAGGAGTATGAAAAATGCGTTCTGTTACACCCATGAGGGCAGCTAAGATCGGATATATCGTCATGTCCGTACTTTTTTGTATATTGGGAATAGTATTGCTCATCACGCCGGATGTCTCGGCCCTGTGGATCGGGCGGATACTTGGCATAGGCATGATCGTCTTCGGTGCGGTGAAGCTGGTAGGCTATTTCTCACGCGACCTATTCCGACTGGCATTCCAATACGATCTGGCTTTCGGTGTGCTGCTTATAGTGCTTGGCATCGTGACACTGTGTCATCCGGGGGACGCCATGAGCTTCTTGTGCGTTATGTTCGGCATAGCGGTGCTGGCAGATGGACTGTTCAAGATACAGATCGCGGCAGACTCCAAACGCTTCGGTATCCGCCGCTGGTGGCTGGTGTTGATATTGGCACTTGTTACCTGCATTATCGGTGTGGCATTGATATTCAGACCCGGTGACGGAGTGCGTATGCTGACAGCACTTATGGGTCTGTCGCTTATATGTGACGGCATCCTGAACCTCAGCGTGGCACTGTGTACCGTAAAGATCATGAAGAATCAAAGACCTGATGTGATCGAAAATGAAGACTGAAAAATAAGAAAGGACGAATAAGAACAATGCGTGCTGCAAAAGCGATCGTTAAACATCGTGTGCTGATATTGATCATTGCACTTGCGCTGATGATCCCATCGGTGCTCGGCATATTAAATACCCGCATCAATTACGATATGCTTAACTACTTACCCGATGACATGGATACAGTCATCGGCCAGAATATCATGAAGGATGAATTCGGCAAGGGAGCCTTTTCCTTTATCATAATGGAGAATATGTCGGACGAGGATGTGGCTGCTCTGAAGAAGAAGATCGAGGCCGTAGACCATGTGGATACGGTGCTGTGGTATGACTCTCTGGCCGACCTGTCGGTGCCGATGGAAATGCTGCCTGACAAGCTCTATGATGCCTTCAACAAAGAAAATGCGACCATGATGGCAGTTTTCTTCGACTCGGCTACATCTGAGGATGTGACAATGGATGCCATCCGTGAGATCCGAAGCATCGCAGGGGCGCAATGCTTTGTATCCGGTATGTCGGCTCTGGTCACAGACCTGAAGGATCTGTGTGAGCAGGAGGAACCGATCTATGTAGCTTTGGCAGTTGCCTGCGCATGTGCGGCTATGATGCTTTTGTTAGACGGCTGGCTGGTACCATTTGTATTTTTGGCCAGCATCGGCATGTGTATCGTGCTCAACCTTGGAAGCAATTATTTCTTCGGTGAGATCTCATATATCACCAAGGCTCTGTCTGCCGTACTGCAGCTTGCCGTCACCATGGATTATTCCATTTTTCTGTGGCACAGCTACAATGAGCAGCTGCAAAAAAACACAGACCATAACGAGGCCATGGCTGCGGCCATCCATGAGACCTTTTCATCAGTGCTTGGAAGCTCCATCACCACGGTGGCAGGCTTTATAGCTTTGTGCTTTATGACATTTACGCTGGGCAGGGATCTTGGCATTGTCATGGCAAAGGGCGTATTGATCGGAGTCATCGGCTGCGTCACTATCCTGCCGAGCATGATATTGCTGTTAGATAAGCCGCTGCAGAAGACAAGACACAAGTCATTGATCCCCGATATGGGCGGCTTCGCTAAGCTGATATGCAAGCGCTTCCCCATATTTCTCGTCATTTTCGTCTTATTGATAGTTCCTGCCTATTACGGCTACAGCAAGACCAATGATGAGGTCTATTATGACATGGGCCAGTGCCTGCCGGAGGACATAGACTATGTTATCGCCAATTCCAAGCTGTCGGAGGATTTCGATATCGCATCTACCCATATGCTGTTGGTCGATGCGGATCTTCCTACACGGGATGTGCGTGATATGATCGATGAGATGGAACAGGTGGATGGTGTGAAATATGTTCTCAGCCTTGAAAGCGTTGTAGGCTCGTTGGTGCCGGAGGATATATTGCCGGATTCCATAAAAACATTGTTTAACAACGGCGAATGGGAATTGATGCTCATCAACTCGCAATACAAGGCGGCCAGCGACGCCGTCAGCGATCAGCTTGACAGCCTGAACAGTATATTGAAGAAGTATGATGACGGAGGAATGCTGATCGGCGAGGCCTCCTGTATGAAGGATATGATCGATACCACCGACCACGACTTTAAGGTAGTCAATGCGGTGTCTATCGTGGCTATCTTCATCATCATCGCATTGGTGGAGAAGAGTATATCACTCCCGTTTGTATTGATCGCAGTCATCGAGCTGGCGGTATTCATCAATCTGGGCCTGCCGCATT
>CAZGVB010000080.1:0-3560 GCA_964528825.1 uncultured Parasporobacterium sp.
CCCCACCTACCACAAAAAAGCCGAACGCCGTACTCCTACGAACCATTCAGCTTTCACTGCGTTGAAGCTGCATTAAAGCTTCCCATTCACCTCTTCAGGCGTCCTGAAGCTCGGCACTGCTTTCATAAGTGCCTCTCTTGCCTTATCATTATCTGCCGTATCGCAAGCCTCTCTGAGTATATTCAGCTTTTCTGCGATCTCCTCTCTGTCAAGCGGCTTGTCGTGCTCGATAAATATAAGGCTGTTTTCAGTCTTGTCCAGCTTCTCGGTATCCACGAGCAGCTCCTCATAGAGCTTCTCGCCGGGTCTCAGGCCTGTTTCTATGATCTCGATTCCTTTTTCTCCCGAAAGTCGTATCATATTTTCAGCAAGGTCAAGTATCTTTACCGGCTGACCCATATCGAGGACGAACAGCTCGCCGCTTTTGGCCATCGCACCGCTTTGCAATACAAGCTGAGATGCCTCGGGGATCGTCATAAAATATCTTGTTATACGCTTGTCAGTGACGGTCACGGGGCCGCCGTTTGCGATCTGACGCTTAAAGAGCGGCACAACAGAGCCCGCGCTTCCGAGTACATTGCCGAATCTGGTCGCGCTGTATGACACCTTTCCGTATCTGCTTGCGCAAAGGACGATCATCTCGCACATACGCTTTGTGGCGCCCATGACATTTGTCGGATTTACCGCCTTATCGGTCGATACCATGATAAAGCGCTCCGCACCGTATTTCTCGCAGACCTCCACAAGATTCTGTGTCCCGAAGACGTTGTTGTAGATTGCCTCAAGGCAATTGTGCTCCATGAGCGGTACGTGCTTGTGAGCAGCAGCATTTATGACGATCTGCGGTCTGTGCCTTTCGAATATCTTCTCAAGAGCCTTCTTATGTGTGATCGAGCATATCTCGATGTTTACATTGACCGCATCGCCGTAAACCATCCTAAGCTCCTGCCCTACATCATAGACTCCGTTTTCATAAATATCAAGAGCAACGATCTTCTTCGGATTCATCGCGGCAAGCTGCCTGCACAGCTCCGATCCGATCGAGCCGCCTCCTCCCGTTATGAGGATGGTCTTGCCCTTATAATACTCATTTGTCATCTTGTCATGATATTCGATCGGCTTCCTTCCAAGGAGCTCTTCGATGTCAAACTCTCTGAAATGTCTCCTTCCGCCCGAACCGTACATCACCGAATAATCATATACCTTCAGCTTATATCCGGCGCTCTTGTAATGCTCATAGAGCTCTCTCTTGTGCTTCCAGTCCATGGACGGGACCGCAAATACTATCTCCTGCACCTCATATGAGCGCAGCAGCTCGGCTGTCGCCTGCTCCTCCAGAAGCACCGGGATACCGTGGATCTCACGTCCGGCCTTTCGCTCGTCGATATCTATGTAGCATTTCGGTATGTAATCTGCCTCATCGCTGTTTATAAGCTCCTCGGCAAGGCTGACTCCCACTCTGCCGGCACCGATGATCGCGACTCTTATCTTGCGTATATCCTTTTCATCCTGTGCCTTTATTCCGGCAAACAGCTTGAGCAGCCATGACAGCAATCTGCCGAGCCTGGTATTTTTATTTCCGTATTTATATGCATAGCCGTATATCGCGCGGATCGCAAGCGTGCCGAGAAGGTTCACGCATACAACCGACAGCAGTCTTGCAAATGTGATCTTTTGCACGGGAAGTATGAGCTCGAGCGTGAGATATATCAAAAATGCTATCACGTCTGTCATGGTGAGTCTCAGATAAGACTGCAGACCGCCGTATCTCCACACCTGCATATAGACCCTGCCGAAGATACGTGACAAAAAAATACACGGTAGCGACAATCCTATCTGTTCCAATGTGCAGACTGCAGTTATCGTCTCCTGTCCGCGATATAAAACAAAAAGTATGACTATCGTTATCGCATAAATAATAAGATCATAACCGACAAGCTTCCAGCTGATCCTAAGCCTTGCCTTCGGTTTTGTATTTGTACTGTTATCTTCAGATGCTCTCACGCTCTACCCCCCCATATGACAAGCAGACGTTCGCATATGGCAGGTCCCGTTTCCTTTTTTTATTTCTTTTCCTCTTATTTCTAAAGCCCGGAATTCGATTTCTGTATGATCAGATCACCTTGATCATAATCTTTTGTATGTCTCATATAACTTGTCGGTGACTGCTTTTGACACGCAACGCCATTATCTTAGCACACTCAGATAAAAAAAACAAAAAATATCGGACATAGAAGGTGCAAGGATGGATATATCCTAACTCCCTATATGTCCGATAAAGCGTACAAGGAACCCAAGCCTGACATCCTTGCAGCGCATCTTTAATTGTTCTTTTTAATATTTATCTGCTTTTTCACCCTCAGCCCGGCATATGGCTTCCCAAAATACCCGCGAGCTGGCTGATCGGCATTGTCTGGAGCGTGACCTTTCCCGGTCCCGTTACAACTGTATTGAACAGCCCCTCACCGCCGAAGATCACATTCTTTGCGCCCTTGATCGAAACGACTTCAATCGAGCAGGCAGCGTCCATGATCGCGACATATCCTGTATCCACGATCAGCTTTTCGCCTGCCGCAAGCTCCTTTGTCACGGTCGAGCCGTCAACCTTGAGAAAGACGGTTCCCTCACCGCTTATGCGCTGCATTATAAAGCCTTCACCGCCAAAGAATCCCGTTCCTATCTTTTTCTGGAAGAATATAGATCTTTTTATTCCTTCTGTTGCCGCAAGATAAACTGACTTCTGGCATATAAGCTCCTGTCCGTCATGCAGCTCTGCCGCGATGATATCTCCCGGGAAAGATGCGGCGAAGCTTATTACGCCTTCTCCTCCTTCTGCCGTATAGATATTCGAAAACATCTTCTGTCCGGAAAATGCCTTGGAAAATGCTCCGCTTATGCCGCCGCTTACGGTCTCCATCTTTATATTCGGAGTCATCCAGCTCATAGCACCTCCGTCACACTGTATGCTCTCTCCGGCCTCAAGAGTGCATTCTACGACCGGCATCGGAGCTCCCTTAATCTCGTATTTCATCTTTTCTCCTTTTCTTTGCTCTCAGAGCAGCTGTTGTGTCTTTACTTCTTTCTTATATTATCGCTTGCTTTTACCTATTGTACTCTCTTTTTTCTTGCGATCATCGCCGCTGTAGCTGCGCCGCTTACAAGGAGCAGTGCTAACCAAAGGAGCACATCTTCTCCATCTCCGGTCTTAACACTATTGTTGTCAGGAGCCGGTGTGAGCTTTGCGATCACGGTGTCCTTAAGAGCTATCTCATTTTCGGCATTTTCATCACTGAAATATTTTCCGCAGACACTGCATCGCCAATATTCCGTATTGCCTTCTTCAGAGACAGTTGCAGCCTTTGCAGGTACATGCGCAAGATTGTCCGCGCACTTGCCAAGCTCTATGCCGCAGACATCGCACAGATGATCCTTTGTCTCACTGTCTGTATGCTTCGCCTCTTCTGTCTTTGCACCACACTCTGAACATGCATGCCAGTGAGACGTCTCATCCGTCGTCCACTCAGTCTTATATGAGTGGGGAAGCGTATTAACAATCTCTG
>CAZGVB010000081.1:0-3429 GCA_964528825.1 uncultured Parasporobacterium sp.
AAACCTTGAGGATATTTCCGCACCGCGCTGTTTTGAAATTGAGAAAAAGCTCAAGGAGCGCTGCGATATACCGGTATTTCATGATGATCAGCACGGAACGGCTGTCATCATGCTTGCAGGTGTTATGAATGCACTGAAGGTAACGGGCAAGGATAAAGAGAATATACGTATCGCCGTGAGCGGTGCGGGTGCGGCTGCTACGGCAATTACAAAGCTGCTGCTCTCCTGGGGCATCAAGGACATTACGATGTGCGACCGTAAGGGAGCTATATATGAGGGCAGGGAAGGCCTGAACAGCGCCAAGGAAGAAATATCAAAAATAACGAACCCTCAAAAACTCAAAGGCAGCCTTGCGGATGTTGTAAAAGGGGCAGACATATTCATCGGAGTATCGGCACCCGGCATGCTTACTAAGGAAATGGTAAAAACCATGGCAAAGGATCCTATCATATTTGCCTGTGCCAATCCGACGCCCGAGATATTCCCGGACGAGGCAAAGGAAGCAGGTGCGAGGATCGTATGTACGGGAAGGTCTGATTATCCCAACCAGATCAATAATGTACTTGCATTCCCCGGAATATTCAGGGGAGCCTTTGATTGCAGAGCAAGTGATATAAATGAAGAAATGAAGATAGCGGCGGCAAATGCGCTTGCGGGCATTATTCCGGCAAATGAATTGAACGAGGATTATATCATCCCCGCGGCCTTCGACAGCAGAGTCGTGCAGACAGTAGCCGGTGCCGTAAAGAAAGCGGCAGAAGAGAGCGGCGTTGCAAGAATCTGAAAAAGAGCGGAGCCTTGATGACTCCGCTTTTTATTTGAAAATGCACCAAATAGTATGCAGGGAAGAATGTGAATAAAGGAAAAGCAGCGCTGCACCACCATCACATTGATAGAGCGAAGTCTTTATGACTTCGCTCCGTTTTATGGATCTTTTCTATATTAATAATGTTGTATTTATGAGGCATAAGCTTCTATCATGAAAAGTCGAAGACAAAAATTCTTTGTGAATCGGAATCTTCTGTGACAATATAACCGCCGGGACTTGTATATCCCCACAGATAATAACCGGTTTCTTCAAGAGAGTATACGCTCTTATCACTCAGATCATAGCAGATAAGAGATTCGTCACCGTCATATGATGGGTTTATCAAAAGAATGTCTCCTACAAGATGCTCTGAAAAAGGCCGTTCCTCCTCATCTGACCATATGAGAAAAGTTTTGTTCTCGCCCGGAGAATATGCATAAATATTGAGAGGCTCCGCTCCGTTCGGGGCATCGGTAAATACTATATATCCTTCTGAAAGCATGATATTTGAGGGAGTCTCGATATCACATTCAAAAGTGCCTGTAAGCTTTTCCGAGCCCATGTCATAGATGCAGATGAGCATTTTTTCTTTATCATATTTTGCATATACGCATTTGTTGCCTGATGAGTATATCCTCGCATATGCCGATGATGAATATACACCGTCGTCGATCTTTATTACGGAATCATCCTTGCAGTCATATGCATAAACAGTTCCCTCAAGTGTGCCGTCATCCTCACTTGACGGTATATGATCCCATTCGATCCATGTGATATAGTCTTCGTTTCCAAAGAGTGATACGGTGTCCGATAGGTCATCATATTGTTTGATAGTCTTGATTTCCTTTGTCTCAAAATCATACATTTGGATTTCTGCACTGTCATCTTTGCTCAGACACCAGAAAATCCCGTGGTTTGTAAGAGTATGCTCATTAACCCAATGAGAGGTATTGTTTAAAATATCGACGATAACGGTTTCCACACCGGTATCTCTGTCTATCGTGACGACTTGTGATGACAGTGCATCAACACCCATATCCACAGGCTCTATCTTTGAATAGTAGACAGACTTTTCATCGGCGGCAAAAGGAAAATAATCAAAGCCATCCTGTTTAGGAGTTTCATATATTGAATAGCTGACAGGCTGCCCCGCCTGGAATGTCATAGTCTCACAATCTGAGCAGGAGATGGCCTCCCGAGATGTGTTACCGCATCCACAGATACCTGCAGCCATGAAGATTAGTAAAAGAGGGGGGGGTAAGAGCTTTAAAAAAATTTTTCATGATGGAACTCCTTTTCTTTTTTAAATGTCATGTAATAACTTCAAAATTTCTAAAAGAATTTCATTATAAAAAACTACCAATAGTTACTATTGCATCGGAATCACACCTCCTTTTTATAGAATTGATTTGCAATTTACTCTCCTTATAATTCTATGCTGAGTATACAATGTACAAAATAAAAAAATCAAGTTTAATTTTTTTATGCAAATTGCTAGTCACTGTCAAATACTTCGGTATCGATTTTCGCATTCTTAGCCCGGACATAACCGTGTATAATATTCAACCCGAGGTCATGCCTTACATTTGCGATAATGTTCGTCATCGACATCGGCCTCTTGTTCGGATCGCCTACCCCCTCTGCTTCCCATCTTGATGGATCATTGTATTTGTGGTAGGCATTCTTTAAGGCCTCAGGCTCTGTGTGAACAAAAAACCACTTTTTTTTTAAGTTATTGCTTATTTTTTTATCCTGTGATATATTTTCTTTAGCAGTCAACATGGTTTGAACCAGCTTGGGCAATTGGAGCCCTCTGCTCGTAAACCAGTTAACTGCTTTTTCTTTGCTAACATCTAGTTGTACACCCCACCGAATTTGCCCTACCATTCAGGAGACCACGGAGGCAATCATGATGCTTATACAAACGGAAAAACTACCGAGCATGTGCCGAGGCACCGTGAAATCAAGGAAAGTCTTGCAAAAGCAATAATCAAGCGTCAGGGGCTGAAATAAGCCCCTCCTCGCTCCATATAGAAGGAGGTATTAAATGTCTACAAAAGTTTATCCCATCATTCTGCATCCTGAATCAGAAGGAGGCTTCTATGTAAATGTTCCTGATCTGCAAATCGGTACACAAGGTGAGGATCTGTCCGATGCATTGCTCATGGCACGTGATGCAATCGGCCAGCACTTCATTTGCGAACAGAATGCCGGTCGTGAATTACCGGAGCCGTCTTCGGAGCTGCCGCTATGTACAAACGGCGATATAGCAACATTTGTTGATATCGATTTAGCAGCTTACCGTCGTGCTCATGATCAGAGAACCATTCACAAAAATCTCACTTTGCCAGCATGGATCAGTTACCAAGCTGAAGAAGCCGGCATTAATTTTTCTCAAGTTCTGCTTGAAGCACTTAAGGAAAAATTAAACATTCAATGATCGTTTCATCTTATAGTTTCGGCACCTTGAATTCTTTCTCAAGGTGCCTTTTAATTAACAACGTACCGAATATGTTGTACACCCCACCGAATTTGCCCTACCATTCAGGCGTCCGGAATAAGAGGATTGTTAGCCTTGTAATTATCCTGCAGTGCATATAAAATGTAGAAGATTAGAGATT
>CAZGVB010000082.1:0-3302 GCA_964528825.1 uncultured Parasporobacterium sp.
TCAAGATCTGTGAACTTTGTGGATAATTTTCCTTTTTCAAGTGCCTTTGCAGCCGCGGATGGATCTATGATCTTTGCGAGCCTGTAAAGCATTACCGCCATCTGCGCTCTGGTCGTATCGCCGACTCTGTCAAAGTAAGTCGTTCCGTTTGCGTCCTTCTTGCCTCTTACGATGCCCATATCTGCTGCCCAATAGGCTCTTTCAAACTCACCGCTTGTAATTGCACCGCTTGTTACCTGACTTTCCGTTACATCATAAAATCTTGTCTGGACAGCACATGTGGCAGCAAAGCCCCCATCTTCTGTTACAGCAGTAACTGTCGTATTTCCGTACGCAAGTGCGGTGACAGTGCCGTCAGATGATACCTGCGCAACATTTTCATCGCTTACTTTCCATGTCACGTTTTTGTTTGCTGCCGTTTCGGGTGCAACAGCAGCCTTAAGCTGAATCTTTTCTCCTGTATTCAGTGTTATATTCGTTTTATCAAGAGATATTCCTGTTGCACTGACGATAGCCATAAAGCTGAAGCCACGCTCATCGGCATAACGATCTACATAATTTTTAAGTGCTGCAGCCTTGTCATCATAAGCATGGAAAGTAACATCATTTACATGCTCAAGAGCAAGTCTGTGGAAACCGATGCTGCTTGCATCACCGTAGAACCATACATCCTTTAATGATTCGCAGTCTGAGAGAACCTTTTCATCAACATAATTGTAGTCACCTTCAAACTTGATAGTTTCAAGTGCCTTACATCCGCGGAAAGCACCCGTTCCGATAGAAGTAACGCTTGCCGGGATATCGAGGCTCTTAAGGCCTGAGCAATTTCTGAATGCTTCAACACCGATGAAGCTTAATGTCTCGGGAAGATTGATCTCTGTCAGCTTAGGATCGTTCCAGAAAACCTGCTGACCTATGGATGTGCATTTACTTCCCTCTGCAAATGTCACCTTTTCCAACGCGATACATTGTTCAAAGCTTTCCTTATCAATAGACTTAACAGCTGCCGGGATCACGATCTCAGTGAGCTTGCGGCAATCATAGAATACCCAGCGTCCGATTGATGTAATGCCCTCCGGAATATTTACCGATTCAAGATTATAGCATCCCCAGAACATAACATCGCCCAAAGACCCTATAAGCTTAGACGGGAGCTTGATGGATTCCAAAGATGTGCAGAAGCAGAATGCTCCTGATTGTATAGTTGTTACGGATTCCGGAATATCAATTGTCTTTATCGATGTGCATGCATAGAAAGCATTCTTGCCGATGGTTTTTACTGTTTGCGGAATAACAACGCTTGTAATGTCGGTATACGGATGGATCGGATCTTCTGCCAGAACAGAATCACCCATAGCCTTAAAGGCTGCATCACCGATCTCTATAACATCATAGTCGTTGATCTTTGAAGGAATGACCATATCTGTGCTACCTGTTAAGCTGACGCCTTCAATAATGGCAGCACCTCCGTCAATAGTGTACTTATATGCATTGCCGTCCTCTGCGACAAAATAGCTTCCGTCAAGCGCCTCGAACTTGAAGCCGCGGTCTTCACCTGCATCAATATATGCCTTGAAGTTGTCTTTGTAATAATCATTGAATGCATGAAAAGTTACGTTCTGGCAATCATAGAATCCGGAGTACTTTACATCACCCCAGTTAATGAATGTTACGCCGGAAACATCACCCATGAAATAAACATCCGTCAATGCAGTACAACCCTTAAATGAGTCATAGCTGATGGATGAAAATGTCTTGGGGATCTCGATCGATGCGAGAGATGTGCATCCTGAAAATGCCTGTCTGTCAATAGTAGTAAGCTTGCTTACACCATTAAACATGACCTCACTTAATGATGTGCATCCGCAGAATGCCCATCCGTTTATTGATGTGATGCCGGCTGGAATATTAACTGAAGTAAGTGATGTGCAATTCTGGAAGACCGAATTTTGCAGATTGCCGGCTAATTTTTTGGGAAGAGAAACCTGTGTCAAGGATGTGCAATTATAGAAAGCCGCAGAGCCGAGGCTGTTTAAATTTTCAGAGAAGGTTACCTTCTTTAAAGACGTGCAGCTGCTGAATGCATCCTTTCCTATGGATGTTACAGTAGATGGCATTGTAACACTTACGATATCCGTGTTGCCCTTGAACGCTGAAGCATCAATGCCGACTACAGTATATTCGTCAATTGTTTCGGGGATCACAAGATCAAGATTCTCACTTGAAGAAGAAATACCTGTAATATAAGCCTCCCCGCCATCAACTATATATGTAAATGTGGCTGTGCTTTCACTTGCAGTCGTAAATGTTACAGTAATTGTGTGATTAGCCGCAACATTTTCGAATGAATACTCACTTATGGCGCCTTGATCTGCCGAATCTACGACCACGCTTTGTATAACGTAGCCCTCGTTAGCAGTAATGTTGAATTTTTGCGTAGCTCCCTCATCTACCAGGACATTCCCGGCAGGGCTCAGATGTCCGCCTGCGCTATCGCCCGCAACACTTGCACTGATAGTATATTGTGTGCCGGCGAAAGCTTGCACGCTTGAAATCCCCGTGATAGAGATCAAGCTTAAAAAGGAGCACAAAAAGACAGAAAATACTTTTTGGATTGCTGTTTTACAGCTGTGATTTTTCATTGGTAAAGTTCCTTTCATAAAATAGCTTTCTACAGGTAACGTATTCGAGGTATTTTCTGCCGTCTATCCTGTCGGGAACCGTACCATTTTCCGCTCATCATACCGGGACATCTTTTCAAGACCATCTCTTCCCCGATCTGCTTATATACGCTGGATATATGCGAGATCCGAGCCAATGCGCAAAAAAACGCCCTCTCAAAATGGGAGGGCGTAAATAATGCGGATCAGTCATTCCTTCAAACCGATCCGATATATTCATTATCCGTCTCCTTTTCAAAATAGGAAGGTTGCATCATTTCTGACGCAGCCCTTGACCTCATATTTAAGGTACCGGCAGCATGACCGTATCAAATGGTTGATCTTAGGTCCTGCTACTCGAAGACACCATCTTATTTTAATTAAAGCCTTATGTTTGTCAAGAAAAATTATTATAAATAGTGTGACTAGCATCGGAACGGGTGCGTTTTACTATTGTCAGGCATTAACGAGTATAGAGATTCCTGATGGTGTGTTGAGTATTGGAAAAACCGCATTTTACTCCTGTGTAAAATTATCAAGTATAGAGATCGGCAATGGAGTGACCGGTATCGGAGAAGCTGCATTTAATGCCTGTACAGCATTAAAGAGTATAGTGATTCCGGACAGCGTGACGAGCATTGA
>CAZGVB010000083.1:0-3070 GCA_964528825.1 uncultured Parasporobacterium sp.
ACATCCCCGAGCGACGCTGTTCGTCCCGCTATGTGGATCAGCATTGGCTGATAGGATATAGACTGCAGACATTAAAAAATGGTATGATCTTGAGAGAGGTCATACCATTTTTATTTCATTTCAATTCTTATGTTTCAGAGATCTGCCGCCGGTCTTTCCATTTCCGGTTGATATTTCGGCGGTTCATAAGATATTTGTCTTTGGAATATGGTATCATCTCCTATATATAATGTAATTATCAGATGAGGTATATATGAGGATATTAGTAATTCCGGATATACATCTTAAGCCGTGGATATTTGAAGCTGCTGCCCGCATCTATAAAGCGGCAAAGGCCGATGGCGCGGTATGCTTGATGGATATAGCGGACGATTGGGGACAGCATGATAATATCGACCTTTACAGACAGACATATGACAGTGCGATAGATTTTGCCGAAAATTTCGATAATACATTATGGTGCTACGGCAACCATGATCTTAGTTATGAATGGTTTGGGTCTGCCAGCGGATATTCGGCAGCTGCGGCAGAGACGGTAAAGAGCAAGCTTAATGAGCTTAGAGACAGTCTGAAATATCCCGGGCAGATAGCATATGTACAGCGTATAGATGATGTTCTTTTTATGCATGGGGGACTTACGGAATATTTTGTAAAAAAATATGTTCCGGCGCAGCTTTATGAAGATACGGACAAGGTGCTTGAGACTGTAAACAGACTCGGCTATCCGGAAATGTGGGAATATGTATCTCCTATCTGGTCGAGGCCGCAGCATGACGGAATGCGTATGTATAGGTCTGACAGGCTGCTTCAGGTCGTAGGCCATACACCTGTGGATGACATTTATTGTAAAGATAATGTCATCTCGTGCGATGTATTTTCAACGAGCCGAAAGCACAAGAATGTAGGCTCAATGCGGCTTGCGGTCATTGATACGGTCACATGGCAATATGAAAAATATGAAACCGACCATCCACAAATGTCTGATATCGGTTGAGTCATATCGCATTATGAAAATATGAGATGGCAAGGTATCATCATGATCATTCGACGGATTTAAGCGACTCTGTCATGCTTATGCGTGCTATTTTGCGCCTTAATATGAGGTCGGATATAATGCTGAAAAGCAATACCAATACAAATGTAAAGAGAAAGCTTTGCGGTCTTATAATACTTTTAAATGTTACCATATCAACCTTTATCTGAGACATAACAAACATATGGAACAGCTTGCCGAGCGGAAGCCCCACGAGTATACCTATAAGTGTAAGTATAAGATTCTCCCTGAAGACATATGCGCCTGTTTCGGATGAATGGAAGCCAAGTACCTTGATGGTCGCGATCTCACGGACTCTTTCGGAAATATTGATATTTCCGAGGTTGAAGAGCACGATAAAGGCAAGAGCTGCGGCGGATGCTATGATCAGCATTACCACATAATCAAGACTTTGCATCATATTGTCGACCATTTTTTTCATGTCAGTTGTTACCTGGACGGATACTATATCGTCACGTGATGACAGAGAAGCAGATATACTGTACTCATCCACGCCATCGTTCAAACAGAGCATCAGACTCTTCGGCTCGAATGATCCAAAGAGCTCCTTGTAGGTATTTCCGGTCATGTATATATAATTATATACATAATTTTCAACTATGCCGTCTACGCGGACGGTCTCTTTTTCTGTATCAGAAATAGATATCTCGATATTGTCACCTATCTTTGCACCTACCAACGATGCAAGCTTTTCCGATAACAATACACCGCCGCACTCACTAAGACCTACAGACTCACCGTTATAGTGAAGATCTATGACATCAGAAAATCCTGCATCGTCTGTTGCCATGATATATGCGGATTTTTTGCCGCTGTCACCTTCGATATCTCCTGCTGTAAGGAGAACGGAGGACCTGGATGCTATTTTTCCGGAATACTCATCTTGTATATCCTCAAGCCATTCGTCAGTGATGGTATCTTTGGCAGTCGCAAGGATATCATATTTTGTGATCTCACCGTATTGGTAATCACATATCTTTGCTACGGAGTCCTTGATGCCGAAACCGGCAACTACAAGTGTCGTGCAGCCGGCTATGCCTATGATCATCATGATCATACGCTTTTTGAAGCGGAAGATATTGCGTAAGGAAAATTTGTATAAAAAGTTAAGCCTATTCCAAAAAGGAGTAAAGCGTTCGAGCAATATGCGTTTTCCTGCCGCAGGTGTCTTCGGTCTTATAAGGTCTGCAGGCGGTGATTGCATCTCGTGTCTGCATGCGAGGAATGTAACGCCTGCGGAGCAAAATATTGACGCAGCAAGAGTGATGACGAGAAGGATCGGTGAATATGCTATATCACAGCCCGGTATTATATAAAGCATTTGATATGCTTTCATTATGACAAGAGGAAAAACATATCCTCCTGCAAAATATCCTATAAGGCATCCGAAGATCGATGCGCTCGCAGAATAAAGCAGATATTTTATCTGAATGGCCTTGCGGCTGTAGCCGAGAGCTCTTAACGTACCTATCTGAGTACGTTCGTCGTCTATCATTCGCGTCATTGTAGTAGAGCATACAAGGGCTGCTATGAGCAGGAAGAAAACAGGAAACACATTGCTGATATTTTCCACGATCATAGAATCCGTCTCATATCCTGAATAGCCCTGACTGCTGTCATCACGTGAAAGTACATAGACCGCAGGCTCGTCGATATCATCTATTTCCGCTTTAGCATCATCTATTTCCTTTTGTGCTTTTTCTATCTCCTCGTCAAGCTCCTGCTTATTGGCATCATATTCGGCCTTTGCCTCTTCATATGTGGTTGTAAGCCCCATGGAGGAGGCTATAGCCTGTATCTGGACATCAGACATTCCGCTTGAATAAAGCGCCTCAAGCTGATCGAGCATGCTCTTTGCCTCATCGAGCTGAGCCTGGTATTCTTCCGCCTTTTCATCAAGCTCATCCTGCGCTTCATTGATCTCTGATAGTGCATCATTTATCATAGATTCATATCGGTCATTTACCGATGTCTCAAATGACCGATATGAATCTATGATAAATAATGCACTATCAG
>CAZGVB010000084.1:0-3043 GCA_964528825.1 uncultured Parasporobacterium sp.
CTTATCCAATCCGTTTGGTACAAGAGTCGGAATGCCGGGCACCCAAATTCCATATTCAGACGTATCCGGTACGCCCTCTGCATCCTCGCCAAGTGCAGCATCATAAATTGCGGAAATATCATAGCCTTCTTCCGCCAGCGAATCGGCATAAGAACCGTATGCCTCATCAAATGCACCGAAATCCTCTTCGCTGATGGCGTCCTTGATGCTATCGGCGCCAATTACTCCATTATCTGCCGCCGCATCCACGATAGATATCATTTCGTCCGTCCAGACATTCTCAACGGCATATTCGTTCATTGCATCGTCATAATCGGAGGTACCGATCCCAAGCAGATGCCAGCCATCACCGAACAAACCGTCATTTGCCCAGTCAGTGGCAAATGTGCCCACTGTGGAAACAGAAATGTAATATACAAGAAACATGATCACCGCAAAAATCGGCAGTGCTGCAAATCGGTTGGTGACCACTTTGTCGATCTTATCGGAAGTTGAGAGATTACCTGTCGATTTTTTCTTATAACAGCCCTTTATAATACTGCCGATATATACATACCGCTCGTTGGTGATGATGGATTCGGCATCGTCGTCCAGCTCATCCTCAACGGCTTTAATGTCATGTTCGATATGATCGAGCGTTTTTTGGTCAAGCTTCAACTGTTCCAGCACCTTATCGTCACGTTCAAAAATCTTGATGGCATACCAACGCTGCTGTTCCTCAGGCAGACTATGTACGGCAGCTTCCTCAACATGAGCAATTGCGTGCTCAACTGTACCGGAAAAAGTATGCATCGGGATAGTCTTTCCGTTATTTGCCGCGTCTATTGCAGCTTCAGCTGCCTCGGTAATGCCTGTGCCCTTCAGTGCAGATATTTCAACCACCTTGCAGCCAAGCTCACGGGAAAGCTCCTCAGTATTGATCTTGTCCCCATTCTTTTTGACCACATCCATCATATTGATGGCAATAACAACAGGAATACCAAGCTCTGTAAGCTGCGTGGTAAGGTACAGATTTCTTTCAAGATTTGTACCGTCAACGATATTCAAAATCGCATCAGGACGTTCCGTGATCAGATAGTTTCTCGCAACCACTTCCTCCAGAGTATACGGAGAAAGAGAATAAATACCCGGCAAATCGGTAATTATTACACCATCGTGCTTTTTAAGTTTTCCTTCCTTCTTTTCAACTGTAACACCCGGCCAGTTTCCTACAAACTGGTTAGAGCCGGTCAATGCGTTAAACAATGTTGTTTTTCCGCTGTTTGGGTTTCCCGCAAGGGCAATTCGCATATCCATGTCATTTCCTCTTTTTTTAATTAGCAGCTGCTAACTCATATTTCTAAAAATACGGGGTATATATCCCCCATCAAACTGTTTTGTTTATTCAACTTCGATCATTTCCGCATCTGCCTTTCGAATAGACAGCTCGTATCCGCGTACAGTTATCTCCACCGGGTCGCCCAGAGGCGCCACCTTTCTAATGTGGACTTCTACACCTTTTGTCAGTCCCATATCCATGATACGGCGCTTGACTGCTCCCTCCCCATGGATCTTTACAACCTTTAGCGTTTCGCCTACTTTTGCCTGTCTTAAAGTTTTCATGCCTGTTCTCTTCCTCAAAAATATTTTAAACACAACGGCTACAGAAAATTAAACCATAATCTTTTGTGCCATTTCCTTACTGATAGCAATGCGGGACTCCTTGACATTTACTATCACATTCCCGCCAATAGTATTTATAATCTTTACAGTTCCACCGACTACAAAACCGAGATTTTCAAGATGAGCCTTGACCTCCTGTTTTCCACCGATTTTCTTAATAATGTTTTCTTCTCCGACTTCTGCAAGTGTAAGCGGCATCATCGTATCATATTTCCCTTCGAAAACCTTTATTAGCATATGCTAACCGGAATCTCAAAATATAGGTTAGCCCTCGCTAACCATATGTATTATATTCATTTCTTGCCCTTTGTCAATAGTATATTTTTGATAATGTTCGTCATCGACATCGGCTTCTTGTCCGCATCGCCTACCCTCTCTGCTTCCCATCTCGATGGATCATTGATTTTGTTATATGCCTTGCGGACAGTTTCAGGATCAAGTTTTAACGAATAACCGTTGCTATTGTCCTTAGCTTGTGCTACACTGCTGTCAGAGGCAGTAGACTCAAGCACGTTTCGGACGTAAGCATAGGGTTCATTTTGAGCGTTAAGCACTTGAGATACTGCTTGTTTGTTGTACACCCCTCCGAATTTGCCCTGCCATTCAGGCAGAGTCACAGTGAAAAGATGGCTCAGAGCCTTTTGTGAGCTTGTGGCGTTATATTCGGGATATGTTGATGAAGATGAGCTATTATCAAAAAAATAGCTGATATGATGAAATAAAAAATGACAGCACCTCGATTACTGAGGTGCTGTCAAAAACAGATGAAACAAGAGTTATTTATATTGATAATTTTTCTTTCAAAGCTTCTTGAAGCGCTTGAGAAAAATTGATATTTGCTTGTTCTGCTTTATAACAGATATAAGCAGGTACAGTGACATTTTTACGAATAGACTTGAAATCAACAGAACGGCGATATTCAGCAGGATCAATATCTACAAATGATGACATATCATCACCTTCACATGTTGGAAGTGTGGCTGATGGTTTTGGTATCGGAGCTTTCTTATCTTCAAGATAAAGCAACAATGATCCAATAGCATCACGAGCCATAACTATGCTGTCTGCCAGATTATCTCCTCCTGTGGATATATCCAGATCTGGAATTGTAACGGTAAATCCTCCGTCTGGATTTGGATGTAAAACAACTGGATAAACTAACTTTGACATTTTAACCTCCTTTTTGGTAAGGTTAGGGCTTTATTTAAGCCCTAACCTCTTGATGATTGATTTTGCAAGCATTTCGTTTATTTCCTTGTGTCGGGGAATTGATTCGGTAGTATCACCTTTGTTGTACACCCCTCCGAATTCGCCCTACCATTCAGGTAAACCATAATTTTGGATTATAAAAATTATCCTATTGAAGAAACCGTCAGGAAGC
>CAZGVB010000085.1:0-2939 GCA_964528825.1 uncultured Parasporobacterium sp.
TTTAACATTATCGGCAGTTATGTGCGTAGGTATGTTAGCAGCATGCGGCGGCTCTTCATCATCCTCAGGTAATGACGGAACCAGCGGCAGCGCAGATAGCGGTGATGATGGCAAGGTTTATTCATTCCAGGTAGTAAACCATGACTCATCCACATCTATGTGTGAGAAATATATCGAGACTCTTTTCAACGCTATCGAAGAAGAGTCAAACGGCAGAATCGAATTCAATTACAATCCGGGCGGATCAATGTTCGGTGCAACAGAGACTATAGATGCCGTTGCAGCAGGATCAGCTGATATCTGCTGGGCAACAACAGGTTCTTACGGCGGTGTATTCCCGCTCTCTGAGTTCATCAACCTTCCCGGAAACGGAATTGACAGCGGACAATTAGGATCTGCAGTACTCAATGTTATGTATGATGAAGTAGAAGAGGTTGCAGCAGAGTATGACAAGTGGCATGTTCTCGCTCTTCACGGAACATCACTTTCACCTATCTCTACAGTAAACAAGAAGATTGAGTCTCCTTCAGATCTTTCAGGTCTCAGACTTCGTGTTGCAGGTACTATTCCTACACTGTATGTAAATGCTATCGGTGCTACAGCTACATCACTTCCTACATCTGATGTATATGATAACCTTTCAAAGAACGCTCTTGACGGAATGTGCAATGACTGGCATAACATCGACTGCTTCAAGCTCTATGAGCCTATAAATTACTGCCTTGATGTTCAGGTTAACATGACAGCTTCATTCCTTCTTATGAACAAGGATAGATATAATGAGCTTCCTGAAGACCTTCAGGCACTCTTCGACAAGTATTTCGCATCAGGATACGCAAGTGACATGGCTGGATATTATTGGGATTCATGCCGTTACTGGGTTGGCGAAGAAATGGAAGCAAACGGTGTAGAAATCTATGAGCCTTCAGAAGAGCTCGAAGCATTCCTTTACTCAGATGATGTTCTTGACGAGACACATCAGGGCTACATTGAGTTCCTTGACAGCAAGGGATATGACGGACAGGCTATGTATGATAAGTTCATGGAGATCGTAGAGCGCCTTGCTCCTGAGTATGAAGGTGTATGGGATGAAGAATTCTCATATGAAGATTGGGATGCTGAAGTAGACGGATATACAACAAAGTATTGATTCTGTCTGAAGAATCCATATCGATCAACAAATATTTAAAGAGAGATAAAAAGTGCTTGAATAGTGGGGCATAATTATCAAAAATTTGGACAGTCCGATGCCGGACAAAGCAGAGGGCTGTCCGTGCCCGAAAAAAATAAGAGGAGGTCATGCATTGAAGACTTTAAATTCAATATCAAAAGTTACTGACAAGATTTGCTATTTCGTTAGTATCTTCAGCATGATAGTTACGGTTCTTATGACAGTAGTCCTTATGGCAGACGTACTTTTGAGAAAGATTACGGCTATTCCGATCTTCCCGTCAGTAGTTTCCATAAAGGGTGCGTATGAGATCGTCCAGATGTCACTTTGCTGCTTCGTATTCTCTACATGGGGATATACACAGAGTGTACATGGACATATCAATGTTGTAATGTTCATCCAGAAGTTCCATCCGATTCCACGTTTCATCTGCTATGCATTTACATCATTGCTTTCAGTTGTAACGATGGCATTCGGTACTGTAGCAGCTTTCCAGCAGATTCCGGCAGTATATGAGACAGGTGAGGCAACAGCTAACCTTCTTATACCATATTGGCCATTCTATGTATTTGAGTTCATAGCTATGTTACTGCTCGTTGTTACTCTGCTTATAGATGCACTTAAGGCTGTTGTTGCAATATGGAACAAGGATATGGCAGCTGAGATCCAAAGCGAGTGGGTATAATCTGAAACTCGTTTTACAGAGGAGGTGAGAGGCTGTGGTCATAACGATCGGAGGCGAATATGGAAGCGGCTCCGCAGAATGTGCAAGGATCGCAGCCGCACTGCTTGGATATAAGGTCTATGATGATGAGATAGCTATTGCGGTATACAAGATCAGCAACTCATGTATAGACGAATCCACCCTCAAATATTATGATGAACGTGAAAGCGAAGCGATCATTGACGAGGCAGCCGACATAAGCAATTGCGTCGACAGATCGGGCATGTTGAAGTCATTGTCCCTTGATGTATTGCCGTCGGATCTGAGACTGGATATAGCTATAAATGGCGCATTGAAGTCTATGGCCGAGACAGGAGATTGCATATTGATAGGAAGATGCGCAAATTATTATCTGCGCGGACGCGATGATGTAATTTCCATTTTCTTCGCCGATACACAGGATCATAAGATCTCCAGAGTCATGAAAGAACTGGATTGTGACGAGATTACAGCACATAAGGTCATAAAAAAAGTAGATAAAAGACGTGCTGATTTTTATTCTTACTTCACGGGTGAGAGCTGGGACGGTGCAGGCAATTATGATATTCGCATAAACTGTGCACTCCTTGGGGAGCAGGGCTCAGCAAAGCTCATAAAAGAGCTTGTGCTCATGAAGGAAGAGAGTAGAAAAGAAAAGCTGAAACCGGATAAGCATCTCGAGACGAGATATAATACCTTGAGAGCTTGAGCTTCGGCAATCTTTGTACTCAGAACCATAAACTATGTGATAAGTCTAAAAGGGCTTCGCCGTAAGGCGAAACCCTTTTTTGTACTCTGATTCTCGGATTCTCTGACTCCGGGCGTCGGCTGCTTCGCACCTGAGGTGCACCCACAGCCGGTGCCCGTATTCACACTTCGGCCTATCTGACTACGTGATCATATGGTCCAGGCTGCCGAATGTCTGCTCTCACCCACGTGCAGGCACGCAATTCGTCAGCCACTTGGCAACACTTTCAGAGTACTTTGACGGCATCTGGTACGGCGTAATCATGGTAATGGTTATGCAGCTCGGACTTATCACACCTCCAGTAGGCATGAGTGCTT
>CAZGVB010000086.1:0-2935 GCA_964528825.1 uncultured Parasporobacterium sp.
TTGTATCAATTATCTGCTTTTTTTCCTCTTTAGGCACATTATAAACATCAAGTGCGGTACTGAGAAAGCGAGCGAGCTTTTTCTCGATAGTAAAATACATATCGCATTTCTTTGCCATATATCCCCTTATCATTCCGGATGTACCTATTTCCATCTCGTAGAAATCGCTTTCTCTGCCATTTGGTATATATATATTGAATAGATCCTTCAGCTTGGAGGCTGTCTTGTGCTGTATAAGGTCCAAAAGATCCGGATCTGTATACGCCTCAACATATATCTCGCGCAGGTTTTCGTTCAGTTCCGCAAGCGTGAGCTGAATAGACGTCTCTACTGCGTAAATAAGTGCTCCTCCCGCATCCTTGCCGACGATATCCTCAGCTATACCGAACTGATTCTCAAACATAAATTCACAAAGATCCGTGAGTACGGAGCTCTTTGATTTGAAAATATTGTAAAAGGAACCAACTGTTACATCAGCCTCACTTATTATTTGCTTAGGAACTGTCTTACTGTATCCCTGCTCAAGGAATAATCTGACACATGTGGATAGTATTCTTTGCCTTGCTGCTTTGCTGTCATACCTTCTCGTCATATAAAATATCCTCCTTTCAAAATCATACATTTCATTTGTTTGAATCTGATTCTATTATCCCGTAATAGTGTCGAAAAATCAACCGTATTTTGTTTCTTATCCTCATTTGTCACTGATGGGCAATCGCTCACAGATCTTTCATCCGGGCAATTTCTAGTACTGCTCGCAGTGCGATGTCAACTGCTTTGACGGCAAACTGATTAAAATTTAATTTCCGGATTCAGCATAATCATATTAACATTTCGGGTCTTTGTGTTAAAATATGCATATTATGGCTATGTTATTAAGTGATTTTAATTATGAACTTCCAAATGAGCTTATCGCTCAGGACCCTTTAACCGACAGATCTGCATCCAGGCTCATGGTTGTCGACAGAAAGACCGGTTCCCTTACTCATGATACCTTCAAGGATATCATCAAATATCTGCAAAAGGGTGACTGTCTTGTTATTAACGACACAAAGGTAATACCTGCAAGACTGTTCGGTATACGCAAGGATACCGGCGCAAAGGTAGAGATATTATTACTCAAGCGCAAAAGTGACCATACCTGGGAATGCCTTGTTAAGCCGGGAAAAAAGGCACGTCCCGGTCACGCATTCGACTTTGGCGGACTCATGAGCGGTGAGATCATTGATATTGCACAGGACGGCAATCGTATCATCAGATTTGACTATGAAGGTATTTTTGAAGAGATACTCGATCAATTGGGACAGATGCCTCTGCCGCCGTATATAACTCATGAATTAAAAGATAAAAACCGTTATCAGACAGTCTATGCCGTACACGATGGTTCTGCTGCAGCTCCTACTGCCGGGCTTCATTTTACAAATGAACTGCTGGATGAGATAAGCAGCGCCGGTATTTCTATTGCCAGAGTTACATTGCATGTAGGGCTCGGAACATTCAGACCCGTAAAAGTTGAAAATGTCCTTGAGCATCATATGCATTCTGAATATTATGTTGTGACTCAGGAAGCTGCCGATATCATCAACCGTACCAGGGAGGCAGGTCATCGGGTCATATGTGTAGGTACAACATCCACAAGAACACTTGAATCCGTAGCCGACGAATCGGGATTTATGAAAGCATCCAGCGGATGGACCGATATATTTATATATCCCGGATACAGGTTCAAGGTAACCGACGGACTTATAACCAATTTTCACCTTCCGGAATCTACCCTGCTCATGCTTGTTTCGGCATTCTCGTCAAGGGAGATTATGCTGAACGCATATAAGGTTGCAGTAGACGAAAAATACAGATTCTTCTCTTTCGGTGATGCAATGCTGATCCTGTAAGCTCTGATCCGAAAAGCGAATATCTGTTATCGTTTCAATATGTCCATAAATTTGCAAGTATTATTTTGGGTATCTGAAAATATCGCACTTCCGGCAACAATAATATTGACGCCTGCATCAAGGACTTTTGAGACATTGTCTAATTTGATGCCGCCATCTATTTCGAGATCCACCTTGGCGTTCTGATCATCAATGATATGCCTTAGATCTGCTGCCCGCTGCAGCGAGCTTTCTATAAACTTTTGGCCACCGAATCCCGGTTCGACGCTCATTAAGAGTATCATATCCAGATCGTCCATATAATCTCTTACAACATTTACATCCGTAAGCGGCTTTATGGAAAGAGCGGGCCTTATTCCGAGAGCTTTTATCTCTTTAAGAGTGGCTCTTATATCTTTGCAGGCCTCGTAATGTACCGTTATGATATCGGCACCGGCGTCGGCAAAATCCTTTAGATATCTTATCGGCTCTTCTATCATAAGATGGACATCAAATATAAGTGGGGAATATTTCCTGACAGATCTGATCACAGGCATCCCAAACGAGATGCTCGGTACGAACATTCCATCCATTACATCTATATGTACATATTTTGCGCCGCCCGCCTCTATGGCGGCCAGTTCTCTTTCGAGATTGCCGAAATCAGCTGAAAGTATTGAGGGTGATAATATATTTTCCATTTAATGTCTTAATGTATCGGTTTTATCTCGGAAAGGATTGATTTATAGCTATTGTAGCGCAATTGACTGATCTTTCCTTTTTCTACCGCTTCTCTGACTGCACAATCCTTTTCCTTTACATGCTTGCAGTCACTGAATCTGCATTTGCCCAGAAAAGGTGCGAATTCCGGAAATACATCCTGCAACTCTTCTCTTGTAAAATCATTTTCGTTTACAAGAAGAGACGTGAATCCCGGTGTATCCATGATCTGATAGCCGTGCTTAAATTCATATAATTCTATATGCCTTGTCGTCTGCTTGCCTCTTCCGGCTTTGGCACTGATAGCACCGACCGTAGCAACCTCGCCTTCACTGTCGTCTGTT
>CAZGVB010000087.1:0-2756 GCA_964528825.1 uncultured Parasporobacterium sp.
TCTGTATATGAGAAGTCTCCTCTGTATTTTACTATATTGCTCTTGCTGTTTGCAATGGAAGCTCTCTTGTTTTCTGCGTATGTCTTAACAGAATCTGCTGTCAGATTCTTTATTCTGTCTTCGCTTACTCTGTAAAAATCGGTTGCATTGTATCTGCTTGATGTATGATGCCATCCTGCATCCTCAAGCACCATATGTTGTACACCCCTCCGAATTCGCCCTACCATTCAGGCACTATATATTGTACTTTTCGAAGTGACCATATACAACGTATTTATTTTTCTCACGGTCTTTATTATAACATCACAAAGCAATTTAGTCCCACCTTCTCTTCCTGATAATTTTTTTCGGAAATTGGTATATATATACTGGCATATTGTTTTTCCGTGAGTTTAAGTACGCGTACCGTGCCGGTGTGCGGCACATGTTCATCCAGCCGTCTATAATGCTTTTGAGTTGCTTTTCTGTTTTGTACTGTTCTCATATAGACATCCACGGCAATCCTCACATACCCGTCTCCTATAAGAAATTTCCGGAAATTTGTATATTCTGTTTTTGTCCCACGCTTATTCGTCGGGGTAAGGATTACCAATATTCTCATTCCGTGATCCTATCCAATAATTCTGTCGGCAAAATATCCGGAAGATGCAGATCTTCAGCAGAATCCTCTCCGATAATGCGTTTCAAGCTTTCACATACCTCGCCGATTGCCTCAAGCACACTCATTTTCCTGTCATTTATCATGCATGCGTTATACAGCACACAAGCCAAAGCTCGTCTTTCCTCTCTGCTCAATAATTCATTTGTGCTGTCAAGCCCGCATGCAAGCATGTCTACTATCGGTCTGAACGGCTCAATCAGATCATCGGCCAAATTAAAATAATTTAATTGGTTGTTATGATGGAGTCCAAATGCCGGGTGCAACCCGACACATACAATCTCTCTTGCGATGGCGCCTCTTACCACAGCATAACCATAATTAAGCCGGCTGTTTATAGGAGCGTCGCTTCGCCGTTTGAGTCCGTTATGAAATAGCGCAAAATATTCTTTAGCTGCCAAAGATTCATGATAATCCACGTTTCCCAAATCTATCTTTCGCGCATATTTCCCCACTTTTTCTGCCTCGCCCATACCGAGCATCATAAGTGCCCTCGCCTGATTGGTTATTTTTTTGCAGACTATCTGAATCCATAGACGCCTGTATCCGTCCTTGCTGAATTCAGTCTGTTTATGCATAAATTTTGACTGCCGTACATTTCCTTCAAACGGAAGGACAAACGATGACGGTAAAAATTTTTTATCTAATATCGTCACGACTATTTTGTTTTGGTTCAAAACCAACAGATCCATCGTTGACAGCCTGATATTAGGTCCCGATACTATGATATGGACAATATCCTCAATCGGAACATAAACCGTCCCCTCTTCCTGCATTATCTCAAGCTGCCTGTTTTTGATATGTATTTCCGCGGGTTTTGATATTTCTACTATACGAAATGACATTTTCTTTCCATTTAGGTGATTTGCAAATTGTATCTACATGTGCAGCGCGGCCGTTTATCCATGTTTTTTGCGCCGATTAATACTTTACAGTAAATCATATCTTTTTTCTATATCCGGATGTTAATGTAGGCGATTACTTGGCAACGACATCCTCACCTTTTTTACAACAGTCTTATTTACAGATCAAATTCAATATGCGACAATACCTATTAGTAATATTTTTAAAATCCCGACATCATTGAACCAAGCCTATAGAAAGACGGTCCAAACATGAAAGATCAAAGGAACCAATCCAATATATCACAGTTTTTTCCCATCTCTCCTGATATCGCAATGCAGGAAAAAGAAATCCGCAGGTTTTTATATGACGTGGGTGCCGACTCAATTGATGATATTCTTGTCAGCCTCGGCCATCTGTACAATGCCGACAGAGCCTATGTATTTGAAGATGACAAAGAGAAAGGTATCACCGTCAATACATATGAATGGTGCGCGCCCGGCGTAACGGCGCAGATAGACAATCTGCAAAGCCTTCCTTTAGCGGAAATAAAAGAGATTGAGAATGTTATCAAAAACAGCGAGTTTGTCATACATTCTCTTGATGATGAGCTGGATAGCGATGACCCCATATATCAGATCCTCAAGCCCCAACAGATAGACAGTCTCATTCTGTCACCTCTGATGATCGACGGCGTGGTATCGGGATACGTTGGTGTTGACAATCCAAGATCAAACACACAAATGTCTCTGGTCGTATCCATTGCCGCCGCGGTAATATGCACCAAGATTCTGAACAAACGAAAGCTTGCCGAAAATTACGAGTCGTATCTGGTACTCAGTAAGCTGAGAGATCAATACTCCACTCTCTATTACGTGGATTTTGATACAGATTACATGCATACATACAAGACTAATGATTCGTATAATAAAAAATACGGAGATACCTCCAGCTACAGCCGGTCCATGGGATATTATGTAAGCCATGACATAGCGGAAAAAGACCGTGAGCGCATGATCCGTATGACAGATCCCGCATATGTGACTGAAAGATTCAAAACAGAAGATTCTTTCGTTCTTTCCTTTGTAGACAATTCATTCGGTGAAGACAGATATTGCGAATTCAGATATATCAAAGCAGATGATTCCGGTTCGAGGGCTGTCATATGCGGCATCGATCTGACAAATGTAAAGAAGGCCTCTGAAGAAGCTATTTCCGCCTTAAATGAGATGAAAGACATCATCAGCGCGGCAGA
>CAZGVB010000088.1:0-2550 GCA_964528825.1 uncultured Parasporobacterium sp.
TGGCCTTCCTGCGGCAGTTCTTCATCCGGTGTCTCTGTCTTGGTGCCTTCCTCCGATGCCTGCGCGCTTACATTTGAAGCTGCGTAGGAAGTCATACTCAGACCCGACGTATAAAGCGGTGCGGCGACCATACTCAAGCTGAGCATAGCCGCCGCAATTCTTTTCGATATCTTCTTCGTTTGCATACATTTTCCCCTATCGTGATCGGTACCGTGACGTTACCATAAATTTCCTTTTGAGATATTAACGGTCTCATGCTCTGTTTGCAAGCATCAATTCCGCCTATATTCTTACGGTCACAAGGGGAAATACTGTGAGAAAATACTTTAAAAACAGGCATCTGCAGATGCAGAAATCCGGATATTACATCTCGGCCATGGTATCCTTGACCCACTGCTCAAGCATCTCATAGTTGCCTTCGTTATATGATCCCGCATGAGGGCGTCCAAGAATATTGCCGTTGCTGTCCACCAGATAGCTTGTGGGGGTTCCTGTGTACGGGAATATCGTGTAAAGCTCATCCGTCATCAGGATGACCGGCAGCGTATCCGCGCCCTGGGTCTGCATGATCTCATGGGCTTCATCTATGCCGTCCGTATCCGAAAGGCTTGTCACATCCGACAGTACCGTAACGACCTGGAAGTCATCGATGTTGTCATTGAGCTTGCGCAGATCGGGCATCTCGCGGATGCACGGATTGCAGCTGATGCCCCAGATGTTGACCATCGTGACCTTCGCATTCTTGAATATGGACTCATCCACGCTGTTGCCGTCATAGTCTGTGGCGCTGAATGTGATATTCGTTGATCCCTGGTAGTTTACGATCTCGAATTGTGCACGCTGTGTCTCCCACTCGGACTCAAGGGCCTCAAATGTCTTCTTTGTATCATCTGTTGCATACTCGGAGTACTCGGCGCCTTCACCGATTCCACCAAGCTGATAGAGGTTATGGCCATCGCCTGTCTTAAATGCAGTAAGCGTATAGTCAGTTGAGAATATCTCGTTATCGCTTTGCTCGATGAGCGCCTTCAGCTCATCCTCTGTCAGATCCGCGTCTTCGGAGAAAAGAACAGGCTCCATCGTCAGTACGGAGTAGTACTTCTGCGCCTCTTCAGCTGCGCCCTCCGCTGTTATGTCAAAGTCCTCCGGCAGTTCCGGATATACGACATAGACTATGCCCATATATATGGAGTCTATAGTCGTCGTTCCCGATTCAGCGATAAGATATACATCATCTCTTTCATCCAGCTGAGCGTATGTCCCCGTCCACTTCTTCACGCAGAAGCCTGATTCATTGTTCAGATATGCATAGTCTGTCTGTGCTGCATCTGTTGTTTCCCCCGCGTCAGCTGTTGTCTCACCTGTTTCTGCCGCAGTCTCGCTTGCCGCTGCTGTGCTCTCGGTGCTTTCCGAGGTCGAGCCGCCGCAAGCCGTGAGCATTCCCGCCGTCATGGCCGCTGCCAGCAGCATGCTCATCATCTTCATTTTCTTCATGTTCTTTTCCTTCCTTTGTTGCTGATATTCCGGTATCTTCAGTATCTGCGATGCATTCGATACCGTTTCATACATTCTGCGCCTTGCTGTCCCATATGCGGGCCCAGACCGCTTCTATCTCACCCGGCTTCGTCTTCCTGTGGACATAATATGCATTGGCGAAGTATACCGCCGTATATCCGAGAAGCACGCACACTTCCATAATCCCCATCCGCTGTGAGAGCACGCCGCCGCTGCTCTGTCCCTGAGCGCTCATGAAATATACAATATCAGTCAGGGAGTGCAGGATGATCGACACCCACATGTTGCCTGTCTTGAGGTAAATGCAGGAGAAAACGAGTCCTACTCCCACGGCATAGACTGTCTGGAGCACTGTTGCCAGAACGTCCGCTCCGTAGAACATATTGAACATATGGATGAAGCCGAACAATACGCTGGTCACTATCATGGCCGGAGCAGCCGCCTGCTCCCTGTTGCCGGCTTTCATGGCCAAGGAGAGCGGGATGATCCTGTATAGGATCTCTTCCGAGAAGCCGGGCTGCATGCCTTCCCATATGGCCATGGGGATATTGCCCCATTCCATATGATCCATGACTCCTCCTATGAGCGTGACTGCATTGACCGCCAGCATGCCGGCTCCGAGAAAGAGTCCCATCCCCAGTCCCTTTATGTCAAAAAAGCCTGTAAGCCTCTTTCGATACTTGAACCAGTAAAGGATCAGGGTTATGGCCTTGCCCGGCATCGTGAAGTATGTAAGCTCTTCCCGGGTCATGGGACCATATACCGCCATGGCGCCAAAGCTCAGGGCCAGGGTGGCGATGTTGGACACCACGATCACTGCCAGAATCGAGAGGAGCACGGTCTTTATGGCCTGCCCGGCTGGATGTTCATCGGACTTATTTGGGGTTGTTTCAATAACATCTTGCATATTATATATATTTTACTTCTTGGAATTGGTCCATGATACCCCTTCCGGATTGCTCCGCACTGCGTGCTCCCGCAAGATGCACGGCCTTGGTCTCCTGGGGGTATCAATTGATGCTGAATAAAAGATCT
>CAZGVB010000089.1:0-2283 GCA_964528825.1 uncultured Parasporobacterium sp.
GTTCAGACCATTGCTATAACACCGATGACCAATGAACCCAGGACTGTTCCGAAGATTGTTCCGACACCACCTGAAAAGCTCGTGCCTCCGAGTACTGCTGCCGAGATTGCGTCACCTTCATATCCCGAGCCTATTGTAGGCTGTCCCGAATATACACGTGATGCCCATACGCATCCTGCGAAGGCAGCTAAAAGTCCGCATATTATATGAGATATAATAATGACTCTTTTTGTATTTATTCCGGAATGAATAGCAGCCTCCATATTACCGCCGGTCGCGTATACCCAACGTCCGAACTTCGTACGTGCAAGAACTACTCCCACCACGATTGCTATGATGACAAAGAAGTAAACAGGTGTCGGAATACCGAGCCACTTGCCGTTTCCGAATTCAAAAAGTGTATCTGAATCAACTCTGATCGGCATATTGTTTGTGATCAGATATGCAAAACCGCTTACGGTAAATTGGCTTGCGAGAGTCACTATAAATGCCGGAATATTAAGTCTGGCTATAAGCTCGCCGTTTATGATACCTACAACTGCTCCGAGCAATATAGATATGGCAAGAGCCACACCGAAGCTGACACCGTTCTGCAGAAGGATGACAAGCACGCATCCGCTCAATGCGCAGACAGAACCAACTGAAAGATCGATACTGCCGCATATGAGCACGTAAGTCATTCCGAAGGCGATGATCGCATTGCATGATACCTGACGCAGCACATTCATCAGATTGCTTCCGGTAAAATATTTTGGAGTTGCGATTGACAGAGCAACCGACAGCAAAATCAAGGTTATTATCGTTCCAGCATATTTTTTTAAGAATTTCAAGAACGGATTATTTGTGCTCTTTTTCATTTTCGTCACCTCCGATTGTTGCATAATGCATGATCGTCTCCTGTGTTGTAGGTCCGTCCTGCTGATCGATTATCTGTGTTATGCGTCCTTCCTGCATGACAACGATCCTGCTGCTGACATTGATCACCTCAGGCAGCTCCGAGCTGATCATGATGATAGACATTCCTTCCATTGCCAGCCTGTTCATCAGGCTGTATATTTCTGCCTTAGCTCCGACATCTATGCCTCTTGTCGGCTCATCCATGATGATTATCTTTGGATCTGCGGCAAGCCATTTTGAGATAACTACCTTTTGCTGATTGCCTCCCGACAATTCCGCCGCATATTGATCCGTACCCGCCATTTTTATAGACAGGCTGTGTGCATATTCGTCGATGATCTCATTTTCTTTTTTATGATCGACGGATATACCCTTCATAAATTTTTTCAATACCGGCAAGGTCAGATTAAATCCGATGGTATTGAGTAATATAAGGCCCTGGTTCTTTCGATCTTCGGGTACAAGTACGATTCCGTTATCAATGGCATCCTTTGCACTTTTGATTGAGACCGGCTTTCCTTCTACCAATATCTCTCCAGACGTTATCGGATCAAGCCCGAATATGGACCTTGCAAGCTCTGTACGACCGGCACCGACCAGTCCTGCGAAGCCGAGTATTTCGCCTTTTTTAAGCTGGAAGCTGATATCATGATCATATCCATTGTTTAAGCCTCGCACTTCCAGCAATACCTCGCGTCCTTGTGGGCGCGTTGTCGGATACATGCTGTTTTCCAGGCTGCGTCCTACCATAAGGGACACAAGCTGATCTTTATTTGTATCCGCAATATTGACTGTAGCAACATACTGTCCGTCACGCATGACCGTTACGCGGTCTGCGATCTCAAACAGCTCATCAAGTCTGTGTGATATATAAATAATGGAGATGTCCTGGCTTTTAAGCACTTCAATACGCTTAAACAGCTGATCGACCTCTGAGTCGGTCAAAGACGCCGTGGGCTCATCCATAACTATTATCTTCGAATCAAAAAATAAGGCTTTTACTATTTCTACCGATTGCTGTCTGGCAATGGAAAGCTCTCCTACCTTTGTACGAGCATCCAATGCCAATCCCATATCATCCAGCGCCTTTTGAGCCTGGCGGTTCATTTCTCTGTCATTTAAGAATCCAAAGTGACACAGTTCCTGACCCATGAATATATTTTCGGCAATCGTCAGCGTGCCTGTAAGACTTATTTCCTGGTGGATTATACTGACGCCGTTTTCGCGAGCGTCCTGTACGCTTTGTATGTTTACCGGGGTACCGTTTATCTCAATGACACCTCCGTCCCCGTGAATAATTCGTCCAAGGATCTTTATCAGAGTGCTCTTTCCCGCACCATTTTCTCCCAGAAGTGCATGTACCTCTCCCCTTCTCAGTTCGAGCTG
>CAZGVB010000090.1:0-2245 GCA_964528825.1 uncultured Parasporobacterium sp.
ACGGCAGCCTTGCGGTGGCGTGCCGTAAAGGCATCATATTCCTCCTTTGAGCCAAAGAGTGGCTCCAATCTGTATATCTCATTTGCCATCTTTATGCCCTGTGAGAGCTTTTCATAGAGCTCGTTGATAGAGATGACATAATCTTCTTTATAATTGAGTGCGGAGCCTATGGCCGCAAAAAGATGAGAATTCTCGGGGAATATTATCGCATCGCCTTCCAGCTTCAAGGTGCGTATAAAGGCCGCGCGAAGCTCAGACAGATAATGCAGAGGGCCGCCGAGAAATGCGACATTGCCTCTGATAGGCTTGCCGCAGGCGAGTCCCGATATGGTCTGGTTGACGACCGCCTGGAAAATGGATGCGGCAAGGTCCTCCTTTGTCGCTCCTTCATTTATGAGAGGCTGTATATCCGTCTTCGCAAAGACGCCGCATCTGGCGGCTATAGGATATATAGTCTTGTAATTCTTGGCATATTCATTGAGCCCCGCGGCGTCCGTCTGGAGAAGGTCCGCCATCTGGTCTATGAATGAACCCGTGCCGCCCGCACAGATACCATTCATACGCTGCTCGATGCCGTTTGTAAGATAAAGTATCTTAGCATCCTCGCCGCCGAGCTCTATCGCGACATCCGCGGTAGGAGTAAATGTCTCAAGCGATGTGGCGACCGCGACAACCTCCTGGACAAAGGGTGTATCCAAATGCTTAGAGAGTGTAAGTCCGCCGGAGCCTGTTATGACAGGATGCAGCAATATGTCGCCGACAGATGCTCTTGCTTCGCCTATAAGCGCGGCAAGAGTCTCCTGAATATTTGCATAATGCCTGCGATAGTCCAGGTAGAGCGGCTTGTTATCATCATCTAAAATAGCAATTTTTACGGTGGTAGAGCCTATATCTACGCCTAATTTTAATTTTTCACTCATAATCGCTAAATTATACACTATGCTCAAAAAAAAATACAGTATCTGAAAAACAAGGTCACAGATAATTCACCATTATTGCTTTTTAGTTTCACAAGCATTGTGTTATACTTTGAGAACTGTAAATACAATCGGTCTGCATATTCCAAATGAGATGCGGACTGCGATCGGAGTAATATTAATGATAGACAAACTCGAAAAAAAATTAGGCAGATTTGCGATCAAGAATCTCATATTTTATATCCTTGCCGGTTATGGAGTGGGATATATCCTTTACTTCATAAGCATAGGCAGCGGAAATGATATATATTCATGGATCACGCTCAGCCCGCAGCTGGTCATGCAGGGGCAGATATGGAGACTCTTTACATGGGTACTTGCCATCCCGCAGGCGCTGAGCTTTTGGGTGATATTCATGTTTATGTTCTATTATTTTATAGGCAGGGCACTGGAACAGGAGCTGGGGGCATTCAGATACAACCTTTACATGTTCTCGGGATGGCTCTTTACGACAGTCGGCGCCATGCTGATATATTGGATCACCTGGGCTGCAAACGGCACAGGCATATCGATGAATGTCACTACATATTATATAAATATGGCATCATTTTTGGCATTCGCGGTGATATATCCGGATGCGAAGGTATATTTCTTTGGACTGCTTCCTATCAAGATAAAGATACTTGCATGGATAGATGTGGGACTTTTGGGACTTCAGGTCATGCAATATACATCTGCATTCTTCCTTGTTACATTTGCGGACAGCGCATTGGTACAGCAGGCACTTTCCGACTCGACGATCAAGGACATGTATGCACAGATCGTATCATATTATACGCCGACCATATGTCTGACCGAGATATTCGCGATAGTCGTATCATTGCTCAACTTCCTGATATTCTTTATCTGCAACCGCAACATGAGAAGGAATGCCCGCAGGCGCAGAGACAGGTTCAGACAGAATGTATACCGCGGTCAGCAGGCAAATGCGTCATATATGAACGGCGCCGCAGGATATGCGTCGGCGCAGAGGACCGCGCAGAGCGAGCCTAAAAAAACATACAGACCGGAGGATGGCGGCGTTGTCATCCACAAATGCACCATCTGCGGCAGGACGAATATCACGGACCCGCAGCTGACATTCCGCTATTGCTCAAAATGCGACGGCAACCATGAATATTGCGAGGATCATCTTTTTACACATACACATATAAAGGCACAGTAAGCCTTAAAGAAAAACATTTGACAGGAAACACCTAAAAAAACGGCACCTAAAAAACGGCACCTAAAAAACAGCATCAAAAAAACAGCACCTAAAAAACAGCACC
>CAZGVB010000091.1:0-1780 GCA_964528825.1 uncultured Parasporobacterium sp.
CCGCAGTCATATGTATTCAGGTGGAGAAACCACCCTTTACATATTAACTCTTGGTAAAAAATAGGGTTAGGGTAGCATTTACTTTTTCAATTAGCTTTTGTGACTTTAGTTTACTCGAAATCCTGTCCGAATAAAATCCCTTGGACCTTTTGAAATTTTACTTGGTTACTGTTCAGACCCTAGCCAGAAGGCCTATCTCGTAACCATTTTTTTACAGTAAAATCATCAAAAATTCCTTGAAAAATGGCGGTTTTTCGCCAGCCTTTTTCTGAAAAGATCTTTGCCGGACATGAATCCGGCGGACGATGTTGGAGAGATTGACTGTTCCCAATCATTATTCATCGTATTTGAATCTGTTGACTTTTTATCAATTTTAGGCCAAAATAAACATGCATCGTATTTTGGCCTAAAGGAGGAGTGGGGCAATGTATATTGAAAGACAGCTTGAAAAGAAATTTATTGCCGTAAGCGCCGAGTACGCTTGTGTGCTGCTGACAGGGCCTCGTCAGGTCGGAAAATCCACCATGCTTCGTCACCTGATGGCGGGGACGACACGATCAGAGGTTTCATTGGATGATCTGGAGGAGCGCAGGCTTGCAAAAGCAGATCCCGCAATGTTTTTGAAGATGCATTCCGCACCTGTTCTTATTGATGAGGTTCAGTACGCGCCGGAGCTATTTTCGTATATCAAGATTGCCATCGACAACGGCGCTGCCCCCGGTTCTTATTGGCTGACCGGCTCTCAGGCGTATCGTCTGATGGAGCTTGCACAGGAATCCTTGGCAGGAAGGACAGCAATCCTCCATATGTCCGCATTGTCTCAAGCTGAGCTATGCGGAGCAAAGGATGTTTCTCCGTTTTCGATTGAGCTTGGTAGCTTGAATGCTCGTAAGGCTTTGCTTTCTCCAGCCACACCAAATGAAATCTATCAAAGAATATGGGACGGTGCTCTTCCCGGCCACAGGAGCGGCAAATATAAAGACCGTGATGTTTTCTACAGCAGCTATATCCAGACCTATATCGACCGTGATGTAACCACAGATATTCCGGGCGTAGATAAGGTGACGTTTGCGGACTTCATTCGTGCTGCCGCCTGCAGAAGCGGGCAGATGCTCAATCTGCATGATATTGCCGGTGATGTGGGCGTGAGTGATGATACGGCAAAGCGCTGGGTAAAAGAACTTGAAAAATCCGGTGTCATATTCTTTCTCCATCCTTACTCCAACAATCTTTTAAAGCGGACGATCAAAACACCGAAAATGTATTTCTTTGATACGGGTCTTGTCTGCTATCTTACTCGATATTCAAGCCCTGAAATTCTGATGAACGGCGCAATAAACGGAGCTGTTTTAGAAAACTATGTTGTGTCTGAGATCATGAAAACATACACTAACAACGCCGAGGCTTGCCTGCTCCATTATTATCGTGACAAGAACAGTAATGAGATCGATCTGATCATGGAGAGCGACGGACAGCTTCATCCTATCGAAATCAAAAAGAACATAAATCCGCCGACACAGATTACAGGTGCGTTTAAGCTGCTCGACAAGGCCTCCGTGCCGAGGGGCACCGGTGCAATTATTTGTCTCAGAGAATCTTTGGGTGCCATAGACAGCAGCACATATATTATTCCCGCGTGGATGATATGATGTATAATATCCTTGGACTTGATTCCTTGTGTGACTTGATATTTTAAGCAGAGCACCGGACTTAGAAAGGCGGGAAAAACCATGCAGAAAATCTTACTTGTGATCGATATGCAGAATGATTTTATCGATGG
>CAZGVB010000092.1:0-1661 GCA_964528825.1 uncultured Parasporobacterium sp.
CAGAGAGCAACAAAGACCCGGAGGAATGGCGTGCCGTTATCGGAAACAAGCGTCATAGGGACGAACTCGCTAAAAAGTTTAAAGACAACAGCAGCCCGCTGAAGATTGCTATCGTGGTCGATATGTGGCTGACGGGCTTTGATGTTCCGTCCCTTGCGACCATGTATGTATATAAACCGATGCAGGGATATAACCTGATGCAGGCTATTGCTCGTGTAAACCGTGTCTTTGGTGACAAGGAAGGCGGCCTTGTTGTCGATTATGTCGGCATCGCCTCTGCACTCAAGCAGGCAATGAATGACTATACAGCCCGAGACAAAAAGAACTATGGTGATACCGATATCGCCAAAGTGGCTTATCCTAAGTTCTTAGAGAAGCTGTCTATCTGCCGCGATATATTCCATGGATACGATTATTCCAAGTTCACAGCGGGAACAGATCTTGAACGATCCAAGGCTATCAGCGGTGCGGTCAACTTTATTGTCAGTGTGGATAAAGAACGTGAACGCGAGGATTTCCTGAAAGAGGCATTGCTTCTGCGCCAGGCTCTGTCGCTGTGTTCTTCCCTTGTTGAGAAATCATTACGTATCGAGGCTGCATTCTTTGAATCTGTCCGTGTGCTTGTTATGCGACTAATGAATCAAGGCGAAGGCAAGAAAATTTCCCTGCCGGAGATGAATGCACGAATCAACGCCCTGCTTGAGCAGAGTATAAAGTCGAACGGAGTAATTAATCTGTTTTCTGACGTGAAAGGTGAGTTTTCTCTGTTTGATCCGAAATTTCTTGAAGAAATCGGAAAGATGAAGGAGAAAAACCTTGCAGTGGAGCTGCTGAAAAAGCTGATTGCCGAGCAGGTTCTTATTTATAAAAGAACGAATGTAGTCAAATCGCAAAAGTTCAGCGAGATTATCCAGCAGGCTATGAACCGTTACCTTAACGGAATGCTCACCAATGAGCAAGTCATCGAGGAATTGCTGAATCTGGCGAAGCAGATACAGGCAGCCCAAAAGGAGGGCGAACAGCTGGGGCTGACTGTCGATGAGATGGCTTTCTATGATGCACTAACGAAGCCGCGAGCAATCAAAGATTTTTATGAAAATGAAGAACTTATCGCCATTACAAAGGAATTGGCAGAAACTCTTCGCAAAAATAAGACAGTCGATTGGCAGAAGCGGGATTCTGCACGGGCAAAAATGCGAATGATGATTAAGAAGCTTTTGAAGAAGCATCGCTATCCGCCGGAGGGCATGGATGATGCCGTTCAAACCGTTATGACACAGTGTGAACTGTGGACGGATAATAACGATATGAGCAGCCATGTTGAAGCTTACGCATCCAGGCTTGATCAGCATATTGCAGAAACCAGTATGGAATAAGATATATCACTCACAGCAGACGATACATCACATGAATATCTTCATAGTTGCCGTCCTTGTTATGGAAACCGCCCGGGATCAGTCCGAGATCTGTGAACCCGAGGCGCTTGTACAGATTGATGACATGCGCGTTCGAGGCGACAACAGCGTTAAATTGCAGGATGCGGGCAATCTTCAGCACTGTAGGCGCGTTAAGGCCGTAAATAAAGACACGCTGCGGTATCGCAGTGGTATAATATCAAGGTATATTCGTGTGGTGTTAAATGATTGACATAGCTGCGGGGT
>CAZGVB010000093.1:0-1601 GCA_964528825.1 uncultured Parasporobacterium sp.
GAATTTCTCAAGGTGCCGTTGAAGGTATATATTGGGCAGTCGGTGCGGGTATCACCAAAGGATATACGGAGGCAGACGGCACCGTAACATACAGACCTAATAATTCCATATCCAGAGCATCCACCATCATCATGCTTTACCGTATGGCAGGAAAGCCCGCGGTAACAGCCGCGTCTACGGGATTTAAGGATGTGGACGGCATCCTGAATCAATCCACAGATACATATAAGGCTATCGCATGGGCAAAGACGACCGGCATCACTTCGGGTGTTAACCAGGCGAACAATACAGTTATATTTGACAGAGTAAGCAATATCCAGAGAAGACAAATGGTGACATTTATCTACAGATATTATACAAAAATTGCTAAATAAGAGAGTCAGTTATTGTTCGAACAAGTAAATTGAAAACAGAGTTGAAAGAAGATGCCAAACGCTGTGCAGCGGGTAATGTAAATTATTCTGTGTAAAACTCTCAGATTGAGGTTAATGATTTCAAGATTTTAGGAGCCGAAGGACGCCGTGCCTTCGGCTCTTGGTATTATAAAATAGCAGGAACAACAGATCTGTATCAAGGGGCCGGCTTACAGGCACAGTTCACCCTTGATGCGGGACTGTGTTTTTGCTTTCAGCAAAGTAAGATAATGGAAAACATTATTGCTCAAATGCTTCGTCACAAAAGGGAGCGTTTGTATTTTTACTCCAGATCAGATAGCCAAAAAACGTGAGAACCATTCCCCTTGTTTTTTTCAAGCCTCAAGGCTTGCGGCATCAAGCAGAAAATCATAAATCCATCAGTTTAGAACGGATATACGCCATAAATTTTTCGGGATCGACGCTTCGTTTTTCCTTTTTCAATTTGTATAAGGTTTTCGCCGATCAAAGAAAGATCGTCGGCAGAGTCAAAGGCAAAGCGGATAATGTGACTTTCGTCGACACCATTTCAATAAGATGATGGTAGAAAATAGTATTCAGTAAATAGGATTTCCCGCAACGACGAATGCCTGTTATTACCTTAATCAGACCGTTACGTTTTCTTTTTACCAGTTTATCTAATACTCTTTGTATTCCATCGACTCTGACATTGCCTTTCAAAGTTATTTTTGATATCATATCATTGTCGTTTTACGTTATTTATTGTTTGAATGTCATTTAAAATAGAATCAAGATTTTCATGAAAAAACTATCCATAAAAAAATTATCTGATACAATCTGTCAGCGCAGAAAAATCAAAAATCTTACTCAGGCACAGCTTGCCGAAAAGACCGGGATCCACCGTGGAATGATCGGCAGGATTGAAAACGGAGATTATATCCCTACTATCGAGCAGCTACAGAGATTAGGCGAGGTGCTGGATTTCGAGGTTGTGGACTTATTTGAGCCGGATGTCACCAAAGATGCAGCAAAGTCGGTCATAAATAAGCGATACAATATAGCCGTTGCAGGCACGGGATATGTGGGTCTTTCCATAGCCACTCTGCTATCCCAGCACAACCATGTCACGGCTGTTGATATCATCCCTGAAAAGGTAGACATGATAAACCGCAGGCAGTCCCCTATTCAGGATGAATATATTGAAAAATATCTTGCCGAGAAGGATCT